>NC_014833.1:420000-1073081 GCF_000179635.2 Ruminococcus albus 7 = DSM 20455 | reverse complement strand
CCAGGTGCTCGCCTACGAGAACGACAGAAGCATCGTAAATAAGGCAAAAAAATTCATTATTTAAAAATATACGAGTCCCTGCTTGCGGCATGGGACTCGTTTTTTATTATAACAGTCTTCTGTCTTGCTCTAAAACAGTCGGCGGAAGATTTTTTTCCAATTATTAACTATTGACAGGCAGCGCGGTAACCTGTTGGCGTAAGACCCGTCTGCCGCCTGAATACTCCCGTAAAATAATCCACCGATGAAAAGCCCAGCAGTTCGCTGATCTCACATACCCTAAGCCTGCCTGTTCCCAGCAGCTCCTTGGCGTACTCTATACGGAAGTTGTTGTAAAAGCTGTTAAAGGTCATACCGGTCTCCTGCTTGAAAAGCTTGCCGAAATAGTCACGGTTGAACCTGAAGTACTCCGCCGCCGCTCCCGTAGTAACCGTTTCGCCCTCACTGCGGACTATCAGCTCCTTCAGCTTTGATATGAACCCCTGATCTCCGCGTTTCAGTACCGCAAAAGCTTTTTCGGCAGCGCGGCAGTATTCCTCCCCTGCCTGATCCTTTAACGTATAGCGCCGTGCTGTCATCAGTGCATGGCGAAGCCTTGTGCGAGAGGGCGGCTCTGCTATCACATCACAGGCTCCCATTGAGAAATACCTGCCTATTCCCGCACCCTCTGTGCGCGGCACTATGACCACTGCAGGTATACCCTTTTCTGCACATTTTTTAAGTACGATATCCGCACTGCTCACAGGCGGACGGTCTACCGCTACCACAAGACCTATTTCCTCATTATCCAGTATCTTCACAGCTTCATAAGCTGTAGATGCCGTATTTTCAGCCGACATCCCCAGTTCTCTCCACAGGGACATCGACTTATATCGCTTCAGCCTGACGGTATCGCTTTCCGCCAGCAGAACTTTTATCGGGGCTGTCATCCCCTCACCTCCGCAAAAAAAAGACAAAGACGCCGTAATATCATATTACAGCGTCTTTGCCATACTTATCTTATAGTATTATTATTTTAACATATCCCGTAAGAATTGTCAATGTCATTTTTACAGAAATTTACTCACCGGTTATAAGTTCTATTTGGGCATTTTCCGCTTGAAGCCCAAAAGATATGCCTTCCTGTAATCCGGTATCTTCAGGCTCTCCCTTGCTTTTTGTATGGCTTTATTGCTCACCCATATACCGAGCTTTCCTTCCGTTATATATGGCAGCGCAGCATCGTACTGCAGCGCGAGTGCCTCTGCAAAGAACCATGCCTGCATCATCTTAACATAGTATTCCTCAGACTGCACTTCAGCTACCCACCCCAGGTACTCCTTCCTGAAATCACCGCCAAGGAAATGCATCATCAGCATTTTCATGCCAAAGCGCACCGTGTAGCACCTGCCGCTTTCTATCCAGCGTTTTATGTGCGCAAGAAGTTCCTCCTGCCTGCCCTTGAAGCTTTTTGGGTTCATCTGATCGCAGGTAGCCCAGTTATCCACATAGGGCAGAAATCTTTCCACCTCATCAAGGGCTTTTCCAAAGTCCTTTATCTCGGTAACTGTCAGTGAATGCAGCTGATTTTCGTCAAAAAGTTCATGGGGCAGATTGTTCATAAAGCTGTCAGCTTCACCGCTTTTTATAAGCCTTTTGGCAAGTTTCCTTATATCGGGAGTGCGCACACCGAGGAATTTTTCATCGGGTACATCCGGCAGCAGCTTGCCCTGAAAATCACGGTACTCCTTATCCGCAAGCTCCTCCAGCTCGTGACGTATATCCATATCAGTAGTCCTTAGGCAGACCGCATACCGAACAGGTCTTTTTGAATACTCCCTTGAACTGTCCGCCGCAGTGTCTGCAAAGACCCTGCTTCACCAGAAATTCATCGAGCCACGGAGTAGTTGCAAATACATCCATATAATTAGGCGGCAGCTTGCCCATATTCACCCTTCGCAGCGAACTGCATCCTGCAAACGTCCTGACACCTGCACCGTCATTCTCAAAGGTTTCTATAGATGCAGGAACAGTTATCACCGAAAGATTGCGGCATTCAGTAAATGCCGATGCTCCCAGCGATATCACCGTACCGGGCAGAAGTATGTCCGTAAGTCCGTAGCATCCCGAGAACGCATACGCACCTATTGTCTTTATTCCGGGTGGTATGGTCAGTCCGCGCAGTTCTCTGCAGTCCGCAAAGGCGTTGCTGCCGATATTCTTTATATTGCCGTTCAGCTTTATACCCGTCAGCGAAACACAGCCGCGGAAAATATCGTTGCTCAGTTCACGCAGACTTTTTGGAAGCTTCACCGATGACAGATCCGTACAGCCGTTGAATGCCCCCGCACCTATCTGCGATACCGCGTCAGGAAGATCAATGCCTGCCAGCTTTACACAGCCGTTGAACGCATTCGAGCCTATCCTTGTCAGACTATTCGGCAGCTCAACACTTTCAAGTGAGGTACATCCGAAAAATGCGCCCCACATACCGCTGCCGGCGCTCTGTATCTCCGTCACGCCCTCGGGGAGTACTACCCTGTGGATATTCACCTTGTCCTTGAAAGCCTGTGCGCCTATGGCGGTTATACCATCGGGTACATACACCACAGGATCATTTCCGTTGTAGCTTTCAAGGACTCCCGCACGAACCGCAAATTCAGGGCATTCATTCACAGGTTCCTGCTGCGGTATGAATATATCAGCCTTCTGCATGGGCACAGCAAAAGCCGCACCGCAGCTCTGGCATACCGCAGCGGAAAGTCCGCCGTCTACACGGTTGATATCTCCGCACATGGGGCAGGCAACATCTATCTCAGTCATTTTCAACACTCCTCCGCGACCATTATGGGATAGCCGCTGATATATTTTTTCACCGCGAAAGGCGCTCTGTCCGCATAAGCGAATATCTGCGGAGCAAGCTCCTTCGCCACCGCCTGTATCTCACACAGCGGTCTTGTCTGCACCACAGGGCATACCGTCGATAGTACTATAACTCTCGTCCCTTTGAAGTCCATGACACGGAACGGCCATATCCTGCAGTCAAAAGGCTTTTCCGTACCCATTACGCAGCCCTTTCCGTGATCCAGCAGCGAACAGTAATACAGATCCCTGTCAGGCTCCTTCTGCATTTTCAGCAGATAGTGATCCTCCAGGTCAAGGAAATCCTGATCAGGCTTGAACTCACTGAGTATCCTGTCATGTATGTCCTTTTCAATGATCGGTGTTTCCCACAGGTCATAGCTGTCAAAGCAGCAGCAAAGCCTGCACTCAGCACATTCCTCACGTTTAAGCAGTCTGCCTATCATTACGCACCGCCTAGTCTGTGTATATGCTGCCGCCCAGGAACTCTCTCACCAGGCAGTCATTTCCGATAAGCTCAGTATCTATGGGGTCTACCTCTTCCAGCAGCCCGAGGATGCTCTTGTACTTGTCAAAATCCTTGTAGGTCTTGCTTACATCCCTCATCTTTTCCAGCAGCAATCCCTTGTATGCCGCAGGCTCATAGCCTATGTATGTATCCAGCGAGAAGTCCTTCTCCTCCTCGGCACGGTACTTGAAGGGCAGTATGTAACGCTCCTCTCCGCGTGAAACATTCTTAAACATATCCATCGTATCCGCAGGCTGTCTGCCCCTAGACCTCTCATCGCGGATTATCCTCCTCATGAGCCTTATCATGGAAGGATGTACAAGTGTGCCGTCCTGAAGCTCTATACGTGTCCTGACACTTACGTACATACATCTTGCGAAATCGCCTGCACCGCCCGTCACCTGAGGATTAAGCGCATGGATGCCCTCGAATACTATGATATCATCATTTCCGCGCTTGAAAGGGAAACCGTCCGATGATGACTGCTCCGCAAAATTGAACTTGGGTATGATCACTTCCTCACATCTGGATATCTTCTCCATGTGCTCATTGAGCTTGGTGATATCTATCCGCATGGGAGATTCGTAATCGGGTGTGCCGTCCTCATTGACTATATGCTCAAAATATCCCTTAGGCAGAAAATAATCATCCATGGAGATAGTATGGGTATGTATCCCCATTGTATCCAGCATATTATCTATTTTAAGCGCAGTGGTAGTCTTGCATGAGCCCGAAGGTCCTGCCAGCAGAATTATAGGACGTTCCCTGTGCTCATCAGCTATCTTTTCCGCAGCACGGCGAAGCTTCTTTTCGTACTTTTCGTTGCACTCACCGATATATGCGCCCTGTTCTGCCACCTTGCCGTTGAGTTTGTTTATATTTATTTTTTTCATAGTCCGTATGCTCCCTTTTTATCGAATACTGAACACAGAGCCGCCCTCAGTTGGTATACGTTCTACCTCCATACTTTCTATACGAATGAATCTTCCGTTGTCTATACAAGCTACAGTGCTGTCAATATCGGCTTGCGTACCTTCAAACTCAGCCTCTACCGAGCCGTCATAAAGATTTCTCACCCAGCCCGATACACCGTACTGCTGTGCAGCGTAGTATGCAGTATACCTGAATCCAACCCCCTGTACACTGCCACGGAATATTATATGTTTCCTTATCTTTTCCATTTACCGCACCGCCTGTTGTTGTGAATAAAACGTAAAACTCTGATATGATCATTATATCATTTTTGTGCAGATTTGTCAATAATAATCATATATGCAACTATACCGCCGCTTCTTCCAAAACAAAAGACCGCTGCCGTCCGCAGCACCATCGGACAACAGCAGTCATTTATTATATACGCATCAGTCATCTCTCTTTGAATATCCTGCCACTGATACTTTGTAAGCCACAACTATCAGCACCGCAACTACCGCGATAATGATAACGCATACAGGCACAGGCATACTGATAAGCGTAAACTTATCCGAACTTTTATCCAGGTTCCACGCTGAAAGCACCACCGAACTCGCAACTGCCAGACCGCCCAAAAGACCAAAGATCGTCTGCACTTTCTGATAGTTGTACTTAAAAAACATCGGATAGAATATCAGCATGGGTATTGCCGTATAAAGTACGTTTACAACAGTCACAAATGCCGCCTGACCTGCAAAGCCATCACTGAGATCACCATGTATCATGCCGCCTATAGTAAGCATTATCGGGGTAAATACAGCTTCCGCAGCTGCGATGATAACAGGCGGCAGAAACCTCACCAGTACCACCTCACTGTCAGAATAGGGCATCGACTTCTTGAATGAACCTATACTCTTCCAGTTGTCGTATGAAAATCCCGAGGACAGAAGCATAATACCCATACCGCCTGTCACCGACGAAAATCCTACCACCGCTTCACCCGTAGCGGCTGCCATGCATAAACTGCCGAAAAGGCTTGCTATAACCATAACACATACAGCTATGAACATCTTTCCTATGGTGTACCATTCGTTGAGAAGCAATCCCTTTATCTTACTGCCTGTCATATCACACATCCCTCTTTCTGAAAAGGAGTATGGATACCCCCCATGATATAAAGAACAGAACTATCGTAACACACATGAAGATAAAGCCGTTCCCGAATAACCCGCCGTGCTGTGCATTTTCCATTATCATCATATTCGAGCCGCCTATGAATCCGCCCAACAACGCACCCATAAGTCTTACACCGTTGCCGTAAAACTTAAAGGTCAGGGGCATTATTATTATCGTAGGCAAAAGCCCCATGCCGATACCGCTGAAAAGTATCTTTGCTGTCTCCACAATGTTATGAGCACTGAGACCGCTGCTGAATGCAAGACATACTCCCAGGCAAGCCGCATTCATCAGCAGTGTCAGCAGTGTTATTATCAGTGTTATTATGTACTTTGCGCTGACTATCTGTGTGCGGGTGTAGGGCATAGTCAGCACACCGACGTGCCAGTTGCTCCTCATCTCCTGATTTATTACCGATGCAGGCATTATTCCCATCATCACGAATATAAGTCCCACAGGGAAACCCGATATCTCCTGCCTTTTCACCATTATCCCTATCATCAGTGCTATATTTATCACCACGGGTATCAGCAAAAACACTTTGCAGGTGTTAAATAAACTGTACCTTTCCTTTACAAGCAGACCTTTCATCTTATCATCACCATCTTTTTATTTCTTTCATATATCTGTTTTTCTGAATACCCTTACCGATATCACGTAAGATACTGCCGTCATCACCAAAGCTGTCACGAACATCACAGCCGCCGCACCCGCTGATACATCAAACTGCTTTTTTAACAGTATCACCGCCGAACCCATACTTATGAAGCTGCTCACTGTCATCGCTATCAGCATTACAGCGTTTGATTTTTTGAAGTAATATACCAGCGGCAGGAATAACGCCGAGAATAGGAGCATAGTTGTCATAAACAACAGTGCCGCAGCCAAAACTTTCCCCATAGGTGCAGAACCTATCCATGCGCCTATACCCAGTATCAGCGATAATATTAAGCCGCCAGCCAGACTCAATGCCAACATCATCAGATATCTTGCCTTAACCATATCATCCTTTGATATGGGGGCATATGCCAGTATTTTTTCATATCCCGTACGGCGGTCGTCCGCTATGAACACCATAGGAAGAATGCCTATGAATGCCGTTGCCTCAACACCTATCCCCGCAGGTACCTTTCCCGTGATCGCCGTAATAACAGCACAAATTACCGTCACGAATAAAGATAATGCAAATATTCCCAAGTTTTGTCGGATATACAGCATATCCTTTACCAGCAGACCTTTCATCAGGCTATCTCCTTGATCATGAACACGAACAGTTCTTCGATAGTCACAGGGCTGATATCCATTCCCGCAGGAACTCCGTCACGCTTTACCAGTGCCTGAACACCGTATTTTCCCGATTTCTTGCCCCTTATCGCATGGGGGTCAAGTTCTTTCAGGGCTTCCTCGGTACAGCTGAGTATACCATACTCCTCAAGGAGTATGTCCTTTTCCTCGTTAAGCAGTACCCTGCCCTTGTGTATGAAGGATATGTAATCACAAAGCTTCTCAAGGTCGCTTACGATGTGCGAGGATATGAGTATCGAATGATCTTCATCTCTCGTGAACTCGTAGAAGATATCCGTTACCTCGTCCCTTATAACAGGGTCAAGACCGTTTGTAGCTTCGTCCAGCACCAGCAGTTTTGCATTGTGTGAAAGTGCTATGGCTATGCCCATCTTCATCTTCATGCCGCGGGAGAAATCCTTGAACTTCTTGTTCTTTGGCAGTCCGAACTTTTCCATATATCCCTCGAACACAGCTTCGTCCCAGTTTCTGTAAGTACATTTCATCACCGAATTTATCTGCTTGTACTTGAAAGTATCGGGTATGCCCACATCATCAAGAACTACGCCCACATCTTCCTTGATATCTGCCAGTTCCTTGTCGGCATCTCTTCCGAGTATAGTGATACTTCCCTCGTTTTTGTGTATTATACCCAGCAGACATTTTATCAGCGTGGATTTGCCTGCACCGTTCTCACCTATCAGACCCAGTATGCATCCCCCGTGGAGGGTAAGGTCAACATTATCCAGCTTAAAATCCTTGTATTCCTTAACAAGACCCCTGATCTCTATAGCATTCTCCATTTGTTACTCCTCCTCAGTGATGTACTCAAACATCTCAATAAGTTCTTTCTTTGAAAGCCCGCAGCTTGCCCCGAGCTTTCCTATCTCAGCCATCAGTTCTTCTATTTTTCTGAGATTGGCTTCTCTTATAAGTTCAACATTTTTTGGCGCAACGAAACAGCCCTTGGCGGCTATCGTGTAAATAAATCCCTCTCGCTCCAGCTCGTCGTAAGCGCGTTTTGTCGTTACCACACTTATCTTCAAGTCCTTCGCAAGATTTCGTATCGAGGGCAAAGCCTCGTCCTCTTTCAGCGCCCCGCTGATTATCTGACTTTTTATCTGATTGAATATCTGGTCATAGATCGGCGCACCGCTTTTGTTATCAATAAATATGTTCATCAGTTCACCCCTGTCATACGCGGGTATATCCGCATCACTTTTTTACCCTTATCATAAATCGTCCGTCGCTCTGTTCTGCAAGACCTTTCTCACAAAGCAGAGCATATGCTTTTGCAGTAGTCATACGGCTTATCTGTAATCTGTCAGCCATATCCTTTACTGCGGGGAGCACATCGCCCTCTTTAAGCTTCCCCTCAGTAATAAGCCTTTCTATCTGCCCGACTATCTGTTCTGTTATCGTCAGACGGCTCTGCGCATCTATCTCTATATCCATGTTGTCCTCTTTTCCGTTTTGCTGTTTCCTATCTTTCGTTTGGTATATCTTTGTGCTCAGCAGTTTTTCTGTCTTTTTCTGCCGAGCACCGCCGCTATAAGCGCTATCATAGCCGCACCCACCGTGAATATCACTCCGCCTGCCGTACGACCCTGCGAAAACAGCGCCAAAGCAATCATAACATCTACAAGAATTACGCTCCATATGGAATCCAGTATCTTATCTGTACTTTTCATTTTGCTGCCTCCGTTTTTATGTCCTGTCTTTCTGTTATTTACCGCAGACTATCCTCTGTTCTTTTTCTCTTTCCTGCCCCTTGCCATATCACCGATGCCTATCGCCATAAATACGATCCCAATGGGCATCATGCCGTCCATCAGCATCCACATAAGCCCCAGTGCTACAAATCCTGCGCCCTCTTGCTTCTCTGTTTTTCGGGCTGCTCTCGAATATCTTTCTTATCTTTGTCATAACTGCCGCTCCTTTCATGTTTTTCATTCTGTTTTGCTGTGTCCTGTCTTTCGTTCACAGTTTTACACATGGGTCTATATATTTTCATGGCATTATCTTTATCACACCACAAAGTGTTATATAACTATGAATCATCGGGATAACCGCCAAGTATTTCAAGTTCTGATATTACACAAATTAATTGGGTGTGTCAGCGGGATAACCAGTTTTTTTCGTGTAAAACTGTATTCACTGTTCACTAAGTTTGAACTGTATGTATACAGTATACACAGTTTGCACAGATTTGTCAACACATCAGCATTTTCTTTGTAGGATGACACAAGTCAGTGCAAGATATTCAATGTATTTCTCAGCATTATGCACTATTTCCATCACACAACTGTACTGCAAGACCTCTGACTGTATATACACAGCTGCTCAACTGTATATATCCCCATAAACAAAACAGCCCACGAAATCTGATTCGCGGACTATTTTGCGGTAAAACTATTTTACAGGAGAGGAGAATACTTATCATTAGCTCTTGTGTTCTTTTTTAAGCCTGTATACATAATAACACCTCCGGCTAAAATTTACCTTAAACAAATAAAAAACCTCCGCAGGATATTCTCCCGCGGAGGCAGTTCGGTTTACATTTTACTTGGCAAGCTTCACGCTGCTGTCCTTATCGGTATTAACGATAAGCTTGTCGCCGTCTGCGTCTACCTTAACAAGACCTATACAGCCCTCACCGTTTTCAACGATGACTTCTGCTATCTTGTCCTCGACTTCTGCCCTTATCACGCGGCGGATATCTCTCGCACCAAGCTTTCTGCCATGGCTCTTTTCTGCGATAAGTTTAAGCGCAGCATCGGTATACTCCAGCTTTATAGCCTTTTCCGAAAGCGGCTGCTTCATCTCGTCCAGCATCAGCGCAGCTATCTTCTCGTAGTTCTCCTTAGTCAGGGCGTTGAACATAACTATCTCGTCCACACGGCCGAGAAACTCGGGTTTCAGGAACTCTCTCAGTGCCTTCATAGCCTTGTTTTCGGCTATCTCCGTGTCGGTCTTGTTGAAACCCACACCAGTGTCCTTATCAGCGGCACCTGCGTTGGAGGTCATAACGATGACAGTATTCTCAAAGGAAACGCTCCTGCCCTGTGAATCGTTTATCTTGCCCTCGTCAAGTATCTGGAGGAGTATATTCATAACATCGGGGTGAGCCTTTTCTATCTCATCGAAAAGCACCACGCTGTAAGGTCTGCGCCTTACCTTTTCAGTCAGCTGACCTGCCTCATCGTAGCCCACATATCCGGGAGGTGAGCCGATGAGCTTGGATACGCTGTACTTCTCCATATACTCCGACATATCTATCCTGATAAGGGGCTCTGTAGCATCAAAGAGGGATTCGCCCAGCACCTTTACAAGCTCGGTCTTTCCTACGCCTGTGGGACCTACGAAGATGAAAGATGCAGGTCTGCGGCGCTTATCCAGCTGTACTCTTGTCCTCTTGATAGCCTTAGCCACCTTGTCAACAGCTTCGTCCTGACCGATGACCCTCTTGGACATCTCGTCTTTGAGATTGCGTATCTTCTCGAATTCGCTCTCGGCTATCTTGTTGGCGGGTATACCAGTCCACAGTTCGATGACTTTGGAGATATCCTCGTCGGTAACATATACCTCGGAAAGCTTCTGCTCAAGGTCTTCTATCTGCTTTTGCAGACGGCTTATCTCGCTCTTCTCCCTTGCGATTATCTCAAAATCGGGCTCGTCTTTCTGCTCGTAGGTATCTATAAGGTCAGTGTGCTTTTTCAGCTCGTCCTTGGCATTTATATAGTCAGCTATCTCGGGAGTGCGTATGCTTGTGCAGGCGCAGGCTTCGTCCAGCAGGTCGATAGCCTTGTCGGGGAGGAATCTGTCGTTGATATATCTCTCGGAAAGTATTGCGCACTTTCTCAGGGTCTCCTTTGAAACGTGTACCCTGTGATACTCCTCGTAATACTTGCTTATGCCCTCCAGCACCGATATGGTATCCTCAACTGTAGGCTCCCCTACTGTAACAGGCTGGAAACGTCTTTCAAGTGCGGAATCCTTTTCGATGTACTTGCGGTACTCCGAAAAAGTAGTTGCACCGATGACCTGTATCTCACCTCTTGAAAGGCTGGGTTTGAGTATATTAGCCGCATTCATGCTGCCCTCGGAATCGCCTGTGCCTACAAGGGTATGCACTTCGTCGATAAATAGTATGATGTTGCCCTCTGCCTTTACTTCCTCCACAAGACCCTTGCAGCGGCTCTCGAACTGTCCGCGGAACTGTGTGCCTGCTACAAGTGATGTCAGGTCAAGCAGGTATATCTCCTTATCCAGCAGATGAAAAGGTACGTCACCTGCAACTATCTTCTGAGCGATACCCTCAGCGATGGCAGTCTTTCCGACACCGGGTTCACCTATCAGGCAGGGATTGTTCTTCTGCCTTCTTGAAAGGATATGCTCAACTCTCGATATCTCCCTGTCCCTGCCGATGATATTGTCAAGCTCACCGTCACGGGCTTTCTTGGTCAGGTTAGTACAGTAGTTGTTTAAGAATTTCAGCTTTTTGCCGTTCTTGCCTCTCGGCTCTTTCTCTGCCTGCTCGGGAGATTTTTTCTTGGGTGCTTCGGACATCATGCTGCCGAAGCCTTCACCGTTTGTCAGGTTCTTCTCAAGGCTGTCAGCCATATTCTTTATACCGCCGAACAGGTTCGACAGTATATCGGGCATAGTGCCGCTTCCGCCCGGCTCAAAATCCGTGCCGTCGTCCAGTTCATCAAATGTGTTGTTCATTGCCTCGATTTCCTCATCCGAGATACCCATCTTCTTGATGTAGTCCTCTACCTGCGGGATCTTCAGTTCTCTCGCACAGCTAAGACAAAGCCCCTCATTTTTCATAGCCTTTGTGGGGTCATTGGGGTTTGCGGATGATACGAATACCACCGCAGGTCTTTTACCGCACCTTGAACACTTTATCATATCGTTCTCCTTTCCGCTCCGCCTTAATGCAGAGCCGTAAATATCATTTATATAACACCGACTTTACGTCAGCCGTAGAAAAAGTCAAAGAAATATATGAACAGGTAACTCTGTTCAAGCATTCCCGAATTGAATACACTAAGGCTGTCCCTGGTAGCCCTGCAAAGCTTGCTCAGCGCCCATGCGATGACCGCACAGTACATAAGTCCCTTAACAGCGCCAAGCAGAAGTCCTGCAAAACGGTCAGCCGCCTTTTCCTCGCCCTCTCCGTCAAGGGCACCTGCTATGGCTGTTATCAGCTTTATAAGAAGTATGAGCACCAGATATGTTATAACAAACAGCAGACACCTTATCATGCCGATAAATAAGGGTGATACTGCCTTCTCAACTATGAAGTCCGCAGCATCTTCCCTGCTCTGAGTTGCTGCACGCTTCACACATTCGTGCATATCCTCAGATGATATCTTTATCCTGTCGAAATACCCGGAATATCCAGCCTTATCCAGCTGCCTGCCGATCTCCTCGGGAAGCTCGTTGTCAAAATAACTGTCGATCTCACGGTCAACATCACCTACAGCCTCATCTCCAAGACCCTTGCTTTTCATAAGTCCGCTGACATTATCCGTGATATCGCCGCCCTTTTGGACGGCTTCTCCTATCTCATCCTCCGTGAAGTACTGCCCGTACCCGCGTTCTGCCAGCTTATCCATAACGACCTGCTTGGGATCTGCATCCTCTATCGCCCTCATAACATGGGTCTTGACCCTGTCATGCATATACCTGTCATATACGGGTTCAGCCAGCGCCTCCGAAAAGACCGAGGCACCCACTGTTGCTATGACAGCAGCGATCATACCAACTATATATCTGCGGAATCCTTTGATATAACCTGCTATGCAGGTCACCACCATTATCAGCATCACAGCTATATCAAGTAATAAAGCCATAAGCCTCCTCCTATGTGGTAAAGGATATCTTGTTTACTTCACGGTAATCGCAGAAGTATACATTATCATCGAAATATACAAAGTCGCTGTAATCCGAGCTGCACTCAGCTGTGGCTGCAAGGTTGCCGAACTTGTCATAGCAGTCTATACAGTGATTTTTGAGCACTACTATCTTGCTGTCGCTTATCTTCAGCCTTTCAGACTCTCCATCAGTATCCCTGACCCTCTTGTCAGGCTCGTCATTCTCTGTGCTGCTGTCAAATATCAGCAGCTCCGATGACCTCCGCTGCATTCCGCCGATCACTACCGCCGCACAGCTCCTGCTAAGGGCAAAGTCCGCGATCTTACCTTCATATCTGTATTCGGTAACGATCCTACCGTTGGCGTTCAGCCTGTAAAATGCCGTATCACCTGCTACCCAGATATCACCGTTGTCATTCTTCATCGCCTGAAGTGCCAGTACGGGAAGTGTATCGCTGACCATTTCAGGTTTCTCCGAGTCAAATGTCAGATACCTTACCACCGAACCCAGCATACCGTTCTTGGTAGAATAGGTCGTCACAAAGCAGCCGTCGCCGCTGTCATCAAATGTGACGCTGAGTACTGCCGCACTGCTTGACCATTTGTATATCTCCCTGCCGTTGCCGTCGTATATCGTCAGTATACCCGAATATTTCTCGTCCGATGTGACTACAGCCACATTATCGTTAGGTGCCAGTTCTGCCATTATCAGCCTGTTTTTAACTGATTTGGTGAACAGCTCGTTTTTCCTGCCGACTACCATCAGTGAGCTTCCGCCCTTGTCATACAGCAGCACTCTCTTGTCCGATGTTCTCATAACAGGGTCCGCATAATTATGGTTGAAGGCGCTGTCCTCAACACCGTCCTCATTATAGAACCTCAGCTGGTTCTTGTCAAGACACAGAAGATAGCTGCCCGTATAATTTATGCTGTTTACCGAGCCATCATCAAAGCTCAGGGGGAAGTTGCCCTTCTTTACCTCACCATCGTTCACTATCGTTTCCTTTGGTCTGTAAAGAACGCTCTCCAGCTTAGGCACCCACTTAGCCCTTGTGAGGTATGCGCCCGATGCGAACACTGCTACTATCAGCACAGCTGCAACTGTCCTTATCTGACGTTTCCTCTTTTCCTTGTGTCTTGCTGTACGTATCTCTTCGGCAGAGGGTGCAGTGCGTCTGCGTCGTCTGCGCGGCTCCTCATCGGGTATGCCGCCTGTACGGGTATGCTTTATGCTCTTTCTCGCCAGCTCGGCTTCATCCCGCGGGGGAGTTTTTTTCTTAGTCGGCGGAGGATTTTTCTTCGCCGGCGGAGCCTGCCTGTGTTTTTTCTTGTTGGGCTTATCTTTCAAAGCCTCTTTTTCGGGAACTTTTTTCTCTTTCCTGACCGCTGCCTTCTCCTCAGCACCATCATCGGTGTCCTCGGCTTTTGCCTCAGGCTCCTCCGTATCCTCGGTGACCTCGGTCACTTCATCCAACTCCCTGATGATGTCATCGGGGCGGCTATCCCTTTTTCTGCCTTTTCTGTTCTTATTCTTATTGCTCAATCTACCGATACCTCATCATAATAAACTTTGTTCAGGTATAATCCCTGTGGCGGTACTGTCTTGCCTGCTTTCTTCCTGTCCTTTGAATCCAGTATACGGGGTATAGCATCAGCGGCTATCTTGCCCTCGTTTATGAAAAGCAGGGTCCCCACCATTATCCTGACCATATTGTATAAAAATCCGTTTCCTGCCACCGTGAAGATCACCTTGTCGCCCTCACGTCTGACATCGAAGCGATATATCTTCCTTACCGTTATCTCTTTGTCGCAGGCAGTTGAACAGAATGCCTTGAAATCATGCTCACCGACAAAATACTTTGCCGCCCTGTCCAGAAGCACCTCATCTATGGGATAAGTGTTCCTGAAAGCAGTATTTCGCATGAAAGGGTCTTTTATCCTGCTGTTGTGTACGATATACTCATACTCCTTGCCCTTGCACATATATCTCGCGTGAAAGCCCTCATCGGCTTCCTCGCACCCTATGACGCTTATATCATCGGGCAGCCATGAATTCAGCCCCAGCTGTATGCCACGGCAGTTTATGGGCAGTTCAAGTCCAAAAGAAAGGACATATTCCCTTGCATGGACTCCCGCATCGGTACGCGAACAGCCCTGCACCACCACATTTTCGCCTGTCAGCTTAAAGATAGCATCTTCCACTACCTCCTGCACAGCCAGTGCATTTGACTGTCTTTGCCAGCCGTGATAATTGCTGCCGTCATAAGCCAGCGTCATTTTGAAGTATCTCATATTATAAACTTATATCCCGTCTTTGTCAAGTGTTACTTTTGTTATCTCGTAAATGGGGCGTATCACTGTGATATCCTTTTTCTTGCCGTATACCAGCAGTTTTATCCAGTCCTCATCGCAGTCAAGCACCCTGCATTTGAGTTCTTCATAAGATATATTCAGTGTTACATCCTGTCCTATCAGTGTTTCAAGTATTTTTGACATACCGTTTCCTCCGTTCAGTTTGTTTTCAAGTCTGCGTAATTTTTTCTCAAGTATCATTATCTTGTGATCCTGATCCATATCGGTTATCAAACCGCCCATAACAGACCTCTCCTTTCTATGTTATCAGTCAAAAGGTGTCCTTATGCCTGCACCGTGACCCATTCTTTCAACCATCGCCTCATAGCAGTCCTCACACATGGTATATATCCAGCCGTCGCCGCGCTGAACACAGGGTTTGCCGCATTCCATACACCTTTTATGGCTCAGCGACGTGTACTTTTCTAGTATAGCATCCATGTTCGGTGTAGTAAGCCCTGTGTATATACGCAGCTCACCGTACTTCTCCATAACGCCCGTAACACGCCACTGCTTTTTGTCGTGTCTTGTGAAATTCTTGTATTCGGCTGCCATTTCCTTCAGCATATCCATACCGAATGCTGTGCGCCAGCCCTTCGGTATCCTTCCGTACCACGAAAAGTCCAGTGTTTTTCCCGTAGCACCGTTTGTCGCCTTTGTAAACGGCAGTTTCTTCATAAGTTCCTTCTCGCTCATTCCCAGTTCGGGGTAATAAGTATCATTCATCATAAACTCTCCTCAAAAGCGGATATATCTCTCCATTTTTACACCTTATTTCCGTTTGCTTTTACACTATGTACCCGAGCCGCTCACCCTTATCACTTAGTGATAATATTCACGGCTATGACTCCTGCCAAGAACACTCCGCAGAAAAAACTACCCCATAGGTCGGTGATGCTCATTTTCAGCTGTTTCATTCGTGTCCTGCCCTCACCGCCGTGATAGCACCTGCATTCCATAGCCAGCGCCAGTTCCTCCGCATGACGGAAGCTTGCCACGAACAGCGGTATCAGTATAGGTATAAGCGCCTTCGTCTTCTGTATCAGACCGCCTGTTTCCATATCCGCACCGCGCGCCTTCTGCGCACTGATGATCTTGTCCGTTTCCTCTATTAGGGTGGGTATGAACCTGAGCGCTATGGTCATCATCATAGCCAGTTCATGCACAGGGACTTTTATCTTTTTAAGCGGTCCCAGCAGCTTTTCGATAGCGTCCGTAAGTTCTATCGGTGAAGTGGTATACGTCAGCAGTGAACTTCCGCATATCAGACAGATTATCCTTATCACCATGAACAGTGAAGTGTCAACGCCGTCCTGTGTAAGCTTGATTATCTTCCATTCCCACAGGACATCGCCTGTGCGTATGAAAAATAAATTCAGCACCGCCGTGAATATAACTATGGGGACTATGGGCTTCAGGCTCTTGCCCATCATTTTAAGCGGTATCCGCGATATTATGAACGTAACCACCGTGAACAGTATCCCCACCGAAAGCGCCTGTATGCTTTTCGCCATGAACAGCATGACTATGAACACCGCTGTCAGCAGTATCTTCACCCTGGCATCCATTCGGTGCAGTACCGACTTGCCCGGAAAGTACTGTCCTATCGTAATATCCTTTATCAAACCTATACCCTCTTCCCGAGCCTGTCCAGCAGAAGGTCTCTGCCGAACCCGACTGTGTATACATCTTCTCCAAGGTCTATCCCCATGGCTTTGAGCCTGTTGAACACCCTCGTTATCTGAGGCACTGCAAGCCCCATGGCTTCAAGTTCCTCTGCACGGTGGAATACCTTCACCGTTTCATCATAGCAGAACAGCTTCGCATCGTTCATAACAAGTATCTTATCCACATTCTTGGCTATATCCTCCATGGAATGGGATACAAGCAGTACGGTATTGCCTTTCTGCCTGTGATAATCCTTTATCATGCCCAGTATCTGTTCCCTGCCCTTGGGGTCAAGCCCCGATGCGGGCTCGTCCAGTATCAGCACCTCGGGTTCCATTGCCATAACGCCTGCTATCGCCGCACGTCTGCGCTGTCCGCCCGATAGTTCAAAGGGGGATTTTTCCAAAGCTTTTGCCGAAAGCCCTACCATATCCGCGCTTTCTTTGACGCGGCGGGCTATCTCGTCCTTATCAAGACCCATGTTCTTGGGACCGAAAGCTATGTCCTTAGCCACTGTTTCCTCAAACAGCTGATACTCGGGGTACTGGAACACCAGCCCCACCTTGAATCTCACAGGACGAAGCTTAGCCTTGTCGTCCCAGAGTTTTTCACCATCTATATATACCGCACCGCTCGTGGGTTTGAGAAGTCCGTTGAAATGCTGTATCAGCGTGGACTTTCCCGAGCCAGTGTGGCCTATTATCCCTGCAAAGTCGCCCTTTTCTATCTCAAGATCGACGTTATCCACTGCCACCTTGCGAAAGGGCGTGCCCTCACCGTATACATAGGTGAGTTTTTCGGTTTTAATCACTGCCATTTTACTTTCTCCATATTTTTCCTTACTGCACTGCGTTCTTTGATATCTCTTTTTTCAGGCTTATGAATACCAGTATGTTCCAGCCTGCAAGCAGACTCAACAGACCGTATATCGTGCTTTTTCCCTTGCTTACCGCTCCGCTTTTAGCCGCACCTGCCGCTGAGGAAATACCGAAAAGCACCGACAGTATATACAGCACAACTGCCGCCGCGCCAAGTCCGCTGACTATCATGAACAGCACTCCGTTTATCGCCAGGAAATATCCTGTCAGGGGTATTATGGCGATACCGAAGGTCAGCAGAGAGAATATCAGCAGTATCACAGGGTTCACAAGTATCATCGATTTCATAAGGTCGTCGATATGCGGATAAGCAAGCATCACCATGAGCGCCGTCATTATTATCATAAGTACAGATGCCGATATCCCATGTGCGGCGGAAGCCTTGGCACGTCTTGAATTGAAAACATTGTCAGCCTCATAGCCCTCACGCACTGCCGCCCTGCGCACCAGTGCCTGTACCGAGTATATTATACCTGCCGCCACGGGAACTGCGCAGACTATCATAAGAATGATCTTTGCTACTATTGCCGCTTTTGACGTATCGCCGTACATCTTTACGTCCGCGATCTCCTTGATGTTAGTGCCGAACAATTTCGCACTCAGAGCACCCGGTATCCTTGCGCCCTCAGCAAAATACAGCCCTGCTGATGCCGCTGTCATAAGCATAGCCGCAATCGCCGCGGAAGTTTTGTGCAGTTTAAGTTTTCCTGTCTTTATAAGCACTATCAGCAATACCGCCAATACTACCGAACCGATCACATACATATCTTTACCTCTTATTTTAAACTGTCTCCATCTGTCATTATTTTCTATTGATGATATCCTTATATGCCAAAAAGCTCCGCCAGTTTCTTAACACATTCATCTTCATCTATTATCTCGGTGGATATATCGAACCCTGCTTTCTGCAGTTCCCATGCAAGTTCTGTCACCTGCGGAACGTCCAGACCGAGTTCTTTCATCTTCTCCACCTGCGAGAATATCTTGCGCGGCACATCGTCCATAACGACCTCGCCGCCGTCGATGACTACAACGCGGTCAGCCTGTGCGGCTTCTTCCATGTAGTGGGTTATGAGAACTATCGTCACGCCCTGGGAATTCAGAAGCTTTATCGTCTTCATGACTTCCTCGCGTCCTTTAGGGTCAAGCATAGCTGTGGGTTCGTCAAGGAGTATGCAGTCGGGGTGCATGGCGATTATGCCTGCAATAGCCACTCTCTGCTTCTGTCCGCCCGATAGCTTGTGTGGTGCGTGAAGACGGTAATCGTACATACCGACAGTTTTCAGAGCTTCGTCAACTCTCCGTCTTATCTCAGAGGGTTCAACGCCCATATTTTCCAGTGCGAAAGCTACGTCTTCCTCAACTATGGTGGCAACTATCTGGTTATCGGGATTCTGGAAAACCATTCCAACACGCTGTCTTATGGGCAGAAGATTATCCTCGTCCAGTGTATCCATACCGTCAACAAATACTCCGCCCGCTTCGGGGAGGTTTATGGCGTTTATGCACTTTGCAAGGGTGGATTTGCCGGACCCGTTATGACCAAGCACCGCCAGAAATTCGCCTTTTTTTATATTCAGTGTGACACCTTTGAGCACCTCTGTCTTTACGGGAGGTTCTTCAAGGTCATTTATATATGAAAACCGAAGATCTTTGATCTCGATAAAATTTTCGCTCATAGATATTATCCTTACTCATATTATCGGGCACGTCAGTGGGACGGATATAATGATACCGTCCCGCCGCCCTCGGACATTATTTACTTGTCGCCCTTCACCTTATCGATGACTTTGCCGGCAACGTCCTTTACCTTTTCGATGTTCTCCTTGGTTGCTACTTTCTCGATATTCTCTTTTGTAGCTACCTTCTTGACCTCTTTCTTAACATCGTCCTTGACTGACTTGGAAACAGGTATCTTGTCTGCCACAGCGTCAACTGCCTTGTCAACCACCTTAGCGATACTGTCTCCGCTTACTGCCTTTGTGATGTCCTTTACGTCCATTTTTTGTGACCTCCTGTTTTTGATTTATTATGAAAAGCTCTCGCTTATCATTATCTGTTATTTCTGTCCCATATGTCATTCCGAGGACTCTTCCGCCTGTGCTTCCATATCCATGACGTACTCCGTCCATTCCTCGGTCTGCTTATACGAAACGAGCAGATTGTTCAGATACTCCGTATTCGTAACCTCGTCATGCACATACATCTCGCAGTTTATGCCCGCTTTTGTAAGCTCATCATTTATTTTAAGAACTTTCTTTATCTCAGCCGCCCTGTAAAGATCACCCGAATAGATATAATCACCATCAGCTATGCGCCGCTTTATCTCGGACATCGAAACGTCTTCATAAGCCCGTATCACCTTGGCGACCGCCGCTGTGAATTTGTCAGCTTTTATACCGATAATACTGTCCATTTCTGTTCTCCTTGGTTTTTTTACGTACTGCGGTTGACTTTTCGCCCCTGCGGGTCGAGTCGTCAAAAACGCTTCGCTGTTTGACGACGGGCGCGGGCGGTCTGTGCGCCAAAATAGAATAGCGTGGATCGCTCATTTCGTTCACCCATAGATTTTTGTGACCGCCCGCTTTTTGACATGATCGGGAGTTTGCTGTTCTATTTATTGCTTTATTGTCGCGTCGCTTTTGCGCCTTGAGTTGAGGGCTCTGCCCTCAAACTCCCGCAAGCCTTTCGCGAAAGGCTTGACCCAAGTTCCGTCACCCTCTGTGGTACGGTCACGCTCGTAACCTATGTACTGCGGTGATGTCACTATGCCTACTATCTCAAAGGTATCGGACTGCAGGGTATCCGTCAGCTTTTTGGTATCATCGGGGTCGGAGAACGTCAGCTTCTCGCCTATCTTGAAAGTATCGGGCGATGAGATCTTTATCTCCACTGCACACTCGCCGTCCTTTTCCGGCAAGCGTCCCTCGACAACGTGCAGCTTGTTCATAAGATTAGGGCTGCTGTCGTCAAGACTGCTGTTGAAGGATATGCATTTGAGCACGATATTTTTGTCCTCATGCAGATAGAATACATCCTTGGAATACGCAGCGTGAGCACCGCGGACATTCTCAGCCCCTTTTACAGCTTCAACATCCGATGACCTTACACCTATGCCGGATACAAGCTTCAAGTCCATTAAACGGTACTCATTAAAATAATCCGCCGCTGAATCCACCATATCGGGCATAGTTGCCTTTACCCCTGAGAAGAACCCGCACCCAAGGGCGGCTATCAGCATAACTGACAGGAACCGCCCCTTTGAGCGCAGTATCTCACGTATAGTATCCTTAAAAAGTGCCGTCGTCATGATCGGTCTTACCTTACAGTAATATCAGCGGTCAACAAATCCGACCTTGTGATAAACCTTTGATACCACTCTTCTGGTTATCAGCTGAGCCTTCTGCGCACCGTCGGTGTAGCACTCCTTAAGGTATGCCTTATCAGCCATCAGCTTATCGAACTTTGTACGTACAGGTTCAAGATGATCTGCCACAGCCTCACCTACAGCCAGCTTGAAATCGCCGTAGCCCTTGCCTGCGAATTCCTTCTCTATCTCCTCGAAGGTATTGCCTGTAACTACGCTGTATATAGTCATCAGGTTATTGATGCCGTCCTTGCCCTCAGCAAATCTTACCTCGGTCTCGGAGTCGGTCACAGCCCTCTTGAATTTTCTTATGATAGTATCCTTGTCGTCCAGTATGAATATGCACGCATTGGGGTTCTCGTCCGACTTGGACATCTTCTTTGTGGGATCCTGCAGGCTCATTACCTTAGCACCCATCTTTGGTATATAAGGCTCGGGCAGGTTGAAGAACTCGCCGTAACGCTGATTGAATCTCTGTGCGATATTTCTTGCCAGCTCCAGGTGCTGTTTCTGGTCTGCACCTATAGGTACCAGGTCAGCATTGTAAGCCAGTATGTCAGCTGCCATAAGTACAGGGTATGTAAACAGACCTGCGTTGATATTGTCAGCGTGCTTAGCACTCTTGTCCTTGAACTGTGTCATTCTGGAAAGCTCACCAAACTGTGTCGAACATCCCAGTACCCAGCTCAGCTCAGGGTGGTTGCAGTTATGGCTCTGGAAAAACAGAACGCTCTTCTCGGGATCCATACCGCAAGCCATCAGCAGTGCATAAGCCTGCATAGAATTCTTTCTCAGCGCAGAGGGCTCCTGTGTAACTGTGATGGAATGCAGATCGGCTACTGCGTAAACACAGTTGAACTCCTCCTGCAGAGGTCCCCAGTTCTTTACCGCACCCAGATAGTTGCCCAGAGTGAAAGTACCCGTGGGCTGTATCATGCTAAGTATCAGTTTCTTGTCTTTAGAAAAATTCAATTCGCTCATAATGATCTCCTGTTTCATGAATCTATTTTTTACCGGACATTCCGGTAATACTATACCGTTATTCCTTGCCGCTTTCACTGCCGGATGTGCTTTCATGTGGCACGAACATGGCATCATAGGCAGCCGTATCCTCGTTATCTGCAGGGAACAGCTGCAAATATACCGCATCTGTATCCAGCGCATACAGATCATCTATCATCAGTTCGCCGTCAAAATCTTCGTCCAGTATACACGCATCGTTTTTTATCCTGATATGGCCCAGCTTCTTATCATTTCCGTCATACACCTTAGCAGGGGCATCTCTGGTTATGTTTTCGTAGCTGTTATCAGTAAAATAATACACGCTCGGCAGACAGTTCATATTATTTGAAGCCATTAAATCTACAAGTTTCCTGTAATCTTCCAGAGGTGCATCACTGTCATCGGTGTATACCTCAACCAGTCCCAGCGCCCCCGAAAGCATGAAGTCCTCATAGGTGGTATCCGCAGGCAGCGTCCTGTCAGCCATTTCATTTTCTTCATTCAGCGAAAGCATCACCTTCGGCTTATCGCCTGTGAATGCTGTCTTTGCCGCAAGCTGAATATCAGACTGCGCCTGGTGCTCATACTTTTTGGGAACAAGGTCATCGAGAAAAGTCTTGCCGTCGCTGCTGCTGACTCTTATCCTGATATCCCCCAGCTGCTTGCAGCTGACATAGATATCAACATATCCCTCATCGTCCTTGTCCGCCGCAGGATTTTCTTCCTCTACAGTGAACTCTGCGTGGTATTTTTGGTTCATGTATCTCAGTGCTTCATTTATATGCACCTTGCTGTTATATCTGCTTTTATCCGCACAGGAGCTCACTGCTGCAGCAATAACCACTGCCGCAGATACCGCCAACCCCTGCTTAATTATCCTGAATATGTCCATTTCCATTCTCCATATCGTCTTCGGCTGCATCCGCACCGATCTCAGCCTTAGCCTTCGCAAGTATATCCTCAGCTGTCCTGGGACGTTTTCCCTCCGCGATAATATCATCAGCCGCCTTCATAAGCGCTGCTTTCTCGTCGTCTTCAGGATCCACAGGGTCATCGGCGATATCATCACCGCCCATTTCTCTTGTACGGAGATAGTATACCGTCCCTGAAAACAGAAACAAAAGCGGAGCGGTTATGGCTATCGCCCTGCCCGCACTGTTCCAGAACATTGCCCCCGTCAGCATCATTATCAGCACAACGGTTATATCCAGTGTCAGCATACAGAAGTACGTCCGCAGCGCGCTTACAGCAGGCTGCTTGTCCCTGTACTCGTCCTTGTCGAAAAGGTCAATATCCCCCGCCTTGAACATAAGCACTACACATATGATACCCGTAAGCACTGCCAGCGCCAGATTTGATATCACCGTACCCCGCTTTACAGTTCCGCGGTCAAACATCAGCAGGAACATATCTCCCGCCGCGCAGAATATCAGCCCTGCACTGTTCAGCAGGGTAAGCCCCAGCTGAACAGGTGTAAGCGTGAGCTTAGGTCTATTCACCGAACATTTCCTTTGAAAGCTTGCCCAGCATCTCGCAGCCAGCAACAAGCTGTTCATCGGTAGGCGTTGAGAAGTTGAGTCTGAATGAAGTAGTGTGATCGCTCTCGGATATCATGAATGCGTTTCCGGGAACTACCGCTACCTTGAACTCCTTGACTGCTCTTGTGCAGAAAGCTGTCATATCGCAGTCATCAGGCAGTGTGCACCATACGAAGAGACCGCCCTCGGGTCTTGTGAAGCTGATCTTCGATGAGAAGTTCTTCTCTATCTGCTCGATCATCAGACCGCACTTGTGACGGTATATAGCTCGCAGCTTTTCAAGATGCTTGTTCATATCGCACTGTGTCATGAACTTGTAAGCCAGTACCTGTGCCCAGATATTGGTATGAACATCGTCGACCTGCTTGCAGATGACCATCTTGTTGATGATCTCCTTGGGTGCACTGATGTAGCCAACTCTTATTCCGGGTGCCAGTACCTTCGAGAATGTTCTTGAATAAGCAACTATTCCGTCCTTGTCCATGCTCTTTATGGAAGGCACATCCTCACCTGTGAATCTCAGGTCACCGTAGGGATTGTCCTCCAGTATAACAGCGCCGTACTTCTTTGCAAGCTCGTAAGCGCCCTTTCTCTTTTCAAGTGAAGTAGTCAGACCTGTTGGGTTCTGGAAATTGCATATCAGGTATATCAGCTTTACCTTGCCTGTCTTCAGAACTTCTTCCAGTTCATCCAGATCAATGCCGTCTTCCTTCAGGGTTATGCCTCTCAGATCAACGTTATATGACTTGAAAGCATTCAGTGAACCTATGAAGCTGGGAGCTTCACAGCAGAGGATATCACCGGGGTCGCAGAGCACTTTAGCCATCATGGCATTAGCCTGCTGGGCACCGCTGACGATTATCAGTTCATCTCTGCCGGGAACGAACTCACCCTTTTTCTCCAGTTCCTTTTTCAGCAGGTCACGCAGAGGTGTATAGCCTTCGGATATGCTGTACTGGAGAGCCAGTATAGGATCTTCTTCAAATATCTCCTTGGATATGCGTGTGATCTCGTCAACAGGGAAAGCCTCAGGTGCAGGGTTTCCGGCAGCAAAAGAGATAACACCCGGTTCTGATGTGAACTTCAGTATCTCCCTGATAGCTGAAGCCTTGATGTGTGAAACTTTTTCAGAGAATCTGTAATCCATTATAAAAAACCTCTTTCAAATAAAAATAATTATACTTATATATTATAGCACATATCTCGGCAAAAGTAAAGACAAAGAAAAATAAAAGTGTTATTTTCTCCGCATCACAAAAAGCGGACAGCACATATGGCGGGTACTCATATAGAAGTTATGCCCCTGAGCATTTCAAAGTGCTCAGGGGCATAGTACTTATTGTTACTAAGCTAAATCAGAATTTGTCTATTAACGCAGAACGCAGTTATATCGAACCGCTGACCCGTCGGGGTATTCAATGACGATTCTCTCATCTGAAAAGCCGCATTTTCGGTAGAAGCCGATCGAATCATCATCTGTTTGAGCTTTGATGCTTTCCATATTCTCCGATTCCATTACTCGTTGGATCAGTTGTTTTCCAATTCCCTTACGGCGGGCATTATCAGATACAGCTATTCCGACAATCTCCGCAACAGCTTCTGACAGTTTCAAAACCATCATTCCTGTTTTCTTGTCTCGATGTTCACATACAAACACTTTTACCGATGAATCGGTCAAACAGTCTTCCATCTGTGCTTTATAGTCCTCGTATGTCGGTTGAAACATACAGGAAGCATAGATCGAGAACGCTTCTTCTGACAGCAGCCAATCTGCATCCTCGCATAACAAAACTTTCATAACCGTCCTCACAAATTCCGATTTTTGTTAGTAGCAATTATAGCACAGTATTGAATGTCTGTCAATAGAAACGCCATAGTACTTCTGACTGAATATCAGAAATACTATGGCATAAAACTTCTATATCAGCGCAGTCTTTAAGTACCGTCCGCTCAGATATCATATCATTATTCTATAGTAACATCGAATGCTCTTGAATCAATATTTCTCATATCCCATTCGCCGTTCACTCTTGCAAATACAGCTATCCTGTATGTACCGTCTTCAAATTCAGGTGATATAACACTGTTAACATCTCCGTCTTCTCTTGCAAGAAGCTCCCATTCGCCATCCTTGTAGATGCCTATGCCGTATCTGTCAGCGCCTTCAACAGTTGACCAGCTGAGCTTGAATCTCTTGCCGGATACTTCAACATCAGCAACAGGGAAATCAGACTTTGGTGTTACACCAATAGCATTTGAAAAATCGCTGCTCCATTTGCCGTTTGCATAAACCAGTACTGCGGTCTTGTAGTTTACACCCTTCTTAAGACCCTTGACCTCGTAGGATGTACCCTCTACCTCAGCAAATTTACGCCACTTGCCGCCTACAAAAGAGCATACAGCGTACTTCTCAGCATTATCTACCGCTGTCCATGACAGGGATACCGAACCGTTTCCGGGAACGTAGGAAAGTGTAGTATCCGAAGAAAGCTTAGAAGTGTATACTACCTTTTTATCGGTATATTCCTTGCCGTCAATAGTTGCAGCAGCAGTGTATACTATCTCACCGTCTGCTTCAAAAGTCGGATTTATCACCTTAACAGTTATCTTAGCATCAGCTGAAAGCTCATCGCCGCACTCGCTGCATACTATCTTTACACTTGCATTGTTCTTATCCCATGTCCATACAGGCTCACCATAGGAATGACCGGTAGCTTCAAGCACCTCGGTCTTGGTATCAGTATATTCCTCGCCCTCAAATGTAACCTTGGCAGTATATACAGCCTTGCCCTTTTCAGTGCAGGTAGGCTTCTTGACATCGGATGTTACCTCAGCCTTTACCTTCTCGGTAGCATCGCCGTTAACGCAGTTGAACTCTGCTGTTGCAGTGCTGTAATCATCAGTCCACTTCCACTCGGGAGCACCTTCGTAATGATGATGTGTTGCGGGTATTATCCAGGAATCCTTCTCGATCTCCTTGTATCCGCCGTAAAGTGTATTTTCAAGCACATAGTATTTTCCGTCAGAACCCTCATAGTACTCGGTGTTGCCTATAGTGTTGCAGGATGAAGGCTTTGCCTCGTGTCTGGTATACTTTATCTCAACAGCAAAATCAGCAAAAGCTTCATCGCCGTTGTAGTTCTCAGTTTCAGCAACAGTAGCCTTTACAGTGTACTCACCGACCTCTGTCGGAACTTTATCGGTATAGGTCTCGTCGTCAGCACCCTTCACCTTGTATTCAAAGGTAACTTCGCCTTCGCCGGTGTTGCCTTCAACAGCAGGAACACTCGCCTCATCGCCGTATGCCCAGTTTGCAACGGATACAGAAGGCTCTATATCTGCCTTAGCAACATTTACCTTTACAAACTTCGCTGTGCAGTTGCCCATGCCTTCAAGCTTGTACCATACCTTGTACTCGCCTGCATTGGTAACCTTTGGTATATCAGTTGTATACTTTCCGTCAACAGTAAGAGAGTAGACCATCTTCGCACCCTTTACAGAGCCTTCGGTTATCAGCTCATGCTCCTCACCGTCGTATACAAGTTCTTCTTCCACAGCCTCAGGTGCTTTTATCTCAGAAACAGGTGTAACACTGCCCTTTACAGTCATCGAGTTATTACCCTTATCTTCAAGTGTGGAATAAACATTCTTTATTGTAACAACACCGCCCATACCTTCAGCAATATTATTTACAGTGCCTGCATCAGCGATAGTGCCGTTTATCAGGCAGTTAGATACAGTTATATTCGCATCGGGACCGCACCAGCCAACAAGTGCACAGGCAACATCTGATGCCTTCACTCTTCCGGTAAAGCCGCAGTTTGTTATCTTCATCACAGTATTGAAGCTGTGACCTACCAGTCCGCCGTTATGGGTGTCACCGCTGATATCAGCTTCTACCAGTACATTGTTTATCTCAAGAGTACCCAGTGATACACCTACAAGACCTGCAGAATGTATGCCGCTGTAGATGCTGCTCTTTACAACAAGGTTCTTTATAACAGCATCCTTGACACCGCAGAAAGGTGCAGCGCCGTGGGTCTTATCATCCTTTTCAGATTCATCTATCTTAACAGTAAGAGTACGGCCGTTGCCGTCAAATATACCTGAGAAAGGACGGCTCACGGTCTCGTTGGGATGCTCGTTCTTGCCTATCATCTCAGTAACTGTTATATCCTTTGTAAGTTTGAAATACTTACCGCTGAAACTTTCGCCCTTGTTTACCAGTACGGCAAGCTGTTTCCATTCATCAGCAGAAGATATAAGATAGGGTGCAGTCTTTGTGCCCTTGCCTTTTCCCTTCCATATCTCAGTTTCTTCTTTTGTCTCTTCTTTTACAGTATCCTTGACAGTATCAGTTTCTGCCTCAGCGGAAGCGACAACAGCTATCCTGTCTTTAAATGCTCCGCCCAGACCGGTAGGTACTGCACCTGCAGCAAGTACCAGTGCCATAAGGCCTGCAGTAACTCTCTTCCAAGTAATATTTTCTGTCATTTAGATGTTCCTCCTTACGTGAACTTTCGTTACGCTGCACATATACCGTTTTCAGTACCTGTGCATTTTACCCTTGTTTCTGTCGATGTTCACGGCTCCTGTTCAGCTATCTGTTTACACTGCAGAGCCTTATCATCAGCAGGATACTTCTATTTGCTATATTTTTTACATTATAACACATTTTTTCGGCTTAGTCAATGATTTCGGTTAATTTTTCACAATATTCACAGTTAATCAAAGAATTTTCTGTATCTCAATACATTTATAATAAAACGGAGGAGAACTTCAAGCTCTCCTCCGTAATATTAACATATAAGATATATCTGAGTATCAATTAAGAAACTCTTGTGTATACCTGACCACCGTTCAGGGTCTTGCCCTTAGCCTTGAACATATCAGAGATTGTAACAACCTGATAACCCTGAGACTTCAGCCAGGGAAGAACGTTCTCCATAGCTGTTGCAGTGTTGTCATAAGTCTCGTGGCAAAGAACGATAGCACCGTTCAGAGAACCGTTGTTAGCAGCGTTCTTGATAGTGTTCTCGATCTGGTATGCAGAAGCACCGTTCCAGTCCTGGGTATCGATAGCGCAGCTGATCAGGGGAACATCGTTCAGTGTCTGCTGTACCTGCCAGTTGGAAGCCAGATAAGGCAGTCTCATCAGCTTGGAAGGCTCTGCGCCGATGATGCTCTTCAGCTTGCTTGCGCAGTTGTCATACTCAGAACGGATCTGGTAAGACTGTATCTCAGTCAGATTGGGGTGAGAAGTGGTGTGGTTTGCGATCTCCATGCCCTTGCTGTAAGCATCGCGAACCTGATCGGGCTTGCCGATCCAGTTGCCAACATAGAAGAATGTTGCGCGGAAGCCGTTCTTATAGAGAGCGTCGATGATTTTCTGACCGGAGTAACCCTGTGCAGTACCGTCATCGAAAGAGATAGCTACCATAGGCTTGTTGGGGTCAACATAGTAACCGTTGTTGGTGTTTGTGTTAGTATTGGTGTTTGTATTTGTGTTAGTGTTTGTGTTTGTATTTGTGTTTGTATTTGTGTTTGTATTTGTGTTTGTATTTGTGTTTGTATTTGTGTTTGTGTTAGAAGGTGTGTGATACTGAATGTTGTTGTAGGATCTGGTCGTAACAACAACATAGTTGTCAATAGCAGCTGTAGTATCCCACTTGCCGTTTACTCTAGCAGCGATAGCTACCTTGTAAGACATACCGGGTGTCAGTCCCTTGGGAGTAGTGTAGGAAGTACCGGAGATGTTGGAATCCTGAACTCTCCACTTGCCTGCCAGGTATACTGCGATGCCGTACTTGTCAGCGCCATTTACAGCGTCCCAAGTAAATTTCATCTGCTTGTACTGGCTGTTGTATTCCATCTTTACGTTGGAAGGAACATTAGCATTGTTGTATACCGGGGTATCACCGGAAGCAACATAGCCCTTGTCTGCGATTATAGCTCTGTCAACATAGATGTCGCACAGGCTGTCGGGAGCTTCAACATACATCTTTACATTGGATGCGCCCGAAGGAATTGTAAAGTTAGTGTTTTCCAGCTTGGTCCACTTGCCTGCTGTGCAGGAACCCTCAGCAATCTGAGTGTACTTTGTAGTACCGTTCTGATCATACTGCATGGAAAGCTGAACAGTTGTGCTCTCGGCAGGATTTACCATAGCGCTGAAGCTGTAGGAGTTGCCGGGCTTGAAAGTAGATGTATTGACTTCTACTTCGCCGCCGTTCCAGTTAGCAGTTCTGCCGCTTACATACAGGGACTTGCTGCCCTCATAAGCCTTGGAAGAAGATGATGCTACACTAGCAGAACCTCTGCCGCTCCAGTAATTTGTGCCGTTCTCGAATGTAGCTGAGTACAGTGTACCTTCGATCTCCGACTCCTCCGGCTCGGGATCGGGATGGTAGCCACTTTCGCCCTCATACATATTCAGAGTAACATCAGCCTGACCGTCGGACTCCCAGCCTTCAACGTTGAAAGCAACTTCGTACAGGTTGCCCATCTTCATACCCATGGACTCCCAAACCTTGAAGTGCTCGGAAACGCTGATGGTACCCTTGGTTCTCAGGTTCTGACGGATGCTTATATACTGTGTGAAGTTCTTGTTGCCTTCAATGGTGTAAGAATTTCTGCTGGTAGTATATACCTTGTATACACTGCCGTCGATAGTGGTCTGACCCTTGTACTGTGCAGAACCGTCCTGTGCAGGTGACCAGTTCTTCCAGTCCTCGATGATGTAGTACTCTACCAGAGGATTCTGTGCCCAGCCGTAGATACAGATACGGGAGTTACCGGATGAACCTGCATACCAGCTGCAATCGTAGTCACAGTAGAAAGGCTTATAATCCTTATATGTCTTAGGGTTATTCAGGCCCCAGTACAGACCACGACGTGCAAGGAAGTTACCTCTCGAGTTGTTAGGACCGCACTTCCACTGTGTGCTGAAACCACCGTCATTGTCGTGCAGTGTCATTGTAGAAGAGTTTGGAGTATCTGCCTGCCAGATCTCATGGTGGTAGTCATTGTACCAGCCGACTTCCTGTGTGTGTGACGGGCTCGTAGTGAGTGTCTTAGCAGCAGATGCTGTAACAGCCGACATTATTGGCGTTGCCATCAGCACACCGGAAACAAGAGCGCTTATTATGCGCTTAGAAACAGTTGTTTTCATAAACTATTCTCCTCGCTTTCCAAGTTTTAAGTTCATGTCTTATGATCGGACGATCGTGAAATGATCTTATCAGGAACACTACACCGGATATGTACAAAAGCACGGGCCCACAGATAAACCATCGCGGCCGACGTTTACATCCCGCATTTAGATCATACAGCGGCCGTGATATAGTATCTGAATGCTTTCGCAATAATCGACCGTCCTTAAATTCAAGTTTACCAAATTTGCGAAAATATACAAGTCATTTTTTGCGCGGGAAACGTTTCCACATATCAATTATTGCGATTAATGGTCATCAGTCATAAAAATTCCGTCCAATATTGATTGAATTTAGGGGCTTTTTCGCACAACATTATACGAATAATAATAAATGTAAATATTTTGACCATTTAAATCACAATAAACAGTATGAAATAATTTCGTAATATTTTCACTTCTGTTTTTTGCGCCGTCATTCCCCTGAACACAGACCTTTCAAGGCTTTTCTGCCGATGATATCTGACATGAAACTTTCCTGATCATCATACTTTAGGATCACAATTACAGCCGTTTCCAAAAAATCACAATATTTGGTTATCCTGAGCCTCTTCCGGTTCGACAGCTGTAACGGCAATATAAGTCCCTTTCGGGATGCAGACATAAAAAAGACTGCCTGAGCAGTCTTTTTTATCTCGGTTTAACACCGTATTTTTTCTTTAACCTGTCCTTGTTCTCATACATATCCCTGTCAGCACACTCGAATACATCTTCATAGCTTTTATCTGATCCTGTGTATTCGGATATACCGCCTGCCATTGAATATCTCTCCCAGGGTTCACGGTCTGTCTGAGCCCTTGCGTATTCAAATCTTTCCGCCGCCTCTGCAAACAGCTCTTTCCTTCTGTCATAATACTCATCCATCAGCACTACCGCGAACTCATCTCCGCCGATGCGGTATACCACACAGCTTTCATACACCTCCGAAAGTATTCCGTAACAGCCCTTTATATAAAGATCACCTGAATTATGCCCATAGTTGTCATTTATATATTTCAGATCGTTGATATCGTATACCAGCACAGCGAACCGCTTTCCCGCTCCATTCCGTTCCTGCCGACATCTCATCATAAGCCGCCTTTGAAGCCGCTCCTGTAAGAGGATCGAAATAAGCCCTCATGCTCACCTGTCCCAGACGTGTATCCTTTTCTATAATAGTATCATTCGCTTTTTCAAGCCGATTCATATATAAAAGATTATTTCTCATGAACGTCAGGAACAGATGATATATATCCTCTATCTCGTCATTTGTCCTGATATCCAGCGCCTCCATTAAGCGGATATTGTTCTCATGATCCTCCTTGCTCTCATAGGCAAAGCCGTCTGTCGCCAGCTTCATTTTGTTCAGCGGTCCCGCTATGCGCCGATGTACTATATAAATATCCGCTATAAGTATCACCATTACTGCCACAAGCGATAGTATCATCGTACCCAGTACAAATCTCATATCCTCACGGTGGAGTTTTTCAACCGAGAAGTCCACACAGACATGACATTGGTATTTTCCGTCCGAACCGAACAGAGGCTTGCAGTACGTAAGCAGGTAACCGTCCTCAGTATCGCCTATCAGCGCAGGTGTTTCATTTCCTGCCACAAGATCATCAATGTTCTTTTCAAGCTCAGGATCAAGGGGATAGATATCTCCCGGAGCATCCGCATCAGCAACACCATTCTCGCTGTCCATATCGAATATGACTACAGCACCGTCCCGCTTGAATCTGTAAACATACATATACAGCACCTTCGGTGAATTGGTCTTCAGCATCTCAAGCCTTCTGCGAACATCGTTATATTCTTTCATCTCAAAATTCTTTTCGATATACTCATCGACCATATCGGGATCTATCTAGGCAGCCATAAGGTTAGTCAAACCTTTGCCCATGTCGGTATAGTCTTCTATCATTCGCCCTCTGAATCTGATGAATACAGCAGCAAGAACAAACAGAAGTATCATAAGTATGCTCATGGTGAGAAGCACCGGCATACGTACCGTCAGCGATTTTCGGGAGATCATATCATTCATAAAGGATCACCTGCCCTCAATAATATATACATATCAAAGGAACCTTGTATGAATTATATCACAATTATTATAATTAGTCAATCCACTTAAACGTTTTAAATTTATAAAAATATTTTCATCTACATAACATCATCAAATAATATGATCGACCGTTCAGCCAACCACTTCACACGCCTGTATAATGGGGTAAATCTATTGATATATACTCATCCGCCGACCATTGTTGCAGCTAATCAAATGTTTTTCGACTTAATAAATTTCACAAAAACGTATAAATAGGCTTGATAAACTCCAAGCGATATGGTATAATTTATAAACAGCCTGCATCAAAACTCCTGCTGACAGATCTTAGAATGCTATTATAAATAGTATATATGATCATCCCGCTGATACACCATAATTAATTTGTGTTATATCAAAACTTTAAATACCCGGCGGTCATCTTCCCCTGCTGCAGGCGGTGGGAAAGATAACATCTGCACAATGTTTCATTGTTATGTATCACTTTGCGATGCTGTGTTAACGGGATAACCGGTATAGTATATACTTATAAGGCTATAATACACACAATATAGATTTGTTCTATTTGTTTATAAAAATATTATACTCATCGCTGACGGCATGTGATATAATATTACAGTGATGCAGCACGATCAATTTTAGTTTTATGAAAATGTTATTAAGATATGAAACGAGGATGATGATATGTACGAGATACTTAACAACATTAACAGCCCTGCTGATGTAAAAAAACTCAGCACCGAAGAACTGAAACAGCTGGCAGGCGATATACGAGATGCCCTGATGAACCGCCTTACAAAACACGGCGGACATTTCGGTCCTAATTTCGGTATGGTAGAAGCAACTATCGCACTGCACTATGTATTTGATTCACCAAAAGATAAAATGGTGTTTGACGTTTCTCACCAGACCTATCCCCACAAAATGCTGACAGGCAGAAGGCTCGCTTACACCGATGAAGCTCATTTTGATGATGTATGCGGATACACCTATCCCCCCGAGAGTGAGCATGACCAGTTCTTTATCGGTCATACATCTACCTCCGTCAGCCTTGCTGCCGGTCTTGCCAAGGGCAGAGATCTGACAGGCGGCAAGGAGAATATAATCGCTATCATCGGTGACGGCTCTCTCAGCGGCGGCGAAGCCCTTGAGGGTATAGATTTCGCAGGTGAGATGGATACCAATTTTATAATAGTAATAAACGATAATGATATGTCAATCGCAGAGAACCACGGCGGTATGTACAAAAACCTCAAAGCACTCCGCGAAGGCAACGGCAAGGCAGATACAAATCTGTTCACAGCTATGGGGCTTGACTACGTGTTCGTAAAAGACGGCAACGATATCCCTCAGCTGATAGAAGCATTCAGAAGTGTAAAGGACAGCACAAAGCCTGTTGCAGTGCATATCGTCACCCAGAAGGGCAAGGGCTACAAGCCTGCCGAGGAGAATCGTGAGGAATGGCACTGGCATATGCCCTTTGACCCCGAAACAGGTAAGGGCAAATGGGACTGGAGCGGTGAAAGCTACGGTTCCATGACCGCAGACTACCTTACAAAGAAGATGAGCTCCGACAAGACAGTATGCGGTATAAATGCCGCTACCCCAGGTGTTATGGGCTTTGGTGAGGATAAGCGCAGACAGTTCAAGGATCAGTTTTTTGATGTTGGCATAGCAGAGGAAACTGCAGCTGCACTGGCATCGGGTATCGCCAAGAACGGCGGCAAGCCTGTTTTCGGTGTAAACAGTACCTTCATGCAGAGAGCCTTCGACCAGATAATGCAGGATATATGCCTCAACAGCAACCCCGTGACCATCGCTGTATACTCAGCTTCGGTATGGGGAATGAGCGACGCTACACATATAGGTATCTACGATATCCCCATGCTTTCCAATATGCCTGAACTGGTATACCTGGCACCTACCTGTGCAGAGGAGTATCTCGCTATGCTGGACTGGTCAGTAGAGCAGACAAAGTATCCTGTAGCAATACGTGTACCCTGCAACGGTGTTCAGCATTCCGATAAGAAATTCCCAACCGATTACAGTGACCTCAATAAATTTGAAGTTACAAAGCAGGGCAAGGACATAGCAGTGATAGCTCTCGGTGACTTCTATCAGATCGGTGAGCAGACAGTGGCTGAACTTGCAGCTTCCGGCATTGACGCTACACTGATAAATCCAAGATATATCACTGGTCTGGATACCGCACTGCTTGAGAAACTCAAAGCGAATCACAAGGTAGTAGTGACACTTGAAGACGGTGTTCTTGACGGCGGCTTCGGTCAGAAGATCGCAGCTTTCTATGGCGACAGCGATATGAAGGTCAAGTGCTTCGGTCTTGGCAAGAAGTTCTATGACCGCTACAACGCTAACGAGCTTCTCAAAGAGCTGGGCATAGTTCCCGATAATATAGCAAAGTCGGCAAAGGCTCTGCTCAAATGATATAACGCAAGACCCGCAGGTTCGATCTACTGCGGGTCTTGTTTATTTATTGCTTATCATACTGTGTAAACTGCCATTATTTTACGGTATTTACAGCACCGATAAATATAGGTGTTCCGCTCTCGGTATCTATTATAGCATAGGCAAAGGGTCTGTCAAGATAAACCTCTTTACGGTTTTCATCGTTCCCCATAACACCTGCACACTTCATCTCTACTGCTGTAACAGCTGCAGCTTTTGTTCCGCTGCGATCCACATCAATATGGGTCTTATGGATAACATCGCTTATGTAAAGCTGATCGGTATCAGACATTCCCGAGAAATCAGCGGCATCCGAGAAAGCCGCGGGCATTCCCATAGCTGAGAGTTCATCACTGAGTTCATTTTCATAATCGAAGCTGAAATTTGGTATGCTTACATTTACTTCACCGCTTGCAGATGACCATAGCTTTGAAAGCTTTTTACCGTCAATGCCCGATACATAATCAACAAGCCCGGTTCCCTCAGCAGGCAGCATAGCCATGAATGCATAATCTCCGCCCTTGTAGTACTTTATGAAGCCCGTAGTATCCTCGTCCTCAAAGTAGCCGTTTTCCTTGGAATACATCATGCTTACTGTTTCCTCTTCGCCTCGGCTGTTCGTGAATACATCATCCTCGTTTATCTGGTGATCCTCGTATACTTCTTCCCATTCGCCCTCAAAAGCCATGGCATTTATGATATACGCCTTTGCCTGATCATCCATTTTGTCCAGTATGCCGGGAATCATATCTTTTGTATTTTCCTTGACCCAGCCATTTATAGCATTCAGTGCTGCATCATCAAATGGCAGCGCGAAGGTATCAGCGTTATATGCACTTTTTACCTTATCGTAAAAATCCTGTCTTAATGTAATGCCGTTTTCGTCATCACGCACCCACACGGAATTTGCCGCATTGAAACTGATATCGTTATCCTGAGCATACTTGTTAAGACGATACTGCATAGCAGTGTTGATATCATCTATACTGATATCGCCAAGTGCTTTCTGCATCTGTGAAAGAGTCTCGCCATTTGCACCGTTTGCTGTCATACCCAGTGCCATCATAACACTTTCGGGTGAGACCATGACATTTTTTCCGTTTCTTATATCCTCGGTACAGCTTTGCCTGAAAAGTTCTGCCGCATAATCGCTGTAACTGTCATAGAAAGCCGCATCCGGTGCTGAATCTGACTTTGCCAGCTTTTCGGCAGAAAGTGGCTTGGCACTGTTTGTTCTTTCAGGTGCAGGGATATCAGCTTCGTGAGTAGTCTCGGAATCGGCATTTGCTGCCGCAGGCTGTTTACTGTCAGTGTCCGTCTTCTCATTCACACTGCCGCAGGCTGTCATGGTAAGTATAAGTCCTGCAAGGGCTGCGCATACAGTTTTCTTTAAAGTATTATTTTTCATGTTGTTTCCTCCTTTTCGGGGTCATCACCTTTGTTTTGTCTTACGATATATATACGGATGAGGCATACTCTTTTTTTGGTGTTATAATCAACAAATCTCACAGAATATATTAGTACACATTCAACAAAGCGTGACCTTTATATGGATAACAGTCACTGATATCTATATATATTCGACTCCTGCAGTTTCCAGCTTTTTTCTGTATTTTGCGGCTTTCTTTTCAGTAAACACGGTAGCAGTACCGGATCTTATTATCCTGACAGGGATATGACGCTTTACTGCTCCGCAGGCAGTTGAAGTTACACAGCCGTATTCATCAATGCCGCATATATGAAGTTCATCGTATGAGTTTTTTCTGAACAAGGCAAGAAGCTGCTTGTTTGTGAATGCATCGCCAAACAGCTTATCAAAGCAAAGTTCGGATACGATATCAACACCGCTGTAAAGCTCAGCCCCCTCGGTTCCTGCTATGGAAAATCCGAAAAGCAGGCGGTTAGTGGGCAGATCCTGTATGATATGACGTATATAGATAACATCATTTCCGCTGTCACTGTACTCATGTATCAGCCTATTTACCGATGCTACAAGCTGTTCTGTATCATAGGCAAATTTACTCTTTCGTTTTTCCCACAGATAATCGTTCTGCATATCTATGACCATAAGTGCTTTCTTCACACTGTTCACCTTCCTTATCTTTTTTGAGTGGTCTTATTATAATAGTACTATGCATATATATAATAGTACTGCACGTTTTTTTCATCATATCATATCCACAGATATTTTTCAATACCTGTATTGGCGGCAACATCCGGATACCGCTGCGATGAAGGCGTATTTCACAAGATATTCAAACAAGAATGCTTATGACGAAATAATAATATGTACCCGCGGCAGCCATTACCTGATATGGTTTTATTGAATGTCTGTCTCCGCGGGAATTGTCAAGATGCTGATGACCTCTGTACAGTATAACACGTTGCTTCATATCCCGTTATTTAAAATGGGGTTCCCCCTACCCCGCCCGAAACCTTGCTCTCACTACGGTCAAGAGAGAGTTTAACTGCGACAGTGTCGGAAGTGGGTCCTGGCAAGCGTCAGCCTGCCATCGTGCGTACAGTGATCTATATATGTAAACGGCATTTTTTGTGCCGGGATCTTTTTGCATTAAATAAAAGGGATCATTCGGGAAGTTCTCTGTTTCTTACCGAAAGGTCATCGGTGAGTCTGCCCGATGAACCCCTTCTATATACAGCGAAAAACTGTCAAAAGTTGTACGTTTTTGTACAACTTTTGCAGAAATATGTCCGAGTTAAATTTAAAATCATTTGTTTGTACAGCATCCATGTTTCGGATATGTGCATATCCAACATAGAAATGCTGTGCAAAAATCCCGACTGATATCATCGTGACCGGGTATGTCCATTCGGGATTTGACGTTTCGGGCAGGGTGTGGTATAATGATCTTACGGAACATTATAAGTTCACATAGAACACGGAGGATAAAATATGTCTATATCAAAAGACTTACTGAAAAAATATGCACATCTTATAGTATGCACAGGTGCGAATGTCCAGAAAGGGCAGACAGTTCAGCTGACCGCCGCTGTGGAACAGCACGAATTTGCTGCGCTTGTGACAGAGGAATGCTACAAGGCAGGGGCGCGGAAAGTCAATATGAACTGGACTAGCGATATGAAGAACAGGCTCGATTTCCTTTATGCGGAGCAGGAAGTGCTAGCAGAGGTACTTCCCTGGGAGGAAGCCAAGATGAAGCAAATGGTGGATGATCTGCCATGCAGGATATTCATAGTATCCGATGACCCCGATTCACTGGGCGGCATCGACCCGAAGAAGATATCCGCGGTGACACAGAGCAGGACAGCTGTATTCAAGCCCTACCGCAACGCCATTGAAGGCAAGCATCAGTGGGTAATAGCAGCGCACCCTTTGGAAAAGTGGGCTAGGAAATGTTTCCCGGATGCGGAGGATGCTGTTGACAGACTGTGGGAGGCTATACTGAAAACAGTCCGTGTAAGCGAGGACAATGACCCTGTTGCAGAATGGGATGCTCACATGAAAAATATAAAGTCAAAGGCGGCATGGCTGAACGAGCAGGGATTTTCTTCACTGGAATACAAGAGTTCCAACGGCACTGATTTCAGGGTGGAGCTTATACCTGATGCTGCCTGGGAGGGCGCAGGGGACGTAAATCCGCTGAACGGTGCTGCATATATACCAAACATTCCCACGGAGGAAGTTTTCACATCGCCGTATGCGGGAAGATGCGACGGCACACTGGTGGCAGTAAAGCCTCTTTCGTGGAACAGCCAGCTTATAGAAGATTTTTCCATAACTTTCAAAGACGGCAAGGCTGTATCATGCAAGGCGGCAAAGGGGCAGGAGCTTCTGGAGCAGATGATAAAAATGGACGAGAGGGCGTGTATGCTGGGCGAGGTGGCACTTGTTCCTAAGGAGAGCCCTGTAAATCAGTGCGGGTTCCTTTTCTATGAAACGCTGTTTGATGAGAACGCCTGCTGTCACTGTGCGCTGGGAATTGGCTTCAAGGAAGTGCTGCCCGACGGGGATGACCTTAGCGTTGAGGAAGCTATGGAAAGAGGCATAAATGATTCGGTAATACACGTTGATTTCATGGTGGGCGCTGATGACCTCTCCATAGACGGCATACGTCCCGATGGAACAAGGACCGCCATATTCCGAAACGGTACATGGGCATGAACAGGGATATATTCGATGCGGCAGAAAGCCAGCGCACATGGTCGGATAACCGCGATGAGCTGAGAAATGCCCTCGCATCCCTTGGCTACCCAACGGAATTTGCAGACGAGATAGCAAAGTACATCGGCAGTCCCAAGGGTATCCAGCGCATGACGTGGTATGTGAACTACGTACGACCCGAAAAGACCGAACTGATAGTCGATGAGATGCTTGCGATAAAAAGCGAGATAGACGCATGGCGCGAACGCAAGGAGAGCCTTCAGGCGAATGCGGCTTACAATATGATACTCAACTGCGGATTGGATGATGAAGACTAACACAATGCCCCGGAGCGTTTTAGTACGTTCCGGGGCTTGGTTTATATATTGTATTTTTGTAGATGTTCCGCTGTCACTTACTGCTGATGTATGCACTTATGGCGCGGGTGACAAGATCAGCGGTGCCTGCGCCGCCTGCGGAGTCAATATTCTGCTTGAATTCGTCATCGGCAGAATACATATTCCCCAGTGACATGAGCATATCATCGGAGCAGTTGTAGTAATTATCGGTGATGAAGCGCTGAAGCTTCTTTACCTGCGACTGCACATCGGGGCTGTCTGCGGGATGTTCCCTGAGAGCTCCGAACTCTGCAAATACTTTCATAAGATCGTTGGCAGTATTTTTCTCATCCTCCGCTGAACGATCTCCGGTCTTTTCTGCATACTCGGCATATTCCTTAGTCGTGCCCCATTCTGCCTTTGCGCGTGCTTTATATTCCTCGATAGTTTTTGTGTCAAATGCTTTGAATCCCATTATTATATCTCCTTTGTCAATTAATTCACAAGCCGCTTCGATGATGGCTTCAAGACGCTGCTTTTTAAGTGTGAGCAGTTCGACCTGCTGTGTGAGCGCCTTTTTTCTGTCAAAATCGGGAGCTTCAAGCATGGCTCTGATATCGCTGAGGGGAAATTCAAGCTCACGGAAAAGAAGTATCTGCTGCAGACGTTCAAGCGCTGTATCGTCATACAGCCTGTAACCCGCATCCGTACGCATCGCAGGTATCAGCAGACCTATCTTGTCGTAGTATTGCAGGGTGCGTATACTCACCCCTGTCAGCTTGCTTACCTCATTAACAGTTCTCATAAGCCTTACCTCCTTGTGTGCTTATATTATAAACTATTACGTTACGTAAGAGTCAATGGCGGAGATCAAACTTTGTATATCTGCACAAATTTCAATCCGTAAAGTTGTTTAAATGATACATAAGACAAAAGCCGAAGTACAAAGACTTCGGCTTCTGATCTATAAGGTGAATGATACAGGAGATAGCTTTTTCAGACCGTGGACAATGCGTGTTTGCTGAGTTTTTTATTCTCGATGATGTTTTTTTCACGCATGAATATTACCACGAATGCTGCGGCATTTATTATAAGCGCACCGACCCACGCAGATATCTCTGCAACTGCGGTAGCGCGGAAAGCAAACTTGTCGATAAGAAAGTACATGGCACCGATACGCAGGAACATCTCAGCTATGCCCGAAAGCATAGGTACAAAGGGGAAACCCATGCCCTGTACACCGTTCCTTATAACGAACAGCATATCCACTGAGAATATCATAACTCCGCATATAGGCAAGAACTGTGCTGCATAGCCTATCTGTGTGCTGCCGTTGAGGATAAGACCTGCAAGCTGTCTTGGCAGAAACACCATAGCTGAACCGAACACTACATAGGTTACTGCGGATATACCAAGGCATACCTTCAATCCGCTCTTTATGCGGTCGAAACGTCCCGCACCGTAATTCTGTCCTGTGAAGGAAGACATTGCTGCGCCTGCTGTTGCTGCGGACTGCATGAACATATTGAGGTATCTGCTGCAAGCTGAATAAGCCGAGGTAAATGCCACGCCCATGCCGTTGACGAAATACTGCACCACCATACAGCCCACAGCTGTTATGGAATTCATAAGTGCCATAGGTATGCCGTTTTTAAGGAGTCTTAAATACATGGTGCTTTCATGTGCGAAGTCCTCACGGGTAAGATGAAGAACCTCCAGCCTGCTGAGTTTTATAAAGCAGAACGCACCTGAGAACAGCTGTGAGATTATTGTAGCAGCAGCGGCACCGCTGACACCCCATCGGAATACGAATATAAACAAAGAATTCAGGGTGATATTCATAACCGATGATATCACTATGGCTTTGAGGGGAGTTTTGCTGTCCCCAAGGGCACGCAGGACACCTGCACACATATTGTAGGCGATAGTCGCTGCAAGTCCGCCGAAGAGTATATATCCATAGCGAAGGCTGTCCCCGAGGATAGCAGGGTCAGTCTGCATGAGGATGAGTATACGTTTTAAAAATATCATACTGAATGCTGTGAGAAGCACAGTGATGATGACTGCAAGCACAATGGAATGCGCCACTGTCCTGCGCAGGGCTTTGATATCCTTTTTGCCGAAATTCTGGGCTATCAGAATGGAAAAGCCGTTTGACAGACCCATAGAGAATCCGATTATAAGAAAACACAGAGATGACATATTGCCCACTGCTGCCAGCGGATCATCACCCAGACCTTTACCGACTATTGCAGTATCGGCAAAAGAATACAGCTGCTGAAGAGTATTGGTCATCAGCAGGGGAAAGAAAAAGCGCAGTATAAGTTTTCGGGGATCACCTTTTGTGAGATCGGTGGTATTATTCATTAAATACTCTCCTTAACTATTGATTTAATTGTAATAATATGGTATAATATACTATATAAAATATGCGGTCTTCTGAAGATCGAACACCTGCCTGAACGTCGCCACAAATATTTAAAACTTGCAAAACAAATCATCCAATAAATTGTAAAATTCTATAAAACATTGAACAGAAAAGAGGTCGGTATCATGAACAATTTATTTGAAAAACAAGACAGTCTGAACTCGCCTATCGAAACCTTCCTGTTCGATACCGAAAAAAATCCGTTTCCTGTAAAACAGCACTGGCATTACTTTGCCGAGTTCATATATATACTTAGCGGAAAAGTTGCGGTGACCTGCGACGGCAAAGCCTATACCGTATCTGAGGGTGAACTTTTTCTGTTTTATCCGTCATCTGTGCATTCTATCCATTCTGCCTGCGACGGCACCATACTCTTTTCAGGATTGAAATTCGACACGGTAAAATTCCCGAACACATCCTCTTATGCGCCTTCGGCAACAGCTATACTTCGGTACGCACGTACAAATGATATGCAGATACATTTCAGCCGCGAACAATCTGAACGGCTTAAATGCAAAGAGATATTCGCTGAATGCGTAAAGGAAGGCGAACACTATCTTTACGGCAGAGATATAATGATGAGAGCGTATATCTACAGGCTGATATTCGGCATTGTTAGGGAATGGACAACACAGGGACTCGATATGAACAAATGCCCTGTGAACTCAGCTGACATATACGGCATAGAGAATATCACCGAATACATAGACAGCCGCCTTGAAGACAATATCCGCGTGGCGGACATAGCCGAGATATGCCACATGAGCTATTCGGGCTTTGCAGCGAAGTTCCGTGAGCAGTACGGCATGAGCTGCAAGGAGTACATCGAGCGCATGAGGATATTCAAGGCAGAAGAATATTTGCTTTTCACCGACCATGATATGACGTTCATAAGTCAGAAGACAGGCTTTGCGGATTGCAGCCACTTCATACGCAGTTTCAAGAAATACCGCGATCAGACGCCAAAACAGTTCCGGCTGAAGAACAAACAGCACAGCTGAATTTTGTTGCATATACATAATATCACTGTTCATGGTGAAAATGTATGAGTTTTATACACGAAAATTGAAAAAATCTACAATTGTTCGGGAATCGCTTGAACATCCGAGAACAATATGTTATTATATTGAAAACTATTTATTTTACATCGAAACTAAAAATGGAGGAGTATCATGAGCAATATCCTTTCACTTGCAAAGAGCTACGAGAAGTATTTCAAGATAGGCGCTGCTGTTGCCGCCCACAATATTGAAAGCTACGAAGATGTGCTGCGTGAGCATTTCAACAGTGTTACGCCTGAAAATGAAATGAAATACAGTGAGACCGAGCCCGAGGAAGGCAGATTCACATTTGAAAGAACAGACAAAATATTCAGCACAGCTAGGAAGCTGGGTATAAAAGTACGTGCTCATGCGCCCGTATGGCACAACCAGACGGGTGGATGGATGTACAAGGACGGTGACCATGATGCTTCCCCCGAGCTTATATATCAGCGTATAGATGCTCATATAAAGGCGCTTTGTGAAAGATATAACGATGATGTTTACGCATGGGATGTTGTTAACGAGGCTGTGACAGACGAAGTGGAGGACGGCGCTCAGGGAGATGCAGCTATATACCGCAGCAGCGAATACTTCAAGCTTTGCGGTGCAGATTTCATAACAGCCGCATTCCGAGCTATGGACAAATACTCGCCAAACGCTCAGCTGTTCTATAATGATTATAACGAATGCGATCCGAAAAAGCGTGAGCGTATAGTCAGGCTCATCAAGCGTCTGAAGGAACAAGGCTGCCGAATCGACGGCATGGGTATGCAGCAGCATTACTTCTCATGCCCCGATTATGACGAGTTGAAACGCTCGATAGAGGTATATGCTCAGCTGGGACTCCGTCTGCATATAACTGAGCTTGATGTATCCATCATGGCAGGCTTCGGACACAATGTATTTCCGCCTTCGGAGGAGGATATCAAAAGGCTGAAAGCTTCTTCGCCCGAGGATATCGCAAGGGTGGAGGACATATACCTGAAGCTGTTTGAGATATACCGCAGCTACAGCGATGTTATCGACTGTGTTACAACATGGGGCGTTGCAGATGACTACACCTGGATGGACGGATTTGTTCCACATGACAATGCGCCTGTTGTTAAGCAGTATCCCCTGCTGTTCGATATACATCACGCTCCCAAAGCTTGCGTTGAAAAACTCATAAATGCAGCAAAATGATTGCGTGATAATAATTTAACATCAGAAAATATGCCCCTAATACCATGATGTATCGGGGGCATTTATATTCGGAAGTTTATGGACTTTACAGAACTTGGATCTCACTTCGTTAATTCGTTAACAATAGTCATAAATGTAATATAATTTAATGTAAATTATTGTTATTCACATTATACTGTGTGATTTCGTACAGTTAGTTTAAAAATCATCTAATACTTTTTATTGAATGTCCCAATTTGCTATGATATAATAATGGTGCTAAGAATAGTAAACGTTTGCTTAACTTATATCACAAACACATAGTCAGATGCCTGTTTATAAGCTGTGAGAAAACTGATATATCCATATCTCATGCTGATATACCGGGTACTGACAACAATTTATTAAGGTAAAACTTATAAGGAGAATAACAATTATGGCTAACAAGATTATGAAGTCCACACTGGCAAGTGTGCTGGCTGTTATCAGTGCGGCTACATACGTACCAGGCACTGCTATAGGCAGCATATTTGCTGACACCGCAGTTACAGCTAATGCTGATGCTGTTTACGGTGATTTCAACTATGAAGTACTTTCCGACGGAACTGTATCTGTGACAAAGTATACAGGCAGCAGTTCAACAGTAACTATCCCCTCTCAGATAGACGGCAAGACAGTTACCAAGATCGGCAATAATGCTTTCATAAAAAATAACGCTCTGACAGAGATTTCTATACCCAGCACTGTTACAGAGATTGGCAATTTTGCTTTCTGCAGCTGTTCTTATCTGAAAAGAGCTCTGATACCCAGCAGTGTAACAACTCTCGGACGCGGTGCTTTCGCAACCTGTATGTCCCTAAGCACTGTGATACTCTCTGATAATCTGACTGCAATCAGTGAAGGTGCATTTCAAAACTGCCCTAGTCTTACTTCTATAACCATACCGAAAAATGTAACCTCTATCGAGCCTTTTGCATTCCAGGAGTGCGAATATCTTCAGAATGTCACATTCAAGGGCAACATCACTACTATAGGTAAGAAGGCATTCTACAAGTGCGAGAACCTTAAAGGTATCGTTCTGCCCTCTAGCCTTACAGATATCAGTGAATATGCATTTTTCGGCTGCAGCAGCATGAACAAGATATATTTCAATGAGGGTCTGAAGACTATCGGCGATTCAGCTTTTGGCTCCTGCTCCGGCATTACCAATATAGACCTTCCTTCCACCCTGACTACTATAGGAAACGATGCTTTTGCAAACGACAAACTCATTGAAAGCATCACTATCCCTGACAGCGTTACTTCTATCGGCAAGAGGACATTCACCAACTGCCATGCTCTGAGCAGTGTGACTCTTTCAAAGAACCTGACTGCTATACCTCAGGCTGCTTTTGCAACAACAGGCATAACCTACATAGAGATACCTGAGGGTGTGACTGCTATTGACGGCGCTGCATTCTTCAGCTGCAAGTCACTGGTAGATATCGTACTGCCTTCTACACTGAAGACTATAAGTGCTCAGGCATTCAATAACTCCACTGTAAAAAATGTTACATTCCACGGTTCACATGCTAAGTGGAATGCTGTTGAGATCGGTGAGAACAACGATGTACTGGCAAGTGCTAAGATGTACTTCTTTGATACAGTTTCCAATCCTACCATATCTTACCAGAAAGGTAATGGTTCTGTAAAGCTCACATGGACAGAAATAAAAGAGGCTGAAAAGTACGGTGTTGCAGGTCTGGTTAACGGCAAGTGGACAATGATCACCAAGACCACAGGTACATCTTACGTTATCAATGATCTGAAAGCTGGCACTGACTACAAGGTAGTTGTTTTTGCTATGAAAAACGGTCAGTGGAACATGGATGATTCCAACGCTATCGTTGTAACACCCAATGCTGAAAACAATACATCTTCTTATCCTACCGTATCAAAAGTAGAATACAATGATCAGTACCACCAGTTCAGAGTAATCTGGAACAAGGTTAGCGGCGCTACCCAGTACGGCATAGCTGTTAAGCTGGCTGGCAGATGGAAGGTACAGGCTTACACCAATGCAAATACAAATTACTTCACTTCTCCCAAGCTGAAGGCAGGCAGCACCTATCAGATGGTTGTTTGCGCTAAGGTTAACGGAGAGTGGGATATATCCAACATCGGTTCCAGAGCATTTACAGTTACTGTAAAGTGATCTGAAATAATCAACCATTCTTTCTAAAAGGGACGGCAGTACGTGACAGGTCTGCCGTTCTTTTTTGCGTATCAAAATATGATACGGATAATGGTATGCCCTCACAAACGTCATGGTATAACGCTAATAAGCATACAAAAAACACCGACACCCTTTGAGGATGTCGGTGTGATCTGTTTAATACGTTTTTTTCGCTTGGAACAGATACTGTATAATTATCTTACAGTAACATATACAGCGTTCTTGATAGCATTTGCAGTATCCCATGTACCGTTTACCTTAGCTGCGATAGCAACCTGATAGGAAAGACCGGGTGTCAGGTTCTTGGGAGTTACATAGCTTCTGGTAGAAGCAGGGATATAGGAAGTCTGAACTCTCCACTTACCTGCCAGATAAACTGCGATACCGTAGTTCTGTGCATTGCGAACTTCATCCCATACGAACTGGATCTGATGATACTGAGAGCTGTAGTTAACCCTGATATTTGTAGGATATGTATCGCCTGAAGGCTGATAAGGATCAGGATCAATGATCTGGGTACCACCGTTCTTAGGTACTGCATACAGACCATAAGCTGTCATGCTGCTGGTAGTAGCGCTGATGAAGAGGTTGCTCATATCGTTCATGGACAGACCGCTGTTAGCGATAGCAGCTGTAAGATCATTATAAGTGAATTTCTTAACGAAAGGAGTACCGGTGGTATCGCTTGAAGATACACGGTTCCAGTAATCATAGTTTGCATCCTGGAGAACCAGCTCAGGCTCATTTGCGGAATCATAAACGAGAACGAAGTCATAGTTGTCGTTAGCGAAGTTATTCCAGCCAGCAACTGTGAAGTTCTTCCATGCCTCGATAGTTCTGCCGTCATTGCTCTTGAACAGCTCTATCCAGTTAGAACCAACATTTACCTTAGACCAGATGTAGTTGGAGTTTACCTCTCCGCCTGTGTTGGAGTTGATGTCGTAAACTTCCATCATAGCTTCGATAACGGGCTTGGAATTGGTGTACCATGTGCAGTTTGCACGGTTCAGATAACCGTGAGCTTCACCATCGTTTGCGCCTATAACGTTGTTATCCCACAGAACGCAGGGGATACCCTTTTCCTTAGCCTTTGAAAGATAAGACTTAGCCCATCTTACACGATCTTCAGTATTGTTGAAATCAGAAGCAGAGAACTCACCGATGATTATGGGAGCGCCCTTTATGGACTGGAGCTGACCAAAGTAACCGAACATATCGCTCAGTGCAGACTCATAATCCTCGCCCCAACCGGACTGACCGGGGAAGTTGTGGTTAGCCTGAGCATCGCTCGCCATTGTGAAAAAGTAAGGCGCATACGCATGGACAGAAAGTGCCACGTTGCCTGCATTGTTAGGGATAGCGATATTATTTATAGCATCGTAGCTGCTGGAAGCGCAGTAGCCGGGAAGCATCAGCAGACGCTCACGGTTCTGGCTGGAACCCTGTGCACGTACAGTTCTTACGAATGTCTCGTTCAGTCTGTTTATGTAGTTCCAGGAATTGGAATCACCGCTGCCCCACTCAATAGCGGAACCTCTGCCTGTCTCACGGGGCTCGTTCATGCCCTCGAAAATGAGGTGCTGGTCATAGTTCTTGAATGTCTCAGCAACTTCAGACCAGATGCTCTTCATCTTGATCTCTGCCTGATAGTAGGTGTTATCGGTGAACTGACCTACATTGATGAAATCCTCGTGGTGAATGTTCAGGATAACGAACATATCACGGTCGATAGCATAGTCAACGGTCTGCTTTACATAGCTCATCCACTGATCATTTACATGGTAGCTGTTGCCGCGCTGTTCAAGATGCTCATACCAGGTCACAGGGATACGAACGGTGTTGAAACCAGCTTCCTTTACTGCCTGGAACTGCTGTGCATTAGGTGCGGGCATACCCCACTGGGTAGCGTACTTCTCGGGTGATGAACCTGAGGGTACCTTTGAATTGTGAGCATCAAGGGTATTACCAAGGTTCCAGCCTATCTTCATCTGGGAAACGATGCCCTTTGCATCAAGTCCGGAAAGTGCGGAGGCCTTGATGCCTGTGTTCGGCAGAGCAGCTGCTACTGATGCAGCCATAGCCGCAGCAGAAAGTACTGACAAAACTCTGCCCTGAATTGTCTTCTTCATAGGATATTTCTCCTCTCGATAGTTTTTGCCGTCCTCAGCAGGAGATTTCTTTTCTCCGCCATGAACGGCTTACCGGTTTTCTCTGCGACATGAGGATGCCTTTCACGTCACAGAACTATTCCTTCAATGAAAATAAATTTTTTCATTTGCTTAATTATACATTTTTTTTAAACAAATGTCAACCGCTTTTGTGATCAAACACTTTGACGATATGTAAATATTTTCAAACATAAAATCATATTGAAACAAGTTCGCTGTGCATTCACAGCAAATTCATTAAATGATATTACATTTTAATTCAGATTTTAAATATTTGATATTCAAGTTTATGTTTTTGATATATTCTCTGCTTCCAGAGAAAATGACCGTCTGACCAAATGCTGAGTGCACCTGATCTGACGGTCATTATTCTTCCCTTGTTCATTTAACATATCACAGCATTGAGTATACTTATCAAAGCATCGATTTCGCTGTCTTTTGTAAGATGTGAAAGGCTTATCCGCCATGACGATAGAGCATTTTTTCTGTCATGGGATATTGCCATTACCGCACGCGATGGAGTGTTCGCAACAGAAGAGGCTGACTTGACCGAAACGCACACGCCCTTTTCATCAAGCATACGACGCATATCTTCACCCTTTATACCTTTCACGGAGATATTTAGTATGTGGGGGACTGCATCATCGGGACTGTTTATGCGTATATCCTTATTTGCTTTGAAGTATTCCCTGAGCCTTTCATTAAGCAGTTTTACACGCTTATATCTTTCGCTGTACTCCTCCGCAGCATGACCAAGAGCAGCCGAAAGTGCAGCTGCCGCAGGTGCATCGGGGGTACCGCTGCGGTAGATGGTCGTACTTGCACCTCCGTGTATCAGCGGTTCGATGATGACGCCTTTCTTCTTATAAAGCACTCCGCTGCCTTTCAGCCCGTAGAATTTATGTGGTGCAAAGCTTGCTGTATCGGCAAGGGAAAGGTCTGTATGGGTCTTGCCTATAGCCTGGGTAGCATCAATGTGGAAATGACAGTTCGGGTAGTTTTTCAGTATATCAGCGATATCGGATAGTGGCTGTACCGTTCCAAGCTCGCTGTCAACGGCACATACGGCACAAAGCACAGTATCATCACGCAGGAGAGTTTTCAGATGGTCAAGATCAACTTTACCGTTCGGGAGTATATTGACCAAGTCTATCTCCCAGCCCTGTTCCTGAAGGCAGGTGAGTGTTCCGCTGACGGAGCTGTGCTCTAAAAAAGTTGATATGATATGCTTGCCCCGTCTTCTGTATGAATGGGCGATACCCTTTATTGCGAGGTTGTTGGCTTCGCTGGCGCCGCTTGTGAATATTATCTCATCGGGAGCTACTCCAAGCAGACGGGCAGTTTTTTCAAGTGCATCATCGACTATAGCTTTAGCTGACCTGCCTGCGCTGTGGGATGAATTTGGGTTTGCAAAACAAGCCTTGGCTGTATCAAGGTATACCGAAAGCACACGTTCATCGGGGGGAGTATCTGCGGAATAGTCAAGGTATATATTATCCATTTTCTTCCTCCGCCTTAGTGCCGCGAACGCTTCTGCCTTCGTCAAATCTGTCAAGAAAATGGTGGTATTCATCACCTATATGATAAGAGATGATAGTCTGCAGATTAACGTTTTCAACGCTTCTGAAAATATTCTTATCCACCGCGGGATTTACAGCACGAAGCTGTTTGAGCAGATTTTTGATCTCCTGACGCTTAGAACCTCCGCCGCCGTTATCACACATGGTACAGTTTTCGGTGAAGCGGCAGGCGCACTGGATGAACTGCAGGTCGTTGTACTGTTTCCAGCGGATGATATCCGCTTCCCTGACCATATACATTGGGCGTATCAGCTGCATACCCTCGTAATTCTCACTGTGTATCTTGGGCATCATGGTCTGCACCTGTGAACCGTATAGCATACCCATAAGTATGGTTTCGATAACATCATCAAAATGGTGGCCAAGCGCTATCTTGTTACATCCAAGTTCCTTGGCTGTCTTGTACAGGTGACCTCTCCTCATGCGGGCGCAGAGGTAGCATGGGTGCTCATCCACTTTTGCCACTGCATCGAATATTCCCGTTTTAAATACTTGTATAGGTATTTCCAGTGTTTCGGCATTCTCGACTATCTTCTGATAGTTTATCTCGTTATACCCGGGATCCATGACCAGGAACACTACTTCAAAGGGGACTTTTGAATACCTTTGCAGACGCTTCATACAAAGTGCCATCAGCATTGAATCCTTGCCGCCCGAGATACAGACAGCGATCCTGTCCCCCTCCTGGATGAGGTCATACTCCTTTATGCCTTTTAAGAATCCTGACCATATCTCACGGCGGAATTTTTTCACCACCGAAAGCTCGATATCGTTGGGTATCACTATATTTTCGCTCATCATATTACTCCTTGCAAAGCTCACATTCTGTTTCTTCAAAGTCAACGGGGACGGTTATAGCAGGATGCTCACCGCAGACGGCACAGTGTTTTACTCTCTCGGGGAGCTTTATCTTTCGCCATTCATTTTTAAGTCCGTCAAAGGTAAGCATAAAGCCGGTTAGCAGTTCACCCTGACCCGTGATATATTTTATGGCTTCAAGCGCCTGCATGGTGCCTATTATACCTGCCATGGCACCGATGACACCTGCTTCACGGCAGGTGGGCACAGTGTCCTTCGGGGGAGGTGCTTCAAAGATACATCGGTAACATGGGGATTTATCGGGAACACAGGTCATCAGCTGACCTGTGAAACGCAGTATTCCCGCATGGGAGAAAGGCTTTTTTGCCAGCACGCAGGCATCGTTTATAAGAAACTTTGCCGCAAAGTTATCTGTGCCGTCGATGATGAAATCGTAGTCCTTTATAAGGTCAAGGATATTAGTGCTGTTGACCCTTATCTCGTAGGTATTGACCGTAACATCGGGATTCAGGGCATTTATGGTATCTTCGGCGGAAGCAGCTTTAGACTTGCCGATATCCTCGGTAGTATGTATTATCTGCCTTTGCAGATTTGAAAGCTCTACCTTGTCACTGTCAGCGATACCTATGGTGCCCACACCTGCGGCTGCCAGGTACATTGCTGCAGGTGAGCCAAGTCCGCCTGCGCCTATTATAAGTATCCTTGATGAAAGCAGTTTTTTCTGCCCCCTAACACCTATCTCTTTCAGTGTGATGTGCCTTGAATAACGTTCAAGCTGTTCATCGGTGAGTGCCATTATCATCTACTCCCCTTTCAATATCTTATCTATTATATCACCTTAATCATACTAAGTCAATAGTTTTAATATGTTATTTACATAGCTGTCATTTAAATCGCTATGGAGATGATGTCATACAAACACAACCGACAGTATCCGAAAAGATACCGTCGGTTGTGTTGTCTGTTATTTTGTACACATGATCACTTTACAGTGACTTTGAATGCTCTTGCATTAAGGTTTGAAGTGTCCCACTTGCCGTTAACCTTAGCACATATCACCATTTCGTATGTGCTGCCTGCTTTCAGCTTGGGAGATGTGAATGTTGTGGTATTGGCATCGGTATATGCGTATACTTTCCACTTTCCTGCGATCTTAACAGCGACACCGTACTGGGATGCGCCATTTACCTTTGTCCAGTTGAGTCTGAACTGGTGATACTTATCATTGTACTGTGTACTTGTTACAGAAGGATATCTGCTCTGTGCTTGATCCAGTGTTTTTACAGTTACAGCATTTGAGGTATCCTTATTCCACTTGCCGTCGATCTTGGAAACAACAGCGACCTTATATTCGGTGCCTGCCTTCAGAGAATTAAGCACGAAAGAAGTATCCTTGCTCTCGCTTATCAGCTGCCACTTGCCGCTTACATAGCCGTATACACCGTACATATCAGCAGCATCGACCTTTGTCCAGCTGAGTTTTACAGAATTTGCGCCAGCCTCATAAGATATCTTTGGGGCTTTATATGATACAGGAGTTTTCTTGTATACAGCTGTATGTTCCTTGCCTGCAACAGTCGCTTTGGCGGTATATACCTTAACACCGTCATCGCCTTCTTCACACTCTACTTCTGCTGCATAGCTTACTTTTGCACCGCAGTCGGAGCATACGAACACGAATTTTGCAGAGTAATTGCCTTCATTATTTGTCCATACACACTCAGGTGTTTCGGAGTAGTGATGATCGGCTGCCTTTGCGAAGATCTCGCTCTCATCCAGTTTTGTTCCGTCCACGAAAGTAAAGAGCTCGATCTCGCCCTTTATAATGGTGACGGAATCTTCGGTATTGGGTATGGACATAACTGCTTCATTTCCGTCAACCTTTACACACAGCATATCGGAAGTTATACCCTTGCCGAAGCGTACCTCATCGTATGAACGTCCCCATATAGTGTAATCTCTGACAATATCATGTCCGTCACCGAGGTTATAGATATACACGTCATCAAATTCCTTGCCGCGTATCTTATCATTGCCCTTGCCACAATAAATAGCAGGAGTTTCGTCACCTACTATGAAATCATCATCACCGTCAGTACCCTCTACACACGCCATTTTCAGCATTTCAAGGAATGTCCACTCGACGCCGTCAGCGAACTTAGCCTTCTCGATAGGGTGAAGAGGACCGGAAAATCCCGACTGATATATAACGGGCAGTTCAACTGCATCATCGGAGTCGTTGACCTTTATGGTAATTTTATTGCCAAACTTGGTCACATGAACTTCATCTGAATTGATATCTGCAAAGAAAACAGTGTCTTCTCCGCTGGCAGGATATGAACCACCGTTAGATTCATCAAATATATCATGTCCGTCACCGCGGTTGAATACAAATGTATCGGTACCGCCGCCTGCATTTACGTAATCGTTGCCCTTGCCGGGAACAATATAATCATCGCCGTTTGCAGTATAGTAAGTATCATCATCATCTGTTCCTGTTATAATATATCCAAAGGAATCCTTGCCAATGAAGTAGGTAGTATCCTCTACATATCTGGTCTGTTCGAGGTAATCGTGTAGATTCCATACAGTACCGTCATTGAATGCCACGTACTCGATTGGCTCCCTGTACTTTGAAGCACCGTTCTGATAAGTACCGGGTATATTTACAGAACCCTTCTTTTCGCCCTTTACATAGAAAGTAAAGCCGTTCTCTCTGCGAACATATACATCATCGGGAGTAAGGTCAGCAAAATAGATAACATCTGTTCCTCCGTTTGACCATGCGTTTACACTATCTGTTATCTTGTCATCGCCGTCACCATAGTAATATACGAATACATCGTCACCGAAACCGCTGTTTATGATATCATTGCCCTCTCCTGCAACAACTATATTATTGCCGTCAAGATTTATAGTATCATCACCCTTACCGCTGATTATCACGTTATATCCGGGGTTTTCCGAAGTAAACAGCCTGTTCCTTTCACGCGATATAGTAATGTAATCGTTTCCATTTTCAGAAATAATAATGTCATTGCCGTTAGAAGCAGTAATAGTGTTATCACCGCTGCCTGCGTGGATATAGTATTCATCACCGCCCTCGGCTGTAATGGTATCATTTCCTTCTTCGCCCCAGATAACGGTAGACTCTTTATAGCCAGTCAGCTCATCATCCTCAGCTGTGCCCTTTATTTTGTTTACCAGCTTGATTACGTCCTTATATTCAAGAGTGATATCAGAACTGAACTGTATATTCTCTACCCTACTCAGCGAGTTTTCAAAGTAGTCATCAACAAATACGAGAGTTTCGTTTTCAACATCAAGTATATACAGATCACCACCGTCACGGTAAAGGGCAAAGTGAGTATCCGATGTGTCATAGTCGAATATTATCGTATCCTCGTCACCCGAATTGCGCTCACAGTAATCGCCGATATATACATAACCGCTGCCTTTCTGTATCTTGTATGTATCGCTGCCCGAACCTGCATTGTAGGGGGTGATGTACTCGCCATGAGAAGGCTTTATAACTATTTCATCTTCCACAATGTTCCAGTAGCCGTACTCTGTCATGAAATCCTCTATCTGCTGAAGGGCTTCATTTCGTGTATTTACTGCCATAAATATTTTGTCCATACGCTTGAGTATCTCACACGCCTGAGCGACAGTTATTTCCACAAATATATCTCCCTGGAGAGCATCAGGTCTGTTTTCCAGACCATATACAAGTCCGTCACGGTAAATCACAGCTTCTCCATTGATGAAATGAAGCTCATATCTCTCGGGATTTGCAGTAAGATCCTCATAGTCCTCCTTTGTCATAACTATGGAAGCCTGCTCATCAAAATTCTCGCTTACATACTCTCTGCTGATACTTACATATCCTGTTTCCTTGTATTCTTCATATTTGTCATAATACTCTTTAAAACCATCTATATATTTCAGTATATCAAATGGATCTTTAAGTGCGTCGTACACACCGTCTATAAACCCTGCGTACTCATTAGCCTGATCCGTGATAGTAGGATCATCGGCAAATTTTTGGCCCGCAGCCAAAGGATCGACTATACCTTTAACTATCGCCACCGCACCTTCAATATCTGTTTTTGCATCATAATCTTCATAGGGATCTGTTGCCGCAAAAGCAGGTACTGCGCAGCCCATTGTCAGCGTCAGCGCTAACACGGATGCAATTACTCTTTTTGTCTTTTTCATGTTGAAAAACCCTCCTTAGCCAGATGTTCAATATCATTCAACTGATATTGGTCTTACAAAGACGGTCTCATTATACTACACGAATAATAATTAGTCAATAGTTTTACATTATAAATATATCATATATCTTAATATTTTACAGATTGAATAGTTATTTACTATGTTATTTATTGCATATCATCAAAGGACTATGATAAATACCGAAAAAAATATCATTTCGGGTTTGTACTGTTATCTGCTTATCTTTTCTTTCAGGCTCTCAAAAAGCTTCTCAAATCTTTCACTATCGTATAATTCTTTACAAAGATCGTTATCGATAATTCTTTTATAAAGGTGATCATAAGCGGTATCGGTACTTGTTTTGACTACACGATCACTCTTGTCGTAAAGTTAGGACAGCCAGCAGGGTGCATATTTTTCACCATCTGGGCGGGATTCGTAGCTATGAGCATGAAAGTATGCAGCTTCAAGCATATCAAGAGCTTTTTCCGTGTTCCCTGTTTTTAGCAGCAAAACAGCCTGTTCCGCTGCATTGACCGCCAAAGCACCATGGAAAAACCTTGGTTTGCCGCCTGTTATGAGATCGATCATAGCGGAGTCTGCTTTCAGTATCTCAGTTTTCTGTTCATTACTGTATGATGCATCACGATATATCTCATAGAACATTTTGTGCATATATGCCGTCAGGCTGAACAGTGCCGACTGTCTTTTTTCAAGCGCTTCTTTTCCATCAAACACATCAGCTTCAAGCATTTCTCTTGTACAGCTGATGTATGGAAGTGACGATATGATCGCCTTTGCTTTTTCCTTTTCATTCATATATTCGTATTGAAATATGAGCAGCAGTTTCGGAAAGCTGTTGTCTTCAGTGGGCTTATAGTATCTCAGCGCTCTTTCACAAAGAGATATGATCTCATCTGATATCTCATCTTTCAGTTTATCTGTATCTGCTTTACCATGCCGAAAATAAATATCCTGTAATGCAGATGCAAGATGGCACAGCAAAACGGGCTCGTTGGGATATATTTTAAGTTTTTCCCTGAGATATCTCTCTGTTTCCTCACGATCACCGGATACTCCCGATATCTGAATATGCTTCAGTATCTTGCTTATCTCGTACTCCTTGCGGCTTATATCTACACCCAGCAGATGATCGGTCGTTACATCAAAGAAATTCGCAAGGGCGGGAAGCTGAGATATATCCGGGGTCGTTCTGTCGCACTCCCACTGGCTCACCGCCCTTGATGTTATGCCAAGTGCTTCGGCTAACTGTTCCTGTGTGATATCCTGTTCCTGTCTGAGTTGCCTGATAGTTGAACCTATTGTCATCATTATCACTCCTTGTACTGATACAAAAGCGCTTTTGCTGATATCATTATAGCTTATTTATGTATATTTGGCAAGGAAGTATCTGTGGAGTTTACGTACAGCAGTGCTTTGATACTTTTAATCTTTACAACTATGAGCATTTAGTGTATAATTGAAAGGCTGAAAAAATATGCCTGATCCCGGGTATATTATGATCTGTTATACCACACTTATCAACGCGTTTGGATGCGTTCATAGATTATTTACAATATTTTTTGCAAATAATTTTATGCCTATGTGATTTTTTGCTTATATCATTTGACTGTATATAGTGAAACGTTTCAATAAGCGAGGTTTTCATATGAATGATAAAGAACTGCTGCAATTGCTGAAAAGCAATACGCAACAAGGACTTGCACAGACTGTAATGCAGTATAGTGCTTATGTACATAAGATAGCTTATACACGGCTTCGTGATGTATGCACCAGAGAGGACATCGAAGAAGCTGTAAGTGATATCTTTCTTATTTTTTACGAGCTGGGTAAGAAAAACGGCTTTGATATGCGTTCGGTGCGTGCGATGCTTATGGTGATAGCAAAACGTCACTGTATAAATGTATTTCACCGACAGTGCAAACAGGAAGAAATGCTTGACTATGATGATCTGGAAAATACTATCGCAGAAGACAACAGCGAAAATTCCGACCTTATAGATGCCATAAAACAGCTGGGCGAACCTGATGAACAGATATTTATACGCAAATACTATCTTGGCGAGAAAAACAAAGACATCGCCAAAGACCTTGGCATGAATATCAGCACGCTGAATATGAAGCTGTCTCGCGGACTGAAAAAGCTAAAGAAAATATTAGAGGAGGGTGTGTAATGAAGGATAAACTGAACGCATTGACAGAAAGCGTATCTCTGTCAGATGCAGAAAAGCTTGCTGATGAGCTTGCTTCCTTCGATGATGACAAGCTCACAGATGAGGAACAGCAGCGCATACTCTCTTCCGTTATGAGAAAGGCAGGATTTGAGATGAACAATACAAATAGTGTGATAACAGCAAAAAGAAATATTACATCAAGAACGAACAGTACAAATGAAGAACAGTCCACAGGAAAGATACAGCTGAGGCGCGGCGGTGCGATAGCAGCTTGTATCGCAATAATCGCTGCAGGCGGAGTTATATTCTCGTTGAACAGAAATATGCACAACACTGTTCCCAATAACGACAGAGATTCTTCAATATACAATGAAGCTGTCACCACAGACCCCGAGGATGATAATGAAAACAGCACTAACGAAAGCGAAACGGATACTGAAGATATCATAAACGACAGCACAGACGACAATAATGACAGCAAAACAGATAACAAGAAAGACGCTAAAACAGACAACCGAAATGATAATGAGTCGGTAATAGTTGTTGATGCCAACAAAGAGAACAACAAGGATAATAATATCAACGAAAACAAGACGGATGATACGAATAGCCTGAAAGACAGGATCCGTGAAGACATCGATGCAAAGTTGGACAACGCTTATCCTAATCATGGAATTTACAGAATAAATGATAACAGGTATCTTGTATATGATTGGAGCGAAAATGCAACAGGTGATTATATGATATATGATGTACCTTCTGATTCTATTATCGCTACTGTTCCCATGGACAAAAACTTCAGTGGTACACTTGATGATAAATTTGCAACATTATATAATCCTGACGATGCCCCTGTGGAATACTCCATATATGACACAAACGGAAACTTGGTTTACGATTATAATATCGATATTAAAAAAGCAGGTATATTCGACAACGAAAAACAGTATTCTGGGGTAAATGCTACCCCAAACGGTAAAAAACTGATCTTTGACATCTGGAATAAAGATGCTACCAAAACAGCTTACTACTGCTTCGACTATGAAAATCAGAAAAAAGCATTTAAGATCGCTGAATTTTATAGTAAAGATTATTTATACTTCCAGCAAACTGCAATTTCAAATGATCTGCTTGTCATTTCATGCGGATACAAAGATGGCAGCAACGGTATTGATCTTTACACCCTTGACACCAACAGCAGCAATAAAAATGCAGCACACAATGTTATGAAAGGAACCAATGACCATCCGAATCCCATACCACACGTAGTAAAAGATAATGACGTTATTTATCTTGCTTTTGAAAATGATAACCGTGTTTCAACAATAAGACCCGATGCTAACGGTAATGTTAAAGTCGGCGACAAAAATTATACTGTAACTGAATATGATCTTAATACAAACGGCAATAATGGTCATGTCTGCTTGTCACAAAGCGGTAAATATGCTTTATCGGTAAATACAAATAATGGCAAGATGAAGTTCACTTTGTATGAGACTGCTGATGGTAATCTAAATGAGTTAAAAACAATAGAAAAAAGTATTTCGGATATCGGTTCTGATAAGATTTCAAATGAAAAATTCAATGAAAATACAGGTGATTTTGAATTCTTGTCCATGGAAGACGACAAAGATCATATCATAAACTTTTTCAAATAATAACATCCAAAGCTCTCTGCCAGTTAACGGGCGGAGAGTTTTTTTACAGTATATGTATAGTTATTCTCTTGTGTCCTAGGGATACCCATATAAGATATTATTCCAGACCTTTCAGGACACCAACCATATCTATACGCTTTATCCTCTTTGAGAACATGAATCCAACCAATACCGAAATACCTATAACGAACGCGCCAGACAGCATATATGTCAGTGGTCTGATATAACACGGCCAGTCGATAGCATCACCGTTTGAATCCATCATCGCCTGCAATATCTTCTTTCCGAATGGTATTCCGCATACCGTGCCTATAAGTGACAGCCATAGATTCTGCACAGATATAAGTCTGCGTACTCTCGGACTTCCAAAGCCGATAACTTTCAGAGTCGCAAATTCCTTCTCACGTTCGTTGAAGCTGAGATTGCCGGAATTGTAAAGAACTATGATAATCAGGAGTGAAGAGAAGAAAACCATGAAATATACCAGCAGGTCCATGATCTCCATGGTCTTGTCAAAAGCGGCTTTTAGGTCATCCATGCTGTGCACTGCGGATACATATTCTCTGTTCTCCGCCTCGGAACAGTCTTTCCTTGTGACCATCATCTGCGGCTTGAATTCAAAGCCTTCGCCTTCATAGTCTTTGCGGAGTATAGTAATGCCGGTTATTGACGGATGACGTGATATGGATCCGATCTCACTTCTTATCCACTTATCACCATCTGATGTCTTCCAGTAAACGCTGTCGCCTTTTTCAAGACCAAGCTTAGCAGCCTGTTTCATCGTCAAAGCCACTGTTCCCGGTTTCAGTTTTTCCGCATTCAGGTCGGTGTCTGATATACAGAACAACCCCTTGCCCTCTGTTATAGACAGTTTACAGCTTATGATATCATCTGAAACAGGGTGGTCGTCTGAAGCTATGGATATAAGCCCCATACCGATAAGTTCGCCGTCATATTCTTCCGAAAGGTCTTCTGCTTCTTCAATTGTACAGCTGTCAGAAAGTATCACCTGGCTGCTGTAATTCTGTATATCATCAAAGTACCAGCTTCGCACATAGTCAAGTGTATCCAAAGCACCAAGACCGAGGGTCATCACCATCATGCCGACACAAGTGCCGAATATCCCCATAACCGCACGAAGCTTTGAACGTGAGATATCACGCAGGCTGTAACGTGTAGTAAATCCAAGTTTATCCCAGAATGGCATTTTCTCGAATATGCAGGGCTTTGCGTTTTTTGCCGCAGCAGGACGAAGAGCTTCCGACGGGTGTATCTTTAGTATCTGATAACAGCTGAAATACGCTGCGCCTGTGCATACCAGCACGATGACAGCCGCAACTGCGGCGCTCTTGTAATCGAATCCGCCTTTCCAATCGGGCAAACGATAAAATGCCGAAAACATATCTATCATCATTCTGCCGAAAGTATATATACCCAGCACCATGCCCGTAATACAGCCAAGTAAAGACAGAATAAAGCTGTACCCAAGATAGTGAAGCATTATCTTGCGGCGCTTCATTCCCAGTGCGTTCAGAGTGCCTATCTGTGTACGCTGCTGTGCCACCATACGCTTCATTGTTGTAGTTATGACGAGCATAGCTATCGCCACGAACACAAATGAGAATATGTATGAAAAACCGTCATGCTGATCCAATTCATCCACAAGGCGGTTGTAGCCGTCAATGCTCTTGCGGTCAGCAATAAAGGAATAACCGCCGTCAAGGGCATTGTCGATATCTTTTTCATAAGAAAGCGCCTTACCATCGCAGGTGAATACCATCTCATTGTTTATACGCATTTCCTCGGGAAGTACTTTCTGTGACAGATACGCAGATCCGATATTATGGAAATCGGTATCGGTATCACTTGAAGCACAGGAGAAAATGTGCTCAGGTGATTCTATAAGACCTTTTATCTCTTTTTCGATGTCCTGCCCCATAACATGTACGGTGAATTTATCTCCGACATCAAGACCCCATGTACTTGCAAAAGCCTCGAACAGCCACAAACCATCGGTATCTGCAGGATCAAATTCAGCGCCCCTGACTGTATAAGGTCTTGTTACGATATTATCGTTCTGAAAATAACACCATATCTCAGCTGTGTTGTACTTCTCATCTGCCTTGCCTAGAACTTCACATCTCAGTTGAACGTCTTTGATGCCGTCGATATTTTTTACTTTATCCGCCTGTTTGCTGTCAAATCCGCTGCCGTATATCCAGCCGTCAGAGAAATTAGTACTTTCAGTAAAGTTTTTCATGGCACGTCTTCCGCCGATGACATCCGACTGAAAACCCGTAAAGCACCACATCGCCACTACAGCGAGAATGAATATTGAGAAGAACTGTGCAAAATTGCTTCTGATATCGCGCAGCATTTTTTTCCTAAGCATACTGCCGCCCCCTTACCACTCTATCTCATCTGCCGAGAGTGGATGTTCATTTATCTTTACAGACTTTATCTTCGCATTCTTCATATGGATGACTTTATTTGCACACTTCGCTATATCCGCGTTATGGGTAACGAGAATGACTGTGTTTCCGTCCTCAGTGGAAAGCTTTTGCAGCAGTTCGATGACTATCCTGCCCGTTTCGGAATCAAGAGCACCTGTAGGCTCATCGCCAAGAATGATCTTGGGATCTTTTGCAAGTGCGCGTGCGATAGAAACTCTCTGCTGCTGGCCGCCTGACATCTGCGCCGGGAACTTATGCTTCTGGTCTGATAGCCCCACACGGTCAAGCATTTCATTTGCATCAAGTGCAGACTTTTTAATATCCTTGACCAGCGCAACATTCTCATAAGCCGTCAGCCCCGGGATAAGATTATAGAACTGGAAAATAAAACCGATAACTTCCGCACGGTACTGCGAAAGCTTTTTATCATTGAATGACGATATCTCCTGACCGTCAACTATCACCTTGCCTGATGTGGGTACATCCATGCCGCCAAGCATATTCAGCACAGTGGACTTTCCTGCACCCGACTGACCCAGTATGACCACAAACTCACCTTTGTCTATCTTAAAGCTTACATTGTCTACAGCAGTCTGAGCACCCTCCCCTTTACCATAGATCTTTACAACATCCTTGAATTCTACCGCTGTTTCTTTCATTTTTAACTCTCCTTCATATTTATCAAACACAAGGGATTTGATCACTTATGTTCGGGTTAGTTGTACTTAACCATAAAATATAATATCACTTTGAAGGAGTAATGTCAATGCAGATAAACGCCTCGGTTAGTTTTTTCTAACTATCTTACAAAATCACAGAGCGGTGTTTTATGACCAATGTTCATTTCAACATAATCTGCCTTGATGTTGAACAGGATACTATATTTTTTCATACAGAAAACACCGTCTGTATCTGATAATATATATCAGGATCAGGATCTCTGAAGCACAGCACGCAATTCATTCACTGTTATGATACGATGCTCCAACGGGTTCTCGGAACAAGTACTTATACAGATATTATCGTACCAGACAGTTTTATGCTGCAGTGATCCTGCACAGATCATGGGATCAATTTGTGAAAGATCATCGGTCAGTCCTGTCCCCTGCAGTTTCAGATATGCTTCTTTCTGTGTCCAGAATTCGGTAAAACATCGTTCAGGTGCATCAGAAGCACAATAGGTTTCATACTGTGATCCTGACAGTACCAATTCGGCGATCCCTGAACAATCTGTCACAAGTTCCTGCACATCCACACCAACCTCCCCTGATGCAACAGCACAGCATACGGCGCAGCTACAATGCGATATACTCATCTGAAGGGGTGCATCCAGAAGCGGTTTTCCGTAAGCGTTCCTATGCTCCGTCTGTGGCAGCTGAGTATGATAGCAGGTCTTCAGCAGATATGCCAGCATTGCAAATGCAACCATACTGTTTACACGGTCTTCCCGTTTACGATATCTTTCAGCGTACTTCACCCGATACGGAGGCAGTATACTCTCCAACTTCTCAAGCTGTGCATCGGTAATGGTCTGTGCATCAAACAGCACAAGAAACGGATCACACTTCACTTTTTCATGACAAATACCGGTTAATTCAGAGTACACTGTTTTTTCCTCCTTCAGAGCAATATAAGGTCTTATGACAGATGTACACTCTATTTATCAGCAAGAAAAACGGACAGCTGACCGAGTGTCGGATGATTTAGCAAGAAACGGAGAAGTTCATCAAATGGTATCGCCTGTGCCACACTTTTACGGAGATTTCCCGTCAGCTGTGCCATCATCAGCGAATCCGCGCCAAGATCATAGAAGTTATCTGTCAAGCCTGCACCGTGGATCCCCGACTGCTCAATGATCTCTGCAAGCTGCTTCTGCAGATCAGTCATGTGGTCTGTTCCCGAAGACAGAGCCGCTGTGCCTGCCTTTGAATGTTTACGTGCAGCAGCAAGAGCAGCCAACGCACGCATATCAGTCTTACCATTGAATGTGACCGGAATAATATCTAGCATACAGAATGCAGTCGGAATCATATAGGTCGTCAAACGATCCCTGATCGTATCCAGTATTTCCTTTACCGTTACATTATATCTGTCGGTCTTGCACTGCATGGCAAAACACTCTGTATTAAGCAGACCACCCGTATTGCTGTTATCGATCTCATCAAGCAGAGTGTAAGAAGCTTCATCCCTTGTAAGGAAATACCCGCCGGGTCTCAGGCACGATCTTACAGTGCGTACTGCTGCACGTACATCTCCTGCAAATCCACCACGGGAGATCACGATATCAAAAGCATTTGTATCTGCCTGTTCCGATATGTCGGCTACCCATTGTGTAATGTGAATATCCGGCAATTCGTCTGCCAGATGACCGGCGAACTCTTCATCTCCGATGATCAGTATCCTCGCTGCAGCATTCAGGGCAGCATACTTTTTCACAAATTCAAGAACACACAGATCGAAAGATGGATCATGTTGAAAGTCGGCAGTCATGGCATTCCATTCATCCGTGTATGCTGTACGCTTTGCTTCATCGGCAACGGCTGTTTCATAGTAACAGGTCAATGTCTTTTCTCCATCTACATCTGTATACACCACAATATTTCGTGCGATACCAGGAGTTCGGCTGACGGCACTTTCGATCTCACCCACTTCGATCCTGTGTCCGTTGAACTTGATCTGATCATCTGAACGACCCAGAAATTCGATCTCACCATTGTGATGATACATACCAACATCGCCTGTACGATACATACGCTCACCGGTGATAGGATGTATGAAGAACTGCTTCTGTGTGCGTTCAGGATCTCTGTAATACCCTTGGGCAAGTCCTTTGCCCAGAATATAAAGATCACCCTTGACACCAACAGGGCAATTCCGAAGATGTTCATCCAGCACCCGAAATTCCTGATTCGCCAGAGGTCTTCCATACGGTATGCTCCTAAAATTACTGCACAATCCGTGATAGTCGTGATAATTTGACCATATAGAAGCCTCCGTCGCACCGCCAAGACTGACCACCTGTGCATCAGGTGCATATCTCAGCAGTGTATCGGGCAGATCCAACGGAATCCAGTCTCCTGACAACAGCACCAGCCTTAATGATTCTATCTCCGTAGTTTTCGTTTCGGATGCAAGATATACCATTACCATACGAAGAAGTGACGGTACACTGTTCCACAGCGTTATGTGATGCTGCGCGATCAACTGTGCCAGATGAGCAGGCTCTTTTTTGCGCTCATCTTCAGGATATACCAGCGTTCCTCCCGTTCCCAGCACACCGAAGATATCATATACCGACAGATCAAAGCTTAACTGAGATACACCGAGTACACTGTCTTTTTCTGTAACATTATATCTTCGGTTGATATCCTCAATGGTATTGACAGCTCCCGCGTGGGAAATAGCAACGCCCTTTGGTTCTCCCGTAGAACCTGATGTAAAGATAATATAAGCAAGTTCGCTGTCAGACCGATCCTGCAGCACTTCGGGCTCAAGTTCACACTCAGACAGGGTATCAGCACGGATAACGGTTATATCTTCAGGATACGGTGTATTATCCTGCGTGGTTGTCAGTATAATACGTATCCCTGAACGTCGGAGTATACTTTCGATACGCTGAGTTCCCTGCTCCACCGAGATCGGAACATAGGCACAGCCTGCGCAGAGTATAGCTAGTGCGCCTGCAGGCTGGTATACAGATTTTTCTGCGGCGATACCGATCGGTTCTTCACGCAAAGGCGACAGAGTTTTAAGCTTTTGGAAAATTCCTCCAGCGATGCAAAGCAGCTGTGAATAGGTGTAGGTATTCCTTCCCGAGATCACTGCGGTCTTATCAGGATATTCTGCCGCGGCACGAAGTATATTCTCATGCAGGAGCGGAGTCGGAAGTTTCTGAGCGGTCCTGTTGACATCGGCAAGCAATTGCGCCTGATATGCCGGATGATCAGGGATCACAGGCATTCCGTCCACAATGGAACACAGCATCTCACGGAACAGTGTGAACATATCTTCTATAATACACGGTTCAAAAACACCCTTGCGGATATCCCAGTTGACCTGCATACCAAAGTTTCCATCCATGACCTGACAATCAATAAACACCTGCGGAGTCTGGCTGATGCCGCTTCCTTCCCCCATGCCGCGGATCATCATATCAGGCATTGACGAGAAGAGTCCGACTGCACTGGTGAAAACATAAGGCATGAATGCTGCATCCGGACCTTTGCTGCGAGAGATCTCACGCATAAACTCCACACCTGAGTAGCTGCTGTGATCCATGTTTCCGAAAAGTCTTTCACCAGTGATCTTTGCAGTTTCCAGAAAATCCTTTCCGCTTCCGAAGTCGATCTCCAAAAGGCTCAGAGTGGTGAAATCACCTATGACCTTGTCTATATCCGGATGAAACGGCTGACGATTCAGTACGGTCAGGTTAATGGCAAATCGTTTGTTTTCGCTGTATCGTTCCAGTGCCGCTGCATACAGCATCAACACCAGCGTAGTAGGTGTTATCCCGTTTACAAGCGCGTACTGTTTGACACGTCCCCACTCGTCAGGTGACAAGCGCACATATTTACGTTCAAAATATGCTTTTTCCTTGTCATTACTGCGGATAACAGGCAGCAGCGGACGTGTCGGAAAAGTTTCCAGCTGCTTCATCCAATAGGCTTTGTCTTGTGCATACACTGCACTTTCCTTCTGTTCGCGTTCGGTAAGAACATAATCACGAAAGCTTATCGGTACCGACTGTATCTCCTGCAGTTCTCCGAAATACAACTGCTCAAACTGATACATCAGCATCCAGATGCTAGTCCAGTCCGCTATGATAAACTCGATCGAAATATGCATTATCGCTTTCTTTTCATAATTGGAAACACCAACTGCAAAATACGGCCATGAGCCGATCTCAAAAGCATCATGTCCCATCTCCTGCTCGATCTGATCGGCAGGAAGATCACCATAATCACGGACATTAAAAGGAGGTGCTTCCTTCATTATCTGCTGATAACCCTCCTCATGGATCACCGCACGAAGCATTTCATGCTTGGCGATCAGCTCATTCCATACACGCTCGACCCGAACAGGGTCAAGCTGTTCATAACACAGCTGTATATAGATATGGCACGCTACACCTCCATAATCAAACAAGTTGCCGCGCCCCATCAGATAGGATTGCTGAACGTCTGTCAGTACGAACGGTTCATATCGTTCTGACTTGTTTTCCATAAGTTTCACTTTTCCGCTGTCAGCTGCGAGAAGCTCCAGTATCTCACTCTTGCAGGCTTTTAACCTGAGAATATCATCCTTCTGCATTGCACCGGCACCGGCTTTGTATTTTATCTTATCTCCCTCACACCAGAACGTGATGCCCTTGGCTTCCAATGCTTCCAGCAGCTCCCGCGCTGCATCATATTTACTTGGCATATTGCCCTCCTGATTTCATTAGATTTCCCCTTCACTTTCCTGCATCCACTCGTTGATACTGCACGCGCAGGTCTCAAATACGACCTTGTGTCTGTTTTCATCGATCGCCCGAAGTATCCGCGGCATTTCCTTGGCATACAGCGGATCGTCGGGGAAGTGTGTCAGACTGCATACACCTATCGGCTGTGATGCATTTGCAGCAATTTCAGTGCTAAGTCCTGAAGACAGTCCTGTGAGTGCTGCCGCTGAATCGTATTTCATAAGCAGAGTTCTCGTCTGCTGTATCCCTTGCTCCGTTGTCCCCTGCACCTCTATAATGAATGCCATATGTTCCTGAGAACGAACGCGGTATAGCTGACTGTAAGTCACCAGTTCACGAGCTGCACCTTCAGGATCTGATTCAAAGCGCAAAACTGCCCGTTCGATCGTAGCATATAACTTACGTGATCCGAGCGTGACATAATGTTTTCCGTCCGGACAGCCGATCTTTTGCAGAACATAGTGTGTCTCGTCATCTGTATACTGCATGATCTCAGTACAGCCCAGCAGAGGAAGTTCCGTTTTCTTCACAGGATGTCCGCCGTATTCTCCGCTGACACCACGCAGATAATCATAAGCTGCACCGTACGAGAATGCACCGTGTATCGATGCGATGTGCTGATATCCGCTGACAGTATCAAATCCCTGTGCAGCATATACCCCCAGTACTGAAGACAATCCGGGCAAAGCACCTGCGCCATACAGTAAAGTTTTATCTGACTGTCCTGACAGATCACCGATATTATCCGGGATACCTGCATCCACATAGGCTGTATTCCGTTCGGCACATAGTTCTGCTATTTTTCTGCTGTACTTACCTGAACAGGAAACTGTATTCAGAACAACATCCATTCCGCAGATCGCATCAGTCAATCGCTCATTCTCTGTGATATCCAGCCTTTCCCAGCGGACATCAGGCATAGCGTCAAAGAACGGATCCTCCTTCACACGTTCAGGCTGTCTGACTAACCCATATAACTCATAATCCCCTGTACTGTACAGATGCTGCAGTGCCTCACGTCCGACTGTCCCGTATGCACCTAATATGGCAATTCGTTTCATTTATGCTCCTTCCGGGCTTTCATCAGAACATGCCCTCCTCCTGATTGTCATTCTTTGATCTTTGGTCAAGTAATTCAGCAAACTCCTGTACCGAATTGTAGGTAAAGAAATCTGCTATTGTCAGTTCTGTATTGAAATGTCGGTTCATCTTCTCAAGCGTACGGAAACTGTTCAGAGAGTTTCCGCCAATGGTGAAATAGGACTTATCTATTCCGAAATCTTCGATCTGCAATACCTCTTTCCAGATGTTATAAATTGCCTGTTCTGTTTCAGTTGACGGCTGAAGAAGTCTGCTTGCCGAAGCAAATAATCCTCTGCTGCGCAGAGTATCCTTCCACGCCTCCAACTGCGGCATACGACTGTGAAGAGATTGTATACGAACTTCATAGTCAGCCAGCCTGCCAAAGCGAAGTTCTGCGGTATTGCCAAGGATCGATGAGATCTGTCCGGGTTCCTGTGCTTTGGGCAGATAAGCTATGATCCGCTGCTGCATCGGCTCGCAGCAGAACTGCTGCATATTCCGATTCTGTAAATTGATGCCATAGAACGAGAAACGGATATGATGCGCCAGCACATACAACATAACGCTAGCTGCTTCTTCTAGTGTCAGCAAATAGAAACCGTTCTTCTTCGATGATTCTTTAAGACCGTCGGGGATATCGGCTGACATTCCTATATTAGAAAGATTTGCAAAATTGATGCAGTACACCTGAGGATGCTTTTCCATACAAGACAATGCCATTTCATTAAGGAAACTGTTCGCACCTGAATAAGCTGCAAGCGAGGAACCTCCGAAAAATGCATTTACCGACGATAGCAGAAGCATACGACAATCAGGTCTGCCTTCAAGCAGCTTGCAAAGAGATGAAACCGCATATCCCTTTGGCGCCAATGCCTCATCGAAGGATCCCATCGTTTCGGATACCAGAAAATGCAATCGGAACTCTTCCCAATGATCTCTGCCGCCATGCAGTTCGGATACGCTGCCTGCAAAATGCAGTATACCTGCGAGGGTACTTCCATCCATTTGCTCTGCATCAGCAACAAAGGAAGAAAGCTGATCCGTATCTGAAAGCTCGATGTTTCGGTACGCAAGAACACTTTCATCCATTTGCTCGCTGCGGAATATCTCTCGTGCAGCTTCCTCAGACTTTCTGCCTACAGCAATAAAACGGCAGTTATAGTTTCTTGCCAGGAAGGACGTGATCTTTCTTCCCACACCGCCTGTTATACCGGTAACAAGATAAAGACCGCCTTCTGTGATCGGCTGTGTGACAGATGTATCCACATCTGCTGACACAAGATACGGAACATATCTGACACCGCTGCGGTAGACTATAACATGGTCGTTAGTCTGCGTGATCTCTTCAGCACCCGGCAACATATCGCCTTCCGCCACATCGATCTGCTTGACAAATATATTTCCGTTTTCCATCTGATAGCTTTGCAGGATCCCGTTGAATACAGCATTTTCATTCACACTGTCTCCCGGTTTTGCATAGAATCCTCCGCTTGTGAAAACATTTAGCACTACCCGATCAAGTCCATATTCTTCCAGCGAGCGGACAGTATCCTGAAGAATGGTGATCTTAGTGTGAATATCGCTGTCCTGTCCGAAGTCCATGATCACGGATACGTGCGTATCTGCAGGCAGTGTATCATATTTACTGAACGGAAGTACCTTAGTATAATTATCTTCAATCAAAGAGTGAATTGATCCCCTTATCGTTCCGACAAGAAGTACCGTACAGTCCTGCTCCGCCTCATGGGTGCAGGGCTTTTCCTGCCAGATCCTGGTCATCAGCGGTTTGTTTTTCTCGTCCGTTTCCGAAGTGGATATTCCCGCAGCAGAGTCGGTATATTTTCTGTACATTCCCTTCAGGTACAGTTCGATCATCTTTTTGCGCTGCAGTTTGCCGATATCCGTTTTAAGTATCTCAAATGACGGTATACAAACCACATCATGAGGAAACAGATTAAAGTTTTTAGCAAGGTCGCGACGTATCTTCTCATTTACTCGATCAATGTACGCCATAGTATCATCAGACTGCTCCAGCAGTACATCATCGGATATTTCCTGAGCACTGTACAGTATAAGAAGTTTTTCCGGAGTTCCGGGTACCACGGTGACAGCACCTGCCACACAGAAAGAACTCCTGACTTCCTGCAGAGTTTCCAGTTCGCTCTCGATCTCATGATTGTAGTAGTTCACACCATTTATGATGATGACATCCTTTTCACGTCCCGTGATCGAAAGCATTCCGTCTTTGATGAATGCAAGATCTCCGGTATTGAACCAGCCGTCTTCAGTATAACTTTCACGGGTCGCCTTCTCGTTATTGAAATACCCCTTGGTGATAGTATTGCCTTTCACCTGGAATCGTCCGATCTCACCTTCGCATTTGAGCTGATCGTGTTCATCGACAATACGCACACTGTCACCCGGAACGATCTCACCGACAGGTACAAAATTATCAGTCGGGCGGATAGTATCCTCATTAAATCCGAAATAATATATGACACCAGATGATGTTTCCGACATACCATAACTAGGTACGAATGCCGTTGACCTGAGTCCGAATGGTTTTAATCCCTTCAAGAAGGCAAGTCCCACTTCTGCTATTACTGCTTCTCCGCCGTCCAGGAACGTATGCATACAGGAAAGATCCCATTCTTTGTGTACATCGCCGCATTCCAGTGCATCAACGATCAGTTTATATGCAAAATTCGGTGACCATGTGATACACGCACGGTACTCATCAATTATATCAAGCCATGAAAGCGGATTCTTCAGCACCAGATCTGTATCCACATGTACCTGCAAGGCACACAGATACACATCACGAAGATGGAAATAAATGATACCGCCTACATGCGTCAGCGGCATCCAGTTCATACTGATATCCGCGGACGTAAATCCGTTCAGTGATACTTGACCGATGACCTGCGAGATCAGGTTAAAATGTGAAAGCTTAACGCCTTTAGGCAATCCCGTACTACCTGATGTGAACATGATAAGTGCCAGATCGTCGATCGGGCGTTCGATATGCTCAAACGGTTCATCGTTCTCCTTCATCAGGCAGCTGAACGGGAATATCTGCATCTGTTCTTTATATACTTCCTGTATATCCAGCATACTGCCGTAAAGAGCATCCGAAGTGATTATCGGGGGTTTATCAAGGATCTTCCAGATATTATAAACACGTGATGTGTTTGCATCAGCAATCCCATAATTCGCACAGGTCTGCACAGGCACAGGAACGATACCCGACAGGACGCATCCCCAGAATGTTTCTATAAAATCCTGATTATCGGTAAACTGAAACATCAGGACCGGATAATTGCCGTATGGAAGCTTGCGTACCTGCATCGCAATACGCTTAGCGCGTTCCAGAAGGAGTGAATACGATTCTTCCGTAACTGAACCGTCTGCCTTGATGAAAACGACCTTCTGATCTGACTTTGCAGCGCGAAACAGGAACTGCGACAGATCTCCGATACGGAATTTTTCAAGTTCAGAACTGATGTCACCGCGTCCATGGCAGATAGCTTTTTTGCTGTTAGCCTTGTTCTCAAAGCTGACCGGGTACTGCGTAAGGTCGGGAATACAAAGATTATCCTCGCACGGGAAGAATTCCTGCTCAAAAAAGACATTTGAAGAAAGCTTTGCCTGTACCTGTTCGAGATCGTCCACAGATACCTGCAGTTCACTGCTGATGCCGCAGAATGCAGCTTCATCCACTTTATATATTCGTATGGTATCTGCATCCGGCTCCTGATGTTTCAGATAGGAAAGGTACGCATCCGGAACCGGCTCTTTTGCTAGCAGATAGATCTCGGTCTCACCGTTTTCTGTTCGCTTAACGCGCAGATCCTTGATCTGTGACAGCGATCTTAATACTGACAATAATTGCTTCACTGCATATTCCTCCATATTATTTTGTCTTTCAGCGGACTGGCAGGGACTGCGATACGACGAAGATGCTGACCTGTAGTACGGTAATACATATGCCAGTCGATATCTGCACCTTTGCTGCAAAGTATCTGAAGGAGTTTTTCCGCTCCTGCTATTTTCTCCAGCCGTACCAGTTCCGCTGTGCCGTCATGCTCTAAAAGACTGCCGAGCAGCCCTTCTTCTGCGGTCAGATAGATAACAGCCCCGCCAGATGTCTGTTTGTGTATATACTGTAGAAATTTTTCTTCATTACAGCCATTCTGATCTTTCCAACGTTCTATATCACTCTGCAGTTCTTCATCCGATATGCTGTTATTCTGCCAATGTCTTACAACAACATTACCCAGACCGCATCCCAGCACCGAATGGACCGGGATGCCCAGATCTCTCAAGTAACTGATCTGCCTGAATTTCTCCTTGACATATTCTTCAGGAGTCTGTGCTTTTGTTTCTCCCGATCCTGAACACAATAAAACGACTGTTGTTGCTTTCAGCCGTTCTGTGATCTTTTCCGTTTGACAGCTGTGTAAGGCTTGTATCATCTCCTCACAGGTAGAACCTGTGACTGCTGCTGTATATTTGCATTTTGGACGACCAGTATTCATGGTGAATGCAAAATCAGCCAGATCCTGCTGCGGTAAACTTCCAAGTGCTGTACAGCATGAGTCGATCAGTTTTTCAAGAAGATCATGCGCTTGTGCAGAAAGCCGAAGAACACAAGGACGCTGCACAACTTCATCTACCTGCTGTTTCTTGGCGTTCCGCATCACCATATGTACACAGCTGCCGTTCATCGCATAGCTTCCTACAATACCAAAGCGTTCCTCCTCATCCCAATCAAGAAGTGTATCACAAGGCAGCAGGGTTGAGTTCTCCCATGCTACTGCTGTAGTTTTATCATGAAAACCACAGATCGGATAATGCTTACCCTCTGATACTTGCAGGACCATTTTAATAAATGATGCCATGCCGGCAGCATGTTCCAGATGACCGATGTTGGATTTGACAGCAGTGATCCTGCATTTCCTTTCACTGCCTGTCAATGCCTTTGCATAAGCCTGGAGCTCTATGGCATCACCGATCTTTGTACCTGTCCCATGCGCTTCAATGGAACCTATCTGCGATACTTTAACATCGGCATACTTCATAGCTTCCGTCACATTCCTGAGCAGCGTACGTTCCTCAGGGATCGAAAGATCTGTCTTTTCACTTCCTGTGTAAGCCATTGAAGACCCACAGATGACTGCATCGACAGAATCACGATCTCTGATGGCATCCGATATTCGTTTCAGTAAAACAGCACCGCCGCCTTCACCGATCCCCGTTCCGTTCGCACGCTCCTGGAACGGATAGGAGCGGAAATCCGGTGATGCGATCTTCGTCAGTTCCTCCACACAGCGATAGCCCTGGGGAGTATTCCGAAACTGCGTCAGATGAAATGATGCAGCAATTACCATATCGCATTCATCTGCCCTCAGCTCAGTGCAAGCCTGATGGATCGCCGTCAAAGCCGAAGTACAAGTCGTATCTACGAGATAAGCCTTATGAATGCCCCCAAGATAATGTGCGATCTTACCAAGCACCATTCCGCCTTTTCCTGACAGCAGATCTGTCTGATCAGTCAGTTCTTCTTCAGACAGACTCACTATCAGACCGGTGCGATGTTCTTTCAGTTCATCCAACGAATAGCCGGCTTGTTCAACCGCCTGCACGCAAAGCTTCAGAAGATTTCGTCCAACAGCGGTGAGTTCCAGTGCTTCGGTTTCAGAAATTCCAAAAAATTCCGGATCAAAATGATCTTCGGTTTCCAGAAAAGCATATTCTTTCTCATCTATCCTGTCAGTGTATCCGTATCTTGACTTCTTATTTTGAGAGATCCTTCGCACAGCATCCTTGCCCTCACAGAGCATAGTGCGGAAGGAATCGATCGTATCTGCCTTAGGGAAACAACAGCTCATTCCGATCACGGCAATTTCATCAAATTTCAAGGTTTCCCTCCTCTCAACAGTTGTTTTCTCTTAGAGCGGATCTGGCTGCGCTGTATCATGATCTCAGGTTCAGACTGTAGCGTTGCGGTCTTAACTTCATCCTTTCCGGAAAGCCAGACTGCCTGTTCCTTCACCGTTGTATAATTGAGCAGCGATACAAGTTCGATGTCCGTACCAAGGATACGGTCGATCTCTGATTTTAACTTATATAGCAGAAGCGATGAACCGCCGGCTTCAAAAAAATGTTCCTTGAGTGAAATATCCTGCCTGTTAAGTGTAAGTCTCCACGCCTCAAGTATCTTCTGTTCCAGCTCGCTTGCATCAGAAATGCAAGGTTCTGTGTGTTCCTGCACAGGCATCGGAAGATGATCTCTGTCCTTTTTGCCATTTGCTGTCAACGGAAGCTTTTCCAGGCAGACATACTGCTGAGGCACCAGTGACGGCGGGAAAATACTGCGAAGATATGAACGTATCTCTTCTTTTGCTGTCCCCTTGACTCCGGGACTTACAGTATAGTACAGCACAAGATGTCCATTGTTGCCTTCATCTTTCCAAAGACGTACTATGCAGGATTCGATCTCTCTGCACGACTGCGCACGGATCTCCAATTCTTCCGCTTCGATCCTTTGTCCGTTGACTTTCAGCTGATTATCGTTTCTTCCAAAATACAATAGTTCTCCGTTTTCATCCCATGCACCAAGATCTCCTGTTGCATACAACAGCTCATCTGAATCCCAGGGAGCCTGCATAAAACGTGCCTGCTCATTCACTGCGGTTTCATACCCAGTGATCACCCCTAAGCCTGAAATAAATATCTGCCCGACTGTTCCCATCGGAACACGCCGCAGTGTATCATTAAGTACATAGACGTTTTTATTATAGATCGGTCTTCCGATCGGCGTTTTATCAGATTGAAGCACTTCGCTCCGATCAATACAGCAGAAGGTAGAAACACTGGTGCATTCTGCAGGGCCATAGACATTAGCAAATGTACTGTGACAATTCTCCGCACCTGCCCAAAGACGCAGCGGTCCGCATTCAAATACGTCACCGCCCAGAATTGTGTCCTGTACACTTTCAAGATGTCTGAAATTCTCATGTCTTGCAGTATCCAGAATGGCTGCCATCAGCGAAGGGACACAGTTTATATGCGTGACCTGAAACTGACGTATATCTTCAATGATCTCAAATGTATTGAACAAACCATTCTTCGTGCATACCACAGCAGCTCCCTGCATCAACGGCGTGTACAGATTTTTTATTGATGCATCGAAATTAAAGTTATTGAGGAGCATCACACGGCTGTTCTGATCTATCCCGAAGGTTTCTGCATACCAGACACACAGGTTCATAAGCTTAGGTTCATCGATCAGGATGCCCTTGGGTTTTCCTGTAGTTCCGGAAGTAAAGATCACATATCCTGTCTGCTCATCTTCTGCAGGAGGAATGGGTATCTCAGTGCGATCCAAAGAGACCTGCAGGATACAGATCCCATCTGCCTGCGGACTGTCCCCCGATTCGCATAAAAGAACACGGATACGATTTTCAGTCAAGAGTTCCTGAACTCGCTGTGGTGGTGTGCGGTCATCCACAGGAACATAAAATGCCCCAATTGCTGCAATAGCAACGATCGCAGCAATAGTGAACGGACGATGTGCACAGAATACAGCGATCTTTTCCTTCGCACCGCAGCCGCTGCGCAAAAGTTCCTGTCGTATATGCTCCGCCATACATAGCAATTCGTGATAGGTCACATTCCCGTCACGATGAAAAACTGCGATACGTTCAGGTGATGCCTGCGCTTGTTTCTGCAAACGTACAAGAAATGATCCAGAACTATCTATCGCCTTCCTGAAGCCGTTTTCCGAACGTGAAAATGCTTCCAGCTCTTCCTGATCATACCATTCGATACTGCTGATAGGAATATACTGATCAACCAGGATTTCACGAAGGATCTTAAGGTATTTTTCACCATAGTATCTGATACGTTCCTTTGAATATGATGCTTCGTTATATATCCAGCTTACCGTATCGCTGCTGTACACAATACTGTAAGGACTTTCCGTATCCTTTATTTCATTCTGCATCAGTATCGCAGCGCCTATCATTCCGTCATTAGCAGTATCTTCACATTTCCAGAGCTTCAACTGATAATTCAGCTGTTCCCGAATGGTTCGCGTTTCGTCAATATCCACTGTATAGGAACACAGATCTCCTTTTTGATACAACCTGCATATTACTTGTTTCTGTCCTGTCAGCCGGTTCAGAAAAATATTGTATGCTGTCCAGATCAGGATTTTCAGGACAGCGCTTTTTCCATTGGATATAGCAAGCAAAGCATCGGAAAGTTCTTTATCCAATGCAAAATTGGCTCGCTGTATCGTGCTGCCGGATATATGTTCAGCATCAGACGGCAGCCATTGCTGTTCAGACTGCATTTCGGATCCCTCCTGTCAGTTTCAGCTTGCGGAGAATATCATGACAAAGCTCCTCCGTATGCTGGTTCATATAGAAATGCCCTCCTGTGAATTCCTTATGGCTATACTGGGCATTGGTAAAATTTCGCCATTTCTCAACTTCTCCTGTCATAGCAAACGGATCTCGCGAGCCACTGTAACTGTAAATAGGACAATGGACTTGCTGCGCTGTGTTCTTGTATTCCCTGAACAGTCTGAAATCTGTTCTGAGGATCGGCAGCAGGTAATCACGGAAGCTTTTGTTTTCCAGAAGCTGCTGCTCCGTTCCGTCGAAGTTCAGGAGAGTACGCAGCAGTTTACCGTCATCCAGATCCAGCATCTTTCCTTTTTCCTTTGAATGCGCAGGGTCGACCGTCCCTGAAACGAACATCGCCTCAGGTTCTACTCCAAGATTTTCCTGACAATAGACAGCCGTTTCAAAGGCGAAGAATGAGCCCAGACTGTGTCCGAAAAGTGCAAAGGGCTTTTTGAAGACTTCAGTATTTTCATCAACGATCTGTTTTACAATGCTCTGGATGTTTTCCGGCATCTTATCCCTAATGCGGTTTTCACGCATCGGAAGCTGCACAGGCAGCAGTCCGACTTCTATGGGGAGGTACTGTTTCCAAGGAATATATGCTCTTGCACTCCCTCCGGCGTGGGAAAAACAAATGAGATTTACATTTTTCTGCTCGTATTCTGTTTCGTATTTAAACCAATGCTTTAACATAGTTTCTCCTCCAGATGTTAAGCTGATTCTGACTTATAAATATACCGTACCGGCTATCAAAAGGAAAAGTCTGCTTCGATCTCATCTTCATCAGAACTGTGAACGTGACAAAGTTCTGAAATGGGTCGATCCATACCGCCTTCGACAATGGTTTGCAGAAGTGTCATGAATTGATCGGCATACCCTTCCAGCAGACTTTCGCTGAGATAGTTCTTATTTGCGACCAGTGCGATCCTACAGCGAGACTCCTGACGTTCAACAATAAGGCCTAAGTCACAAAGATGTCCTGTTTCCGCAAATCGTATCGCACTGATATGCGGTGATCCATTCTTAGTATCTTTCCGACAAGTTTCCTCTATATAATTGAAATGCAGATGATTAGGAAGAGTACGCAGCAGTTTTTCGTGTTTCAGATCTCGGATAAGACGTTCAAATGGCACAGAAGCATCCATGATCTGATCCACGACAGTTAGTTGCAACTTACCGCAAAACGTAATAAAGCTATCCGCTTCTGAGATCTCCTGTATGATCAGGGTCTCACGCACAAACAGACCACAGGTATCTGAAAAACGATCATCCATTCGGCTGTTGACCGGAATCCCGACACTGATCAGATCAGCACCCGTCAGTTGATGCAGCAGAATTTGAAATGCCCCGAGAAACAGAGTATGCATCGTCAGATTTCGGCTGCGTGCCATCAGCTGCAAATCTTGCAGATACGTATCTGATATCCGTACATCCTTAACAAATGTCGAAAATTCTCCAGGCTTAACTGTTCCTGAACAAGGTATTTCCAGATACAGCTGTTCTGCCAGACGTTCAAGTCTCTCTCTTTTTTCTGAGCGCACCTGTAATTTACCGGTACGTCGTTCCTCCATAATATACGTTGTATAACGATCGGCATCACGTACAGTCCGATTTTGGTAACGATCCCATATCTCGCGGAAGATCACCTGAAAAGAAGCTTCATCACTGTAAAGATGATGTATCCCTATAGTAAGGAATGAACGGTGCTGCGGCAGCTTGATCAGAACAAACCGCGCTGTTTTTTCGATTTTTTCCATATCCAGTGATAAGGCGATCATTTTTACAGCATCGTGCACCGACTTATCACTGACGAATGGCATTTTCGACCAGTTGAGGATCTCAAGCGTTCGTGAAAATGACTCTTGTATCTGTATCATCGGCAAGCCGTCTTTACCCAGACGCACCTCAGCACGAAGCATCTCATGATTTTGAACGGTCTGCTTGATCGCCAGCTGTAATCTTTCAACATCGATCTCTCCCTGTACTTCCTGTATAGCTGTCAGTCGGAAATAATCTGACGGATACATTTTTTCATACATCCAGATACCTTCCTGTTCCAGGGAAAGCTCTCCAGCACGAACAGGAATTGTTCCTTCTTCAGGCTGCTGCACTTCAAGAGGTCGGCACGCTGAAGCTATTGAAGAAAGATCGGCATGGCGAAAGATCTCCGCCAATGAGATATCGCAGCCAAGCTCTGTCCGTATACAGTTCCGAAGCTTAATCGCTTCAAGAGATCCGCCGCCTTTCAGGAAGAAATCGTCCTGTTCACCGAATTCCGATATTCCCAGGATCTCACAGATCAGCTTCTCGATCTTATGCTCCATAGATCTTTCCTTCTTTCTTCAGAAATGCAGCCAGTTCGCTGATAGTCTGGTAAAGGAACAGATCTCCGATCTCCAGATCACAGTGATCCGACATTTCCGAAATGGACATGATCGCTTTCAGGGAATTTCCGCCCAGATCAAAGAAATTGTCATAAATACCGATATCCTCACGTTCCAGTATCTTTTTCCACACAGCGCAAAGGTATGCTTCTTCTTCATTTCGCGGTTTGTCCTGAGATAATTTCCGTGTCACTTCAGGACGTGGCAAAGCCTGATAATTAACCTTTCCATTGGCTGTCAGAGGGATCTCATCCATTTTCACCCATACTTCAGGTACCATATAATGCGGCAGATGTTCCAGCAGATAAGCCTTCAGCAATTCTGCATCCATATCCCTGCAGCTTTCCTTCAAGACATAGTAAGCAGCCAGATAAGTATTATGTGTCTGATCCTCCAGAGCCTTAACAACAATATCCTTGACATATCCGCTTTTTTGAAGTGTGGACGGGATCTCCTCCATCTCGATGCGATAACCGCGTATCTTGACCTGACGATCAATGCGTCCGAGAAACTCCAGATTACCGTCAGAGAGGTATCGTCCTCTGTCACCTGTTTTGTAGCATATCATATCGCTTGAATTCCAGCGAACAAATCGCTTTTTCATTTCCGTTTCGTTGTTCAGATATCCCTTAGCTACACCTCTGCCAAGGCAGCAAAGTTCACCAACTGCGCCCATCGGCAGAAGATGCCCGAAACAGTCAGTCACGATCACACCTGTGTTGAATATAGGTCTGCCGATCGGAATGATCTGCTCATCTCCTCGGATACGATAAGTGGTAGATACTACTGTATTTTCAGCAGGGCCATAATTATTGAACACGCGATATGGAACACGATGGATATTTGTGAGCTTATCACCGCCCACCAACAGGCATTGAAGCGATGTATGATCCAGTTCCATAAACTGCTCAGCGACCTGTGTCGGCAGGAATGAATGGGTGATCTGATGATCTGCAAAGAATGCAGAAAGACGTTTCATATCATAACGCAGTGAATCCGGCAATACAAATACCGTACCGCCTGCATACAGTGATGGTAACAGTTCCCAGACTGATGCATCGAATGCAAAATTCGCATAGCGTGTCATTCTGTTGTCTTCATGCATCGCAAAAGCTTCACGGCTGTATACGCAGAGATTCTCCAAAGAACGGTGCGAAAGCATAACACCCTTGGGAAGTCCGGTGGTGCCACTGGTATATATCATATATGCAGTGGCATCCAGTTCCGGCAACGTTTCGGGCGCCATTGGATCCTCGGAGAGGATCTCCCCGATACCGAATTGATTTCTGGTTTTTGTCCCTGCGGGGATGCTTGTGTTATTCTGATCGATATGCAGTATAGCATCAAACCGGAACATAGTCAGTTCGTTCTCAATAGTGTAGTATTTATCAGATGTATCCACCTGTGTGATGACAGGCATCTCAAAACGAAGATCACGCAGAAAATCGGCTGATATAAACAGTTCCTCCGACCAGTCGGTCTTCGCACTCGGATCGATCTTCTGATATGCTTTCAGAGAGTCTATCAGCGCCGCCTTTCTGTCCTGATCCATCAAGTCTCCCAGATACAGTATCCCCTTGGGTTTCATGCGGGAAACAGCTTGTTTCAAAACCTTTCGCAGATAATTATATCCATTGAAACACTGGATCACACTGTTGATGATCACTATATCAAAGTCCTTCTGCGCTATCTGACCGATAAGATCAGCAGGCACTGCTTCCAGCCCGATATTGGATATTTTCTCCTGTTCGATATATTCAAGATTTTTACGAATGGTTTCTTCCGAAAGATCAGTACCGTAATAATAGCAGACATACGGAGCGATACGGAACATTGTCAGTCCTGATGCACAGCCGATCTCAAGCACACGGGTATCCTTTGTGAGATAAGGGATCAGTTTTCGTACAGTATTCTCACTGTATTCGTTCATCTCCTGTTCGGAGAACAATTCACCTGTGTAGGAACTTGTCCATCCGCCTTGCCCTATGCTGTCCTGTGCACTGCGGGCAACTATATTCCATATGTTCTTGTTCATAAGCGGATTGGAGTGGATCTCCTCCAGTTCGTACAGATCATCGCGGTCAAGGCAAGCATACGTACGGAACGTACTGCACTCCCACTGAAGTTTATTCACCATATCCAGATAGCGTGAGGTAGTAAGGACTACAGAGATCGATGCATCCTCCAGCATGACTCTTATACGGTCAAAAGGCAGCTTGACATCGATCGGCACATATACGCATCCGGATTTCATGACACCCAGTACAGCAGCCGCCTGCAGCACGGAGTTTTCTATCAGTATACCAACGCGCTCCTCCGTTTGTCCCGAAGCATAGTTTTTAACAAAATGAGCGATCTGATTTGAAAATCGGTCCAACTTTTCGTATGTATAGCTGCAGGTATCGTCTATCAAAGCATTTTTTTCTGGATGTGCCTGTACGTGTTCACGGAATTTTTGCAAAAATCCGACAGGTTCATACTGAAACTGCTCACCCCAGAACATACTGTCTGTGATTTTTTCATCTCCCAGCAGTCGGAGATCCTTCACACGCTGATCAGGATGCATGATCATCTCACAGCAAAGATCCTGCAAAACATCTGCCATTGTATCCATCATGGACTGAGGATACAAATCCTTGCGATAAGTGATACCCGCTGTCGTATTATGATCCTTCGTCAGTATCGAAAAACCTACCCCGCATCCATGTTTTTCAAAGATCCCTTTATCCTGCAGCAATTCACTGCACACACAGATCTTCATAACATATTCGCTGCTGCTGATGCGTCCGTTTCTTTTCAGAAGTGCCAGCAGTGGTGCATTCTGATGTGCGTACAGCTCTTTAATATTGGCTGTGACGCGTTTAAGCAGTGATTTAAGCGTATCCGTGGGATCGATCTCCGTATGCAGCAGCAGATAATCGTTTATCTGATCTGGATCATGTGTCATCAGAGGGACACTGAATGCCGCATCCGGGAGCGCTGTATAGCGTGAAACCAGCACAGATACAATACTCAGAAAAACAATATATTCTGCCTGTGCCGATCCTCTGCATATCTCGTGAAGACGCTGAGCAGCTTTCGCTTCAAGTTCAAAACGGATCTCACGGAAACCCATTTCGTTTTCGTTTGCTTCTGCCCTTATCTCCGACAGTTCCCATTCACCTTTAAACTGCTCTTCCCAGAAACTGATCTCATCCTGAAGGCCGGGATCAGAAAGCAGTACCTCTTGTTCATATAAATGTTTCATGTAATACCTCCGGATCATTTGAATGGTTTAATCAAATGAAAAATTGATCTCATCAAAAGTGGTGTCCTTCTGCAGCTTCTCCATGCTCCGCATTCCGATCACGGACAGTTTTCTGTCCGGTGAATCCAGGATCTCACCGAGGATTTCTCGGAAATCCTGCATGATCTGCTTAACGGTCTCCTCCTTGAAAATACGGATCCAGTAGCGCATCGAAAGTCTGATCTCATCGCCCATTCCATAAGCGGTACAAACCAGATCAAATTTCGAGGACATATCCAGATTTTGTGAAGTGAATGTCAGTTCAGGCAATTCCAGACGCGGGATATCGATCTCCTGCAATGCAAATACCAGATCAAAGAATGGATTTTTGTTGGCTTCGCGCTCAAATTCCATCATCTCTGTTACATCATTGAATTGTGAATCCTGATTCTCGTATGCACGGAATGCTTTCCTTTTAAGTGAATCCAGCATTTGAAGATATGACATATCCGGATCCAGATGAATCTTGATAATGAGCATATTCACAAACATTCCGATTATACGATGCTGATCATCACCGTGTCTGCCTGAGATAGGCATACCTATCACAACAGTATCCTGATGATTGCATCTGCCCAGCACCAGAAACAGCGCGGACAACAGCAGAATATTCAGAGTGCATTTCTGATCACCTGCAAATTGCTTGAGCCTTCTCGTAAACTCTGCATCAAATACCATCTCATAGAGATCACCTTCATTTGTACGAACTTTCGGACGATCGAAATCCAATGGCAGTGTAGACTCAAAATTAACTATATCCCGCAGTTCTTCTCTCCAGTAATCATCCTGTTTCAGCTTGAATGCGGACTGTTTGAATTCATTTTGCCAGAGGGTAAAGTCGCGGTAATTGTATGGAGGTTCTTTCACCTCATGTCCTTGATACAGATCCAGGAAATCCCTCAACATGATCCCCATAGAAGTCCCGTCACCTATGATATGATGAATGTCCAGAAATGCTGTATACCTATCTTGCCCACGCCTGATAAGCACAACACGCATCAACGGACCATGCTCAAGATCAAACGGTCGGATTAGTGTACGGACATCCAGTTCAGGATCATCGAGAAGTTCCACCTTGAAATGTGCTGAATCCTCGATCTTCTGTAAAACACTGCCCTCCACCTGATGAAATGTTGTACGGAAACTCTCATGTATCTGTGCGATACGTTCAAAAGCATCCACGAACCTCTTGACATCCAGTTTACCATTGATCTCCATGCAAGCAGGCATATTGTAAGCGGTATCACTGCTGTTGGTCATAGTCATGATCCACATACGCTTCTGGGCATCCGATACCGGATAATACTCCATATCAGGTGCTTTTTTCATTTGATAGGGATCATTGACGGAAGGTGCTTTGCCATCTGCCTGCACCGATACATCAGACTGTTCCTTTATAAGTTCGGCGATCTCCCGTATGGTGGCGTATTCATAAAGATCATCCAATTCTATGGTATCGCCATAGCGTTCCTTGAGTTTCTGGATGATTTTAAGTGACATGATAGAATTTCCGCCAAGTTCAAAGAAATCATCCTCAAGTCCTACATCATCCAGTTTCAGGTTTTCAATAAAAAGCCTGTACACATACTGTTCTACAGGATCTTTACTTTTCTGCATAACTTCTGCCTCTGCAAGTGATGCTGACTGTACAGTTTCTGCTTTCACATACTGCCAGCATTTTTTCTTTGCAAACGGATATGCCGGCACTGATGTTCTTTCCAATTTTTCGTGATAAAATGCATCCCAGTCGATATATAAGCCTCCGCAGTACAGCGTTTCAAACAGTAAAAGCGGATCATCCTGTGTGACTTGCAATATTCGTTCATGTCCTTCCAGAAGGCGCATCATCTCACTGTCTTTTCCAAATCCGATCAGCAGTGCATCAGTCTTTTTTTCAGCGAATGCCATAAATTTCTCGCGGTCAAAATCGCTTTTTGACATATCCCGAACGCCATCTGCAGCCTGTTCCGGTGTGATCTTGCCATTGATGAGATTCACGATCGCCTGTCCTCCGCGTATTCCCACGATACCGCGACAGTTAAGTCCCATTACCTTGAAACTGTTCACAAGTGCCGTATACAGAAGCAGCTGTGTCCCGTCAGGTGTCAGACTGCTGTGTGCCTTTTTAAGCAAGTCAAACTGATGTGCCATCTGCGGTACACACGCGGCAAGATGTTCAAGTACCGTCATTTCTGAAACACTGCCATCAACAAGCAGATAAAACTGACTGAATGATGTTTTGGAGCCTCCGATATCTTCTGACAGTTTTTTACGAAGCTGTTCCAGATCTCTGAAAGAAAATGCCGTACGGAAGTTTGCATCATCCCGTCCTGTATTTGCTGAGAATGCCAATGAAGTCGGACATATATCAGGATGAGTGTCAATGAATCCTGCATATGCCGCTGCATAATCACGCAGAGTTTCAGGTGATGATGCACTTAGTTTCAGTATATTCTCTGTGAGATGTTTTGGCTTTTCAAGTTTTTCTGGTGCGTTACCTATGACCATATGGACATTCGTACCGCATAATCCCAATGAATTGACACACGCATATCGTTCCGCATCGTTCCATTTCTCCGTTTGTCTGCACGGATAAACAACTGAATGCTCCCATGCGATCTGAGGATTTCCCTGCTTAAAATGCACCAGCGGATATTTCTTCTCAGCATATATGGCAATGAGTGCTTTGATAAATGAAGCAGCTCCTGCTGCCATGCCAAGATGTCCGATATTACTTTTGACTGCGGTAAGGGCGCAGCTATGCTCTTTCATCACCCCAAAATGAGCAAAGGCATCCTGCAAACCTTTCATTTCGATGGGATCTCCGATCTTCGTTCCGGTACCATGGGCTTCTGCCATGCCTATCTTCGCAGGATCAATGCCGCTGCGTTCCCATGCACGTATGATACACTCGGTCTGTGCTGAAGAACTCGGAGCAATAAGGCTGTTGCATCTGCCGCCGTTATGATTGGCAGCCGATCCAAGGATCACACCATAGATATGATCTCCGTCCCGCACAGCATCTTCCATTCGTTTGAGCAGTACCATCGCGCAGCCTTCTCCCACACCTGTGCCCGATGCCTGTGAATCAAATGACTTGCTTCGGTAAGAATCTGCAATTATGCCAAAGGATGTATTCTCAAATTCTTTTTTGGTATATGGTTCGATCTGTATATTGACACCACCGCAGAGGATAAGATCACACTCTCCGGATTCCAGTTCCATAACACCCTGGTGTATAGCCATCAGGGAAGATGAACAGGTGGTATCAAGCGTATATGACTTGCCGCGCAGTTTGTAAAAATCGGAAATACGTGCAGCTGCCATGCCTGCTTCATTGGCATTATAAGCAGCACCGGAAGTATCGCCCAACGTTTGCAGATAGCTGTTATTCCCAACAGCCAGTATCACACCTGTATTGGAATCACGCAGTTTCTTTCTGGTGTAACCGGCATATTCCATTGTGTGGACTGCAGTTTGCAGCGCAATACGGTGAGACGGATTTAGCAGGACCGCTTCACCTTTAGAATAACCAAAGAACTCATGATCAAACGATGCGATGTCATCTATATATCCGCGCTCAACATATAGCGACGGGTCGTGCAGTCCGACAAGATCCAGTCTTGTCCGGGGTATAGGACGGATGCAATCCACTCCTTTTTCCAGTTGGGTTTGAAATTCTTCTAATCCATCAGCACCGGGAAATACTCCGCCCATCCCGATCACTGCGATTTTATCTTGATATAACATATCCTTTTTCTCCTACATATTGTGGATTTGTATATTCGGTTTAGATCCGATCAGAACATAAGGCTCTCCATCTCATCTGAAGCATCAGAACCGTCAGAAGTCGTTCCGATGCGTGTATCGACAAGATTGGCAAGTTCAGCGATCGAACTGTATTGAAAGAAATCTGCTATAGACAGCTGAATCCCGAAATCTGCATTGAGCTCCTCCAGAACCTGAAAACTCTGGAAGGATGTTCCGCCCAGCGAAAAGAACGGTTTTTCAGGTTCGTAAGGGATCTCACCCAGTACCTTAACCCATATTCTGTATATTTTCTGCATAGTTGCGGTATTTTCCGAGGTTTCGGTATGCTTATTGAGTTCCGGAACAGCAAGGCGCAGATGAACATTCTGACGTACATCTTCCGCACAGAGCCGTTCATTCTTCAAAAGCGCACTCAATATACTAACATACTGTTCCAACATTTTTTCTGCTGTATCCCCTGAAATGTAGATACCTTGATATCCTATACCGAATCGAATACCGTTTTCCTCTTCAATGACATGAAAAGTCATAGCAAAATCGGTGGATGCCTTTCGTTCACTGTAGAAAATACAGAATTCTGCCTGTGCATCCGGAAGTTGTTCCTTACGCTGACCGCCGTAATAATTCTTTCCCTGAAAACTATAAATGACATTGAACAGCCGTTTTTTGGTCGTGCGTTTAACAGCAACGTCCTTTACCAGTTCCTCCAGAGGTATGCGTGAAGCATTAAGTACATCAGCCATCTGGAGATGTACTCGCCGCAGCAGTTCATCGGCATCGGTTTCCGGCTGCTGATCATATTGAAATACGGTCGTATTTGAGAAATATCCAACAGTGTTCAGATACTTCTTTTCGCGGTTCAGGACGGGCATCCCGATGTTTATCTTCCCGCATCCGCTTCCCTTGCACAACAACTCTCCCAAAGCGGTAAAACATATCTCACTGAGCGTGAGCTTGTTTTCAGACGCATAGGTTTTAAGCTTCTGATACATAGGGAAACTAAGCTGCTTTATGACATTTCCGTTTTCTGCCGGATATCCACTTTCCTGAAACGGTATCTCACAGATTTCCGGATCAAAATGAGTATTCCAGTATGCACGCTCCTCTGCATAATCTGCCGCTTCTGAATTAGTGTAGCACACATAATCAAGATAGCTGAAAGGTTCAGGCTCCAATTCGGGAATTTCTCCGGCTGCCAGCGTTCTGTATACCGAAAATAATTCATCCCGCAGAATACTCAGTGACCAGCCATCGTGTGCAATATGATGTATAGACAGCAGAAGCATTGCAGATGTATCACTTCTGATAAACAGTGTGTAACGAAGCGGGATCTCTGCAGCAAGATCGAAAACCGTTGTCGCTTCTGACTCGATTTGCTTTGCATCCTCATCCGCTCTGCCTGACAGATGTACGACCCGATGTGGTACACTGTCTGCATCCTGAACCATCTGGAAAGGCTTACCGGCTATGACCGGATAAACCGTACGCAGGATCTTGTGCTTTTTTAACAGGCAGCGGAAAGATCTCTCAATGATATCAATGCTATAATGCCCCTCAAATGAGATCTGATAGCGGCTGACATAGCTAATATCCTGCTTCTGATACTGATAGATAAACCACATATTGCGTTGTTCCGGAGAAAGCGGATACAAACCGTACCGTGCACCGTCTGTTTCAGCCTTTTCCTTGAGTACCCTCTGCTGTTCCGGCGTTAACTGCGCCACTCTTTTCAAAAAGCTCATTATCACTTTACCTCATTCAAACAATTCATCCAGAAGATCCTCAGGACTGTATTTTTCCTCTTCAGCAGCTGACTGATCTCCATGATCCATGCCGCCTTCACTTTCCTGTGACATCCTGTTTTCAAGATATTCCGATATATTACGAAGTGAACCAAGTTCATACAAAGAAGCTATCCCAATATCTGTGTGATATTTCTCCTTGATATTAGCATTAAGTATAAGGACAGAAAGTGAATCAAATTCATAGTCCATAATATCTTCATCGACCGCGATATCATCAATATTCAGGATCTCAGTAGCGATGGTTTTCAATTCATCCAGAAGCGTTGTTTCTGCACTCTTTTTCTGTACAGTATCCACTGCTGTTATCTTACACGTATCTTCGCAAAGAAGCTGTTCAGCATCAAAAAGACTATTGCAGATCTGAGCAAGTTCATCTTCATTCCTATAGAACATGACCTGCGCAGAACCTGCATTTTTCTGCAGGGACGCAAGGCGTTCCTCTCTGACCACATCCAGTGTTCCTTCAGCATTTTCAGGTTTTCGCAACAGGAAGATCGCCGTATTTGTCAATTCAGGTGCATCGGTTTCGGGAAAAGACAGCACCAATTCAAAGCCTGCTTCGCGGAAGCAGCGTTTCCATTCCTCTATACTCAAGTAAGGCCGTTCACGTGCAGGAACTGAATCTTTATAATTCCACCAGCCGGGAAGTATACCAAATACACATTCCTGTACATCGTAAGTGAGAATTACCTGGACAGCCGCCAGATATCCTCCCGGTTTTAGTACCTGACGGATATTTTTAAGTCCAGCAGGCAGATCCTTTAGCAGATGCAGCATATTATCTTCTACCATAACATCCAAACTGTCCTTGGCAATACCCTGCATTGTGAGATCTTCCATTGCATCCACGACCGAGAACTCCATAAAATCCCATTGATTCTGCTTAGCTGACAATCTCTGATTCTGCACGAATCCCTTGCCAACATCAGTGAACAGGTAGCGCAGCTGTTCAGAGCCAAGCTGTTTAACGATCTCTCCTGTCAGCTGACCGGTACCGCCGCCTATCTCCATTACAGACAATTCGCTGCCGCTCTGTTTGCCCTGCTTCAGGATCTGTGCCAGAAGTTTGCAATAAACAGTTTCTGTTGTAGCGGTCTGTCCTACGTTCTGTAAACTGTTGATGCTGCCGCCTTGACGCAGAATATCATTACCGTTTCTCTTGCCCTGTGCAAATTCCATGTAGTGATGCACACTTTCTGCCAGAAGTTCTGCAATATCTGCAAATTCAGGATGATCCTTACAGAATGTAATGACAGCTGCATCAAATGCTCCGCCCATCTCCTTCATCTTCTCAGCATTCAGTAGTGTGAGCCTGTCATCCTTTGTTATCAGAATGGAAGCATCCCTGATCAGTCCGATAATGAACCTCAGAAAATGCACATTCTCAGTGAGAAATTCATTATCTGCCATCCATTGATGCATAGTAAGATGCGATCCTGAAAAACGGCATACACTAAGAAAATATGCTGCACCTAAACGGCACAACTGTTCCATATCCTGTTTTGCCGAACTATCAGCTCCTATGAGGTGGATCTGTGAAGCCTCACACAATCTTTCTGCATTTTGGGAGGTTTTCTGCCATACTTCCGACGGATCACCGATCACAAAACTACGGTTACGATCCTCTCTTTCTGCAAGATAGAGTTTGACCTCCGGACGTTTAGCAATATACGAACTTAATGCATATCGGCTGTCCGAAAGACCATCCTGGATCAGTACACGCTTTTTGACAGATGTTCTCTGTGCTGATACGAACTCGGTTTCCGGATGTTTGTATTCCGTTCTTTCAAACGCATATCCGGTTGTCGGTATCCTTGAAGGTTTCTGTTCCCATTCAGCATTCCAGTCAATATCCTCTCCGCCGACATAACGTTCTCCCAGTGATTTCAGACGTAAGAACATATCGTTCACGGATTCAGTGACGATCTCCCCGTGTGCATCCAGTATCAGGTAACTGCGGCACCTACAATGCCGTTTCCCGACCTGATAGGTATAGGCAATCTCTGCCGTCATATCATGATGCTTGGCAATAAAGGCTTTCAGAAGCTCAATATTCCGTTCAAGAGCTGCTTCCGTGATACCGCTGACAGGAACTAAGAAATGATCCATAGCCTGTGGTGCCGATTTATGTACTTCCGGTGCTTGTTCTACTATAACATGAGCATCAGATCCGCCAAATCCGAATGAGCTGACAGCAGCACGTCTGACTCCGTTTTTCTTCCACGGATGCAGCGATGTACTGACACTGATCTTTCCTTGATATTTCAGAAGTTCAGGGTTTTCTTTTGCAAAATTGATAGTTGGCGGGATCATACCCTTTTCAACACAGAGGATCGTTTTTATCAGCCCGGCGATACCTGCAGCAACATTAAGATGCCCTATGTTGGATTTCACTGAACCGATCTCCACCTGATAGTTTCCTGTAAATGATCCATAAGCACGGTCGATCGCCTGGATCTCCACACGATCTCCAAGTGGGGTTGCTGTACCGTGGCCTTCAATATACTGTATGTCCTCAGGAGAAACACCTGACAGTTCCAGAGCCTTCACCATCGCTTCTGCTTCTCCCTGCACACTGGAGGCATGATATCCTGCTTTCCTGCTTCCATCGTTGACCAATGCGCTGGATTTAAGCAGTGCGTAGATATGATCTCCGTCGCGGATAGCATCTTCTGCCCGCTTCATTACCAAAACTCCCATACCATTACCCGGAACATAACCGTCCCCATTTTCATCATACGCCCTCAGTGCACCGCTGGAGGAGGAAACTCCGTCAACTATCTGGTATCCTTCATCATATTCACGGATATTCACACCGCCTGCAACAACCAGATTGCATTCATAGTTCAGCAGACTCTGTATGCCGTAATGAACTGTAGCAAGTGATGTGGCACAAGCAGCACGCATCACCATCGACGGACCTTGCAGATCCAGCTTATAGGAAATGCTGCTTGCCAGTGTATTCTGCAGAAACATTGATACACGGTCAAAAGTTTGCCCACTGTACTTCTTGCTATAGTAATGATTCCAGACATAATAGTTTTCATCTGCTCCCAGAAACAGTCCGATCTCACGATCTCCTGTATCCTGTGCATAACCTGCATCCTCCAAACCGTGATAAACACATTCCATTACGATACGGAACTGCGGATCCATGCAAACTGCATCACTGTGATTCACACCAAAAAATTCTGCATCAAAAAAATACATATCATCGAGCTGTCCGTAAGCGTCCACGAAATTTTCTTTCTTCACGCCGGTACGATCGATGCAGTCCTTTCCCTCGCTGATATTTTTCCAGTATTCCTCTATGTTCGCAGCATGTGGAAAACGTCCAGCCATTCCGATGACAGCAATATCCATATCACGCACGACCTGCTGATTCATTCTATAACTCCTTTCGATTGGGTTTGACATTCCTTAAATTTCGTCGATCTCATATCCTGCATTGCAGGCAAGCAGTTTCTCTTCGATCTTCCTGCAAATAGTTCCGGGATCATTCTGAAAATAGAAGTGATCTCCTTTTGTCAGGCATAGTTCAAATGGACCGTCAGTATAATTCTGCCAATCCTCAACATCTTCGATACGTTCGATCTGTGGATCCTGTGCTCCGCACACAGCGAATATGGGGCATTCCAGACGTTCTGCTATACCGCTTTCATAACGCTCACACAATTCATAGTCGGCACGCATGATCGGCAGAAAAAATCGCATCAGATCCTCATTCCCGCCGAACATATCCTCCGTCACACTGTAGTGTCGACAGAATTCTTCATCGCTCATGGCAGCGGTAGATACAAGATGCGTTGTTCCCGGAGAGATCGCCGAAGATATCACCAGGTATGCAGGTTCAATATTAAAGTAACGTTTCAGTGCGGCTGCCGTTTCATAGGCTATGATCCCGCCTGCACAATGTCCGAGAAAAGCGAAAGGTTCACAGAAAAGTTCTGCGCCTTCCATCGCAAGATTCTGTGCCATTTCCTGAATAGATCCGGGCATTGGCTCCTGATATCGCAGATCCCTCATCGGGTACTGGATCGTTCGGAGATTGATCTGCTCCGTAAAATAAGATCCCCATTTTGCAAAAAATGCGGAACTGGCACCGGCATGAGGAAAGCAGAACAAATTTATCCTGCTTTCCTTGTGATCTACTATGTGATTAATCCATTTATTCATATCCAATTTTTTAAGACGCAGAAACATTTTCTGCGTTTTCTCCTTATTCTTGTGGAATACGGCGCAGTATCTTCCGTTTTTCGGAAGTCTTGCCGTTTGCCAATTCAACAGTGCTGTCTGCAACGAGAGAAATAAATTCCATATCATGCGTGATCAGCAGTATAGTTGTCCCCTTTCCTGCAATATCCCGAAGCAGCACAGCAAGTTCTCGCATATGCTTTCCATCCAATCCGCTGGTAGGCTCATCAAGGATCAGAAGTTCCTTCTTCTTGAGAATGGAAGCTGCGATCAGAACGCGCTGTTTCTGTCCTCCGGACAGTGAACCGGGGTGCCTGTTTACATACTGCCTCAGATGCAGACGTTCCAGCAGCCCGATAACTTCATCACGGTCAATATTCCTTGAACGGATACCGAGAGTGATCTCCTCGTAGACCGTTGAAGCATACAGCTGATAATCCGAATCCTGCTGCACAAAGAAATTGTGTCTTATCCGCTTTCCTTTACTGCATTTTTGTCCGTTGATATATACTTCACCGCCTGACTCCTTAACAAGTCCTGAAAGTATGCGGCAGGTTGTGGATTTACCTGCACCGTTTTGACCTGTCAGTGCAAGGATCTCACCTTTCTGAACGCGGATATTGATATCACTCAGTATCTCTTTGCGCTTGACTTTGTAGCTTATATGTTTCATTTCAACAAACGGTGAGTCATCCTCAGCCGCCAGAGGTGAATATTGCAGTCTTGTCTCCTCCAGTACACGCAGACCGAGTGATTCCATCTGCTTTCCGGTCAGCTTAGCGATCGCTGTACTGTCAATATCCCGTATTATGCGACCGCCGCTGAGCACTATCAGCCTATCCATGAGTTTCCGAAGATAATACAGTCTGTGTTCCAGTACCAGTATCGTATAACCTTCCTGCTTTAGTTCTTCCAGCATCCCTGCAAGATTCTCCATAGCTTCCGGGTCAAGATTTGCAGACGGTTCATCCAGCATGATCACCTTTGGTTTCACTGTGCATACGGATGCGATGGCTATCTTTTGCTTTTCACCGCTTGACATCATGAACATACACTTATCGAGCAGAGATCCCATATCCATCCGTTGTGATACTTCCTTCAGACGTGTACGCATAACATCCCGATCGTATGCACGGTTCTCCATAGCAAGTACGATCTCATCCGTAGAATTTGTAGCAAAAAACTGACTTCGCGGGTCCTGAAAAACACTGCCTATATTAAGTCCGATCTGATCAATAGTCTTATTTTCTGCATTTTCTCCGTCAATAAAGTAGCTTCCTGACAAATCGCCCTCATAAAATGAGGGGCATAAGCCATTCATTATCCTTGAGAGAGTCGTCTTTCCGCATCCGCTCTCTCCTGCAAACACTATGAACTGACCGTCATAGATCTTCAGATCGATATCCTGAAGATCTTTCTCCTTTTCTTCTTCAGCAAGACCATACCGAAAAGATATATCGTTTAATTCCAGCAACCTTATCCTACTCCCTGTAATGTTCTGTCAAGAACGATGCTCCCACTGACTGCGGCTCCATACAAAAGAGTCAGGAGCGTATCTGTTTTCTTCCATCTGACTTCTGTATAAGGATTCATCGTTCCATTCAGGCTCATCCCTCTGACCATTGCCGCTGCAGATAATTCATCTGCCACTTTACTGGTGCGGATCAGCAACGGTACCAGTATGTATTCCAGTGTGCGGTACGGATGAATGACCACTGTCAGTATATTTGTCCCTATGCCGCGGAATTTCTGTGAATCACGGATCAGACGGTACTCTGTCCCTATCGTAGGCAGAAACCTGAACATGATCGAGATCGACAACGTGACTATCCGCGGTACACGTATCCTTGAAAGTGTCGCGATCAGTTTTCCAGTAGAACCGCGGCTTATTGGCACTGCCGCCATGAATGGCAGCAGCATTCTTCTGGCATAAATACAGATCATCGCCAGGCTGCCAAGATGCGGGTTACGGCTCAGAGGGAACACCAGACCCCATAGTACCGCAAACAATACCGCATTTTTCAGCGCCTCCTTCGGATAACCTGAAACAACAAGCCAGAGTACCAGTATCACCATAAGACTTACCAATGCTGCTTCTGTTTTAAGTGCAAAGATCAGACACGCTGCTGCCACCATAACAATGAAAGCAACACGGGTATCAATATCCGTTTTTTTCATCACTCAGGCGATGCCAGCAGGTGCAAAGTGCTTACGGAACATCTTTGTACCAATTAATACGCCAATAATAGAAAACGCTATCAGAACCACTGCTACACCCAGCATTGTCAGCGGCTGATGATAAACACCGATAGTTGCGGCAACGGACTCGGGAGATGCTCCTGCTGCAGTCATCCTTGCTGAGTATGACTCTGTCAGGAATATTGCCGGGAAGAATGAACCAAAGCCGTACAGGGTCGTGTGAAGAGCATAGGCTGCGGTACTTTTTACCATGTTTCTGTAGCCGTCGCCAAGACAGATCGCCTCACAGATCAGACCTCCGACAAAGAATACCGCAGCTGTCAGCAGCTGACCACAGATCAGCATATACAGTGCCTTTACTGAAAAGAACAAGATCTGTGTACCTATTCTGGGAGCTTTGTTGATCATGATCTGATAGATCGGACCGCAGATGAGTGCCATCAGCGCATAGCCGCCAAACAACATTCCATATACACTGCCCGAAAACGGGATAGCTGTCACTAAGCTGACAATAAAAGTAAGTACTGAAAACAGTACAACAGTAACTACATCCTTGAATCCAATTGTCTTTCTGTGATTTGTTTTTGAAATACTCATAAAAATACTTCCTTTATAATATAAATTTTAAACTGATGCGCTGCAAAAGACAGCAGCGCATCTTATTTTTTGTCGGGTTATGATCGGTATCGAATCAGATCTCTCCGATCTCGTCATTGCCATCATCACGCTGCTTATCGATAATGGCTGCCAGTGCACGGATAGTCTGGTTCTGAAAAATCTGCTTGAGACTCAGGGTAATGCTGAATTGCTTCTGTATCTCGTTGATGCACCGGATCGCTTTTAGCGAATCACCGCCAAGCATAAAGAAAGTGTCCTCTGTACTTATATTCTCCTGATCCAGACACTTTTTCCAGATCTCCTGCAAAAGCTGTTCAGTCTCATTCTCAGGGGCTGTCATTCTCTGCTCCTGCGGTTCTTCTATCACCTCCAGAAGTTTAGCCAGCTGCTTGCGATCCACCTTGCCATTACTGCTCACAGGATAGTTTTCAAATACCTTGTAATAGCGCGGTACCATATAATCCGGCAGAAGTGTTCCCGCAAGTGTGCGTAGCTTCTCCACATCAGTATGCCTGTGGATTCCCTGATAGCTTGCAGATATTATATGTGTCTCACCGACAGGCAATATTCCTTCGATACGGAACCCATGCCGTTCAAGTACAGAGCACCACTGCGTATCGTTCAGGAAAAGCTGACGATCCGGTTCCTCTGTTTCATAGATACCGATCACATTCCGTACAAACCTGCGTATCTGTACCTGTTCGATCATAATAAGCATTCCGCCTGTTTTCAATGATCCGCTGACATTATCCATGACCTTGTCAAGATTACAGCGTCTGTGAAGTGTATTGTTTGCTAAAATAACATCGGCAAGCAGATCATTTTCTCCGATCTCACAGATCTGTTCAATATCCTTTTCAAGCAGATGCAAATGGTCGTGTTCTGTAATGAGCTTTTCTGCCTGCTTCAGGAATGTGTCTGATTCATCCATGTAGGTATACTCAGCATGATACGTTTCAACCAACGGATACAGTTTTTCCAGCAGAGGTTGTACTCGTGTACCAAGTTCGAGTATCTGAAGCGGCTGCTTTGCCTCCCTGCACCATTCTGTCACAAGTTCATTTACTGCTGAAGCTGCTTTTCCGTCATACACCGCATATTTTCCGAATACCTTTGGTGTCAGTCCGCCGTCATCTTCAAGATAGAATGAGATCGCTTCCTTGTGTCCTTTCAGTACATCGCTGTACGCAGTCTGATATTTTTCAAGCCTTTCACGGATCTCACCGAGCCACATACGATACTGATCATTACGCAGTTCGTTCCCCGATGCCTGATCTTTATAATATTCAAACGGATCCTGTTTCCAGATGTAACCATCGCCCTGCTGTTCCAGCAATCCGTCAGCACAGAGATATTCACACCACTGCTCTGTCATATGTACATATTCCGGAGCAATGCTCTGACGTATACTATGCGCATCAAATGTTCCTCTTCCGATAAAAGAAAGAACGAGCTCCATCGAAACCGCATCCATCGCCTGATGGAATATCTGTATCTGATCGATGTCCTCCTTAGGAATGACCGTTTTTTCAAAGAAATCTTGTCTGATAGGAAGTACTGTTGTACTGTTTTCATCAGGAAGCATTAAGGATCTCTTTCCGTTTTCATCCAGTATAAGATGACAGCCTAACTGTCTGGAATTGTTCTGTTCAACAACCGTCACAACAGCATTCCTTATCCCTTCGATACGTTCAAGAACGTTCTCGATCTCTCCTAGTTCGATACGGTATCCGCCTATCTTTACCTGATGATCGCTTCTTCCAAGAAATTCTATCTCTCCGCCGGGCAGGTAACGTCCCATATCTCCCGTATCATACAGCCGCTCTCCCGTCACAGGATTGGCAACAAATTTTTCACGGGTCTTCTCAGCTTGTTTCCAATAGCCGCGTGCAAGTCCAAGTCCGCCGATGTACAGCTTTCCGGGTACAAGCACAGGACGATCCTGCATACAATCATCCAAAACATAGAATCTCTGATTCGTCAGCGGTCTGCCATAAGGGATGCTCCTCATTTCGCCGCAGATTCCATGTGTTACATAATAATTCGACCAGATCGATGCTTCTGTTGCGCCACCCAGACTAATGATATCCATATCACCCCATAGTTTTCGCATTCTGTCAGGCAGAGTAGGCGCGATCCAGTCTCCGCTCAGCAGAACCTTTTGCAGCCCGCAGTGAAACGGAGCTGTATTCTCAGCATATGTCACCAGCATCTCCATATACATCGGAACAGTGTTCCAGACAGTCACTCCAAGATCTTCGATCAGGTGTATCCAATGCTTAGGTTCTTTTCTTTTTTCGGCATCCGGAACAACGATAGTTCCACCGACCTGAAACATTCCAAAAATATCATACACTGAAAGATCGAAATTCAGATTTGAAAGAGCGATCGTGCTGTCCTGAGCGATGATACTGAACCTTCGATTTACGTCCAGGATCGTATTTACTGCGCCTCTGTGCGTGATCTCTACACCCTTGGGTGTTCCTGTCGTTCCTGATGTGCAGATGACATAGGCAAGATCATCAGGTGATACGTGTACCGTCGCTTCTATCTTACTGCTGCTGTCTGCCAGATCCACATCAATGGTCAGATACCGTGTGGTATCCCATTTCCGTACGGCAGACGACTGCGTAAGAACGACTGTAACTTCTCCCATCTCCAAAAGTTCCTGTATGCGTTCGGACGGGAAGTTGATATCTATCGGATAGTAGGCAGCACCGCTTTTATGTGCTGCAACCGCTGCAGCGATCTGTTCCCAGCCCTTGTCCATAACAACAGCGACCAGTGTATTCGGCTTCACACCGTTGTTGATCAGTGTTTCAGCGATACACGATGATATCTTATCTATTTCACCGTAGGTAAGATCCCGATCCGTTGTACGTATCGCAATACGTTTTTCTCCGTCAGGCAGATTCTGTGCAAACAGATCCAACAACGTCAGTTCTGAAACAGGTGCATCGGTACAATTTGCAAGCTGACGTTCCTCCATATAAGGAATGTGAAGATAATCGCGTTTTTTATCCCATATCTCATCATCCTTTGCAAGTTCTTCTAGTAGTTGTACATAAGTATTAAACATATCTTCGATCATGCCGTTCGTAAACAGTTTTTCGACATAATCCCATGATAGTATCAGTTCATTTTCATCATCCATCACTTGATGATCCAGCCACACCTGCGGTGTCTGCGAGGAATTATACACACGACGTCCAAGTGCGTGTTCACGGGTAACTTTTCCCGCAAATCCCAATGCGCTTGTAAATACGATCGGCATACTTTCCTTGCCGACTATCTCGTTTCTTCTGGCATATTCCCTCAAGACATCCACACCGCTGTAATAGGGATGTGAAAGATCTTCTGCCAGTTTCTTCTGGGTTTCCTGCATAAATTCTGTAATGGAAAGTTCAGGTCTGCAGTCAATATCTGCCAGCACCAGCGAAGTAAAATCTCCAACCACCTGATGTATCTCATCACTGAACGGAATACGATTGAATCTGGTCAGATTAAGGGTAAAATGTCTGGTTTTGCTCCAGCCTGCCAGCACTGCCCCATAAGCAGACAGCAGCACAGCTGTCGGTGTAATATCCAGAGCAGCAGCCTTGCTTCGCAAACGCTCGTACTGTGCAGCACTCAAACGTGCTTCAATATGTGAAAGCCGCTCCCCTGCAATTCTATCGGATCCCTGCACAACAGGCAGTTCGGGAGCAGGCAGCATAGTTTCTGCACGTTGCATCCAGTACTCTCTGTCTGCCTCATATTCCTTACCGCGTTTCCAATTTCGCATCGTTTCAAGATAATCGCGGAATGTTATAGATTCACGGGTCACAGGGCGTTCAGGTTCACGGTAAAATGTTCCCAGCTCATCCAGAAGTATAGCAATACTGTAACCATCGTAGATTATATTGTTAAAGCACATCATAAGACGCATAGTACTTTCAGATATTCTGACCAGATGCATCTTGAACAGCGGCCAAACACTTTCATCAAAAACAGGATGTGACATCTCCTCACGGAGTTGTTCGGGTGTCTGACCCGAGACCGTCAGATCCGTGACGGGTATCGTATATTCAGGTACGGTTGCCAGTACCTGCTGCATTGCCTCGCCTTTGATCAATACAGTGCGCATCATATCATGTCGGTAAATGAGTTTTCTGAGTGCCTGCTGCAGGCGGTCAGGTTCCAATATGCCGGTTTCTAGCTCATAATAGAACACAGTACTGATGCCGCTTAGTGCATAGTCACCTGTTTTCCCGAGCCAGTACGCGGTCTGAATATCCGACAATTCAAATTTCTCAAAACGTTTCTTTTCTTCATGCTCCACCTTGGGAAGATGTTCCGGACGCTGTGCAGCACTCTTCTGCATCTTTTCGATCCCTTCCGCTTGAAGACGTATCGTTTTCCACTCAAACATCTTTTCAAGAGGTATAGCAATATCAATCTTTTTTCTGAGCCGCATACAAAGAGATGTCGCAGTCAGTGAATCGCCGCCCAGTTCAAAGAACGACGTATTCCTATCCACCCTTCCGATCTGCAGAATAGCTATCCATTCCTCTGCAATTTCTGACTCCATTCCCGGATGAGGCAATTCCAGCTTCCGTTCTTCACCGATCGCTGTTTCCATAGATCTCAGAGCCTTGACATCGACCTTTCCGTTCCTGTTCAGCGGCAATTCCGATACGGTCACAAAGCGGTTCGGTATCATATAATGTGGTATTTTTTTCTGAAGATAAGAACGTAATTCAGCTTCATCGGGTGTATCATCAGGATTTTCAGGACAAATAAATACCGTCAGACTCTGACCTGCATTTCTGGTGATCACAACAGCTTTGGCTTCACGGATCCCTTTATAGCGGCTGAGATGCTGTTCTATCTCGCCAAGTTCGATCCTGTAGCCGTTAAGTTTTACCTGATCGTCATTTCTGCCAAGAAATTCGATAGTTCCGTCTGCCCAGTAACGTCCAAAGTCACCTGTTCTATACCAGCGTTCACCCTGATCGTATATAAAACGTTCTGCTGTGAGTTTTTCATCTCCTACATATCCAATAGCCAGACCAATGCCGCCGATCAGTAATTCTCCCTTTTTATAAGGAGGGCAATCGTGCATTTTTTCATCAACTACACGGTATTTCTGATACTTTAGAGCACTTCCATAAGGAATAGACCGCCAGCCTGAAGGGATCGGAAGCTTAACATCGAAGAAATTCGACCATATAGCAGCTTCTGTTGCTCCGCCAAGTGATACTACTTTCGCATTCGGCGCAACCTTCTGCAAGCGTTCGGGAAGATCAACAGCTATCCAGTCACCGGACATAAGAATATGCCGCAGACTATCCAGAGGACGATCCTGCTCTTTGGTAACAATACAGAGCATTTCCACAAAAGCAGGTACAGAATTCCAGAACGTAACACCAAAGCGTGTCACTGTCTGATGCCAGAACAATGCATCTTTTTTATGTGCATCATCAAGTATGACCAGACCTGCTCCAGCACTCAATGTCCCGAAGATATCGTATACAGAAAGATCGAAATCCACTGCCGAAACAGCAAGTACCCTGTCATTCTTCTCTATACCATATTGTTCATTGATCGTACGGATCGTATTTACAGCACTGCGATGGCTGATCTCCACTCCTTTGGGATTACCTGTAGAACCGGAGGTAAAAATAATATATGCCGAACTGTCGGGAGAAGAGTGTTTCCAGTCTGCGATCTCTTCGGCAGGTTCGATATTATCGGTGATCAGAGCCTGCACCTTGTCGCTGATATTATCCTTGCAGATCTCTGACGTAAGCGCATACTGTATTGAAGCCTTCTCAAAAATATACGCCTGCCTATCATGGGGATATTCCGGATTTACAGGAACATAACAGTTTCCTGATGCAACTATGCCAAGTATCGCAATTATCTGACGTATACCACGCGGCATCATGACCGCGATCTTTTCTCCGCAGAATCCCCGCTCCTGCAGTTCGTGTGCGATACCGAGAGCCGCTTTTGCTGCCTGTCCATAGGACAGTTCCTCACCTGTTACAGCATTGATAAGTGCTGGCAGATCGGGATCGTTTACGGCTGTTTCAAAAAATCCTTCATGTATCTCATAGTCGCTGTAGATATTTGCATCCTGTGGGATGTCCACCTGCAGCAGATCATGCCTTCTGCACAGTATCTCACTGTTCCAGTCGCATTCAGCTGCTTTCTCCAGGAATGCCGTCAGATCTGCAAACATCAGATCCAGGAATTCCGGATCAAATAATTCACGTACACTATCCCATTTCAGCAGCAGTGAACCGTGATCCTCATACATCTGAAAATCGAGCCATACCTGAGGTGTCTGAGAGATGATATAATTCCACGTTCCAAGGGTCGTTTCAACAATATGATCTGTAAGTGATGTTTCAATATTGCAGGCAAATACTACAGGTGCAACAGGCATTTCCTGACCGTATTTCCTATTCAGTTCTCGAATTATCTCTACACCTGAGTATGCGGGATGTTCCATGATCTCATAGAAATCTGCTGCTGTTCTTCTGACAGTTTCCGCAAAACTCTCACCATCCTTCTTATGAAAAGGCAGCAAGCTCAGTCTTGTAAAATCTGCAACAACATCCTCGATACCACTGATCTCGGTATTACGATTAAAAGTCGGGATATTGATCAGAAAATCAGGCTGTTCCGAATAGTTAGCTATACCTAACCCGTAGACACAAAGCAATACCATCGAAGGCGTCACACCGTACTTCGATGCCTGAGCTTTAAGGCACTTCCATACTTTTTCCGGAAGTTTGTGTTTTCTCGCTGTAAAATAGGCATCCTTGACCGATGACGGCTCTTTTGCAAGCGGAAGCACCGGTGCCAGAGGCATAGTATCAATCTTCTGCATCCAGTAATTGCGGTCATTTTCCAATGCACTTCGATTTTGCTCTGCTTCCTTACGGAGATACGTTCCAAAATGAAAGTCAGATATGGTATTTATCGGTTCACGGTATAGTCTGCCAAGATCATTCAGAATGATCTGGAAAGAATGCACATCCGCCACAAGCAGATCAACATCAAAGAAAATACGATGTCTGTTATTGTGAAGGAGTGCTATACCAAGACCCGCAACTTCACCAAGTTCTATCCTGAACTGTCTGTGACTGAGACCTGAACGGATCGAAATCAATTCCTGCTCTGCCTGATCAGGATCACAATCACGAAGATCATATATAGTAATATCCTTATTGTATGGCTCAGACATATACTGCTGGGTACCGTCATCTAAAAATCTCACCCTCAGCATCGGATGCCGCATCAACAGCAGTGACCATGCCTTTGCCAGACGCTGCGTGTCGATATCCGTACCATCCAGTTCGACATAACAATGACACCCAAATCCCCCAAGGATCTGATGTTTTTGTCTGCCTGCCCAGTATGCATACTGCACTTGTGTAAGAGGAAACGGAGCGGACGGATCATTTACCTCGGAAGATGCAGACTGTAGAGACTGATCTGCCGATGAGGTATCTGACTCAAAGTTAAGATAGCTTCTCCAGGCACTCCAAAACGGATCAGAGATAAGCTTTGCAAATGATACTTTTGAACCTGCTTTGCGCCAGATGCTGTTAAGCTTCATGATACTCAGCGAATCCAGTCCTGCTTCTATGAGGTTTGTGTCGTCAGTTATCTCTGTATGCGCAGGCAACAGATCCAACAGATATTGTTTGGCTTCAAGTTCTTTCATTTATGTCCTCCACTGCCATTTTCTTTAATTCTGCGCGATTGGTTTTTCCCATATTGGTAAGAGGTATCCTGTCCAAAAAGCGGATATAGTCAGGATATTTGTATCTTGCAAGTCTTCTGGACTTTAAAAATTCATACACCTCTGCAAAAGATACTTCACGGCTGCATTTCAGAAAAGCAAAGCTTTTCTGACCGAACTGTTCGTCAGGGACAGGGACAACGATCGCTTCCTGTACAGCTTCATGCTCCAGCAGAAGTTCCTCGATCTCCGTGGGCATTACCTTTTCTCCTCCGCGGTTGATCTGATCAGTAATACGACCGTCCACCAGCAGGTTCCCTTCTTTAGTGATACACGCCTTGTCACCTGTACGGAAAAATCCGTCCTCAGTAAAAATATCCGATTGGAATTCAGGGCATCCGTAATAGCCGCGTATAGTGTAAGGCCCTTTCATAAGAAGCTGTCCGAATTCACCATCTTCAACATCCTGCTCCTGCTCATCAACAATTCGTATCTCATCGCCTTCACTCAACGGTTTGCCCTGGCAGGTGGTGATTATATCCTCCGTATCATCGGGAGATGTAAAAGTGATCAGCCCCTCAGCGATGCCAAACACCTGCTGTAAGGTACAATTAAAAGCAGGTCTGACTTTTCTTGCTATCGAATCGAGAAGCTTTGCACCTCCCACCTGGATCAGTCGCAGCGATCCCAGATCATAGGAATCTTCCCATTCCAGTGCTTCCAGCCAGGTCTGAAGGACAGCCGGTACAGCTGCGGTGATAGTTACCTTCTCCTCCTCTATCAGCGGAAAAACTTCGTCAAAGCTCGATGTTTTGGCGATAACTACTTTGCCGCCTACAGAAAGGGTTCCCAGTACACCCGGCATTCCCCACGGGAAATTATGCTCGATCGGAAGTGTCACCAGATAGACACTGTCCGAATCCAGCCAGCTTTTCTCTGCAGCCATACGGAAATTATACGCATAGTCACAATGCGTCCTGGGGATCAGTTTAGGGGTATTTGTTGTTCCACCTGATAACAGCAGAAATGCTGTATCCCTGTAGCAAGGTCCGTCAGAGGAAAGTGTTGTCACATCAGCGAGCTTTGCTGTGTTTTGCAGTTCATCCGCAACATAGTATCTTATCTGCTGATCAGAACGCTCTTTCAGGATTCGTTCTGCCATAGCTGTATAATCAAAGCCCAAAAAAGTTCTCGCAGTTATGTATGCCTTCGGAGAAGCCGCATTAAAAATACCTGTTATCTCTTTTTCACGGTGCGCCGGCAAAACAAAGATAGGAACTGCACCTATCCGGAACAAGCCGAACACCATTTCCACAAACGCTGCGCAATTAGGAAGCTGTACCGCAACAGTATCTCCTTCGTGTATACCGTCTGCCGCAAATGCTGCAGCATACTGCAGTGCGTGGTCATACAATTGCTGATAGCTGATACGGATATCTTCATCCACCAATGCACATCTATCTGCATAGCTGTTTTTCCACTCCTCAAGTCTGTCCCAGAGGGTCTTCTTTTCCCAATAGCCTGCTGCTTCATAATCTTTAACCATTAATGACCTCCTCCGATCATAGGAACCTTGTTTATCAAATATATCAGGAAGGCTGGATCCGCTTTGTACGGATAACAGCCACAATGTACAGGAGTGCCGAAAGTCCCAGCACCAAAGCCATATCCGGGATACCTGCTGCTATAGAACCAGTTTCCTGGATCGACTCTATCCCGTGTGCGATCCATCGCTGCGGCATAAATGCACCAACTGCCTTCATCGCCTTCGGCATAAATTCATACGGAAACAGAACGCCCGAAAACAGTGACATAGGCAAGATCACAAATGATGCCAGCGGCCAGAGTGAATCCTCTTTCTTGACCAGTGTCGATGCAAAAAGATAAAGTGTGACCGATAATACATTAGCCGTAAACAATACCAGCAGGAATCCGATCGAATGCCTCATACCGAAATCAAATCGGAATAACAGACCTGCCAGATAATATACTACCGATCCGATCATCATAAAGAACAGATAGACCATTGCCATACCGCCGAGGTAGACGCCTGTTGTGGTCTTGCTCAAAAGAATACGGTCACGCATACGACGGTTGCGCTCCTGAATAATAAGGGCTGCCAGCAGATTCGCAGACGTCAGCGTCTTGAAGATCATGAATCCCAGAGAATTAGCAACTGTCATGCCCTTCTTTTTAACAGAATTGACTTCTGTCAAACTGCTGTCAGGATTTTCTTCACGTGCCTGCTCCACACAAAGCGTCACAGAACGTTCGACTTCGGAATTTCCAAGGCTCATTATCTCTACCTGTGGATCATCAGCATCAGTACCCTCACGTATAACCACCGCCAGTTCAATATTAGAGGAAAGCAGTTTTTCTGCAGCATCCTCCAACTTAACGTTCTGAAATTCTACACCCTCCAGACGTTTTACAGATTCCTCTATCGCAGCGCTCGCCGCACCGCCGTCTGTATTTATGACAGCGATATTGTGCGCTGTGGAATACGGCAGCAGAAAGGACATCAGCAGAAAGATCATGACCGGCTGAATCGTAATAAGATAGATAAACTCCTTATTCTTCCGAAAGATCAGCACAGTATTACGGATAATATTTTTCATGCCGTCTTTCCCTCCTTTTTCACTGTTTTAGCAACAGGTGTACTTACATTGACCGATAACTTAGCTGTGAATATTGCATACACGATCAGAAGCAGAGCTGTCAGACCCAGAAGCACACTAATCGTAATACCGAATTTGCTGTTAACAACACCGTTGTACAGGTAGGTCATAGATTGGTTAGTCCAGTAAAGCGGACTGATCTTAACAATATAACCAAGGATCGGCATATTCTCAAGAAGATACAACGGAGTGATAGCTCCGCCCAGATATCCGCAGAGCATGGTTGTCATCATGACAGTACTCTGACACATGGATTTGTTAGGTGCAAAACTACCCACTACTGCTCCGAATGTTGAACTGAGTGTCACCAGGCAAAGCAATACCAGCAGTATCAGCGGCAGCTTATCCCCCCAATCTACTTTAAGCACAAGATTAGAAAAGACAAACGCAGAAAGGATCTGCCCAGCTCCACACAGGATACCGGTCAGGATCTTGACAACAACAACAATTCTGACACCTGCTTTGGACATCCTTATCCTTGTGAGCGTACCAAGTTCTTTTTCGTCAAAGACAGAATGTCCGACAAGAACACCCATGAAAAGTATTGAAAACGTCAGTGCCGCAAAAGTGTAATACACTTTTGAATCCAGATGACTGCCTTCAATCACAGTACGTTTGATAGACGGAGCGTTTCCCGATGTTGTTTCTACAGATGTCACACCGTCCCTGGCAAGCTCCGTGAACAAAGTCCTTACCAGTTGTCCGCCCTGAGGTTCATTGAACGATGAACGGAAATAGGAGAACGACTCACTGCCGATCGTGATCAGACCATAAGCTTTGCTTGATTCCACATCCTTCTTCGCCTGCTCAGCATCTGTCACTTCCGTAAACGAAACACCAGTCTGTTCCGTGATCTTTTTGGAAATCGCATCAAATCGGCTGTTCATCTGATCCGTGGCACCATCCTGCAAGTAAAACACCTGACCATTTTTAAATGTGCCATAATCCCCCTTGATATAGTCACCGAGTGCAAAGCTGAATATCGAGATCAGCAGGATCGGAAGGAGGATCATAAATACGAGATTTCCTTTATTAGTAAAGAATACTTTTATTTCTTTTTTCCATAACAGCCAGAACATATTACATCGCCTACCTTATTTCTGATCTCTGAGTTCCTTGCCCGTCAGCATAAGGAATATCTCTTCCAGTGACGGTTCTTCATTCGTGATATGTTCAATTTCCAGACCGCTGCGTATCGCAGCATCGATCACCTTATTGAGAACAACAGTCTTTTTATCATGGCGGATCTTGCAGTTCCAGCCATCAGGATCGGTCTGGTGGATCCCATCGATCTGAGAAGCTTCAGCAACAAACGCATCCATATCTCCTTTACCCTCAGCAAAGGAAAGATTCATCATCTGATCTGTTCCCATACGGTTCATTATTTCTTCTTTGGTTCCTGTTGCTACCAGTGCGCCATGATCAATGACCGTGATACGATTACAGATCTCCTCGATCTCAGGCATATAATGCGTCGTATAAAGAATAGTTGCACCTTGTTCATTCAGCGTGCGGACATTTTCAAGTATACGGTTTCTAGACTGAGGATCAATGCCGACTGTCGGTTCATCCATTATGATCAGTTTCGGACTGTGTGCAATACCGCACGCCATATTCAGACGTCTTTTCATGCCCCCCGAAAACTCGCCTGATTTTTTATCCTTGACATCTGTAAGCCCTACAAAATCCAAAGCCTTTGTAACACGTTCTTCCAGTTCTTTACCCTTGAATCCGTAAAGTGAACAGAAAAAACGAATATTTTCGGTAGGAGTAAGATCGGGATAGATCGCCAGATCCTGCGGTACATATCCTATATTCTTTCCCCATTTACGAATAGATTCTCCACCTGCAAATGTCACAGATCCTTCCTCATACCCCAATAATCCAAGTATACAGTTGATCGTTGTACTTTTTCCGGCACCATTCGGTCCAAGTATACCGTGAACATCCTTCTCCTGGATAGTAAGATCCAGCCCGTTGACAGCTGTCATATCCTTGAATTCTTTTTTTAGATGATCAATTTTCAGAATTTCCATGATTCGTCCCTTCCAATTCTTTCAGAATTTGCAGAAAATAAGTTTCATCGTCCGTGACCCAGAAATGCCGTCCCTCAAAACTCCTGATCGAGAATTTGCCTGTTGTCATGGCACTCCAGTGTTCCATGATATCCGGAGTCGCTCCTTTGTCTTCCAAAGCTGAATGTGCCACAATAGGAATATGCAGCTTCTCACCATGATAAATGAGCGTATCGTTCAATTCGTAGTCCTTGCGTATCCGCGGGATCAGAATATCCATCAGTTCCTTGTTTTCAAGGACATCATCCGGTGTTCCCCCGTACATCCGCATCTCCTTTATCAAAGCATCATCGCTCATCCAGCTTTTGAACTCTCCTTCGTTTTCTGTATCGGGTGCCTGTCTTCCGGCAACGATAAGACACGAAGGCTGTTTTCCGTAATTTTTTGTCATGCGGTCTGCCACATAGAATCCGATCGCCGCACCCATACTATGTCCGAACAGCGTGTACTTTCCATTTTCCACAACTGCATCTACCGCAGCGCAAAGCGGTTCCAACAAGTCCTTTATATCAGTTACAAATGCTTCGCCTGTTCTCGTTCCCTTTCCGGGCAGCTCGGCACAGAGAACATTAAAACCATGCGGCTCAAGCGTCCACTGCCTGAAAACAGAAGCACTCCCTCCTGCATAGTGAAAGCAGATCAGTTTCTCCCTGTGATCGTCTGTAATGTCGTATGTAGAAAACGGAAACCATTTTTTTATGTTTTGATCCATTGAACCGATATCCACTCCTTTTTGGCTATAGATTTGGTTAGTATTAACTAACTAGCGCATCTGCTGAACCTACGACACAAGCGGCTCAATGGCAGAGATCAAAAACCTCATATTTTACCCCCACATACCGTGACCGAGTGATACATTTCCATACAGCATCTTTTGTCAGTTTCCTGTCCCGACCATGAGATCCACCAAGCCGAGCCGCATTTCAGAATGTCAGTTAGACTTAACTAACTCTAACACATGATAAATCAACGGTAATAATTATACTATATTTCACAGCGTCTGTCAATAGTTTTTTTGTCAGCATAATGAACAAATTATAATTCGGTGTAAACCTCCATTCTACGTCTTTCCTCTGAAAACACAGGTTATCAATGATAAGTGGTGATCCATGTTCCTTTCATCGTATCGTATCAGCACTTTAATGATACCTTGCAGATATATTGATTTATCGCATCTAATAAAATAGCAATATACAACAAAATCACACTCTGTTCATTGAGTTCCGACAGTTAAAACGCCAAACAAGAACGTATTTTATTGACTTCGATAACGCGATGTGATAAGATATAAAAATGTAATAGATTTGATTGTATTTATGAAACGGAGGAAACAAACATGAAAAACAGCTTTGATAAGAAACTGGCTGTACTTCTTGCAGCGGCTATGACTATAAGTCTTTCAGCCTGCTCAAATTCAGACGATGATAAGGACGATAACAGCGACAAGTCTGCTGTGACCACCACCGAAAAAGCAACTTCCAACGACGGTGAGAACGAGACCACTGCTCCCGAAGATTCTGATTCTGAGGCAGAGACAGAACCTCCAAAGGAGCTTGAACCTGAAGATCCACCCGCAGAATATGAGATAAAGAGCCCTGTTCTCGAGAAGGCAAACGAGTTCGATCTCGGAAAGCTCAATTTCTACAACAATACCTGCATATACACTGGTGACAGCAACGATAACATCGATGTTTACGATATCAATGGCAAAAAGCTGCTGGGCGGCGGCGTAAAGCTGGTAACACAGCTCAAATATACTGAGGATGTATATACCTTCACCAAATTTGAGGGCGATATGACATACGAAGGTCTTATGGATGCAGACGGAAATGAGATACTTTCCATAGATGAACACGTAGGTACTTTTGAATCCATCAACAAACGTTTTGTAAAGGCATATATCCCCGAAGGTGCTACCACCAACGAAGACGAGGCTATATACTACGTTACACCAAACCAGTTCAGCATAACACCCGGCAATAACGATACATTCTACAAGGGCACCGTAAAGATATACGACCTTGAGAACAAGAAGTTCCTTGAAAACACCGCTTGCACTTTCGATCCCAGGGTTACCGTGTACGGCGATATCATAAGCTTCTACGATGCAGACAACAACACCGTATATGTAAATGCAGATGATGAGGTGCTGGAATTTGACTCAGACTTCGTTCCCGTAGGTGAAGACTTCCTTATCGGTTCCAAGGACGGCAAATACGTTGTAGCAGATCACAGCATGAATGAGATAATTGCCACCGACTATAATGTAAACAATCTTGATAATAGTGACTATTACTACATCATCAGGGATTATGAGAACTCAAAATCCGGCATAATGAGCGAAAAAGGCAGAACTATCATCGAGCCTAAGTACGATCAGATATATAATCTCAGTGAAGGATACTTCCAGTACAACACAGGTGAAAACTACGGTATCCTGAAGGCTGACGGCACCGAGCTTACTCCTGCAGACTATCACATTATCAGCGAGCCCGTACCCGGATTCTTCACCTGCCGTACCAAGGACAATGTTAGCTCCCTTGTTGACAGGACAGGTAAGGTACTGTACACCGAATCCGGTGATGACAGTCTGTACACCTTAGATACTCCCTATTATCTCAGCAACGGCGAATACAACTATCTTATACTCGGTACAGGTGAATTCTCCCTGAAGCTGAAAAATTCGGGAACATATCTTGGAAAAAATATGCTTTACGTATACCAGGATCATGTTGTATACGATCTGGTAACAGGCGAAAAGCTGTTCGAGGATATCGACAAAGCATCAATGGCTTACGGACGTCTTTGCATAGTAAAGGACGGAAAGGTCACTGTATACAACGTAAAGTAATAGATGGTAAAATCAGAGCGTTCGGCACACTGTAATGGCAGTGCCGGACGCTCTTTTTGTGGTGTATTTAAACTGTCTTAAATGCATTATCTGGGTGATCTATGCCAAGTTGAAATTAAGCTGAAATAGGAAAAAAATCAACAATTGTTACAATCCGAAGCTGTTGCACCTTTATCATAAGTATTATTTTAAAGAATGAACCATCTTCAGCAGGTATCTCTGTATCTCAATTTCATCCTGAGAGGTAAGTCCTGAGCCTCTTTCGTAAACATCTGCATTTTTTGCACCCTGAACAGTGATATGAGTTGCGTTTGTTCCCTTTTCACCGTATTTACCGGGATCAGATATCACCTTAAGTACTAGAACTACATCAGCAAGATCTACTGTACCATCACAATTTGCATCACCTGCAATATAATAACTCATTGGAGTTGTGCCTGCTGAATAAGTACTCCAGTCCGGAAGTTCGTCAAGAGTGATAACATACTTACTCTGATAAGTCTTTTTAAGAACATAGGCTTCTGTGTATTCATCCGAGAACTTGCCGTTTTTTGTAATAAAGTTTCCGTTCCATGTGCCAAACCAAGCCCACTTTGTACCCGATGCGATCACATTATCAATATCAAATACTACACCGTTTTCACTCAGGGCTATCATCTTCTTGCCCTTGGAGTACTCGAGGATCTCAGAGAACTTTGAAGCACTGGCAGAATATGAATGCTTGTCAAGGTATAGATCTTCACCGATAACATCAACGTATTTATCTCCCGGATACCAGTTCGGATTCTGACCGTTCCATACCCAGATAAGATTATGACATCCGTATTTATTTGTAAGCTGATCATAGAGGTAAATGTAGAGTTTTTTATATGCCTCTGCACCTTTCGCTCCCCACCAGAACCAACCGCCTGATGCTTCGTGAAGCGGTCTCCAGAGTACCGGTACACCTGCATCCTGCAAACGAAGAAGCTGTTTTGCTATCCCTGCAATATCAGCATCAATGGCCTCCAGTCCCTTTTTGTCCTTTCCGTTCATGATCGCCTCAATATCAATCGTAGTATTCCTTGTATAAAAGCCGCCCCACCAGCGCGGATTTCCATTTTCTTCATCATTTCCGCTTTTAAGATACATTCCCGGAGAATTCCAGTGCCAGCAGAATGTAACTATGCCGTTTTCATTATGAAAATCAACTGCACGTTCAACTGCTTTGAAATTAGGGTCTCCGAAAGCATTTCTTGACGGAGTATATCTCATCATGTCAAGTCCGAGTATGGCAGGCTTTTTGCCTGTAACTTCATATATAGCCTTAAACTCATTACTGTCAAGTCCGTCATCAGCCACCTGTCCCGAAAGCACCTGTTTTCCGTAACCGTCACAGAGATAGGAAAAAAGTGCTTTTGTTTCTGCTGTGGCATTAGGATCACTGAGCGTTTTGCTTACCTGATATGCGGAATCAGGGATCGTTTCGGCAGGTATGATCTTTAAATAGTCCACTGCGATCCATCCCCATGATTTAGTGATAGAAATCTTATGTGTGCCTGCTTTCATGATAACACGACTGAGTACAGCATCATTATATACTTCAGCCTTTGTTACAAAAGTGCCTACATAAGTTCCGTCGATGGAGATCTTATTCGTTTTGTCTCCGCCATAGCCCATTGAATTGATGATAAGATCGTAAGCTCCATCAGCCGGAATATTCACCGTAAAAGTAATCACATCATCGCTGTTAGCAAATTTTCCTACCACCTTGCCGCCTGAAGCACTGCTTTCAGAAATACACTCAAGCTTACCGGTCAGAGCAGCATCTTCTGCTTCATATCTTATTTCAGCAGCTGTTGCTGTGCAAAATGGAATAGTCTGAAACAGAATTCCGAGTGCGGCTGTAAACGCTAAAGTCTTTTTCCACATAAAAATACCCTCTTTCTCAATTGAATTGATCCGGGTGATATTGCACATTAATGCGCAGTTCACCTTCAATTAACTCCCTATGATTTGATTGTATCATACTGTATAGTTGAGTTCAATTGAGCGATTATATATAGATATCAACTGTATGTAGAACAAACTAAACTGACAGTTGTACATAAATAAATATTGAAACAGAGTTTTATATATGTTATAATGTATATATAAAAAGCTTCAGGAGGTAAGTTTATGGATGAAAAAAATGTTTTTCGGAAAAATCTTGTTAAACGCAGAAAAGAACTTGGACTTACACAGGATATGCTTGCCCAGAAACTCAATGTATCTGCACAAGCTGTATCAAAATGGGAAAATTCAAGTTATCCCGATTCTGAATTACTTCCCATGCTTGCCAAGGCACTCGGTACATCGATCGACTCTCTTTTCGGATCAAAAAACAGTGATCCGGAAACAGATATACTTCAGCTTATCCATGACCGTGTGCAGACTGTTGCACCTGAAAAGCGCTCCGAATTTGTAATGCAGATGTTATATTCGATCATATATGCCTATAATCCTTCATTTCACCAAGCAGGACGTATGCACAGTAAATACGACAAAGAAACTTACGCAGGCGTAAAGACTGATCAGGATATAGCACTTGCACGCCTTAACTCTGACCTGCGATATTTCATATACCTTGAAAATCCCGAAAACGGAGTAAACGGATATTTTACTACACCAAAGAATATGGCTCGTCTTTTGAAAACACTGGCTGATGAAGATGCCATACGTATCATCAGTTACCTTGGAAGCGGAAGACGGAACAAAATGCATTCTGTCAACGTTATGTCCAAACGCCTTGATCTCCCCGAAGAAAAGGTACAAAGCATAATAGACCGTCTTGACAGACTTGGGATAGTATGGAGAGTAAGTGTTGATCTTGATGAAGGTGAGACAATTATGTACGGTTATACGCACAATCAGGCTCTGCCTATGATACTGACACTTGCACAAAGTGTATGCAACTATTTCAGTTCGTGGGATCCTTCTTATGATGTATACTCATTCGGTGTATTCAAAGATGAAACAGGACTTATAAAAAATGATCTTCCAGATGTTCATGGATGGAAAGATGACGAATAATAAAGAAACATCAATAGGGAGGTAAGTTATGAAAACGACGATAAAAATACTTATTCTTATCTGCGGTATATGTACGATCATAAGCGGCATCTGGTTTATTGCTGCAGGCATTAGGGATATACCTGTACCAAAGCCTGTTATGATAATGTTTTGTATCGGCTGTCTGGTATCGGGTACAGTAAATATCAAGAACGCTATCAAATTCAAAAGAGAGAAGTGAAATGATGACAAATTTAAAACGAGTTGGCATGATCAGCGGATTATGTATTATTGACCAAACCATCAAAATAGTGATCGATAAATGGCTTATGAGATCAAGACTTGAAATAGAGCACATTTTCGGATTTCACCCAAAGCTTAATACACAGCAGCTTTCTATATTCAATAACGAACTCGGACTTGGTCTGGGGATCGGAGTACTTAATGTTATAAATATCATTGTTCTGATCGTGATGATAGCTTTCTATATATATCTTAAAAGAAAGTATAATGATAATAAATTGGTTGATCCTGCCATGATCATGTTCACATCGGGTGTAGTCTGTTCACTTATAGACAAGATCTTTTGGGGTGGAAGTCTTGATTATATTCTGTTTTTCAGGCAGATAAGTGATCTGAAAGATATTTATCTGCTGGCAGGCGGTGTACTGATTATAGTATTCATGATAAGGCAGGACATTGAGGACAAGAAAGGCAAAGCAAATAAACAAAGTCAGGCGGAATGACTCGACAGATCATAAATTAATCATCCAAACCGTGGAGTTTTGCGTCCTTTGGTACCTGTATCAGTTTGCTGTCAGCCGCTTTTTCAAGCCTGATGACGGTATTTACAATAGGCTCATCGTAGAAGTCGCCTTCCCATGCAACGATATTTCCGTCCTTGATATATACCTTCCACAGCCTGCCCAGATACAGTGACCATTCCTCGCAGATATACTTTTCATCAGCGATCGTCACCTCATAGGCACGTTCACATTTGCCTGTGTAATCTTCATTGTATTTTTCATTCTGAAAAAGCAGATCTGTAACAAGCTTAGGCTGACTATCTCCGTAATCACTAAGCGGATACTCGGTCACTTCACGCACAGGATATTCCTTAGTTTTATAAACAGACTGAAAATATCTGTTGTCAACCATCCATTCCTCGCCGCCCAGGTCATCTTCGCCGTCATGGATCTCCATATCGTTGCGATAGTAATAATCATTGCCGTCTGTGGTGCTTATCTGATGCTCGTTCCTGCCGGAACCTGCCCAGCGGAATTCCAGCGTAAAGGGTTTATCAGCACTGCTGATATAGTTTCTCCATTCTTCAACAATACCAGTCGGCTCAACATCCTGACCGATCTTGACACCTTCGTTCAAATCGAACAGTCCGTACTTTTCAGTATCATATTTCAGCCATTCCATGTTATCCTTTGGCTTCTTTTCCTGCTTAGTTCCTTCATCACCTGCCATATGCTGCTCGGCGTGCTCGATGATCTCGGTTATCTCACCGCTTGCGACCTGTTCTGTGCGATATGCTTTCATAAAGGTCATGCCCGCACCCTCACGGAAATTCCATGCCGCCCTCAGTTCACCGTTACAGATAAGAAGATAATCTGTTGTGTCATCACCTTCCCATACCTCGACAGTAAGATCATCGCTGTCTGATCCTATATTGAAGCTGTACATATACTCGTCACTTTCGATAATGCTCTTCGGAAAGGGTATCGGCGATACATCACCATTAAATTCTTCGGCAGGATAGAACACATCATATCCTTCGGGACGATAAAAATCCTTGCCTTTGCCATCGGTGAAATACTCATAGAATTCCTCATCCTGATAGTATGGCGAGTCATCGATCACAGCATCAGTCCGCCTACTTGTCGTTTGCAGATAAAACAATGCGTCGCCGTCTGTTTGGATAATAAACGCAGTGGTCCGACGATCATCAAGATAATAGTACCGAGTCTCGCAGTAAGGGTCGGGCAGTGATCCTGCGATATCTGTAATATAGCTTGTCTTGATATGCTCCGTACCGACTGTGTATTCAGCATCCTCAAAGATATATCCCAGTGCCGAATATGCGATCATCATATCCCGAAGCTGTACCGCAGTATCGTCATCAGGCTTAAAATATGTTGCCTCAGATGTCGAGCGCTCCGCCCATGCAAAAACATCATCGGCAGAATAAGAGAGCAGATACTCTCCTTCTGCGGTCTTAAAGCCTACAGAAAGTATTTTATCATTTGCCGCGGCATCGAACTTTTCTGAATCATCCATCACCCCTGTCACAAAGGCATAAAGCTCTTTTGCATCAGGGATCCTGCAGCAAAGATCATCACCGAACAGGTTCTTTGATGATGTCCTTGCCTGAACATTTTCAACTACAGAAATATCATTTCTTTCGCTTGTTTTTTTACTATCCGTAATAAGACTCTCACTGTCTTGCCTGCCGGATCTGTCTGCATTTCCGGTATTTATCTTTCCACAGCCTGTAAGCAGAAGGCTGAACGCTGTTAGTATCAATATATGTTTTTTCATAATTGTCTCCTGTATTTTCAGTTTTAACTTATGTACCGATCCTTTATGTATTCATCAATAGACATACCTCGTATTGATTTCACTATACCTGATCTACAGGTGTTTTCGGGCGGCTCTTTCAGTATAACACTTTTATTATAACATATTTTGAGACGTTATACAAGCATGACGGCAATATCTTATTTTTTACATTATACAATATGCGACCACGGGTCAAGTTGACCATATAATGACCGCCAAGTATTTCAAGTTTCTATATAACACTAATGATTTCAAGAATTTCGGCGCACCCGAAGGTACGCCGAACATTTTATTTATCTACACTTATAGTCATGCCCTCAAAAACAATGCTTTCGATGTTATCTATATCTATCGGTTCATTGGTTTTACCTTCAGTCCGCCAGTATTGATGCCAGTCATCGGCTGAGCCCCAACTCAAGCCGCTGGTTTCATCAAATTCGAGTTCGACTGTTTCTCCATCCTTATAATTCAGGATCAGTTCGGGCTTTTTATCTCCAAACGGAGCATTATATCCATCACCAGAGATCCATGCCCTAATCGGACTGATCTCTATATTTACAGGTTCACCATTGCATTCTACCCCGAACTTCAGCTTTTGAACTGAAAACGGCATAAAAACCAGCAGAACATAACACCCCCGAGTCCTCTTTTTTGAAGAGGGCTTGGGGGTGTGCGCTCTGAAACAGCTTATTTCACCAGAAATTATGTTTTTTTACTTTGATGTTCGGATATGGTTAGATGGGGGCTGCGGCTGCAACAGCCACTTGTTTGACACTTTGAATCCAGACTGGGTTCAAAGTTCTTTATCTATTCTGCACCACAGTATAAAGCACCAAGTCCTCATCACCATCATTTATGATACTATGCTCCTGTTCGATCTTGCAATAATGACAAGTTCCTGCTGTCAGCACTTCCTCCTTGCCGTCGCATATAGCTCTGCCTGTTCCGCTTATGACGAAGTTTATGTCATTGCTTGATTTGTGACTATGCAGACCGATGGAGCATTTCGGCGGTATCCTGCTCACTATGACTTTTCCATACTCATTCATAAACATTTTCGCAAGGATAGTACCTTCACCGCCGTCAAGATGTTCGATCTCAATCTCCTGCATATTGTTAAAATCTATCAGCATACCATACCTCACAATCTTATCGGGAAATACTTTTCAAGGGCGACCTCTGTCGGTGTCAGCTTGAAATTTGCCTGCCATGTTTCCACGCCCTTTGCCACGCAGTCATCGACGATCTGTCTGACCTCATCGTAGTTCGTGCTTCTCTCAATGACCTGAAAACCGGGGTTGTCATAGATAAAACAGGTCAGCAGGATCGCTCTCTGATGTTCGGCAAGGCTGCCTGCAAGCTCCTGAAAATGCTTCACCATTCTGTCGGTCGAAGAAAAAGGAGTCTGCTTTTTCGTTTTCACATAGTCGGGAATGTCGAGCTGTAAATGCTGCAAGGGCGTTTTGACCTCAAGATAGGTATTGCCCACAAGAAAATCCAGCTTTGAGATACCGAGGAACTGCTCTCTGTGTACCTCATTTCCTGTGCCGACCATATCCGCAAAACCGCCGTTTGTCAGAAAATGCTCCACATAGCGGTTTGCTGCGTTCTGGTTGATGCCGATCCACGATTTGTCCGTATCTTCGGGACGGTTCAGCGATACCGCTTCTACGGTAAAGGGCATTTTCCGTTTGGGATCACTGCTTTTGCTCATTAAACAAGGTCTGCCCGAAAGATCTAGATTTCCCACTCTGCCCGTTGTGGGACAATGGGCATTATAGGTCTGCCCCTCATATTGAATGACCATTGTAAACTGGCTTTTCCGCTTTTCTATGATACCCTCGCACAAAGGCTCTGCAAATCTGAAAGCTGTCATATCCTCACTCCTTGACAAAAAACAGCTCTTATGTTATGATTTAAGAGACAACTGTCGCTTTATTTATCATATCACTTTTTCGTCGTGATTTCAATATCACAGACTAAAACTGCAACAAAAGAGGAGGATATGTTGCTTTATGCGAAGGAAGAATATTACATCGGAAATGATGATGAACTATATCGCTGAGGGCTTGCTGAAACTGATGAGCGACAAGCCGTATGCAAAGATCAGCGTTTCGGATATTTGCGAAAAGGCAGGAGTCAACCGCTCCACCTACTACCGCCATTTCTACACCAAAGAGGATATTATCAGGTACTATCTCGACGGTATCATGAATAGCTATCTTCTGAAATTCCGTGACAGCGGTGAACAGACGATAGAGGGCTATCTCGGCATCATGTTTTCGGAATTTATGCAGAACAAGGACAACCTACTGCTGATACACCGTGAACAGCTCTCCTATCTGCTGATAGATGTGCTGAACAAGCATTTTTCGGTCAGTGACATTTCAGACACTGCCGACCGCTTCCGAACGGCTTACCATATCGGCGGAATCTATAATGATCTGCTGCTTTGGTTCTCTCATGGCATGACGGAAACAGCCGAGGAAATGGTGCGCTATACTTTAAAGTTCCAGATACCAAGTGATGTATCACTGTTCAGACAGTAAAGGGGCTGCAACAGCCCCTGCGGTATGTTTTTATCATTGATCTACAAAAATAGTTCCGGCAGAGCTTACTCTTACGCCATTGTATGTGTTATATATATATGCGTAATCGCAAACAGGGTCGATGCCGAGTTCGGTGAGGTCTATCATGGGGATATCATTGGAACCCTCGTTTTCAAGTGCTATCTCATCGAACTTCTGATTTATGAGAGCCTTTTCTTCAGCTGTTAATACGAAGTGAAGACCCCATACCTTGCCGTTTATCCACGGATGAGCAAATCTGTCGTTATATAAATGCAGGCTGCCGTTTGCTTCTTTTATCTGGCTGTATGTCATGCCAACGCTGATACCTTCGCCGAGGGATTCGTTGCCCTGTACTATCAGTTCACGAACTTCCTCACTGTCGAGCACTACCTTCTGATCTCCGTGCCATCTGTCGGGTGCATCAAGAGGTCCGCTGGGCTGACCTTCCTCATTACGGTAGTCAACAAAGTAGATGTAGTTGGGAAAAGCGTTGCATTTGATGCCAAATATTATGGATCCGGAATCAGCGAAATTGAAGCCCGGTTCATCCACCACTTTAAAATCATTGTTTGAAAGCTCTCTAAGTTCTGAATTGGTCATTGAGAACAGCTTTTCAGCAGTCATTTCTACAGGCTGAGTTTCTTTCTTTTCTTCGGGAGCACTTATTGTTTCGGATGCAGACTCGGCAGGAGCAGCAGATGCAGAAATGGTTACGGCAGGTGTCACATCTATCGCATTTGAGCCGGGTGCAGCCGGAGCGAAGTTTTCTTTCGGGATATCTGTACCGTCAACGGTGCTGTTATCAGTTTTTTCGGGAACACTGACATCGGATGCTGCTGATGATGATACTGTCAGTTCTTCCACTGTAATATCAGCTGTGCTTGAAGCATCTGCTTCCACAACAACACTGCTGTCATGCACCCTTACATTCCCCGCTATGTCTGCATTTTTATTCATGTGGCTCAAGGTCATGGGCACGCCGACTGATATCGCAGCAGCTGCTGATATTCCTGCTATCTTGCCCATCAGCGGGATAGAGGCGAACGCTGTGCCTGACTTTGCAGCTGCCATAGCTGCTGCCTTTTTTGGTGATACAGTCCTGTGAAGTAACTCATTCATCGGTACAGCTGAGAGCATGATTCCCTTACCGCCCAACTCCTCTATCTTGCTTTTCAGCTTTTTGCGGGCACGCAGAAGCTTTTGCTTGACATTGTTCTCGGTTATTCCCATCGTCTTTGCTACGTCTGAAATACTCATATCATTATAATAGTACAGTACCAGTGCTGACTTCATATCAGGCTTAAGGCTGTCTATCATTGATTTCAGCTGTCTTGCTCTGTCATTATCAGTTGCATAGTCCTCAGGTACCATTATGGGCTCATTTAAGCTGAGATTGTCCATAGCATTTTCCATATCTTCATCGTTATCAAAGTATACATTGCATTTTCTGCTGCGGAACATATCAGTACATTTGTTGTACGCTATGGAATGTAGCCATGTCACATAATTTTCAGGTTTTTCCAATGTGTTTATCTTTTCCATAGATTTTAAAAATGTATCATGTGTTATATCTTCAGCCGCTTCCTTGCTGTCAACATTTTTCAGTATAAAGAAATAAAGCCTGTCATAATATTCCTCATAAAGGCATCTAAACGCTTCCTTGTTTCCGTTTTTTGCCTGTTCCACTATCTTTATGAGCTCATTTCTTTTCATCTGTGCTCTCCTCCTTGTTGAGAACTTTTTCCAGTTTTTCCAATATCCTTTTTTTTTCATCGTCTGAAAGTGCAGTATCATTCTGCATCTGTGTTAGTAATCTTCTGAACATCTCATCTATTGTGATATCCATTCTGACCTCTCTTTTCAGTTTCTTTGTTTATTTCCATTGTACCATTTACCGATCGGTATTTCTATGTCTTTCTGTTAATTAGACGGAAGCAGAACATGAAAGGTTACACTTTTTTTGAAAATTTTTTTTGAATGTAATAACATATTATCTAAATTCAATTATCTTTATCCTTAAACATTTCAGGTATTTTACGATATGACGATCTGTGATTATATCGTTCATCGATCTGAGCTGTGTTTTCCTCGATATATAGATCTTGATCCATATTCATTCGCACTTGACAATTTCTCATTTATATAGTATAATCCTTTCGTTGATTTATTGTTTTATCAACTATATTATACCACAAGAAGAAGATTTTGGCACTATCTTTCCGGGGTCTGAATCGTTTTTTGTCAGAAAGCACCGCACCAGCTCTCATTAAATGTTAAAGTGTTTATTCGTTAAAATTTAATCGATGTATTCATAGAATTTCGCGTGATCACTATATGTATGGATAGATATTTACGATCACATTCTATAGATTTCTGTGCTGCTGTCAGATCATATACAGAATGATAAAACAACGGTAAAAACTTAGTTTTGTTTCATATATCAATAGCATAGCAAAAATCTGTTATGGCGATCATCTCTCGGGTACAGGCAACGACTGCTAAGTTAAATAAAATTAACCAAGCTTAACAAGCAATAATTGTAATCATAGCCGATTTTTCTGAAAGACTGATTAATTTTTCTGAATGTGCTTGACTTAATTAATCAAATAGTGTAGAATGGTTATCAAGAAGATCGCTGTACTGACTTTGAATGCCCACAGAGCAAATATTCGGATAAATATGAGTATTATCCGTTTCCATAGCAAGTAAAATGTTCAGGTCAGTACGTGAGTACTGCAGCATGAAAACAATATCCCATATAGTGAGCGAATTGAATGTTCACATCATTTGGGCAGGATGTGTCTTGAAATTCTAAGGAGGAGCGAAGTATGATACACGAAAAATACACCGAAATGCGAAATGAACAGGAAGCACTTCTTTCTCGCAAAAATACTAAAACTTCATTTTACAACGGTATCTATGACCGTTACGAGCATCCCGTACTTACAAGAGAGCATATACCGCTTCACTGGAGATATGACCTTAACAAGGAAACAAATCCTTTCTTTCAGGAACGTTTAGGTATAAACGCAGTATTCAATGCCGGAGCTATAAAGCTAAACGATCGCTACTGTCTTGTAGCCCGCGTTGAAGGCAATGACCGCAAGAGCTTTTTCGCCGTAGCTGAAAGCGATAAAGGCACCGAAGGATTCCGTTTCCGTCAATATCCAGTGTGTCTGCCGGCTCTTACTGATGATGAAACAAATGTATATGATATGCGCCTTACACAGCATGAGGACGGTTGGATATACGGCGTATTCTGTGTAGAAAAAAGTGCAGGTACCGCTGATCTTTCAGAAGCAGTTGCTTCAGCCGGCATCGCTCGTACAAAGGATCTGACAAACTGGGAGCGTCTTCCAGACCTTGTTACTCTTCGCAGTCCGCAGCAGCGTAATGTAACACTTCTGCCCGAATTTGTTGACGGCAAGTATGCATTCTATACCCGTCCAATGGATGGATTTATTGAAACAGGCTCAGGCGGAGGCATAGGATTCGGACTTGCCGATGATATCACTCACGCAGTGATCGACGAGGAACGTATGACCAGTATAAGACGTTACCACACTATAACCGAAAGCAAGAACGGTGCAGGTGCGACTCCCATAAAGACAGAGCGCGGATGGCTGAATATTGCACACGGAGTAAGAAACACAGCAGCAGGTCTCAGGTATGTTATATACTGTTTTGTTACAGACCTCAGCGAGCCCTGGAAAGTAATTGCCGAGCCCGGTGGTTATCTTATAGCACCATTTAAAGACGAAAGAGTGGGCGATGTATCGAACGTTGTATTCACAAATGGTGCTATCGTCGATGATAACGGTGATGTATACATTTATTACGCTTCTTCTGATACACGACTTCACGTTGCGGTATCATCAATAGACAAACTGCTGGATTATGCCTTCAACACTCCCGCTGATGCGCTTCGTACAGCAGAATGCGTAAAACAGCGCTGTGATCTCATAAAGCGCAATATTGAACTTTTATGATCAATGTAATCTATGAGATATCAGATATCATACTTGACTGTCACCGCTCTCCAAAAATGTCATCCAAAAGTGAACGTATCTTGTCAAGGATAGATTCTTTATTTTGTTAAGGTGAAAGCGTCGTAAAAAACTGACCGCAAACGCAATGCAGATATTCGTCAAGACTCTGACAGGCAAGACTATCACTCTTGAGGTTGAACCCAGCGATACTATTGAAAACGTAAAGGCAAAAATACAGGATAAAGAGAGTATTGCACCCAACAAACAGAGACTGATATTTGCAGGCAAACAGCTTGAAGATGACAGAACTCTTGCCGATTACAATATCCAGAAAGAAAGCACCCTGCATCTTGTTTTAAGAGCGAACTGGGATATCGAGATAGTTCCCGATCCCGAAAATATGCCAACCCCCAAACCTTCAACCGCAGGTATGGAAGTATCCTATGATGTATCACCCACATACTCGGTAGTTATCCCCGCAAGTGTGTCGCTTTCCGACACTGCAGAAACTACCAGACAGATAACTGCCACAGATGTCAGACTAGCCCAGAACGCGAAGATAGTTGTCACCATTGACAGCGCAAGCAATACTGAAAGCGGAGATACCTTCAACGCAAAGATAGGCGATTCCACCGCGAATTATACCATAAAGTCAGGTAATACCAACGTTTCGGTAGGCGGCACAGTTGCAGAGTTCGCTAGCGGTACAGGCGAACAGTCCAAGGCACTGGAATTCTCCAAAGCAACGGGCGCGACCTATGCAGGCAGATCCGAAAGCAGTTCAAAAAAGGCTGAAACTGTTTCAGCATACAGCCCCAAGCCAAATGCTAGCAATGCTAACCCCGCAACAGGTGTTGCAGGCGGTGTGTCGTTAGGCACAGCGGTCCTGCTTGCAGCTATCGGTATCGCAAGAAATAAAGGCAGTGAAGACGAAGAATAACGTGATACAATAATTTCAGGCGGCATCAAATCGGTGCCGCCTTTTATAATGCTCTTATTCAGCAGATGTCTCTGCACGGTAGATAGTTATCTCGTCATCTTTGACTGTGTAGATGTTATCGTATGCAGTATAAGCATTGTCAAAGCCCTCAAGTACCTTTTCGCCGGTAACAAGATCATAGATAGCCATTTCATCTTTGTTCAAGATAAGATGATTTCCCATATAAATGCCCATTGACTTGAATTCCAGCGGCTTATCGGGCTTGCTGATTACCAGGTAATTGTAAACATCGCCCTCGTGGTAGAAGTAAAAATCCTCCTTAAAAGACATCTGAGCATCATTGATGATGATGTTGCCCTTTTCGTCGATCAGGTCGTACTTATAGTTTTCATTTCCGCAGAAAAGTCCGGGGATACCTGTATATGTCAGTTCATTGTAAACTGCATCAGTCAGCACAGTTCCGTCAATGGATAAAAGTCCGTTTTTGCTTGACTGATCGTTGCAATAGCTGAACATACCGTCATTAAGGTACATGATATTGCCGAACTTAGGCTCTATTATAACAGTACCGCTTTTGTGCATCAGACCACGCTTTCCGATATCTGAATCGTAGATGCGGTAGTACTCATTAGTGCCGCTCATTTTTTCAACACCATAATTGGTAGAGAACAGCTTATTCCTGTCTTTGTCTAAAACAGGAGTAACGCCATTTGCATACTTAACTATAAAGTCGCCTGCTATGTCCTCCTGAGGTTCCAGCTCGATGATCTTATCATCAGTAGTAACTGCGATCAGCTTGTAGTCATCATCATTGAATGTGACTATATTATCACTTACGCTGTATTCGGTATCAGTCTTTCTTGCAGTATTCTCAAGGAACTTGCGCTGCTGAAGATCGTAAACCTTGACTGTTCCGGAATATTTCGCGGTGTTGTTATATGTCATGATAGTGAATGTGTCTATATCAGCCTTGAAAAGGATCTCATTTAAGTCTTCTGTAAGAGCTTCTGGAAAATACACCTTGATAAAGCGTTCATTGATCGCCTCAAAAGCGCCAGCTTTTTCATTGGCATCGAGTATAACATTGCCTTCCTTGTCCATAAGTCCACAGTATTTGAAATCGCCGTCAGCCACCAGATAGTAAACATAAAGGTCAAGATCTATGGGTCTCTCAGGAAATACAGAAGTGTCATAGGGATTATCATTTACCAGTCTGGCTATATGGTCAACATTACCATCAAATAGGAGATTGCCCATGTAGTCAACGCACTGTATATTATTGTTTGTGATACTTTTATAGAGGAAATTGTGGTAATTCCTTATCTCCTTGTCATCTATTTTGCCTATTTCTGTGAGAGTGGCGCTCTTAACATCAGAGGCAGGAATTCCTGAGATTATGTCACCAAGAGGCTTTGCATCAGCGGGAGGCTCTATCTTCTCAGTAGGTTCAGTTGTCGAAGCAGTTTCCGTTTCTGTTGCAGTCTCTGAGGATTCCCCACTTTCCGGCTGAGTTGCAGCTAGTGTGCTTTCTTCCGGCTTTTCTTCATTGCTGCTACCTCCGCATGATGTAATTGCTATTGACATTAATGCCGCAATGGTTATAGCAATCAGTCTCTTGCTTTTCATAATTATTCCTCCAGTATATATCATTGCTTTTTTATAGATTAATTGTATCACATATATTTAACTTGTGAAGCCTCACACGACTAAAGTCGCGTGCTTCCAATAGTGTCCTAGCGGACACGCCCACTTTAGGTGGGCGGACTACGTTTCTACCATAAAGCCTGAACTCAGAAAATTATGCTGTATGAGCAATAAATTCCGCATTCAGGTTAACTAAGGTAGAGAACGTGCAGGTGCTTCTCTTACTGCATTGAGGTACTTTTGCCTCAATGAGCAACCATGAATTCTCATCCAAGGATTTTAATATTTCACGTATGAAGTATCTTGCCCCGATATTATACGAAGCAGATAGATCACAGTTGTAGGTCTTGCCATTTTGAAATTTGCATAGCTCATAGGTATTGAAACCACCAAATTTACCACGAAGTACAAAACCACTGCCATCGTAGGCAAGGCGTGACGTATTCCATGCACAGATATGGCTTACTCTCATACCTAGTCTGTGAGCTTTATTCGTTACAATAGACTGTACTTCCTGACTGCGCCACAGATTGAGTTTCTGCTTTTTAGAACTGCGGACCTTACCGTTCTTGTCTAAATGCTCAAATACAATAACATCTGCATTATAAAGAACGGCTATATCTACGATGCAGGCAGCAGTTTTAGTGGCAATGTCGTGATTGATTCCTTTGGCTTTTGCCCAAAGCCTTGGTGTTTTATAGTTACCATGCTGCTGAGCTTTTTTTATACGGTTAACACAATGCATCAGATGGTCTGTTTCTTTGGTAAGCTTACAAAAATGCCTTCCAAGAATAGTGCCATCTGAACGCATTACGGAAACCGTAGCGGCAGTGTTGATACCAAGATCTACAGCAACAATGGTCTGTTCATACACAGATATATCTGCAAGTTTGACCTTTTCCTCAAACGGAAAGTCCAAAAACCACTCCTTGCCTCGTTTTTGAAGTGTTGGGGCGCATTTCTTGCGAAAACTGCAATATCTGTATATATAATCCATATCAGACTTTTTAAGGTTTATCGTTATCCAGTCCCATGTATTACGGATACCCTCGACCATACGTAGCATCTTTAGGTATTGAAAATAAAGTATTTATATCCATATTTATATTACATGGTTATCCCTTTAACACACCACAGATAATTTACAATGCTGTCCAAATAAACAGACCTCAAAACTCAGAAAATATAGTATAATAGTGACAGAAACCGAAGGGAGCTGTCGCTATGTCAAAAAGATTTCCTAAACCTGAGATCACACTTGATGGGATATACTCAAAGTTCGCAGATGAAAGTTTTTGTAAGGATTTTCTGCTTGATATCCGCTTTGAAAAGGGCTTTGCCTGCCCGTTTTGCGGTGGCTCTGAGTACCGCAGGATAAGGTCACGCCACCTGCTGCGCTGCAAGTTCTGTAAAGCTGATATATCCGCCACAAACGGAACTTTTATGCACAGAACACATATTCCGCTGAGGCTGTGGATAGTCACCGCATTCCTCATTATGAGCAACAAATGCAGCGTTTCTGCTGTTACACTGATGAGGTCTTTGGGGGTGACCTACAAGACTGCATGGTACATCCTTCACCGCATCAGAAAAGCTATGAAATGCCGTGAAGAACGCTATTTGCTCGACGGGATCGTTGAACTTGATGACACGTATCTCGGTGCTCCGACTCACGGTAAAAAGCGCGGCAGAGGTACTGAAAAAGTCAAGATGATCGTAGCTTTATCGAAGAACGCAGCAGGAAATCCCGAGTACGTTAAAATGAGCGATGTGCCGAATTTAAAGGGTATAACTGTTGGTAGATTTGCCAGGGATAATATCCGCGCAGGCTCGAAGATCGAGAGTGATAATGCTCGGAGTTACAAGAAACCGTTGGCACAGAAATACTTCCATGTTTTTGAAACATATGATCCGACAAGCGGTCAGCTGAACTGGATGCATAAAGTTATATCAAACTTCAAAGCAATGATCATGGGAACTTACCACGGAAACGAAAAGATCCACACAGCGTTATATGCTGCCGAATACTGCTACAAATTCAACCGTCGTAAGCTGGGAAACAGTGCGTATTTAAGGCTTTTGGCTGCTTTGGTGCAGTGATCTTACTTGTGGTGTGTCAGGGGGATAACCATATTATATTATACCATATATACGGCAGAGTGTCAAGAAATGCCGCCTAACTCATGACTAAAGTCACGAGCGTGCGGCGGCAAAATCGTCAACGGCTCTACGCTTATGAGCGTTACGGGAGAAAATAGCGTGCTCGGTGCAGTAAATGCAATGGGCGGAGTCTATATGCTCGTAAGGAATCTGCCGATCTGGACAGTTGTAATTATTGAATTCATCCTTGCATACACCCTTGAAATCACAGTCGGAAGCCCCATGTCCTTTAAGCTCGCCTGTAAGGTATTTGACCCGAGAGAAACACACCCTGTACTCTTTGAAACGGCGATCATCTGCGCGACTGTCGGGATAATGTGTCCCGCGATGAGTTTCCTTGCAGCTTTCCTCTACTATCCATACTATGCAGGATTCAACATTTTTACTTTGCTTGCCAACTGGATCAAGCTCGTATGCTTTAATTTCCCGTTCGCTTTTTTCTCACAGCTTTTCTTTATCCAGCCGTTTATCAGGACGTGTTTCAAGGCTGTATTCAGAAGAAAAGCCGAAACAACACAAACAGTAAACGCATAAACTTTGTGAAAAAACACAATTTGCAAAATTCCAAAAAGCATGATATAATTAGTACATAACGAGTAGCGATCCTGCGTAAGTCCGGTTATTGCTGCTCGTTTTATTTTTTTATGGAGGTAGATCGTAATGAAAAGGATCAAAGAAGCGTGTATCTGCCAGACACTTCATTTTATGCTCAAGGAAGATGTCGGTCATGACTATGCGGTAAGGGTAGTTCGGGATGAGATCAAAAAATACAAGGAAAGCCTTGAAAATAGCAAGACCAAGTATAAGATCCTTGAAGAAACAGAACAGGCGGACGGCTCTGTTATCATCAAGATCAAAAAACAGTACAACACGGCTCCTGTCGGCTCTTATCTCGACTGATACAACGGAATATCAAATAAAACAGCGTGTAGCCAAAAGCATAAATCCAGCTTATGGCTCACGCTGTATTTTTTAGGAGGATCTCTATGGAAAAAAACGCAAATCAATTCTTAGGGCGTGAGCCTATCAGCAGACTGATGAAAAAGTACGCTGTGCCGTGTATCATTTCTCTGCTTGTTGGCGCACTTTACAACATCGTTGACCAGATATTCATCGCTAATGCAAGCTATCTCGGCTCTTATGGGAATGCCGCAAATACGGTAGTATTTCCGCTGACGGTCATAGCTCTTGCTATCGCTGTTATGATCGGTGACGGCTGCTGTGCCTTTGTCAGCCTGAGTCTCGGAAAGGGCGAACCCGATAAAGCTAAGAAAAGTGTCGGTAACTCTGTTCTTATGACGATAGTCAGCAGCCTGATCCTTTGTGCGGTGTACCTGATATTCAGCGATGGGCTCATCGCTATGTTTGGCGGTACGGTCAATGAAGAAACCTTCCGCCACTCAAAGGAATACTTCTTATATATATCACTTGGAATCCCGTTCTATATGTTCGGTCAGGCTATGAACCCTGTTATCCGTGCGGACGGCAGCCCGAAATTTGCTATGATCTCCACGCTTGCGGGTGCGGTGCTGAACATGATACTTGATCCGATCTTCATCTTCTCTTTCAAATGGGGTATGATGGGAGCAGCAATCGCAACTGTTATCGGACAGATCGTGACGGCGTTGCTTGCGATATGGTATCTCTGCAACATGAAGCTCGTCAAGCCTGCAAAGGCTGATTTCAAGCCTAAAAGTGATATTATCCGCAAAACGCTGACGCTTGGACTTACGAGCTTTCTCTCGCAGATCTCCCTTGTGGCAGCAATGGCAGCAATCAATAATATGATACGCAAATACGGCGCAATGGACAGCATTTTCGGGCAGGAGCAGTATGCGCAGATACCTATGGCGGTAGTCGGCATCGTTATGAAGTTCTTCCAGATCGTTATTTCTATCGTAGTAGGTATGGCGGCAGGCTGTATCCCGATCGTCGGCTTCAATATGGGCGCAGGGCTGAAAAGCCGTGTGCGTGAGCTGTTCACCAAGCTTCTGACAGCAGAAGCGGCTGTCGGTGCGGTAGCCCTGATCTTTGTAGAGTTCTTCCCACGTCAGCTTATCGGCATATTCGGTGCAGCGAACGAGAGCAGTTATTATACCGATTTTTCGGTACACGCTTTCCGCATCTATCTCTGTATGATGATATTCGCCTGCGTGAACAAGGCTTGCTTCATCTTCCTGCAAGCTATGGGTAAGGCAGTTGAATCTACCGCGCTTTCCATGATAAGAGAGATCGTATTCGGAGTTGGCTTTGCAATTACTCTCCCCATTTTCTTTGGACTTGACGGTGTGTTGTACTCAATGCCTATATCAGATATACTGACATTTGCAGTCACTTTGTTCCTGATAATAAGAACATATAAGGAACTAAGTTCTCGGCAAACTCAAATTGACATAAAAATGGAATGTCGGACAGGTACTAGATAACCTGATATATCAGATCATAGAAAAATGCTCAGGAATTATGGCTTTTCTTAAGTTTCATGTTTTCTGAACTTTATTTTGTGATATCATTTATTATCTGCTATCTGTTCACTTAAAAGAGGCTGTTGCAACCGCAGCACCCTCTAACCATATCCGAACATCAGAGTAAAAAAACATATTAACTGGTGAAATAAGCTGTTTCAGAGCGCACATCCCCAAGCCCTCTTCAAAAAAGAGGGCTCGGGGGTGTTATGTTCTGTTTGTTTTTATACCGTTTTCAGTTCAAAAAGAGAAATTCCAAGTCGGTTTTCAGGTCTGTGCCAGGCTCTTTTTCTTTGTTGGGGCTGCAACAACCCCTTTCTTTAATGATCAAGAACTGTTTTCAGCACTTGTCATTGCCGTACCGGCTCATTATTTAAGGAAAAAATCTATTATCTTGCTAATTCAAAAATCAATTCTTCTTTTTTCTAAAGTGTAAAATAATCAGTACAGTCACACCTATCAAGGCTGCTGCAGCTGAAATGATCACGGCGACAGCGGCAGTACTAATCTTTTGCTTTTCGGGAATTTTATTGATACACCAACTATCTATATACATTCCTTTTTCGCTGAAAACAAAATATAGATCATGCAGACCGCTGATGTTTTGTGTAAGGTCTGAGGTATCATCATTTTCAGAAACAGTTGCAACAAGAGTACCGTCAGGTGAATCAAGCCTTATCTCGACATTACCGCTGCCATGTATTTTTGCTGTTATCCCGAGAGGATTGCTGTCATCACCCATATCGGCCCGACTGAACATTATCCATGCGCCCGATGTATCGCTTATGGCATGAGGGTCAGCAGGATCACTCACATCATATGACACCCCCGCTTGAGAGCATATCTGTGCGCCGCTGCGTTCAGCGAAAACCGAACTATCCGCAGAAGGGGTAAGTATTCCTTCCTTTGTTCCAAGACCCGATGCTGTCACATTTTTTTCGTCTACTTCTATCTCATCTGCACAGATACTGCGGTAACCGCCCTTTATTCTCATGGCATTTTTTAGTGAAAGGGTATGATAAAGCATATACCATTTGCCCTTATACTTATGCATATGAGTGTGATTATTTGAATAATCAAATCCCATTTCACCTGGATTTTTGAGTACCTCACCGATCATTTCCCAGCTTGACGGATCAAGCGGAGTTCTGGTCTTCATACTTATCATTGCACAGCCGCCGGGCACATCTGTTGGATACTCCCATTTTTCGATATGCTTGCTCCAGTCTGAGCAATAGGTGTAAACATAATATCCGTTGATAAAATTCAACTCACTTGCCTCAAAGAAATACGGCGCGGGTATTTCTGTAAAATCGCTGTCAAAGGACAGCATATCGCTGCCAAGTTTTACTATCCTCGATGAACCGGGCATATAGTCTGTCCTTCCTGAAGCTTTTCCGCCGCCGAATGAGAGCCAGCCTACACCCGAATCGTCTATGACCGCTCCCGGATCAAATGGATTAGGGCAGTTTTCAAGCCCCTCGGTATCATATCTGATAAGCGGCTTTCCAAGAGGATCTGTCCAGGGGCCGAGCGGATCTGTGGCAGTTATCACGCCCACACCGGTACCACTATTTGAAAAATAGAGATAGAAATGTGTCAGACCGTCATCTTCTTTTCTCGATACAACAGAGGGCGCCCATGAATTCATTATCCATGGTGCGATCTCCCCCACATTTATCTCGCCGTGATATGTCCAGTTTACCATATCATCAGTAGAAAAAATGACCAACGACTTTATTTTCTCATAGGTGTTATCTTTGTCCTCACCTTTTTCTCTGCATTGCTGATGGTCATTTGTGCCATACACATAAAGCCTGCCATTATATTCAACCGCCGTAGGATCTGCGCAGAATACCTGTGAGGATATGGGATTATTCTCATTTGCTTTTTTGTATGTTCTCGGTTCCTTTTCCTTGGCAAATACTTTCGGGAAAGAAGTAAATACTGAACCCATAAGCAAAGAAACTGCCATTGCAATAAGTATTTGTATGTATCTCACATAGCATCCTCCTTATCAAACAGTCATTATTGTATACACGACTAATCAAACTGAATAAAAGTTCTTGTTATATTATATCGTAAAGAAAAGCAGTTTTCAATGTTCTGATATGTCGGAATATATGTCACAACGTGCAAAAAGCAAAGGCTGAAATAAGCCTTTGCTTTTGATAGTGATATAAAATGGATCACAAACATTAGATCCTAAAAAAATTCAAGCCTATGCGCTCATGCAGATACAAATCATATGTAAGACTGAAAAGCGACAAATAATATCAGTCTCTTCTCTTATGCGGGCTCTGAGCCTTGAACATAAACATTTTCTTATCAGCCGCATTAATGATCTCTTCAAGATTATCCATTGCATCACAAGCAGATGAAGACTCAACACCTATGCTGACAGATATTCCATAAGGTTTGCCGGATATACGGTTAATATGCTCGATCTCACTTCTGGCAGATCTTATAAATTCATCCTCTGTCATTGATACGACAACTGCAAGATATTCATCTCCCCCGAATCTGGCACATATTCCTTGTCTGCCTGTAACCTTTTCAATGATCTTAGCAGCCAAGGTGATAGCATAGTCACCCTCTTTGTGGCCAAAAGTATCATTTATGTACTTGAGCCCATTCATATCTGCTGATACTATGATAATATCAAGACCTTTTTCAGCTGCATCTGAAATAAGTTCACCTGCCCTGCGGTAAAACCCATATCTGTTTAACAATCCCGTCAGATGATCGTGTTCATACTGGAAATTGAGCTTGATAGTCGTTTCACAGCTTGAAAGCAGGATATTAAGGTGAATAACAAGATCATACAGTTTTTCTATGCGCAGCAGATCATCAGGGTCAAATGATGCTGCCAGATAGCCGTAGTTTTTCTCTGCAGCAAAAAGAGGGAGAAAAATGACAGGCTGATCTGTTCCAGAAAGTGCCTGCGAGCAGATCTCACCGTGTCGGATTGGAGAAAATGATACAGAAAATCTCTGTTGTTTCGCAATAACAGATGCAGCAAGAACAAAACCTCCATCATTGACAGAAGCATCGAAATAATGCGGATCAAGGTATATCTCTATACCGTCAGGTGCCAGAGTTCTCAGAGTATTCTCCATATTAGCAAACAGTTTTCTGACATCACCATTTCCGATATTGCTAAGCATAAGATTATCATTTTCATACCTGATAAGCTTCTGAGAAATGCTTTGCTCATAAAGCTCGGCAAATAAAACACCTGTAAGCTGTTTTTTAATATCATCACATCCGCAGGACTGACCTTCGATAAATATACCCCCAAAGTGCATATTTCCAGGATGTTTATGTTCAGCTTCATGGTAGCTTTCAAGTACGTTGCATATATATCTGCAGCTGCTCTTGTAGTCGGGAACGGAACCTGCGATCGTCGGAAAAAAGGCTTTTGCACGCTCTGTACCATCAAATCCTGTAACGATAATATCCTCAGGGACTCTTATACCACGCTCAGACAGCACAAGACACACGGTTATCGCCATTACATCATTAGCACACACGATAGCATCGGGCAGGGCTTTATGCTCGCTAAACATTTGTGCTGTTGCACTGCGTGTAGGAAGATCCCAGAAATCACCATAGTAGATCTTTGTTTCATCATACTCTATACCATGCTTTTCCAATGAATCTCTGTATGCCTGATTACGTTCAAGAGAGAAGCTGTTGCCTCTCATACCGCTCATCATAAAGATATTTCTTGCACCATGTTTCTCTATTATATGATCAACGATCTTTCCGAAGCTTTTACCGTGATCGTATATTATATTATATGCGCCGTCCATCGGGCGCTCAACAGTAAATGCCGGAATATTTCTCTTCTCACATTCTGATATTATACTGCTGCATAATTCGTTATCCTTTATCAGCTCACTGTATAAAACAACACCGCTAAGCTCAATACGCCTGTAAAGATCATATACCATGCTTTCGCCTTTTTTTGATACATCATGCCAGAACAGGTCGGAATACGATGAGAAGCAGAAGGTCTTATACCCTGCTGATGCCAGCTCGTCTGATAAATATCTTATATATCTGTGTCTGCCCGTCCTATGCATAGTCGGGATAAATATTCCTATCGTACCTTTCATATATACCTCTATGTCAGCTTTTCTTTCATCTGTGTAGGAGTTATGCCATAGTATTTCCTGAACCTTTTCATAAAGCTGTATTCATCTGCATAACCGCATTTCTGCGCTGTCTCCCGTATTGACATATTAGCAGAAACAAGAAGTTCACGTGCAAGCTTCATACGTGCGTTGATCACATCAGCCGATACACTTATACCGAATACCTTCTTATACAGATGCTGAAACCCCGAACGGCTCATTCCCGCCATCTCAGATAATTTGTTCACATCAAGTATCTCATTAGGAACAGCATATATCATATTCCTGATCTTTAAAAGCGCCGAAACCTTATCTAAATGTGACACATCAGTTAGAGAGCTTCGCCGCACTGCTCTGCCGAGCCTTATCATAAGTATTTCAAACAAATGCTCCTCTATCAGCTCATGCCCTTCTTCAATTGAATAATGCTCAAAGGAAATCGCCCTGACAGTATGGGACAGTTCTTCTATATTGCCAAGAGTGATTATCTCATTAAAAGGAACACCTGAACTTTTCAGTCTGTCTTCATCAGCCGCACTCATACTGAAATATACCCAGTCATCTGTGTAGACTTTATATTTAGCACGATAACTATGCGGCATATTTGATGTGAATAATACAAATGAATTCTTCGGGACATCATATTCTCTATCGCCTATAACAAATACAGACGGCTCTTTTATCAGCAGCAGCAAGGGGCAGCCGCTGCCCTCAGGGCAGTCCATAATAAAATCTTCTTCATGTACGTAATTATATCCTACTGCACCGACTTTCATAACATCACTCCTCGGCGGAAAAGTGTATATTTCTTATAACCGGTGTATATGCCGACCCAAAAACCGCAACTGCACGGGCTTGAAACCGCGTTTCGTCGTACTCTGAACCGCACGCCCACGGTCGTTGACCGCACTTTCAAAAATCCTGTATAATATTCATAGCACACAGCAATGTGTGACTTGAATAACAGGAGGTTCGGATATGACGAACTATCGAAAAATCTTGGAGATGCATTCTCAGGGCTTCAGCCAGAGAAGCATCGAGTCAAGTGTCCACAGTTCCCATCAGACTGTCAAAGCAACTCTTGACCGTGCTAAGGAACTGAACATCTCATGGCCGCTAGATAACAACGTGACCAATGAGGTACTTGATGAGCTGTTCTACGGTGAACGCAAAAGCGGTATCACACCCTATGCTGCCATCGACTACAACTACATCCACCGCGAGCTGTCCAAGAAAGGCGTGACCCTCACGCTGCTTTGGAACGAGTATTGCGAGCGTGCCTATGCCAATGGTGAAACGCCCTACATGAGTACACAGTTTGGTGACAAATACCGTCGCTGGGCTCGTGTCACAAAGGCGACCATGCGCGTAACCCACAAGCCCGGGGACACCATGCAGGTCGATTGGGCAGGCGGAACTATTCCGTATTACGATCCGATCACGGGCGAAGAGTACAAAGCTTATTTATTTGTCGCGGCTCTTCCTTGCAGCAGTTATCTCTACGTCGAAGCCTGCACAGATATGAAGCAGGAGAACTGGCTCATTTGCCATGTTCACGCTTATGAATACTTCGGCGGTGTGACTCGTGTTCTTGTTCCGGATAATCTCTAATGTAAAGCTTCACATTAGAGATTTAATGTAAAGAGGATGTTAATGTAAAGTCGGCCGTTTCAATGAAAGTCTGATCGGCATTCCATCATGACCTACTTTACATTAACAAATGCGTGTTATCCTAGTGAATCCAAGAAGGAAATCAAATCGTCCTTTTCTTTGTCTGAAAAGAAATCAAGGCTTTCTGATACTGTTTTCTCAGCTACTGTCTCGATAGCCTTTCTGATAACTTCCGGATTCGTTGACAGGTAAATCTGAGTTGTTGCAACAGACTCATGTCCCAAGAAATCCCTGACATTATAAATGTTTACGCCATTGTCCACAAGGTGTGTGGCTTTACTGTGGCGTAATCGATGTGGGTATACAGAGCCGGTTATAATACCGGGAACCGTATCGTTTGCCAACTTAGAGTATTTCCTTATTATGTAGCGGATGCCTTGCCTTGTTAGCCGGTCACCATTCCTGTTGCAAAACATTGGGGACTCTTGCATAAGACCGAATTGCCTGATATATTTTGAGATGATTTTTTCTGTTTTTCCCAGTAACGGAATGGTGCGATATTTATTTCCCTTACCATGCACATATATCCTGCAGCATTGACCCGGCTGAAAGTCTTTGACATCTAGTGAAATGATTTCCTGAACCCTACAAGCTGAATCGTACATAAGGGATAAGATTGCCAAATGCCTTAGTCCCTCGTTAGATGATGAGTCGATCGATGAAAGCATTTGCTTTATAGCATCCGTAGACATACAATCAGGAAGCCTTTTATCTTCCTTTGCAAATGGTATACTGAGTATTTCGCTGCATTGCCCGGAGTATTCAGGTGAGATCATCATTACATATCGAAAAAATGATTTTATATGTGCCAATCTTACATTTTGGGTAGGCACCCCATTTTTCCTGACATTCGAAAGCCAAGAGAGAAACTTGAGTACTACATCGCAGTCAATCTCATCAACAGTTTTCTTTGATATGCTTTTACCGGATTCTGACATAAATTTAAGCAAAAGCTTAAAGGTGTCTCGGTATGATGAAACAGTATTAGGGCCGTAATTATGCTGTTTCATTAGGTAAGACATAAAATATCGTTGTATATAGAAGAATAAATTATCACTCATTGTCCACCTCCGGGAATAGACTCCCCAAGGATGATTCTTTCTGCAAGAAATCCGTATGTCCCTGTTCTGTGAAATGAATGTATTTTTCTGTATCTATGTAATTCACATGTCCGACGTATGCCGCCAGTATTGGAATAGCAGTATAGACATTCATTCCGTTTTCCAACATTTTTTCCAGACTTTTGGTGCAGAATGTATGCCGGATAGAATGGATATTTGGCGTCTTACCATCTGACTTGTGTATGCCTGCCGTCTTAAACATCTTTGGAAACATATATTTCATAGCATCATATGTAAGATGACCACCGGTGTAGGAGGAAGTGAAAAACGGTCTATTCTCATCAGACATATCTATAGTCTTGGCATAGTCAAATAGGACTTCTTTCAAGCTGTCGGATACAGGAATAAATCTTGAAACGCCATTTTTACCGTTGATAACATTGATCACACCGTTTGAAGTGTCAACATTCGCCCGCTTCAGTGCAAGGACTTCGCCTATGCGCATTCCGGTACCTATAAGTAATCTGACGAGCACTGGGTATATCTGCTGATGCGAGCTCGACTTTCTTGATGCAGGAAGCGTGTCGGCTGCAATAGTCAGACGGCGCAGTTCATCGTCGCTGAAAATGTACGGACGAAATTCACTCTTTACCGTTCGCATATATTTTCGTGGGACGATGACCGCATCAATTCCGAGAAGCGCCAAGAAAGAACAAAACTGGCGGAGATTCGCTGTAAGATATTGGCGTTCTAATTCGCTTAATCCATCACGAGGAGCCAGTAACTCCTCCACCATCTGGTCAGATATATGGTGTTCATAGTAAGTATTAAGCGAATTGTTCAGTTTCCTTAAGCGAACCATGGTTGAATGAGCAACTTTTTCACCTTTTCCACGCTTGAACTCTATGAATTTTTCAAAATATGGTTTGAAAAAACCTTCTTCAAATTTAAGAAATTCCTTGTCATTGATCATTTTTTAGGCACCTCCAATGCTGCTGCTCGGAGATGCTCTATATCTGACCATACATAAGTTTTTGTGGATGCCGCAGATGTGTGTCCAAGTATCACAGCAATCTCATTTATCGGGGTTCCTGAAACCAAAAGGTTTGTTGCCAAACTATGCCTTAAAGAATGCAGACCATGATGTTTACCTTTTGTATCAACACCGGCAATTTCAAAAAACGGTAATATCTTGTCGCCAAAGTGATCATTCATTGAGTATGCAATGTACGGTTTTCTAAGTCGGATGAACACATTCGAACAGTCTGACTCAGGACGCACATTCTTAATATAGTCAAGGAGTGCAAAAAGGATCTCATCTGTCATGGGAAGGGAAATCTCTTTGTGCGTCTTGTACTGCGTGATATTTATTGTGCGATTTTTCCAGTTTATATTGTCAAGAACCATTGCTTTGATATCGCTTGAGCGAAAACCGTACACACTTGCCAAAAGCATCATAAGATAGACTGTTTTTCCCCATGGGGTATTCCTGTCGACAGCATTCAGGATACGCCTTACTTCTTCTGCCGTGTAAAAGGATGGGAGTCTTTCATGCTTTCCGGAATGAATCCCTGTCAAAAAGGGAATCGGATCGAAAGATAGCGCTCCTGAGAACTCATCATAGGAAAAGAAATTCCTTAACGTATACAAAATGGACGCTTTTCCCTGTGATGAATACCTATCATTGAGGGACGATACAAATCTTGCAAACAGCTCCGGCGTGATGCCCTCTAATGATGTACATTTACACTCCTCAAGAAAAGCAAAAAACACAGTGATTCGTCCGGATCTCGTGCGTACTGTGCCATCGCTCTTTTGGTCATTTCTCATGAAAGTTTCATATTTTCTGATGACATTCAGGTACGTAATGGGACAATCACGCTTATGGGTGGTATACTTTCTCTTAGGTTCTTTTCCATTAAGGATATCCAGAATCATCTGAACAGCTCTTCCTCGACGTTCTTTTGATTTTGACGGAACAGCTTCAAATGCAGGGACCCCGACGATAATACGATAGTATTCTTGGATCACATCTTCCGGAGAAACCTCCAAATCCGTTCCTTTAGCATACCGCTGTAAATCATTAGAGATCCGAATGTAAGCCTGTGCTGTTTTGGATTCAGATCCGTAGTTTTGTATGATGTGTCTTTGAAACAGTTGGATTGCATCATACAGTGTCATTGAGTAACTGGAATCAATCATGATGATAATTCCTCCTTTCTATGATTGATCCAATTATATCATATTAATGTAAAGTCGAATACCTATAATCATTAGATTTTAGATCTATTTTTATTCAGCTTTACATTAACATCCTCTTTACATTAAATCTCAAAACCGGAGTGACGGCGAATACACGCTATGAGACCCAGCTGAACGAAAGTTACCGTGAGCTTGCTGAATACTACGGAACAGCCATCGTTCCCGCCCGTATACGCAAGCCGCAGGATAAAGGGCTCGTTGAACGCTCGGTCGGATTCTCTACAACATGGATAACTGCCGCACTTCGTGAGCGTAAGTTTTTCTCTTTTGCAGAGGTCAGAGAGGCTGTTGACGAGCGCCTCGAATATGTCAATACAAAGCCATTTCAGAAACGTTCCGGCAACCGTAGAGAAGCATATCTATCTGAGGAAAAGGAATTCATGCTGCCGCTGCCGAAGCACAGATATGAGCCCTCTGTGTGGAAACAGCAGACTGTCGGGAATGACTATCTCATAAGCGATGGAATCAACAAGTATTCCGTTCCTTTTGATCTCATCGGTGAGCAGGTGCAGATCAGGCTAACAAAAGATTTGATCGAAGTGTACTTCAAAGGCAGCCGCATGACTTCGCACAAACGTCTTGAAAAGTTCAGCGTTCAGCCTGTCGTGAAACCTGAGCATATGCCGACGAATCACCGCGAGTATCTAAACTACAATGCCGATGAATTCAAGGAATGGGCGTCAACGGTTGGCAAATCCGTTGAGGAAGTCGTGAAGCATTTCCTGACCTCCGGCAGCGTTCCCGAACAGGGGTACAAGGCCTGTGTAAGCCTAACGAAGCTCGGTAAGCGTTACGGAAAGAAGAAACTTGAAGCCGCCTGTGAGCGTATGCTGGCGTTCTCGTCATCTCCTTCGATACGCACGATAACAACGCTGCTGAAAAACAACAAAGAGCCTGACAAACCCACGGAAAAGACCGATGACAGCAACAAATATGGCATCACACGCGGTGCCGCCTACTGGAGAAAGGTAGGTGGTAGCAAATGATCAACAGCACCATTGAGCGTTTGAGAGCCATGAAGATGAATTCGATGGCTGCCGAGCTTGAACGTCAGCTTGAAGATGCCGACAGCTACAAACAGCTTGGTTTCGAGGATAGACTATCTTTGCTTGTTGATGCCGAATGGAATCGCAGGCAGAACAACAAGCTCGTAAGATACATCAGGAACGCTCATTTCTCCGATGCTAACGCAACCATTGAAGGCATTGAATACATCGAGGACAGGCATCTCGACAAAAGCAAAATGCTTCGATTTGCGACTTGCAATTATGTTGACGAAGGACGACATATTATCCTTATGGGCGCTTCGGGAAACGGCAAGACATATATTGCCTGTGCGCTCGGAAATGCTGCCTGCCGCAAGTTCAAGACAGTACGCTACATAAGACTTCCGGAGCTGCTTGATGAACTTTCCATTGCAAGAACAAACGGGGAATTTGCTAAGGTAATCAAAGCATACAAGAAAGTCGATCTGCTGATCCTCGACGAGTGGCTTATCCGCAAGCTGGCTCCAAATGATGCCTATAACCTGTTGGAGATCATCGAAGCAAGGATCGAAAAGTCTATGATTTTCTGCACACAGTACCACGCTGAGGGCTGGTACGAACGCATAAATCCCGATCCTGAAAACGACAGTCCGATATCCGATGCGATAATCGACAGGATAATCAATACCGCATATCCGGTAATGATCGATGGTGAAATATCCATGAGAAAACGTCATGGGCTTCCGGAAGGAGCTGAACCATGATGAATGATTACTGTGCTTTCAGCAAGGATCACAAGTGCTTGAAATGGGAGGATTATGAACTCACCAGACATGAGCTTGAAGAGGCCGAAAATCTGTGTCACGGCAACTGGATCGAGATCCAGAGACTGTATGAATACATTGATAAACTCAAAGCTATTCTTGATGAGAATGAGATAGACTATCCGGAGATCTGATTAAGCTATACAAGGAGCCTGTCTGAGGCGGGCTCCATATTTTTAGCGGCTCTACTTTCTATGGAAGTGGCTCCAAAACAGCGTCGGATTTGTGGTGCGGTCAACGACCGCGGGCGTGCGGTTCAGAGAGCGGCTCCGTGCGGTTTCAAGCCCGTGCAGTTGCGGTTTTGGGTCGGCATATACAACCGGTATTGATCGTTATTATCTCACAATACTTACTGATGTATGCTTACTGCTTTTCTATATTATAGCAGATATTCATGCAAAAATCAAGTTTCAATGATATAACACTGCATTTATTCATCAGAAAGATCATTCGGATAGACCCGGCAAATAAAAGACAGCTGCATGGTTTTATGACACTATCGCCTGATGACACCAATCACAGGCGCAAAAACATAAAAATAGCGGTGTGCGATAAAAGACGTTCTGTTCAGTAACGTTCCAATCATCTCACACCGCCGCACTTCGTATCTTTTTACATACAGAGAATGGACATAGGTCTATAATTACGCTTATTCATTATAAAAGCCGAACTTCATATCATGGCTCTTACACAAAAAGAGTACAATTTCCGCTCTCACGGTAATACTTTATAAGGTTTTCTATCTTCTCTCTTGTGCAGCCAAGACGTTTCGAGAGGCAATCGATGCATAAAAACTCTTCAGCATTTCTGTTTACAAGTTTACGAAATATCGCTATATCATCAGCAAGCAGAGCAGCGCCGCAATCCATACACGTCTTGTAATTGCTCATCAGACACTTACCACTCTTGCCTTAAATACAGCACAATCATACATTTCCAAGCCTCTTCCCGTTTTTATTATATGAAATTTTCAGCTATAATAAGAATAAGTTCAAATAATAATGATGGCTGGAGTCATAGAACTGAATAAAAAGGAAATGTTCCTCAAGCAATAAAAGAGACTGTAAAATCTATATATAGTATAGAAATATCCACTTTGCTGGCAGGATCAAAATACAGAGGAGAATTTGAAGAAAAGCTGAAAACTGTTCTGGAAGAAGTAAAAGATTCAGAACGTTCGATCATTTTGTATATAGATGAGATCCACACGATCATGGGTGCAGGCGCAAATCCCGACAATCCTATGGATGCGGCAAATATCCTTAAACCTTATCTTACAGACGGTTCTGTCAGAATAATCGGCTCAACGACTACAGATGAATACAGAAAGTTTATAGAGAAAGACAAGGCTCTTGCAAGAAGATTCATGCCTGTGGATATTCCCGAGCCTTCAGTAGAAGACACTATAAAAATCCTCAAAGGAATAAAAGAAGGTTACGAAAAGTTCCACGGAGTGACTGTCAGTTCCTGCTAAAAACATATGAAGTAGTTTTATAATACATAAAACAGCTTCATCATACCCCTAAATAAGAAAAATGCGCATTAGCTTCGGGATATTACCGTATGCTATACGCATTTTTAATCATTTTCCGAAAAGAAGATCCCCTGATTTACAGAAGGCAGTCTTAAAATTTATTACAACATTATAATGAGATCAAGTGCTAAGCAGAATCTCAGTTCGGGAAATCATGGAGTTGCTGTATAGCGATCCTCTTTTTTGTACTGTTAATCTACCGATTGACAATGCTCACATAAAATAGTATAATATAAATAACCTAAAGACCGGATCAAATGATCTTACAAGGATAAATTTGAAACTATATAATTGCTTTCAGAGGAGTTGATTTCAAGCGTGTGGATAAATAATGCTCAGGAAAATGCGGATAGATTTCCGCTGTTCAACAGGATAAAACAGGATCACGATATCAGTGTATATATAAAAGCACAAAATGAATCACTACATGCTATGGGATATACTGAACATAGCTTTGCACACATCGGTGTTGTTGCCGATCGTGTGGGATACATTCTTGATACCTTAGGGCTGGACGATCACACAATAGATCTTGCGTTGACGTCAGCGTGGATGCATGATCTCGGTAATGTCATAAACCGCGAGGATCATAGTCAGTCAGGCGCTATGATGACTTTCTATCTGCTGGATAAAATGGGTATCCCTGCTGAGGATATTGCTCCGATAATACAGGCTATAGGCAATCACGATGAAGGCAGCGGAGTTCCCGTAAGCAAGATCGCCGCGGCACTTATACTGGCTGATAAATCGGATGTCAGAAGAAGCCGTGTTCAGGATGATGACAAAAGGAATTATGATATCCATGACAGAGTGAACTATTCTGTCAAAACTTCCAAGCTGAAGATCAACCAGGATCATACCGCCATAAAGCTGAAACTCGATATCGATACAAGATATGGAGAGATAGGCGAATACTTTGAAATATTCATGGAGCGTATGCTGCTCTGCCGCAAAGCTGCCGGTTTTCTTGATCTTGAATTTCATCTGATAATAAACGAGCAGACATTGATGTAGACACTGCTAGTTCCTGTTTTCTACCCTCCCTCACGTTCTAACGCTTCTGAGGGGCAATTCGCCATACTAAATATAACCGCCAAAAGCACGTCCGTAATGCGCTTTTCGATAACGGTTATTACTTTTTGTAAATCAAACAACACACAGTTATCAGTCTTATAGCTTTATCCTTATGATAAGCCTGTTATCGGCTAGTTCAGCGGATATGCTGCCGTTCATCTGCTCAATGAAAGTTCTCGCTATTGAAAGACCGAGCCCTGTGGAGTTTCGTGCTGCCTGCACCGTATAGAAACGATCAAACAGCCGTTCCACCTGAACTGTCGTCAGGTCGGCGGCTGTATTTGAAAATATTATCTCGCCCTCAGCTGAAAGGCTTATGAACAGATCTCCATCGCTATATTTCAGAGCATTGTTCATAAGGTTGTTAAATGTCCTTGCAAGGGCGTTTTTATTTACTGTCCTTATGACCTTTTCTTCGCAGAGTTCTATCTTCGGTGCTATGCCTTTTTCGGAAAGCGCTGCGTAATAACCCATTATGCAGTCTTCAAGCACCTGATTTACCGATACATCCTCAATATCGGCATAAGCATCCGAAGAAAGTATTACCGAGTAGCGGAAAAGCTCTTCTGTCAGCTGTTTCATAAGCTCCGCCCTGCCCCCGATTATATCCAGATACTTTTCCATCTGCTCTGACTTCTCTTCTTTTTTCATCACTTCCAGATATCCGCATATCGCGGTAAGAGGTGTTCGCAGGTCGTGAGAGATATTTGTTATGGCGGCTTTCAGCTCCGCATCTCCGCTGACATATCTGTTATGCTCCGCACGCAGTTTTTTCAGCTGATTGTTTATACTGCCTGCCAGTTCCCTCATGTTCCTGTCGGCTGAATGTATGGATATACCGGTGTTAGTATCGGTTTCCAACTTTTCATCAAACTGCTTTCTTATTGATCTTGCGGCAGATCTCAGAGATATTATCTTTATTACCAGTGCCGCAGTTATCACGGCGAACAGAGCATATACCATACGATTTTCCTTCCTTACCTGATATCCTTTTTCTCCATCAGCCTCAGACCTGCATAAGTGATCACTACTACCGATACCGCCGAGATAACTATCTGTACAGGTGCCGGCAGAGCTATACTCTGGTCACCAATGAGCGACACCGACAGCCACTGACCATACGGGATAACATTTATCAAAGCCCTCAGCACCGCACTTGTGCCATCGCCTGTTATGCCCATGATCGCCTGCATTAATATAGCTGCCATGAACGATGCCTGAAATGACGTTATTCCGATAGCGGTCACAAGACCTTCCTTGTCAATATTCATGCTGATAAGCACCAGCAGCGAAAGATTAGCCATATTGTAGAAAATCATCCTGACGATGCACAAAGCGATCTCCCCTGCATCAGGAAGAATATGTGCCCCCAGCAGTGCTGCTGTTGCCCAAACTGCTGTCATTATAAGCATTCCCAGCGCCACCGCACCGAAAGATGCATAGTATATCTCATGCCTTGTTTTGCCGCATATCAATTTGTTGCGGATAGCCCCGCCAAAGTATTCAGCGCCGAGAAATATCGCCGTAAACAGCGAGAAAAACGCAGGTATGCCAAGACTTGCCAGCTTGGCACATTCAAAATCATTATGGATATTGTGCAGCGGAAGAATCTCAGCACCGTTTGCCGAGATATAGTATGTTATGAAAAATGCCGCCGCCAGACCGAATATATATAATTTATGCCTGAACATCCTGGCACAATATGACCTGAAAAGTTCTGTCATCGCACTTTCCTCACTTTATGTCCTTACGGCAGAAATTAAGCAGACCTGCCGATGTTATCACTGCTATAGCCGCTATATCTGTAATTATCATTTTTGTCCCGTTTTCGGGATATCTGTCCTCAGACAGGATGCACACCTGACTCTGTGGGTCGGTATCGTATATCACGCCGAATATCTTCAATGCAAGTGTATCATCTTTTGTCATTTCGATGACTTTGCCTTGTTCTGCCGCAAGTGCTTTTTCCGCCTTGTCTTCTGTTATCACCTGATATGACATCATACCTGCCGCGAACACTGCCATGGTCAGGAACATCGAAGCTGCCACCGCGTAGGATTTTGAATTAACTATCGTGGTCACGAAAAGCGCCAGCGCAGTATACACAGCTATAATGCACAGTATTATCGGCTGCATACGCAGTATCTCGCTGAGTGGTGTGGAATACATACCATACAGAGGTATCGCCACGGCTGATGCGGCAGCCATACAGCCCAGCTGCATGATGACAGCACCGATAAATGCGACGATGAAGTCCGAAAGATATATTGCCGTTCTCGAATGCCCTGCCATTATTTTATTGTTTATGGTCTTTTCAATATAATCCTGACCTATCAGCACCGACACGAAAGCCCCTATCAGAAGTCCTATAAATACCAGTCCCGAATTATATACGCCGTTGAGGGGTTCTGAGTCGGGAGTCCTGTTCTTTAATGAGACAAGTACTATGAACAGTGGGTATATGACCATTAAGCCCATGCCTATTTTGAATACCAGCGACCTGAACATTCTGCTTAACCCCATAACTATCAGACTCGTCACTTCTCCTCGCCTCCAACCAGAGATATATAGAAACTTTCAAGGCTCTCGTCCTTTTCTGTCATCGAAACTACTTCACAGCCCTGTTCACTGAGCCTTCCTGCGGTCTGCGAGAAATTCAGCTTTGCAAAGACATCTGCAGTTTTATCGTCAAGTATCTTGTAGTCGATGCCCATTTCGTCCAGCACTCGTGAGAGTATGCCCGTATCTGTCACTGTCATTCTCACGCATTTCCTGCAAGCCGAATCAAGTTCCTCCGCGCTCATCTCACGCACTATCCTGCCGTGATCAATGAATCCGTAGTGTGTCGCCAGCTTTGCCAGTTCATCAAGGATATGGCTGGATATCAGTATAGTCATGTTTCTTTCACGGTTTAGTTTCAGTATCAGTTCACGTATCTCGATTATTCCCTGCGGATCAAGACCGTTTATAGGCTCATCCAGTACAACAAGGTCAGGATCACCACACAGCGCTATTGCTATTCCCAGTCTTTGCTTCATGCCCAGAGAAAAGTTCTTTGCTTTTTTTCTGCCTGTATCGACAAGCCCAACAAGATCGAGCAGTTCGTCTATGCCGTCAGTATTTGGAAGACCGAGTACCCTGTACTGCTGTATGAGATTTTCCCTTGCTGTCAGGTCAAGGTATATTGCAGGAGTTTCTACCACTGCTCCCATTCGCCTTCTTGACTTTACGATATCCCTGTCGTTATTCTTTATGCCGAATATCTCAAAACCGCCCTCAGTAGGTCTCTGAAGACCTGTTATAAGACGTATCAGCGTGGTCTTGCCTGCACCGTTCCTGCCGACAAAACCGTAAATCGCGCCTTTGGGGATATTCATGGTCACTCCGTCAAGGGCGGTAAAGTTTTTGTATTTTTTCCCGAGTTCTTTTGTTCTGAGTACGTATTCCATTTTTGTCTCCTCTTTTTTACTTTGCTCCTCACACATTTTTTCTGTTTCTCATATTCTCCGATGCGAAGAACACAGCTTCCGCAAATGCCATAACTGCCAGCGAAGTGAACATCACTGCCGCAAGATATCTTGCATTGAATATCCATAGCCCCACAGAAGCCGTTACCATAAGCGCCGCCATAACCGCTGCGACGGATGTCAGGCGACACACGATCTTCTGATGCTTCTCATTCAGCATATCCTTATCCATAAATGCTATGAATATCAGCAGTGCGGGCACTGCAAGTCTGCTGTCATATTCCGCCGACATTAAGAATCCTACTGCTGTCGCCGTCGATATGACTGCCGAAACTGCTTTTGTCAACAGATAAGATAAACCCTTTTCAGATGTGATGTTTGCCATTTTGATTACCTCCGTGTTTTTACTGATGGGCTGTTCCCCTTTTCTGATATCAGTATAACACACAATTGTCAAGATAGCGGCAAAGAAAAAGTCAAGATTTGGTCAAGATATCATCAGCGCATCTTGAAGCCGATCCCGTACACAGCTTCAATATAATCATGACCGTTCACAGCTTCCAGTTTTTTGCGCATATTGCTTATATGCTGTTTTAAAGACCTCTCGGTGCAATCGGGGGTATCTATGCTTATCTTATCGAGTATCGTCGTTCTGCCAACAGGGGTGTTCGGGCTTTGCATCAGCAGTTTCAGTATCGCACACTCAGTCCTCGTCAGCCTGATCTCTTCACCGTCAATCACGGCGGTCAGCGTATCGCAGTACAGCGTCAGATCACCGAATGTCAGCGCATTGGTATCACCTTTTGACTGCGCCATTCTCAGCTGAACGGCTATCCTTGCAATAAGTTCGGCTATATTGAACGGCTTTGTAACATAGTCAGAAGCCCCTGCCATAAGCAGCCCAACCTTATCGGCAACATCAGCCTTTGCACTCACTACTATCACGGGTATGCCCTTTATTTTTGGCAGAAGTTCTTCTCCGCTCAGTCCCGGAAGCATCAGGTCAAGCAGTATCAGGTCAGGCTTTTTCTGACCGACCAACAGCAGAGCCTCGGTACCAGAATAAGCCCTTGAAACCCCGTAACCCTCCTTACGCAGTGCTTCCTCCAGCATATCGCCGATATATATATCATCATCGATGACCAGAATATCCTGCATGAACTTTCCTCCTGTTTATTAAATCTCAACACGAAAAAATTATATCACATTATCCTTAAAAAGTAAAGTTTTTGGTAAGCGTATAAACCCCCGCAGCCTTACAGCCGCAGGGGAAAAGAGAAAATTATATAACGTTATTACTTATTCAAATGCTCAGTCAACACGCCATATTAGTTTGGTTTTATTGGCAGGATCACTCTGGCAACCTGAGATCATGAGATTATTTCATTTATCAGGCCTTTCATCCTGCTGTAAAAATAATAATAGTCCTCGCAGGGATTGCGGAGAAAGTGTTGCAGCACATCGACATCCTTGATTATCTCATCAACTGTTTTTTAGACGACTCTTATCCTCATACATTTCTTTATCTGCTCTTTTGAATACATCGAGCAGGCAGTTGTCTTTATTGGGTATATAATCTGCACTGCCGACAGCAATAACTACACAGCCGTGCAGCTTATTGTATTCAATTTGCTCTCTTATTTGTTTTTTGAGCTGTACTCTGTTTTCGTAGTCGCTGTCTTTCAGAATGCAGGCAAATTCATCTCCGCCTATCCTGAAAACGGGTGAATGTTTGAATGTTTTGCATATCAGCGATGAGCCTGAGCGTATATATTTATCACCTTCGTCATGCCCGAAATTGTCGTTTATCTTTTTCAGATCATTTAGGTCAAAAACGAATACAGAAAAATCCTCACATATATTTTCTTTAATAAGAGCATTCATTTTCTTTTCTGTATTACTATATGCAGATTTGTTCTTTACACCTGTAAGCGAATCTTTGAATAGTGCTTCTTTCATTTCGATCTCTCGGCGCTTTTGAGTATCTATATCCGTAACACCTATAAACACAGTTCCTTCGTTTTCATCTGTGCCAATTATTGTTTTAAGACGATGAAATCTTAGAACATCTCCCTTTTCGTATCTGTAATCAAAGCCGAAAAGTTCGCCCTCATCAAGCTTTTTCATGAATGACTCTTTACTGAACATATCACGAAAAAGCACACGGTCTTCTTCGTATATTATTCTGCTGCAGGCTTTTTGGCAGTCGTTGAAAAAGTTTGTGCCCTTGTTCTTTATCGAAAAATCCTTGTCTGCACTTTCACGCTGATATTCTATGTAACTGCCGTTCTTTGTATCAATGCAGTATATATACTGATAGTCATTAGCCATAGCAAGGGCAAGCCTCGTTTCGGTAAGGATAGCATTCAGGTTTTTAAGTATATCAAGCGTTCTGACGGCTGAGCTGAGCTGATAGGTCACAAGCTCAAGTTCATCTATAAATTCAGAGCTTTCCGGTTCAAGAAGTGCCAATCCGTACTGTGTCTGCGCAGAGAACAGATCTGCTGCTATCAGTATCCTTGTACGGTCTGATACGAGCCTGGGATTGTTAAATACCTCATAGGTGCTTATTGACTGTTCTTTCTCGGGGATATTAATACACTCAGTTCCATAGCTGAATGATTTAAAAAGCCATTTTACTTCATCCGGGTATTCTGAATCATTATAATGTTCGACAGGCTTTTCAAGAATATAATGAACACATTTTTGTTCATCGATAACAATTTGTTCAAAACCATAATTGTCATCATACGTCGAAATAGCTTTCTTAGGACAGATTTGTAAGCAAGCTCTACAACCACAGCATCTATCTTTCTCAACTATTGTCATATTAACTCCTTCAAATTTTATTGAGTTTCTCTGAAAGTAAAGTTGAGGAAGTTCCATCTGTATGAGGTAAAAATACCATCTCAGAGCCAACTGTTTTTAATTTCGCTTCAATTTCATCATACATATTGGAGCCTTTCCAATCACTTCCATGAAACAAAGCATCAAAATGCAATTCTTCCCATGCAATAAGTTTATCCATACTGGTCTGAGGAATCACCTTGTCAACATACTTAATTGCATTAACAATCTCGCTTCTTTCTTCATACGGAATAATCGGTTTTTTATGTTTATACTCAGCAACCAATTCATCCGTTGATACTCCCACAATCAAATATTCACATTGTTCTTTAGCTCTTTTTAATATATTTAAATGTCCGATATGAAACATATCAAAAACTCCTGTAGTATATCCGATTTTATATTTTTTCATCATATCCACCTTAATTTCTTGCAAATCTTTGGAAAAACCAACCTCTTATTTTGTTTGGCATTATAATCTGCAATATTAATCTTTCACTAGTGCAATATCAAAATATTCAGCATTATCACCCGCATAAACACACATTGATACGGAAAATTTTGTATTATTATCCATCAAAAATCTCCTATTTGACATTTACCAATAAGTTCTTTTGCTTCCAACTGTTTTTTTTCATATTCATTTTGTTTAATTACACCTGAATGTAACAAATAATCACCCAAATCCATAGCAGTAACCATATCCCTTTCGGTAATTCCCTCACTCTTAAATACCTTCATTACTGTATCAAGAACGATTTTGACATCACCTTTGAATGTAATACCGTCATCTATGTACTTGACATCATACACAAGCTTATCTTCCCACAGGATGTCATTCCTACCGTTGACCTGTGCTAGTCCTGTAAGCCCTGGAGTTACATTATGACGCTTTCTCTGTTCAAGCGTCATAAACACCATATCTCTGACAAGTAACGGTCTCGGACCGACGACCGCCATATCGCCCTTAACAATATTGATAAGCTCAGGAAGTTCATCTAGACTTGTTGCCCTAAGCGCCTTTCCAAACTTTGTAAGCCTTATGTCATCAGGAAGCAGCTCGCCGTTTTCATCACGAGCATCAGTCATCGTTCTGAACTTATATAGCTTAAAGATTTTCTCATCTTTGCCTGGACGTTCTTGAGTGAATAATACAGGTGAACCAAGCTTGGTTTTTACTAGAAATGCTATTACAGCAAGTATCGGACTAAAAACGATCAGCGCACCAGTACTCAAAAAGCAATCTAGCGGACGTTTTATAAATTTTTCGTAAACTCCGTAAGTCTTGTGCTTGAGTTCTTTACCATAGTTTTTTAGTTCTTCAATTCGCTCTTCTATAAATGCAACTCCAGCAACCATTGTAGATAAAACTGTAATGCAACCAGCGATTTTGAAAAAAGGCTTCAAAAACTTGTTCATTCAAAACAACTCCTGATGATCTGAATAATAATGCCCTGCTCCTCCGCAGTCATCTTGTTATCGGACGGCAGACATAGCCCCCGTTCAAAAATATCTGCACCTACATCTAACATACCATTCTCCTTGATGTAGGCATTACTTCTCGCTCTGCCATTACCGTTTGCCGTAATGAAAGCATTGCTGCGATAGATAGGCTGCATATGCATGGGTTTCCAAATTGGACGTCCCTCTGCGTTGTAATTCGCCAAATTTTCAAGAATTTCTGTAGGGCAGGTCTTGCCTTGTTCGTGAATATACAACACATTCTGTTCACCACGTACCTGCTTGCACATCGCATCTTTGTCGATAAGCAGACAACTCAACCAGAAGTTAGGCTCGCTATTCTTTTCGTCATAAGGATTCATGCTGACAGGCAGGCCTTTGAAACCTTCCTTGTAACGTTTGTAGATAGCTTTTTTCTGAGCTATATGCTCATCAAGATACGGTATCTGACCACGGACAATACCCGCAACGATATTGCTGATACCAGGCAGCGTCCTCGCGACTCTGAGTGCTCCACTTTCGGACTTTATCAGCGTCTTCTCTGCTGTCGGTCAGGAACATTCCGCCTGCAGAACCTGTAATTATCTTATTTCCGTTGAACGAGATACAACCGTAATCACCAAAAGTACCTGTCTGCTTGCCCTTATAAGTGGCACCCAAACTCTCTGCTGCATCCTCAACTATCAGCGCACCGTACTTATCGCAAACAGCCTTTATCTCATCGATCTTTCCCGGAGTACCATAAAGGTGAGCAACGACTACCAGCTTTACATCAGGATAGATTTCAAATGCCTTTTCAAGGGCAATGGGGTCCATGTTCCATGTGTCAGCTTCAGTATCGATGAAAACAGCTTCGCCATCCTCGTAAGCGACAGGATTGACAGTAGCATCAAAAGTCATATCAGAGCAAAATACTTTATGTCCTTGAAGAGTTCCGCAATTAGGCTTAGGCATTCCATAGAGCTTTTCACCTGCAAGTTTTACTGCTAAATGCAGCGAAGCAGTTCCGCAGGAAAGGCCAACAGCATATTTACAGCCGACATACTCTGCAATCTGCTTTTCAATCTCGTTTATGTTCGCGCCTACTGTACTTACCCAGTTGGACTCTATCGCATCATCGACCCATTTTTGCTCATCACCATGCATGGTAGGAGACGAGAGCCAGATCTTTTTTTCAAAAGCTTTTAAATCCATTTACATACTTCCCCTATAGTATTATTTCAATGTTTCTTCACCAATATAGTTCAAAGGCTCAGTAGTTTATTGCTTTTCAGGAATAATGATTATCATGCCATTATCCGAATTATACGAAAAAATTACTGTTATAGCAGCAGTTCATAATCATCTTTAAAGTATTGCTAGTTAATGAAACTTAACTAGTTATCACAAAAGCTAATAATAACCTATGAACTGAATTTTTACAAAGTATTTAATACTAAATTTTATATAATTACCATTTTTCGTAAAATACATCATTTAATGTAACAGTGTAGTATAATTAAGAAATAACAATAAACACACCATTACAATACAATAGTATATCATCATAAAAAGATAATGTCAAGTTAATTATGTACTGTTTTGTGAATATAACATAAAAAGCGCAATAAATAAGTGCAATTTTGACATAATTTAAATTGAAGAAGTACATATGAGGATGAGACCCACATACTTACACAAGGAAGAACAATGAAAAACAAGACTTGGGTTGGAAAGAATTAACATAAAACGTCAACCAAAATTGTTCTATGAAAAAAACAAATAAGAGTCTCAGAACAAACAATTACTCACGTACTTGACCATGCCAAAGAATGACAAAATAGAAGTACATTTGCTGAAATGAAACCTACAGAAATAGAATAGAATCTGTAATATAGTCTATCAAAAGTCACACTATCATGCACGTTTTCAGAGTTTATACCCGGTAAGCTGTGCTTATAGCAGGCTGTCTATGATGCATAAAACAAATCATTTATTGCGCTCATCTTCATTGAAAGACCGCAATAAATGATTTAAAAAATTGACATTATCTCTTGACATCTGCCCGAGTATAGTTTATAATAAGATTGTAACTAAAAATATAAGATTTTATAAAATTGTAAAATCTTATATAAAAAAGAGGAGGTATTTTCATGGTTAATTTCAAGAAAAAAATTGTAAGTTTAGCAGTTGCCGCACTTATGATCGGAACAGCTGCAGGCACAGGTACAGCTTTTGTTGTTTCTGAACCGATCACCGCATCTGCCTATACAGTATGGGACGGTTACAATTCACCTACCTATATCAAGGCTAAGAGCGGCTTGAACATGCGTAAGGGTGCAGGTACTAATTACGCGAAGATCACCGCTATCCCATACGGAACATGGGTAACTACCACTAAGCTTTCAGACAATGGCTGGGCTTACGTAACCTACAAAACCAAGAATAAAACATATAAAGGATGGATATTCCTCAACAATGGTCAATACGCTGAAGTTTATCTTGACTTTGATTGAATAATTTGATCCACAAGGGGCTGTTTCTGCAACAGCCCCTTTATTGCGCTGTAAAGAGCGGCTGTTTGATGAAATCGGTCAGTTTATGCACTTAAATGCACAAACTGACCGAATAATTAAATATTTGCTTCATACTCGATCGGGTAGTCGTATTCTTTATATTCGTTTTATTCCTTCTTCAAAAGATTTTCAAAGGCAGATGCTCATATCCTAATTCGTAGCAGTTAACTCGTCATTTTCACCGATATAATATTATTCCCCAATATTTTTATCCGGATGCCGTCCGTCATGTACCTTCCACGCACATTCCGTGATAATCATATCGGTATTAATTGGCTTGAAGTTCGATTCTTCGTGACTGAAAACAAATATCCGGAAGCTTATAATGCCTTTGCCTTATACAAATTCATATCAGTTTCCTCAACAGTTCTCGCATTCTTGGTGTAATTAAAAAACAATATTCCGCGGGCTGTCCTACGCATGACCAATAAACGATAACATTATACAGTTCATCATCTAACAGTATCTTTCTGGTTTCAAGCCATAGTTTATCTATATAATCTTTATCATTGGTAAATCTGAGCATATCATCAAGTCCCTGAATGATCATATTACTCAGTAATTCCTTATCTCCCCATCTGTTGGAATCCATTTCATCAGAGTATTTCTTATAAAACTCAATATAATCCTCTGTTCTTGTATAATCACCTGCACAGAACTCCCAATCCTGATCGTCTTTTTCAGGGAGTCTCACGCCGCATTCTTCATTCAGTCTTGTTACTAAATCAAACATATTATCACCTCATACTTTATGATAATCGCCGCAGTATCGCAAGTATGTTATATCCTCAAACAGATGATCTGCTTCTTTGCGGAAAAACATCTTTGTACGGTGCTTCGATATGTCTGCATTGTAAAGATTTATAGTTATTCTGATATAGTACCATTCACTATCAAAAGTGACTGATCGCTCATTATATACGATCCTTCCGTATTCACCGTCTTTAAGTGTCATAACAGATTTGAAATGCCTGTCACCGGTATGTGTTGTATAAGGAGAATAGAAGATGATATAGTTTTCGCCATCTTTATCAATGTACACTCTTTCACTTACTTTGAAATGACTTGAATACGGGAACACTTTTACTTTCCTGATACGGTTATCGTGAAGATAATACTCATTTCCGTCAAGGACTATATCATCGTTATCAGGTATGTTTTTAAAACACACTTCGTTTATCTTTCGCATTTTTTCGCCTGATCGACTGTCTTTATCATATTTTATCGTTATCATCTGTATGAATAGCATAGTAATTCTCCTGTTATGCCAACGATCTGCAAGTTGCGTTCCTTCGCCGTTTTACCTTCCGTAAAGTTCGTTCCTTTCAGAACGACTTTCTTTCCGAATTTGCGTTTTATCAAAAATATAGCTTACTGTAAAGCACATCTTCAAGCAGATCAATATCATTCTTCAGTATAAATGATATCTTACTCATTTTTGCTCTCAAATCAAACGCACTATAGATATTTTCAAAACTTATGATTTATTGCATTATAGCATATTTCATTGGTTAAATCAAGTGAAATCCGGGATTTTGTGAGGATGATTTCCGGATAGTTGATGGTGGATATCTCAAAATGTGGTTCTTTTTCGGATGTATTGTGGTATAATTACTCTGATAATTTGAACATTAAGTTTGCCTGACAAAGTAATGATATTATTTCTGTTTTCATTTTCTGCCTACAAGCAATGATGAACCGCTCAGTCCGAGCAGAACTGCTTCAGCTTTTGTCATGAACATACCGTTTGTAGTGTCGATCAGCGTCACTTTATCATAGCCCTCGTCATACAGTTCGCTGATAAACTGCTGCATATTGCCGTAACGAGCCTTTGTCATAATATCGTGAATAGCAAATGTGCCGCCTTTTTTCAGCACACGAAGAGTTTCTCGCAGAAGTTCCTGCTTATTTACACCTGAGATGTTATGATAAACATAATTGCTTGTAACTGCATCAAAATATTCATCGGGATAATCCAGTTTGCAGGCATCGCCCTGATGAAATTCCGTATTCTGAACGCCCTCTGCATCTGAATTTTCCTCACAGAGATGTTTACTGAACGACGCATATTCCTTGCCCCAGCGGTCAATTCCTACCATTCTGCCCTGTGGGTTCCGCTTAGCACACGCAATAGTAAGCGCACCGCTTCCGCAGCCGACATCCAGTCCGATACCGCCTTCGGGCAAAGTGAAATATTCAGCAGTTCCCTCAACGATATCCTTTGAAAGCTGCCGTTTGCCGTCATAAGAAAACTTTCCGTGTGCATAAACACTCCAGGCTGTCATCGCACCGCAGATAAGTGTGCCTGCACCAGCTGTTCCGACAAGCGCCTTTTTAAGATCCGTATTCAGATCTGTACACATCAGTGCTGCTGTTCCTGCACCTAAAATCGCTGTTCCTGCGGTAAATGCCGTTATCATTACGTTTGGTACCCAATTCTTGTAATTTGCACTCATTGATTGCACTCCTTTACCATTTATATTTTATTACTATGATCATTTTTGTTATATATTTCACGATATATCGTATGATACATCATAATTCCAAGCCATATCAGCATACTCTCGCTCATCAGACCATTTGTAAATCCAAGCCGGAATGCACTATCCGACATGAACAGCGTAACACATTTCAACGCAGCAAAGATCAGCAGCACATTGGTGAAAGCCATCCATTTTGGAAATACAGTTTTTCCTGTGATCTGGAGATAAAACCAATAGATAAAAACCGGCAGCATTATACCCTCTGTAACCGGGATCAGCCAGGAAAGCTGTGAAAACAATCCCTCACAGACCGGGAGTGCCAGTTCTGCAAAGCCATTTCTATTCATCCACGAAAACAGCGTCAGAATCATAATATAGAATAGATGCAGAGCGATCCACGGTGTCATCCCAAAAGCGTTAAGATAGTGATAGATTTTCCTTTCTTTCTCATTTTTAATGAAAGACTGCACTGAAAACAAGGCGATCCCATACAGGATAATTCCAGGAAAAGCCAGTGCCATCGCCAGATCATACCGCCATTGTGCGATCAATGCTGTGCCTTCCGTTAGCCAGAAAATATCTCCGGAATGCGATGTATCACCGTACATCATCAGCCAGTCACCGCTGCCATAGCACAGACAGCCGAGTATACCGCAGAGGAATGCGGCTTTTTGTTTTGTTTTCATAGTTCTGCTCCATCCAATCATTTTTTCGGCACATTTTTTATCCAAGCAGCGCACCGATTCCCGCAACGATCAATCCTGTCAGCGGACAGAACAGGAACGTCCAGAAGATTCCGTGTTCCGGTATTGCGAGCTTTTTCCATTCCTTCCATTCCCATCCGGGATGATTTTCAGCGCCCTTTATCAGTCCTTTGTCCTTAACGTAGATGCGTCCGAGAACATCTAGCAAAAAGAAATCACTTATGCTGACGAACATCATTTCAATGTATCCCGTCCAAAACAGATCACAAAAATCTCTGACACCGACAAGATGTGCGCTGAGCGCCATATACATAAACATAAGCAGATAAAGCGGATACAGGACCAGGTGCATTACACGGAGTTCTTTTCTTTTAACATACGGCTTTGCTGCTTTTTTGATACCTTTCGGGAACATCATTGCATAAGCCTGCGGCACGACAAAGAAAAACAGTCCGACTACCGCATTGAACAGTATACTCAGGACAATTCCGTCCAGAATCGTTCTTGACAGGTTCATAGCGACCTCCTATAGTTTTGAAGCACATGACCGTAACCCACACCGAAATACAGCCATTTCAATAAGTATAACAGGGATATTCATATCAGTTCACACCCACCTTGCTGTACATCAGATCATAGATCTTGCAGCCTGCTGCCGTCCGTGTCTGCACCAGCTTCATGCCCAGATGCGCATAACGGTCGCATTTTCCCTTTGCGTCGGTATCCAGTATGCAGGGACAACCGTTCTTATCCGCAATTTTATAGGCAAACTCCATCAGCTTTCGCATATAGCCTTGCCCCTGATACTTCTCTGTCACGATCAGCATTTCAACTTTAACATAGGGCTTTTTCTGCTTTTTCATCTGAATTTCAAGCGGCTTTTTATCGCAGCCGCTGTTTGCCTGTTTAAGAAATGAAAACAGTTTACCCCAGCCGCCGAGCGCATTTTTCATCCTTACTGACATTCTGATGATACTGCCAAATCCCGGATGATTGCCTTTCGTATCGGTTATGAGGATATATCCCTCGCCATTGTCGGTGCTGTAAAATGTTCCGCTTTCGATGCCTGCAATGACAAATGATTTCATGTATTCGGTCATTGCCGCTTTTGAGGGAAAGAACGGCTTCAATCCGCCTTCTCCGGGTTCATAAGGATAATCCCAGAACGATGCACCGATCTGGGCAGATATTTCATCTATTTTCTCTTTTGATAATGAGCGTACCTTTTTCAATACTTTGACCTCCATTCAAGAAACGGTTAGTTATGACAAACTTGCATTTTTATTATAACATATAATGGGCTCAATGTCCAGCGAATTATATTAACTTTTTCGTTTTATATGTTTTTCTTTCGGTATTACGTTTTTTGCGAAACTCCCGTGAGATCATATAATTGACTTCTACCAGTATTTTCAGGGGCAGATTCCGCACGTCCGCACATTTCAGAAATCTACCAGTTTTATTGACAAACTAAAGGGGCTGTTGCAGCCCCTTTTTATCTTTGAAATTTTGAATTAGTGTGTTTATTTAAGAGTATGTACCACATTCACAAAATTCATCCGAAAAATTCAAATTATTTGCTCTTGAAAAACTGTTACGGTTGAAGTATAATACTGTTAATGCATTATTTACAAATAAAAGGACTGATACGATTATGAAAAAAAGAATTATAAGCGGACTGGCGGCACTTGCAATTGTGCTTTCGGGCAGTGGCGCGGTCGTTGGGAACGTGGTCGATTTGCAGTTTGATATTGCGGCAAGCGCGGAGAGCGTAGCAAGCGGCACCTGCGGTGAAAATCTGACATGGAGCCTCGATAACGAAGGCACACTTACGATCCGCGGTACGGGAAAAATGAATAATTATGCCCATTCTTATGATTCAGATATCGGAAAAGGTTATTCAAGCTCCATAAAAAGAATTGTTATTGAAGAAGGTGTTACAAGCATCGGAAACAACGCATTTACTACCTATTGTAACGGCATTACAGATGTAACCATCCCGGAGGGTGTCACAAGCATTGGAGCTAATGCGTTTGACGGCTGCGGTCTGACAAGCATAAACCTCCCCGACAGTGTCACAAGCATCGGAGATTTTGCGTTTGCAGACTGCACTAAGCTTAAAAGCGTAACTATTCCCCGCAATGTTTCGAGCATTGGTAAGAATGTATTCAAGTCGTGGTTTGATTCCGCTCTTGAAAGCATAAATGTTGATCCCGACAACAGTTATTATTCCTCGGTAGACGGTGTTATGTATAATAAGGACATGACAAAACTCGTGGCTTTCCCGTGCGGCAAAACAAGCGTAACGTTGCCTGACACTCTCACGAGTATAGATGAAAATGCATTTTACGAATTTGAAAAGCTTGAAAGCGTAATTATCCCGAACGGCGTTAAAAGTATAGGTGAATCCGCTTTTGAGGGCTGCAGAAAGCTCAAAAGCATAACAATCCCGGAAAGCGTTGAGAGCATTGGAAAGAATGCGTTTTATGACTGCACCGCTATGACAAGCGCGACTCTGCCGAAGAGTAATATAAAAATTGGCGAATACGCTATCGGTTACTACTATTATATGCCCGATGAATGGAACTGGTGGTCCCCTGACCCACCTGACGGTCCTCGTGTGAACCAAAACTTCAAGATATACTGCTATGAAGGCACAAGCGGCGAACAGTACGCGAAAAATAACAAGATCGCCTATGAACTGCGCGAAGATATCGGACCTGCCAATCCCGTTGTTACATACACCCCGGGCGACGGCTGTGTCACACTCAAGTGGAAAGCTGTAAAAGACGCTGAAAAATACGCTGTCGCAGTCGAGGTCGATGGCGAATGGACTATTGTTGAAAATACTTCCGATACTTCCTTTGTGCTTAGAAATCTGAAACCGGGCGTGAATTACAGTGTTGCCGTGTTATCAATGTTTGACAGCGAGTGGTACGTCAATTACTCGAACATGATAACCGTCACACCGTATGAGAAAACACCCGTGTACCCGATCGTTACCAACACCGAATACAACGAAAAATATAACCAGTTCAGAATCCACTGGTCGGAGGTCGAGGATGCGGAAAAGTACGGCGTTGCCGTATACATCAAAGGCAAGTGGAAGATCGCAGATCAGAATATCCCCGCAACAAAGACCTCATACACCTCGCCCAAACTCACACCGGGACACCAATACAAGGTAGCAGTCTGCGCCAAGGTTAACGGCAATTGGCAAACCGACAAGATCAACAGCAGAGCTGTAACAGTTACTATAGTAAAGGGAACGACGTTATTAAAAGGTGATGTTAACGGTGACGGAGAGATAACTGTTACCGACCTTACTAAGGTTGCAGCTCATATTAAAGGCAAGAAGCTACTGAGCGATGATGAAAAGTTACGTGTTGATGTTAACGGCGATGGAATTATAAATATTACTGATATTTCAAAAATAGTAGCTCATATAAAAGGGGAAAAATTACTGAGTTGACGATAAATCCAATATAGGGGCTGTTGCAGCCCCAAACAAAGAAAAAGAGCCTGGCACAGACCTGAATGATATAATCCCCTTAGAGTAGACACACGAAAAAACAAAAATCGTGAAAAACTCTAGGGGGTTATTTTATGTCACGAAGAAAACTGACAGATGAAGAAAGAATTCAAGCAGTGCAAGAATATCTTTCAGGAAAAGGGAGCTATGCATCAATAGCCAAGAAATATGGGGTTACAAAAGAAACGTTTAGACAAGCCTAACCAAAAGTGGCTTACAGATGTAACTGAGTTCAAATACTACGTTGGTCCGATAATCAAAAAGATCTATCTCAGTGCTATTATCGATCTTTATGACAGACGTATAGTGTCATACAAAATATGTGACAGCAACAACAATGACCTTGTATTCTCAACATTTGATGAAGCTGTAGCACTTAATCCGGATGCTCATCCGATATTCCACAGTGACAGAGGTTTTCAATATACCAGCAAAGCATTTCATCAGAAACTCATTGATGCCGGAATGATACAAAGTATGTCCAGAGTTGGAAGATGCATTGATAACGGACCGATGGAAGGCTGGTGGGGCATGCTGAAATCAGAGATGTACTATCTGCGGAAGTTCACATCCAGAGAAGAACTGATAAAAGCGATCGAAGAATACATAACATACTACAACACAAAGCGTTATCAGATAAAACTAAACTGCATGACACCGATGGAATACCATGAGGCATATGCAGCATAATTCAGTCATACAAAACAAACAGCAGCCTGCACAATTAGTACAGACTGCTATTGGTTAATACATAGAATACTTTTGTTTTTTACACTGTCTACTTGACAGAGGGTGCTACAGTTGCAACAGCCTCTTACAATCAATTATCCGTTAGTTACTGCCGGTGATGTTCTTTTCTGCAGTGCTGTGCTGTTATATCGTGCCTTGCTTACGACTATCGTGAGAAGTGCCATGACAACTGCAAATGCGGCTTCTATGAGCATATACTGCATCAACTTAGCGCTGTCAAAAGCCTCTGTGCCGTCCAGTATCATATTAGCTTTGATATACCAAAAGGCAGGCATAAAGCGTGCCACTGACAGTACGCCTGCTCCGAGAAGCTCCTGCTCCACGAAAACTCCGCACATGAAGCTCGTGCCGAGACTGATAGCCTGATTTATGAAGTTTACTATATCAATGTTGCTCACAAATGCCGAAAGGAATACTGTTATCGAGCCTGACACCATTGCATAGATAAAGCTGTTGAGCACTGCAAACCACGCTCTTCCCTTGTACACACCTCCGTAGAGTATCATTCCTGCTATGACAAAGACGAGCCATACACCGATAACGAATACTGCACTTCCGAGTAGCACCTGCTTTGTGTAGGATGATGAATCAAGACTTGAACAGTTTGTACGGAAACGTATCTCCTTCCTGTTCATTGCCATGAGCACGGGGCAGAGAGTGCCGATAACTGCCGCAATGAGAACATACGGCATATAACGGTAATAGCTTGCAAAATTACGGGGATAGTCTTCATTCTCCTCGCCTGTGAAGCTTATAACTTTCACATCCGCCTCCGCTGCAAGCGCCTCCTTCGCTTTCTCAGATGCGTTCAGAGCATCCTCGCCGCCTGCAACGTAAGCTGAAACGGACGAAAAGTAGCTGTTGATATCCTGTTCGAGAAGCATAGAATTAGAGCTCTCATGCATATGCCTTGAATCTATGATGCCTTCCGTCTCGCCTTTTGCAAGTCGGTCAGCAAAGCCCTTGTTGATGCTGATAACACGGTCAACTGTCATATAAAACAGGGAATCCATTATGACTTCCTCGTCGTTTTTCAGTTCCTTGATGGTGTACTTTCCGGCGAGGTAATCCGCAAATTCACGGCTTTCTGGAGTAGAGTCCTCATCAAATATGCATATTGCGATGTTTGATCGGCTTTCCTTGATGAACATTTCCTTTGTTGAGCCCGAATTTGATGCATTCAGTGCCATAGGGACCGCTATACCGAGGAATATTCCCACATAGAGCATTGCATATCTTATTCTCTTTTTCAGCACCTTCATGAAAACCTTAAAGATCTGCATACTTCTTCCTCCTTGTAACGATAATGCCTGCGGCTGTGCAAACAGCGGTTATTATAAGCATTGTTGTTATCCTTGAAATGAAGCGTGAGTAATCGCTGTACATATTCAGGCTGAACAGCGAATCAGCTACTACAGTTGCAGGATTTATCTTGTTGAACCATGGCATATGTTCTGCGATTATTCCTTTCATCTGTCCCATCATAAGGCCGCTGAGGAAGCATGAGAACATCGATACTGCCATGACTATACCCGTTTTAGCCTCAAAGCTGAAACGGTTCACTGCTCCGAAGAAGAAGCCGAACGAAACACCCAGAATTCCTCCCAGTATCGCCGCCACGTACACCAGGGGCAGTCTGTCGCCGAAATCTATCTTCAGCACGAAATGCGTGAACGTAACGCAAAGTATCATACAAGCCGACTGCATTATAATACTTCCTGTAAGGTCAGCAAGCAGTGACACGGATTTAGGTGTGGATGAACAGTTCTTTCTTGCACCGAATGCTGAGAGATTAGCCTGATTTTTCAGTGATACATTAAGTCCTGTTAGAGAACCGTACATAGCTACCATTGCGATAAGATTGTAGAAATACTGCACATAGATATCAGGGTCGCCGTGTGACATGGGGATATCCTTGCAGGCTGAGACTTCCTCTGAAAGCTTATCAACGACCGACTGTATCTTTGAAGGATCTTTTTCAGCGGTATCCTTAATTATCTTCTCGTTGATACTGTACTGCTCAACAAAAGTTTTCAGTATCACCTGATCCATTTTCTGCTCGGTCACTGATAGCGAAAGCTTATCGTCCACAAAGATTATACCGCTCACCTTGCCGTCTTTCAGAAGCTTCATCGCACTGTCCTTGTCAGTATACTCGACATCCAGAAGCGGCTCGTCATCTTCTCCAAGTGAATCTATGACCTGACGGAAGACTGGATTTTCCGATGTTTCAACTACTGCTGTGGGGATAGACTTGAAAAGCACATCATTCTCATAAACATTGCCGAATGCCACTTTGAAAAGAGTTCCCAGCAGCATTGGGAAAAGCATCAGCCAGAAAAGAAAACTCTTTACCCTGAAGCCCGATAGCAGATAGTATCTGAGATTATGTAAAAACATATTAATCCTCCTTGTCTCTGAGGGCCTTACCTGTTATTTCAAGGAATACATCATTAAGCGTGGGAAGCTCGCTGTAAACTCTTCCGAAAGCGATATCGTGCTTCTGAAGCACATCGAGGATGCGTATGAGATTATGCTTCCCCCCCGAGCAGTACACTGTCAGCTTTTCGCCGTCGTGGTCTGCCTGATATACGTGAGGAAGAGCCGCTATCGCTTTGATAATATCCTCGGATATCTCGATTATTTCTATATTGACAGTCTCGGTATTGCGTATCATGCGCTTCAGCTCGTCCTTAGTGCCTTCAGCAATTTTTCGTCCCTTGTCCATGATAGCTATGCGTGTGCATATCTGCTCTACCTCCTCCATGTAGTGAGAGGTGTATATGATAGTTGCACCCTGCTTATTGAGCTTCTGTATGCCTTCGAGGATGTTGTTTCTGCTCTGCGGGTCAACGGCTACCGTAGGCTCGTCAAGTATTATAAGCTTAGGTTTGTGAGCTATACCGCAGGCTATATTCAAACGTCTGAGAAGACCTCCCGAAAGCTTTTTCGGATAGAACTTTCTGAAATCCTCAAGTCCTACGAATTTTACAGCATCCTCAACGCATTTTCTTCGCTCTTCCTTGTCTTTGATATAAAGGCCGCAGAAGTAATCGATATTCTCGCTGACTGTCAGTTCCTCATATACTGCAACATTCTGCATGATAACGCCTATATCCTTTTTTATGTCATAGGCAGTGGGAGTCATCTCCTTGCCGAAAACTTCAATATCGCCTTTGTCAAATGCAAGAAGCGAAAGCAGACAGTTTATGGTAGTGGTCTTGCCTGAGCCATTAGGGCCGAGAAGGCCGAATATCTCCCCCTCTTTTATATCAAGGCTGAAATGGTCGAGAGCAATAAGCTCGCCGTATCTTTTTACAAGGTTATTTATCTTTACAACTGTGTTTGCCATATTGTTGTACCTCCTTTGGTTTATGTATCCATTATACACCATGTAATAAAAATGCGGTAGTGTCGGCAGTCAGTATTTTCATATGACATTTGTCATGAACAACATCACGGTACCTGCACTTGAAAGAATCAGCGTCATGTGATATAATGTTATTATTCATTTTATTCAGGAGGTATAAAGTATGAGCAGACTTATAGACAAAAGCGTGATACTCCTTCTCTGCCTGCTGGCACTGGGACTTTCCGGGAATATCGCCGCTCCAGTTGCGGCTCTGCTTATCGCTACAGCAGGTTCTTCACTGGTACAGCTGTTCTCCGGGACTAAAAAAGCGGTGGCTGTCATTCTCATCTTCACAGCAATGTGCGGCTTCATCCCATCCGTATTCTGCACTGTTCCCCTTATGCTCTACGATGCGCTTTATGAGAAAAAATGGTGGGCTGTCCTCCCTGCTTCCCTTGTACTCACTTCTTCAGCAAGCCTGACTCCATATCAGTACATGATAACTGCCGCAGGGATACTCATAGCTGTTATAATATACCGCAGGATATCGGGCTTCGAGCAGAATCTTCAGAAAGTCACAGAGCTGCGTGACAAGGTGAAAGAACAGAACGTGCTGCTCTCCGAGCGAAACAAGCGCCTTACAGAGGCTCAGGATAACGAGATACGAATGGCTACCATCAGCGAGCGAAACAGGATAGCAAGAGAGATTCACGATAACGTGGGACATATGCTGACACGCTCTCTGCTTCAGGCAGGTGCACTCATGATAGTCAACAAGGACGAGAACATGAAAGAGCCGTTATCAAGCCTTAAAGATACCCTCGACAGCGCTATGACAAGCATCCGTGAAAGCGTACACGGTTTGCATGACGAATCCGTTGACCTGAAAAAAATTCTTGATGACTGCCTCAGCAGCGCAAATGATAAATTCCGTACAGACCTTGACTTTGACGTACAAAATGATATCCCCGGAAAGCTGAAATTCTGCTTTGCAGGTATAGTCAAGGAAGGAGTATCAAATGCGCTGAAACATTCTAACGGCGACAGGCTTCATGTTATACTCCGTGAACACCCCGCATTCTATCAGCTCCTTATCGAGGATAACGGCAGCTGCGGAAAAATAAAAGAAAGCGGCATCGGCCTGAGGAATATGGAGGACCGTGCCGCTTCCGTAAACGGAAATATAAGTTTCACTCCCTCAGATAAGGGATTCCGCATTTTTATGTCAGTGCCGAAAGATGACAGAAAGGAAAGATAAATATGAATATCGCAGTAATTGATGATGACAACCTGGTAGCGCTTTCGCTGAAAACTATTCTTGAAAGCACAGGCAAAATAAAAGTTGCGGCTATGGGTTCAAGCGGAAGTGATGCCATTGATATTTATAAGAACATCCGCCCCGATGTTATGCTGATGGATATACGCATGGAAGGTATGACGGGACTTGAAGCAGGAGAACAGATACTCCGTGACTTTCCCGACGCAAAGATACTGTACCTCACCACTTTCTCAGACGATGAATATATTGTCAAGGCGTTGAATATCGGTGCAAAGGGTTACATCCTCAAACAGGACTTTGAAGGCATCGCTCCTGCCCTTGAAGCTGTAATGGGCGGACAAAGCGTTTTCGGCGACAAGATAGTAACAAAACTGCCTGAGTTGATGAAGCCGAAGTCAGATTTCAACTACGACTCATATGGTATCAGCGAAAAAGAAAAGGAGATCCTCGAACTTGTAGCAGAAGGCAAAAGCAATAAGGAGATCTCCGCCGAACTTTTCCTCAGCGAAGGAACGGTCCGCAATTATATAAGTTCCCTTCTGGATAAACTCTCTCTCCGTGACCGAACACAGTTAGCCGTGTTCTACTATACCAATATAAAAAATGCCTGATCGCTTACCGTGAGCGTGTTTCGGAACTTGTCTGCCATAGCCGTGAAACCTGTTGTATCGATAACATCCTGAAAAACCTCTTAATGACCACTAAGGGATACTAATGCCGAATAGCGTCACTTATAGCATATTTCTGGTAACTGCGCAAGTTGTGCGGTGTTGCCTTAAAAAACCGCTGTTGCGTCAAATGCAGCAGCGGTTTTGCTTTTATAGTATACTGATACAGTCAAATAAATAGTCTGTCATCTGCTCCGGAGTATAGTCGCTGTGGCCTTTCAGCCACCAGCGGATCGTATCAGCAAAGCTGCCGACAGCTATATCCATTGCATAGTCATGGGGGATACATTTATTTACGACGATATGTTTATCAAAAACCAGATAGAGATATTCTTTCAGGTATCTCAGAAACACTTCGCCGCACTCACCGGAGAAAAGCCCTTTGATGCTCTGCTGCTTTTCCTGCAAGTGATACAGTATGTGCGTGAGCCTGTCTTTGAAAGTGGAGTGCATAGAAAAGTCGTGATGCTCCTCCGACATGATCTCCTCTGAAAAAACGTGCTCGAATATATCCGTACACAGAGCTTTCAGCAGCTCGTCCTTTGTTTCAAAATGGGCATAGAATGTGCTTCTGCCGATGTCGGCTTCATCTATGATGTCCTGAACGGTCATAGAGGAATAGCTCTTTCGTTCCAGCAAAGCTGAGAAAGCCTTGAATATCAGGCTTCGTGTCCTGCGCTGCCGTCTGTCCAAGATATGCTCCTTTCCGTACAATATCTCGTTTTTGTTCGGTAACGTACAAACCGTCAAAATCGATTATTGAAAATGCAGATATGATGTGTTATCATAATTACAGAACATAATGTTCATTATCGAATATATCATATCATAGCATCGACGGTTTGTCAAGGAGGATAAGCGTGACCGGAAAATTAAAAGCCGTATTCTATGCAATAGCGGCGGCGGTGTTCTATGCTTTGAATGTTCCATGCTCAAAGCTTCTGCTTGAAAGGATAGCTCCTACATACATGGCAGCGTTCCTCTATCTTGGTGCAGGGGCAGGTGTCGGCATCATGTACCTGTTTCATCACAAACACGAAGCGCAGACAGAACGTCTTGAAAAGAAGGATATGCCATATACAGTGGGAATGGTTCTGCTTGACATCATAGCACCGATACTTCTTATGCTCGGTGTGAAGCTCGGTACTTCCGCAAATGCTTCACTGCTCGGAAACTTTGAGATCGTTGCGACAACGCTCATAGCCCTGTTTATCTTCAAAGAGAAGGTCATCAGAAGGCTGTGGGCGGCAATCGGTCTTATCACGCTGTCGAGCATCATTCTTTCTCTTGGTGGTGAGGACAGTTTTACATTCTCTGTCGGCTCTCTGCTTGTTCTCGGAGCAACTGCTTGCTGGGGACTTGAAAACAACTGTACAAGGAGCATTTCGGATAAAAGCACCTATCAGATCGTAACTATAAAAGGCTTCGGTTCGGGAACAGGTTCGCTGATCGTTGCGATCATCATCGGTGAAAAGCTGCCCGAAATAAAATATATCCTTCCTGCGGTGGTGCTGGGCTTTGTTGCATACGGACTAAGCATCTTCACCTATATAAGAGCACAGAAGACACTCGGCGCTGCAAAAACAAGTGCATATTACGCATTGTCACCGTTCATAGGAGCTTTTCTATCGTTTATTCTTCTTCACGAAAGCCTTACCATTGTGTATTTGATCGCTCTGGCTGTGATGATAGCAGGCACCGCATTTGTTGTGTCGGATACTTTAATACAGGAATAGTGGACTTTGAACCCGATACTACCGGAGTAAAAGTTTCAAACAAGGGGCTGTTGCTTTACGCAACAGCTCTTGTTTTTTTCAAGATAAGTAACCATTTTACAGAAATCGTTACCTAAGTAACCACTCATAAGAAACTGCCCGTTGTAATTTTAGGAATTATCTGCTAAAATAGAATTAACGGAACGACAGTTACCTAAAACGCAAGCAGGAACTACTATGAACACTATCGTTATTTTCTTTTCAAGAGCCGATGAGAACTATTTCGGCGGTTCGATGAAGTATGTGGAGGTCGGCAACACCGAGATCGCAGTCGGACATATCACAGAACTGACAGGCTTTGACAGCTTCAAGCTTGAAATGGTGCAGCCATATTCCGCAGACTACATGACCTGTATTGACGAAGCAAAGGCGCATCTCAGAGGAAATGCACGTCCCGAACTAAAAGATATACCCGATATTTCAGGTTATGATAACATCATTCTTGCCTATCCGAACTACTGGGGAACTGCTCCGATGGCGGTGTTCACGTTCCTTGAAAGCGCTGATCTTTCGGGCAAAACGATCTATCCGCTTTGCACCAACGAGGGCAGCGGACTCGGAAAGAGCGTTTCTGATATAAAGAAGTACGCAAATGTCGGTGAGGGACTTTCCCTTTCCGGAAGCGGAGTTAAAAATGCAAAGCCCATGATCGAAAAGTGGCTGAAAAATAACGGACTTATCTGAGGAGGTATTACTATGCAGACTTACATCACTTTGAATGACGGTACAAAGATCCCCCAGTTCGGACTTGGCGTTTATCAGGTCCCGGAGGGTGAAGCAACATATAACGCAGTGCTTGATGCACTGAAAATGGGTGTGCGCCACATCGACACGGCCCACGCTTATCAGAACGAGAGAAGTGTCGGAAAGGCTGTAAAGGACAGCGGTGTTCCACGTGAAGAAGTGTGGATAACCACAAAGCTCTGGCCGCACGAGTACGGCGAGGGCAAGACCGCTGAAGCTATCGACAAGATGCTTGAAAGACTCGGAACTGACTACATTGACCTTCTTCTCCTGCATCAGCAGTTCGGTGATTATCTCGGTGCATGGAAGGACATGGAGAAGGCTGTGAAAGCAGGCAAGGTGAAGTCTATCGGAATCAGCAATTTTGAAAGTGAACGCCTTGAGGAACTGTGTGAAGCTGCAACGATCAAGCCGTCTGTTCTGCAAGTGGAGTGCCACCCTTACTATCAGCAGAATGAGCTAAAAAAGCGTATCGAAAAGTACGGCACAGTCATCGAGAGCTGGTATCCCATCGGTCACGGTGACAAGGGGCTTATAGGTGAAGCAGTATTCACGAAACTCGCTCAAAAATACGACAAGAGCAACGTGCAGATAATCTTACGCTGGCACATCCAGGAAGGAACGATCGTATTCCCGAGAACCACAAATCCTCAGCACATGAAGGAAAACTTTGAGATTTTCGACTTTGAGCTGACCGCAGATGAAATGGCTGAGATAAGAGCACTGGACTGCGGAAAGCGTTTCTTCAATATGACGCTTGCTGAGCAGGAAGCAAGTCTCGGAGCATGGCACCCTGCTGACTGATACTTGAAAAATAATACACTCTATGGTATAATGTAACCACAGTTACTTTACCATAGAATATCAGGAGGACTATTATGATACTTACAGGCAGTGAAGATTTAAGAGTACGCAGGACGATAGATTCGATCAAGAGCGTATTTGAGCAGATGATATGCGAAATGGATTACGGCAAGATCAGGGTTACGGAGCTTTGCAACCGCGCCATGATAAATAAAAAGACATTCTACGTCTACTATCCTACCCTTGACGATCTGCTTGCGGAGATACAGACGGAGTATTCTGCGGAATATATCGAGCGCATCAAGGACTACAAGCTGCCTGATGAGCTTGACAAGGTGAACCGCGAATTCTTTCTTTTTTCGGAAGAAAAGGGGCTTGCCTATGAGAAGATCACCTGTGCGGGCAATGAGTCTTACCACTATATCCGCAGCGGTATGATAAAAAAGGTCACCACCGCAGGCTGGAGCAGTTCAAAGAAATACGGTTCACTGCCGGAATATCAGCAGACCATGCTTATGAACTTCGTCAATAACGCTGTTCTCGGCATTTACAGGCAGTGGATCGAGGAAGGCAAGCAGCAGTCTGTGGAGGAGATCACCCGGATCACAAACAGGCTTGTGCTTGGTGGAGTAAGAGAATTTTTCAGATAGGAGCAAGAAATATGGAATACAAAAACGGCTATGTATATGACCTGATGGATAAAGGAGGTCCGACAAAAGTGACCGAGCCTTATTTCAAAGAAGCGGTTGATGAAATGATGAGAGCAAGAACGCTGTGTGCAAAGGCAAATGCGGTACTTCCCGATGATCCGTCATATGTGGGCTATCTTGAGGAGTTGTTCGGGCGCAAGCTCGATGATGTCAGGATACTCACACCCTTCACCTGCGATTTCGGAAACCGTGTGAAGTTCGGAAAGGGCGTATTTATCAATCATTCGGCTATTCTTTCCGCATCGGGCGGTATCGAGTTTGAGGACGGCGTTATGGCTGCGCCGGGGCTTCGCATCGCAACGATCAACCACGATATGTACGACCGCCACACTACATACACCTACGGCAAGGTAACGATCGGGAAAAATGCGTGGCTCGGTATGGGCTGTACGATCTGCCCGGGTGTTACCATCGGAAAATACGCCGTTGTTGCGGCGGGAGCAGTTGTCACAAAGGATGTTCCCGATTATGCGGTGGTCGGCGGTGTTCCGGCTAAGGTCATCAAGATGCTTGATCCTGAGCAGATGAAAGACTGAGGAGTGATATGTATGAATCATAAGATAGCTGTTATTGTATCTGCACTGTTCATGGCTCTGACCATGACTGTCTGCGGAAGCGGTGAGCCTGTCTCTGCACCGAGCGTAGCTGAAACAGACAAGGCGGCCGTTAAGGAAAAGCTGAACAAGCAGGACAGTAAGTCCGATGACAGCACTGTTACAACTCAGGCTGATGCAGAAACTCCGACAGACAGTGACGGCACGAATATCCTTGTTGCGTACTTCTCACGCGCGGACGAGAATTACAATGTCGGCACGATAGATAAGGGCAACACACAGATAGTTGCAGAGTATATTGCAGATGAAGTCGGTGCGGACAGCTTTCATATCGAAACTGTTACGCCTTATCCCGCGGACTATGACGAATGCTGTGATGTGGCAAAGCAGGAGCTTGCCGACAAAGCCCGTCCTGAAATTCAGGGCGGTGTTGAGAATATGGAGCAGTATGATATTGTTTCCCTCGGCTACCCGATATGGTGGGGCGATATGCCGATGGCGGTCTATACCTTTATGGACAGCTACGATTTCTCCGACAAGGTGGTTATCCCGTTCAACACCCACGAAGGCAGCGGTGAATCGGGAACATACTCTGCGATCAGAAGCTATCTGCCGAATGCACAGGTGCTCGACGGTATGGATATACAGGGCAAGACTGCGCAGGAGTTCAGCTCTGATACACAACAGTCTGTCCGTGACTGGCTTGACGGTTTGGGATTCTGATATGAAAATGAAGATAAAAATCGAGGCTGTTGCAACCGCAGCACCCTCTAACCATATCCGAACATCAGAGTAAAAAAACATATTAACTGGTGAAATAAGCTGTTTCAGTGCGCACACCCCCAAGCCCTCTTCAAAAAAGAGGACTCGGGGGTGTTATTTTCTGCTGGTTTTTATGCCGTTTTCAGTTCAAAAAGAGAAATTCCAAGTCGGTTTTCTGAGATCTTAGATCTCATAATTCATGTTAAGACGCACTAGACAATTTCTCATTTTTGTGGTACAATCCTTTCGGTGGTTTAATGGTTTTTTGCAATTATATTATACCACAAAAAGAAGAGCTGGCACTACCTTTCAGGTCTGTGCCAGGCTCTTTTTCTTTGTTAGGGCTGCAACAGTCGCTTTTTATGTCTGAGCCATCGGGATCGACTCATTTTATTGATCCGTAAATCAGTATGTTCATTACCGAGTTTGTTTAGCTCTGCTAAAAATATAGATTTGATCTTATTCAACTTTGCCAAAAATATTATGGCCCTATTGACAAATAATACTTTATGTGATATGGTTAGTTACAGAAGTAACCAACCAGCCATGTGATGTACTTCTGAATAGCTATTCGCGGAAAATAAAATAACATATGTGTAGAGATCAAAGAAAGGAGAACTGAACGGTATGAGCGTAAATTATCCGCATTTCAACGATATCGAACCGCTGTTTATACAGATAGCCCAGTGGCTTGAAAACAAGATAGTCACAGGTCAGCTGGGCGAGGGCGAGCAGATACCCAGTACCACAGAGCTTTCCCACAGTTTGAAGATCAACCCTGCAACAGTACGTAAAGGTGTCAACATTCTTGTGGAAAAAGGACTGGTATATAAAAAGAGAGGTATGGGTATGTTCGTAGCTGAAAATGCAAATGAAAATGTAAGAGATGACAGACGAGTCAAATTTTATGATGATTTTGTAGCTCCACTGCTGAACGAAGCGGACAGACTGGGACTTACCCGCGAAGATATCATCGGTATGCTGAAAGGAGATGAGGACTGATGAGCAGGATAGAGATAAAGACACTTACAAAAAGATATAATAAAAAGACCGCTCTTGACGGTGTTTCGCTAAGTATCGAAAAGGGTATGATCTACGGGCTTTTAGGACGAAACGGTTCGGGAAAATCAACACTTGTTGACCTGGTAGGCGGACGTATTTTCCCTGATTCGGGTGAGATCACACTTGACGGCGAAACAGTCACCGAGAACGATAAGCTGCTTCGTCACATATATTGCATGAGTGCCGAGGATCTTCTTCCCAAGCACATGAAAGTGAAAGACACCATTAAGGCGCAGAAGTATTTTTATAAGGATACCGATGAAGACTATGCACTGAAACTCTGTGATATTTTTGGCATTGATACGAAAAGACGTCTTTCTCAGCTTTCGACAGGTCAGCATACTCTCGCTAAGGTGATACTGGCACTATCCAGCGGAGCTGATTTCATCTTCCTTGATGAACCTGTCCTTGGAGTTGATGCCAACTGCCGCGAAAAACTATATAAGCAGATCATCGAACGCTTTGAAAAGACCGAAGCTGCATTCGTTATTTCCACACATATTATCGATGAATGTGCAGGATTGTTCGAGCATTGTTTTGTACTGGAGGACGGAAGACTTATCGCAGATGATGACTGTGAAGATCTTCAGGCGAAGGCTTACCTCATCGAGGGAAAAACCACAGACGTGACTTCATATCTCAAAGATAAAGAATATCTGACCAAAACAATAATAGGTACGCTGTGCTGTGCCTGTGTCACAGGCGAATCAAAAGATGTCCCTGAAGGACTGGAAGTTTCACGCCCTTCTTTGCAGCAGCTTCTGATAGCTATGACAGGAGGTGTACAAAATGCGTGAATTTCTCGGTTACGCCTTTCGCGGTAAAGAGGGACTAAGAAGATACCTTAAATATTTCGGGCATAGTCTTGGAGTATTGTTCCTGCTACATATCATTCTGCTCATTATGGGTATTATCAGCGTAAATATCAGGAATGACTGGAAAAATTTCTACGAAAGCGCAGGTACTGCTGCGGCAGGTATCATTTTCGGGATAGTTCTGCATGATCTTATAAAGATATCGCTGCACAACGGAACTTCAAGAGCAAGTATTCTTGTTGGAAGCGGTACAGCAGCCCTGACATTCGGCGCACTTACTTCAGTGATTATCGAAGCTGTCTACCTTTTGACCGATGGTATTTTCAGACTTGCAGGAATGAGACTTGACTGCATCATAATGTGCGATGAACGTCATAACTGGGCAGGCGGTGAACAGCTGTCTATGCAGGGTATGAACGATCTCATTGTCCACGATCCGAGGTTTATATTTTTCAGCATCAGCGAGATATTCCTGCTTGTAATGCTTGCCTATACAGCAGTGATGGTATTCTTAGCGGTAAAGCATAGAACAAATCTTTTCGGAGTATTGACGTCATCTGCGTTAACTGCATACTGCTACTTTATGGTCTTTATAGACTACGGCGGTTCGGTAACACTGCGCGGAGAAATTATGTCAGGGCTCAGAGATAAAATGATATATATAGGAGAGATACTTCATCCTGATCCCACGGCACCGGGTCAGTACGGCGGCTGCATCGGAGCGGTCATGGCATTTCTTTCAACTGCCCTGATGGTATTCATGATAGGCTATCTGGTATATGCCCTTTTCATACTAAGGGTACCCGCCGCAAAGCAAAAGAGAGGTCGTGAATAATATGAAAGAGAGTCTAAGATATATTATCAAAGCCAGATTCGGTATATTATTCACAGCGGTAACGGGTGCTGTTACCATGCTTCTGACGGCAGGGATCTTCGCTCTTCCGCTGATGAATATGTACAGATATGCAGCGGGAGAACCTGAAACTACGAAATTTGAAGCAGCAGACATCCTCCGCCTGAACTTTGAGCGCAGCAGCACCGCTAAATTCGAGATAGTATCGGTGATAGCTGCCGCAATATGCGCGGCACTTCTTGCCAAAACTGCTTCGGGATTTTTCAGTGCAAACGGAGTAAGCCGCAGGACATCGACAAAAGCACTGTACACCTACGTACCCATAACTTCGCTGATTCTCACCGCTGAAGATCTGCTGATGCGGCTGTGTCTTGTAAGAAACACGATCTTCATTAATTCGAGATCACTCAAAAGTTTGATCTTCGGCAGAGGTGCTTACGACATTTTTGCCGACCGACCATCATTCATTTCCGAACTCGCAGGGGCTGCGGTTTACTTTGCAGCAGCAATTCTTTTTATGTATGCTGCAATAATTTTTGTATCCCGTTCCCGTGCCGATACGATATAAGAAAGTATGATAGATGTTATCATTATTGTTTGGGGCTGTTGCAACTACGCAACAGCCCCTTGCCAGTAATGAGATACCGTTTGAAGATTCCCCTAAGTACGGAGCAGATCGATATACTAGAACTATGTGAGCAATACCGCTGCTGCTGAAACGAAAGCTGCCTTCAAAGACGGTGCAGCAATAATGCTTGAAGTTCTGGAATAATAACTATAATATAATCAACAATAAAGGGTATGCCTTCAGAAAATGGAAGGTATACCCTTCTGTTTAAAATACCCTATGCGAACTGTTATACTTTGTTGATAACGCTGAAAAACAAAAATATCCAGAACTCATATTGACATTGTGTCAGAATAGTGTTATAATATCTATAGTGACACGATGTCAGAATGCAATCAAGGAGTGATACTTATGAAAAAAAGCATTGATACAAAACTGGCACTCTACCCCACACCTGTGACCGTGATCAGTACAATGAACGGCGATAAGCCAACATGGACTCTTGTTGCGCATATCGGTATAATCGGTCATGACCGTATCCTTGTGAGCCTTGCAGAGCCCCATTTTATCAATAATCTGATAAAAGAGAACGGCAGACTTTCCGTTAATCTTGTGACAGAGGAAATGCTCCCTGCTGTTGATGTTTCAGGTTCTGTTACAGGGGCTAAGGCTGACAAATCCGATCTGTTTGAATATGAGATCGGCAAATGCGGTATGCCGATCATCAAAGCGGCAAATCTCACCATTGAATGTAAAGTCGATGACATCTACAAAACACCAAATTTCGAGAGCTTCATCTGCACGATAGACAATACCTACGTTGAGGAGGACTGCCTGAATGATAAGGGCAAGCCCGACTACACGAAGGTCAGACCTGTGTTGTTTGAGTTCCCGAATTATCAGTATCTTCAAACAGGCAATGTGATCGGGAAATGCCTGAGCTTTAAGAAGGAGGAAAATTAATGCCAAAGGGTTCACCTGAACTGACAGCTTCACGAAAAAGCGAGATCGTTAGTGCCTGTGAAAAGCTCTATCAGACCATGAGCTTCAAGGAGATAACTTTGAAAGAAATAAGTGTAGAAACAAGCTTTTCCAGACCGTCTATCTACAACTATTTTCAGACGAAAGAGGAAATATTCCTTGCACTGATGCAGCGTGAGTATGAACTGTGGGCAGAGGAAATGAACGAGCTTGCAAAGAAAAATGAAACGATGTCCGCTGACAGCTTTGCATCATCACTTGCACACTCACTCGAAAACCATGAACAGCTTTTGAAGCTCCTTGCTATGAATCACTACGATATGGAGGAAAACTCACGGCCCGAACGGCTGACGGAGTTCAAAGTTGCTTATGGAGCTTCCCTGGATGCAGTTAGAGCTTGTGTAAGAAAATTCTTTCCTGATATCGACTGTGAACGCTTTATATTCGTTTTCTTCCCTTTCCTTTTCGGAGTATATCCCTATTCGGTGGCAACACAAAAACAGCTTGATGCCATGCGTGATGCAAATATGGACTTTAAGATGCACAGCATATATGAAATAATTTATTCCTGCGTGATACAACTTTTGGGAGGTGCAAAATGAAATACACAAAACTTGGTAATTCAGATCTGAATGTTTCAAGGATATGTATGGGCTGTATGGGCTTCGGAGATGCTTCAAACGGTCAGCATTCGTGGACGATAGACGAGGAACATAGCCGTCAGATAATTAAAAGAGGACTTGAACTCGGCGTGAATTTCTTTGATACAGCAATAGGTTACCAGTCCGGAACCAGTGAGCAGTATGTGGGCAGGGCGCTTCGTGACTTTGCAAAGCGTGATGACGTAGTGGTTGCAACAAAGTTCCTGCCGAGAACACCTGCGGATATAGAAGCAGGTATCAGCGGACAGCAGCATATCGAGCGAATGATAAACAAGAGTCTTGAAAACCTCGGAATGGACTATGTTGACCTGTACATTTATCATATGTGGGACTGGAATACGCCGATCTATGATATACTGGACGGTCTGAACCGTATCGTCAAGGCAGGAAAAGCAAGATATATCGGTATTTCAAATTGCTATGCTTGGCAGCTTGCAAAAGCAAATGCACTGGCTGAGAAAGAAGGCTTTGCAAAGTTCGTCAGTGTTCAGGGACATTACAATCTGATCTTCCGTGAGGAGGAGCGTGAAATGGCTATGCTCTGCGCTGAGGACAATATCGCCATGACACCTTACAGCGCTCTTGCAAGCGGCAGGCTCGCACGTCTTCCAGGAGAAACTTCAAAGCGAGCCGAAGAAGACACTTACGCTAAATTCAAATATGATGCAACAAAAGAACAAGACGAGGTTATCATCAGGCGTGTTGCAGAGCTTGCTGAAAAGCACGGTGTTTCCATGACAGAAGTATCCCTTGCGTGGCTGCTGACAAAGGTGACTTCTCCCGTTGTCGGTGCAACAAAGCTGCACCATATTGAAGGTGCTGCAAAGGCGGTCGATCTGGAGCTGTCTGCCGACGAGATAAAATATCTCGAAGAACCATATGTTCCTCATTCACTTGCAGGTGTAATGGCGCAGAACAAGCCTGCAAACAAAAATGAAAAGCACGTCTGGTCAACAGGCAGTCAGAAAATTTAAGGAGGATAATACTATGACTAACTTACCAAAGATCGCCCTCGGTGCATGGGCTTGGGGAAATGACGGAACATTCGGCGGAAATCTGACAGCAGATACCCTCCGCCCGATCTTCAACAAGGCTATGGAAAATGGTTTGAACCTGTGGGATACCGCTTATGCTTACGGTATGGGTACATCTGAAAAAGTTCTGGCTGACTTTGTGAAAGATCTGCCAAGAGAAAGCTATCTTATCTCCGATAAGTTCACACCTCAGTGTGCAGATGCATCTTCTCCGACGGCAATGAAGGACATGATCGAGATGCAGCTTGAACTTATGGCACTTGATCGTTTTGACATTTACTGGATTCACAATGTCTGGAATGCTCCAAAATGGACCGAGGAACTTGCAAAATACTTCGAGGGCAGGGATGACGTTCCTATGATCGGTGTTTCCAACCACAACCTTGCAGAGATAAAGGAAGCTGCAGAGATACTCAAAGCACACGGTCTGAAACTCTCGGCAGTGCAGAATCATTACAGCCTAATCAACCGTTTTTCTGAGGAGTCCGGCATTTTGGACTACTGTAAAGAGAACGATATAACATTCTTCTCGTATATGGTACTGGAGCAGGGCGCACTTTCGGGCAAGTACGACACAACTCACCCCATGCCGGCTGGCTCGGCAAGAGCAGACAGCTATAACCCCATTCTCGACAAGCTGGAGGTCATGAACAAGGCTCTCGGCAAGATCGCTGATAAATGCGGAGTAGGAATCGCACAGATCCCGGTTGCGTGGGCTATTGCTAAGGGAACGCTTCCGATAATCGGTGTAACAAAGGTCAGCCACGTTGAGGATGCTGTGAAGGCGTCAAATATCACGCTGACCTCCGATGAGGTAAAGGAGCTTGAAAGCGTTGCCGACGGTCTCGGATTGAATGTGATACGCTTCTGGGAAAAAGAAATGAAGTGATCGGGTGAAGTTTATCAAAAAATATAAGGCAGTGAGAGTTATGCTTTGGACAGTAATTATCATACTTTCGATAATAGTATTTGCTCTCATTTTCATGCGGGCATATCCCGTTTTCGGCGGCAGACCAACCCAAGCAGACCGTGAGGACTATGCCGAAAGATCTGAGGGATATTTTGACGGCAAGCATTTCAACTACCCCTCCGAGTGGGTGCTTAAAGGAGTCTCTGCCGACAACAGAGTATCATCAAAGGAAATCTCACCAAAAGACGAACTGCCTGTGATGACTCCCGACTTTGCAAAGGAAAGCGAGGGCGATATGGTCATCACATGGCTGGGTCATTCCTCATCGCTTATACAGATGAATGGAAAAAATATCCTCGTTGACCCCGTGTTCAGCAAGCGCTCATCACCTGTACAATGGACAGGACCCGCTCGGTTCACCGAGCCTTCGGTAACCATTGATGATCTCCCGGATATTGACGCTGTACTTATCACCCATGACCATTACGATCACCTTGATATGGATACCATAAAAGCACTTGAATGCAAGACAGCACACTACATAGTTCCCCTCGGTATCGACAAGCATATCACACGCTGGATAGACGATGACATCAAGGTAACGAACCTTGCATGGTGGGAGAGCTTCGCCCTTGACGGCTTGGAGATACACTGCACCCCTGCTAACCACAAATCCGGCAGGGCACTTGATAATCAGCAGACAACTCTTTTCTGTTCGTGGGTATTAAAGGACAAATATCATCAGATACTCGAAAGCAGTGACACTGGCTACGGCGCACACTTTGAAGAGATACACAAACGCTTCGGGGATTTTGATCTGTTCATGCCCGATTGCGGACAGTACAGCATCAACTGGCACTACTGGCATATGTTTCCCGAAGAGAGCGCACTTGCTGCCGAAACACTTCACACAAAGTCTGTTATGCCTATCCACTGGGGAGCTTTCGTACTTTCCGATCATGGCTGGGATGACTCTCCCGAAAGGCTGACTGCCGCCTGCGAAAAAAAGAATATTGAAGTTATAACACCAAAGCTCTGTGAAACCATGTCTCTGAATGATTCGGAAAGTTTCCATGAACGCTGGTGGAGAGACTATGAGTGATAAAGGAGATCATTAAATGAAAAAGGTCATTATTTCACTAGCTGCCGTATTCTGTATGTTCAGCTTCACTGCCTGCGGTAATGCTGGCAAAAGCAGTTCTGCAAAAAATGAAACCGTTAAGCAGGATACTCATACTGAACGATCAGACGAGCAAAACGAAGATAAAAGATCTGATGAAGATAAAGCAGTGCCCGGACAGACAGAAACCGACAATACGAACGAAAGCAGCAACAAGGACACAATAGTAGTGTATTTCTCCGCAACAGGCACGACAAAGGGTGTGGCTGAACGTATCGCAAGTGTCACAAATGCCGATATTTTCGAGCTTATCCCTGACGAGCCATACTCTGATGCAGACCTAGACTGGAATGACAAAAACAGCCGCACTACCATTGAGATGAACGATCCCGATGTGCGCCCTGCGATCGCTAATGATACGGTCGATCTGAACGGCTACAGCATCGTTTATATCGGCTATCCGATATGGTGGGGCGATGCTCCGAGAATGATGAGTACATTCGTTGAGGCACATGACTTTGACGGCAAGACGGTCATTCCGTTCTGCACTTCGGGCGGCAGCGGTATTGGCAGAAGCGGAAGTAACCTCGCTTCGCAGGCTGGAAGCGGAAACTGGCTCGCAGGCGACAGGCTCGATGCTGATATTTCCGAAAACGAGATACAGGACTGGGTAAATGATATGAATTAAACAGGGAGGGACTGTTATGCAGACAAAGACAGGTATCATCAAAAGGATAGTCGATGTGGTGCTGACAGTCCTTTTGTTATTTTTAATGGCTTTTCAAGTGACTGGCGATGTGCTTCACGAGTGGCTTGGTATAGGCATGACTGTAACGCTGATACTACACCATATACTCAACCACAAATGGTATAAGTCCATTTTCAAGGGGAAATATTCGCCCTACCGTATCTCAATGACTTCTGTGAACACGCTGCTGCTTGTCTCGATAGCTTTGACCGCACTAAGCGGGATGTCCATGAGCGGACACGCTGTACCCTTTATGTATGGACTTATCAATGTAATGACCGCAAGAAAACTGCACCTTGCGACGTCCTATTGGTCATTTATTCTTATGGGTATACATATCGGTCTGCACATGAAAGCTATGACCGCAAAGCTGCCTGAAAAGGGCAAAATGATATTCAAGGTGATACTGACAGGTATTTCAGGCATGGGACTATGGCTGTTTCTGAAAAACGGGATCGTAAATTATATCACGTTCCGGACGCACTTTGCTTTTCTCGACTATACAACGGCAAAGTGGATCATTATCCTGCAAAACCTTGCAATGCTTATGTTTTTTGCACTTGCCGGATATGTGCTGTCAGAAATTACCCAAAAGGATAAAGATAAAAAATATTCACTAAAACCTCTTGTATGGGTGAGCTGTGCTATTATCATAGGTATCGTGCTGAATCTCACACTGAATAAGGACAGTTCAGAAAGCAGCTTTGGTGATTCGGGTTGGCAGACTTCGCAGAATACTACCGTTCAAACCGGAGTACATATGAACGCAGATCCAACAGAGCAGGTCACAACAGCGGAGAATAACACTACAGTTCTAACAGCGATATCCAATGTTGACTATATTACCAAAATCGGTTATAATATTTTTCATAGATGTTCTCGGCAGGAAATGGTCTGCTGAAAATCCACATCATGAAAAGAGAATAAGATTGAAATATAAGTATACCAATGAAAATATAAGAAAAAAGATAAAGGACGATGAGAAGAGTTTTTATATCAGCATCGCTATGATATCATTGGCGGTATTTCTGATTTTTATAAGCTTATTAAGTACTTATAAAGATCTTTCCACTGACAGAAAAATAGATCCTGACAATTTGCATATCGAAGATGAAACTATCTACTCTGCCGAAATAACCGAAACCCCTGTGGAGGTCTATCCACATTATTATGCCGTCAGAACAGATAAAGATGTGATACTTATGAGAGGCATCAACGAGGCGATAAAGGAACAGCAGGTAGTCGGATATGTCAAAGTAAAAGGAATACTAAAGAATACTCTCAGCAAAGCCAAGGCATCTGCCGAAAAGTACTTTATTGATAACAATATATATTCTTCCGAAAACATGAAAAAGCATTCAAGCTTTTTCATGGACTGCGATAAAATAGGTTTCACGGATAGGCTAACAGATGAACATCCAGTCGGGATGGTTTTCGGAATAACCTTGCTGGTATTTTGGGCAATGTGGGAGTCCGTATCAAGATCAATTAATGCCATCAAACATCTGAGACCGAATTGCGGAAGTATCAGATTTACCCATCAGGAGATCGATGATCAAGCTAATCTTCCAAACTCAAAATGGATATCGTCAAATGATGTGTATATCACTCCCAAAATAGTTATAGGTCTCAACCGAGGTCTAACAGCTGTGGAGTATTCCGATATCGAAAAGATCTATGTTAAGAAAAAAAGACATACTGAATCCAATAAATTCAGAAAGCGTCCTTTTAAACGTACACGAAAAAAATACTACACCTATAAAGTCATTGCTGTGACCGGGAATAAAAAAAGGCTCACACTTTGCGAAAATAGAGGTATCGACCAGCAGTTAAGACCGACAATAAACGAAAAATGCGTACGCGATGTCTGGGCGGATGATTAAAACTGCTTTTTCATCTGATGCGCTAAGTTCGGAAAAAGCCATTTTCGGAACAAATACAGCGGTTAAAACACGACCTATGCATGACCAACTGTGATTCATTTTCATACAAAAAAACTCACCCGTAAACAGTTTGAACTGTTAACGGGTGAGTTTTTAATGTATAATTATTATACAGTTCAAAAGCAAACAGATCGTGCAGTGCAACGGCAGCAACACCTTTTACACTACACGATATCATAGAATAACATGGTTATCCCTTTAACACACCACAGATAATATACAATGCTGTCCAAATAAACAGACCTCAAAAACCGGAAAATATAGTATAATAGTGACAGAAACCGAAAGGAGCTGTCGCTATGTCAAAAAGATTTCCGAAACCTGAGATAACACTTGATGGGATATACTCAAAGTTCGCAGATGAAAGCTTTTGCAAGGATTTTCTGCTTGATATCCGCTTTGAAAAGGGCTTTGCCTGCCCGTTTTGCGGTGGCTCTGAGTACCGCAGGATAAGGTCACGCCATCTGCTGCGATGCAAGTTCTGTAAAGCAGATATATCCGCCACAAACGGAACTTTTATGCACAGAACACATATTCCGCTCAGACTGTGGATAGTCACCGCATTCCTCATTATGAGCAACAAATGCAGCGTTTCTGCTGTTACGCTGATGAGGTCTTTGGGAGTGACCTACAAGACAGCCTGGTACATCCTTCATCGCATCAGAAAAGAGCTATGGAATGCCGTGAAGAACGCTATTTGCGCGACGGGATCGTTGAACTTGATGACACGTATCTCGGTGCTCCGACTCACGGTAAAAAGCGCGGCAGAGGTACTGAAAAAGTCAAAATGATCGTAGCTTTATCAAAGAACGCTGCAGGAAATCCCGAGTACGTTAAAATGAGCGATGTGCCGAATTTAAAGGGCATAACTGTGGGTAGATTTGCCAGGGATAATATCCGCGCAGGCTCGAAGATCGAGAGTGATAATGCTCGAAGTTACAAGAAACCGCTGGCACAGAAATACTTCCATGTTTTTGAGACATATGATCCGACAAGCGGTCAGCTGAACTGGATGCATAAAGTTATTTCAAACTTCAAAGCAATGATCATGGGAACTTACCACGGAAACGAAAAGATCCACACAGCGTTGTATGCTGCCGAATACTGTTACAAATTCAACCGCCGCAAGCTGGGAAACAGTGCGTATTTAAGGCTTTGGGCTGCTTTGGTGCAGTGATCTTACTTGTGGTGTGTTAAAGGGATAACCATTTTTTTTAGATCTAAGAAGCAGAAAGACAGCTAAGCTTACACACTTAGCTGTCTTTCACTTAAGAATTATAGTATCTGACATTCTTAATTGAGGCTTACAGTTTACAAGACGAAGTATATGATCAGGACTTCCTGTATTTGGTAGTTCTTACGATATGGTATTACAATGAATATACATACCCTCGACCATGCACAACAGAATGTCAAGAAATGCCGCCGCACGCTCATGACTAAAGTCACGAGCGTGCGGCGGCTAAATCGTCAATGCTTTTTCGAGAATTTGTTCGATTATAAAAGTTGTTTTTGAAAAAACAAATATTATACTGTTCCCTTGCTATTCAACAATTTTTATGACAGTAGGTATTTCGTCAAGATAGTCATTATCAGCAAGTCCGAAAACATAAGTATACCCTCCCGGGAAAACTATGCTTTCCATAGGTCTGTACTTACCAAATTCAAATATCTCGTCAACACGATGGCCGTCTGTGTCATAGATACTGCCCATAAATCTTTCATCAACAACTACGTAGCAGTCATTTGAAACGCAGGAAATATACTTGGAACTATAATAGTCTTCGTATTCTGCAATTTTCTCACCTTTGTCATTCAACAATGATACCGTATACTTTTCTGACTGCTCATCATATTTTGCTACAGGCAGGAATCCGTTCTTATATTTCAGGTATGCTTTACCATCATAACCGGACATAGCCTGATCGTATCCGAAATTATAGTAGCTGATATCATATTTTTCATATTCGGGCAGTTCTGAATAATAGTCTTCAAGATCAATTTCATTCAGATCTTTGTCAACTATATGCGGAACAAAATCCTTGTCATAATATTTGATGTAATCATCATCGACCCACACTACATTTGAAGTATTGGGGTCTGTTATCAAGCTACCATCTGTTCTTATTGCAACTCCGGGGTTGAATCCAAGTTCTGATGATTCTTCTGTAGTTACGGCATATCCTATTCCTTCTGCTGAAAAACAATACGCAAGATAAAACTGTGGTTCAATAATGATATCACCGGTCAGATCTTTATACCCATACAATTTTGTTTCAGGGTCACGATAAGGGAAAAGCATATTTTTAAGCGGTTCGGGTACATCATTGATATCATTGACTATTATGTATCCCTTATCGGTTTTATCAACGTTTTTCTCGTTGGCAAGCAGTTCCTCAGTAGATTTGAATGTATAATTTACTTCAGATGTCTCTTTTGAAGAATGCACTTCTGTCTGAGATGTTGCTGCCGCTGAACCGTCTTTTGATTTGTTGTTTTCTGTTTTTCCACAACTACTAAAAGCGGACATAATAGATACAATTAAAACTATACCTAACTTAATTCTTGATAATTTCATTTTTTCTTAACCTTTCATATGTTTGAGTTCCTTGTTACTATCATATTCAAATCAGTAAAATTGTTGAAACGATATATATTTGGATCCTCCAATGTATATGAATAATTATTATATTTCTCTTCTAAAACATTAACAACTATCTTGAATTTACCTGAATGGTCTAATTTATGTGCTGGTGATATTGTTATATTATTATTAATGAAATAGCTGTTATCCTCATTATTTACTTTATTAAGTTTATCCAGATATTTTTTTCCAAAAATATCTGCAATTTGAGCTATAAACTGATATTCATTGTATGGATACCCTTCAGAAGATCCGTCCTTTAGTATATAAACAATATTAGTAGTATAATTTCCTGGCATAACCGTTGCTCTTCCACCGATTTTATAAGTTACATTCAAGATTATATTAAGAACATCATAGGTTATTATAGCCAGGGTATATGATCCATTTGATATATAATCGGCAAAAGCAGTAACTGCAATGTCTTCTATCATTTTTTTATACAATTGCTTGCACTCGTAATTGGTTTTACGTTCGTTTTTCATTTGATCATCAATAAAGAGAGTGCCTAATTCTGCTAAAAACGCAGATACAAATTCCTTTACTGTTTCTTCTGGCAATGCACTTTTATAATCTACTTTAAACTGTTCTCCAAGAACTGTGTACTGTCCGTATAAAAAACCATCGTATATTGCAGTAGATAGTATTGGTTTTATAGCGTCATCCAAAAGATCACCCATGTGATCAAATAAATAGTATTCCCCTATGCTATTTATTGTATCTGATAATCCTTCTTCTTTTAAATGTATTGAAAGATAATAGTTGTCAAGTCTCATGTTGTTGAAACTTGAAGTGCATATTTCTGGTGCTACATAGTGTCCATAATTATCAAAAGTACTATAATTTTTTGCAGTCACACCATAATTCTTTGCAGTATGAGCTCTGATGGCAAATTCAGTTGTTTGAAACATTTTTCTTTCGCCAAGTGATTTAGCATGATCCGCCATTGAATCAACAGAAAACATAAGATACTTATCTGCTTCTGATAGTAAATCTTCATCTTCAATTTTAGGATCTACAACAGTATAATCACAATATTCGCATTTATACACACCTGCGTCAGAATGATAAGCTAATATATGATGTGCGACATTATCACCATAAATTGCCGAATCGGTATTATTACTTGCTAACATATTTCCGAGTTGATCACAGACATCCTCTCTGAAGTTCTCTACTCGCTTTTTGTTAAAATTTGGGATATCCCAAATTACACCATCTAATAGTTTTGCTTCATAACGATCTTTGCTTATCTGTTTATATTCAACTACTATATCACCATCAGAAAGGTATTTGTAAAACGTATTTTTATTATTATGATCAAAGCCGAGATAAAGATCTATATCAGATGGTTTATGTTCTTTCGCTGCTTTAGATAAAGAAACACCATTAAACCAATAAAGATTCTTTTCCACTATGTCCGGCAGACCATCTTCATCACTATCTTTGTTGCCAAGATCACCACTTACATTATCAAAGCTACCCTGAATATCGATATCTTTTTTAGCATGATAATACTTTCCACCTGTTTCAGTTGCTATCGAATTAAGCAGAGGCTGGTCGATATCATTATTAGTTCCAAGACCGATCGTATAAATTGTTACTCCTGCGTTAATTGCTTGCGTTGTAAGGGATTTGTCATAAGGACCTTTACCATCAGTCAGAAGAATCATGATCTTCTTGTCGTTAGATTTTGACAATGCTTCCAGACCTTTGCTTACACCTGCAGTAAGAGATGTTCCGCCGGAACTGTCAATATCGTCTATTGCACTATACAATAATGTTCTATTACTTGTCAGATTACGGTTTATCTTAGACGAAGAGTCAAAATCAATTATAGCTGCCTCATCTATGCTGCTAAGCTTATCTACAAATTCTTTTGCAGCATCTTTTCTTAGATTTTTTGGGTCATTCCAGGTCATACTACCGGAAGAATCTATTACAAGTGCTATATCCATAGCAACAGTTTTTCCGGAGTTATCAACAGAAGTTCCTGCAAAATCCTTGTCCCAGATCTTTTCAAACGCTGTTTTGTTCAGTAGAATATACCTCGAAAAATGTGTGGTTTTTGCTGTTACTGTGCAAGTTACGGGATCATAGACCTGATCGTCAAGCAACACCATTTTTTGATTTACAATATCGCAGTAATAAACAGCAGGTTCAAAATCAGGTGTGTCAAGCAGACTTTCATCGAAAGTATACTTCATTGTTGCTGTATCAAACTCGCAGTCAACATAAAAATCAAATCCATTGCCAATAAATCCGGGCATTTCAGAAGGCAGGAACACATCATCTTCAGGCACTTTATCAATACTCAGACTGTCAACACTCTTACCGGGTATATCGATCGTTAGTTCGACTGATACCTTTGAATCACTTTCCTTTGAACTCTTAGTGATCGTATAGATGTCATCGCCGTCAGAAATGCCATCTCCATCCGAATCAGGATTTAAAGGATCCCTGTTATAGTTCACTTCATAACCATCAACAAAATCATCTCCGTCAGTATCCTTTACAAGAGGATCTGTGAAATGAACTTTTACTTCATCTCCGTCATTAAGATGATCGTTATCGGTGTCCTCTTCAAAAAGATCAGTACCGAGATCAAGTTCTTCTCTGAAATTCAGACCATCTCTGTCAGGATCTTCATCGGCATCGCAGATATCATTCTGATCCGAATCATATTGAATAGGATCGGTATGTGTAAAATATGCTTCTTCGTAATCGGTAAGACCGTCACTGTCAGTGTCGGGATCATTTACGTTAGTTCCCAGTATCTTCTCCAGCGGATCAACAAGACCATCTTTATCGGAATCATCCATTACTACAGAATAATTACCATTTTCATCAGCAATAAGCGATACTACGTTAGAACCTAGCTTTGTGCCTGAAAGCAGTTCCTGTTCAATATAAATATCAACAGAATTATGCCCATTTTCGACTTGATAATCATAGCTGAGATCATTAATATCTGTTACTTTAGTATAGTCAGTTCCATCGTAAGATGCCCATACTGAGAAAGCATCTCCTATCATATTTGAGTTCCAAGCCAACTTAACTAAAGAATTATCCGAATCATAATCTCCGACAGCTATTATTTCACGTTTTCCGTAAATACTAGATGCCAGTTCAATAAGGTAAGCATTTGATTCTGATGTTGAAATATTAACATCATTACCATTGATCTCAACCTCTTCTGCTATAATAACACCGCTGAAATCAATACTGGTAGCATTTATAATAACTTTTCCGTTAGGTGCATAAATTAGTCCATCCAGATCAACATTGTTTGCCTGTATTGAAATATCTCCATTAGCAGAATAAACAAATGCTTCTTTGTATTGATGAGTAGATAAATCAGTTGAATTAAACGATAAATCATTTTTAGAAGCAATGATGTCCTGAACCCAAATATTTCTTCCATATGCATTAAAAAAGTCATATGAAATAGTAGAGCTAAGTTCCAATTCTTCCTGCCAGTTAAATACTATACCATCATGATATTCATTTGCTCCTGTCAACCCGGCCAGATAATATAGACAATCACCCAATTGAGGTATATCCATATGATTTTCAGTACATACCCCTGTTGAATATGTAAGCTCACCACAGTAATTCTTTATTTCATTGGTATAATAACAACCACCATTGACAGTGACCTGATATCCTCCAAATTCAAGGCTATCATCACCATGAATATCTCCGTTAACATTAACATGAGTGCCATTTAGTTTAACTTTTTCTGCCAGTATACTATAATTATCATTTGAAACGATAATGTTGTCAGCGGATGCTGGCATAACAGCAGAAAGTGCGCCTGTCATAGTCAAAGCCAATAAGCCTGAAATAATCCGCTTAAGCTTCGACCGATTTTTGTCCTTCATTCTATTTCCTCCTATTTTACCATTTTGCTGATAGCTCAATAATCAGCGTTTAATTTGTCATGCGTTTTTTTACCAGATGATTATATCACGAATGTTATTCCTATGTCAATATAAAAATAATCAAATCGTTCAGTTTTACTTAAATCAGAAAATACTAAACTATAATTTGACAATTAAGACAATTGTCATGTTGAGAGAAAAGGAAGAACCCGAAAAAAGCCTTATTACAATTGAACTTACCCCAAAAACTCATAAAATACGACAGAAGTGTCTGGCTTATAATTGCCCGATAAGAAATAAAGCACAGACTGAATTCATAGAAAGATGGCATAAGCACGTTCTTGAATGTGTTTGATCAACAACATAAGCGTCTCACTTTTATGTGAGGCGTTTTTTTGTAACCGAAAACCCCCGGCTATGCCGGGGGTTCTAAAAAGCTTTAGCTATGAGTAGAAAAATAAAACCTCCTGTGATAAACTAAGAATAGGTCTGGCAACCGAAACTTAGAATAACAAGGAGGTATCGTCAATGACAAGAGACGATATAAATAGTTTAGCACATTCCAAGTGGAATTGCAAGTACCATGTAGTATTTGCCCCGAAATATCGAAGAATGGTGATTTATAATAAAATCAAAGTGGATATCGGAAAGATACTAAGAAAGTTGTGTGATCAAAAAGGAGTTAAAATAATCGAAGCAGAGGCGTGTCCTGATCATATACATATGCTGTTGTCTATTCCGCCCAAATACAGTGTAGCAGAGATAATGGGATATTTGAAAGGCAAGAGTAGTTTGATGATATTTGACAGACACGCAAATCTGAAATATAAGTATGGCAACAGGCACTTCTGGTGCAGAGGATACTATGTTGATACAGTAGGAAAGAACAAGAAAAAGATAGCAGAGTACATCAGGAATCAGTTGCAGGAAGATATAGTGTGCGACCAGATCAGCCTGTTTGAGACAGTAGACCCATTTACAGGAGAAAAATACAAGAAAAAGTAGAAAACGAATACAAAATACCCCTTGAGGGGTTGCACGGGAATGAAATGCGGTTGACAGACCTTTCCCGACCCCTTAAGGGGTAGTGTCAGTATCATGCCCTTATAGGGCTAGTGCAAACCACCCGTTTAACGGGTGGTTTTGATTATTCGGGCCTTTTTCATGAAATTATAACGTCTGATATCATTCTAAATATTCATCTATAATATTTACAGAGTTTATTTGTTGATAACCGGAGTAATCAAATTTTATGATTAAGATGAACATCAAGAAATAAGCTTCAAGAATTACTATACATGGTTATCCCTTTAACACACCACAGATAATTTACAATGCTGTCCAAATAAACAGATCTCAAAAACCGGGAAATATAGTATAATAGTGACAGAAACCGAAAGGAGCTGTCGCTATGTCAAAAAGATTTCCGAAACCTGAGATCACACTTGATGGAATATACTCAAAGTTCGCAGATGAAAGCTTTTGCAAAGATTTTTTGCTTGATATCCGCTTTGAAAAGGGCTTTGCCTGCCCGTTTTGCGGTGGCTCTGAGTACCGCAGGATAAGGTCACGCCATATGCTGCGCTGCAAGTTCTGTAAAGCTGATATATCCGCCACAAACGGAACTTTTATGCACAGAACACATATTCCGCTCAGACTGTGGATAGTCACCGCATTCCTCATTATGAGCAACAAATGCAGCGTTTCTGCTGTTACGCTGATGAGGTCTTTGGGAGTGACCTACAAGACAGCCTGGTACATCCTTCATCGCATCAGAAAAGCTATGAAATGTCGTGAAGAACGCTATTTGCTCGACGGGATCGTTGAACTTGATGACACGTATCTCGGTGCTCCGACTCACGGTAAAAAGCGCGGCAGAGGTACTGAAAAAGTCAAGATGATCGTAGCTTTATCGAAGAACGCAGCAGGAAATCCCGAGTACGTTAAAATGAGCGATGTGCCGAATTTAAAGGGTATAACTGTTGGTAGATTTGCCAGGGATAATATCCGCGCAGGCTCGAAGATCGAGAGTGATAATGCTCGAAGTTACAAGAAACCGCTGGCACAGAAATACTTCCATGTTTTTGAGACATATGATCCGACAAGCGGTCAGCTGAACTGGATGCATAAAGTTATTTCAAACTTCAAAGCAATGATCATGGGAACTTACCACGGAAACGAAAAGATCCACACAGCGTTATATGCTGCCGAATACTGTTACAAATTCAACCGTCGTAAGCTGGGAAACAGTGCGTATTTAAGGCTTTTGGCTGCTTTGGTGCAGTGATCTTACTTGTGGTGTGTTAAGGGGATAACCGCCAAGTATTTCTAGTTCTGATATTACACCAAATTAATTGGTGTGTAAACGGGATAATCGAGTCTATCCTAAAATTTGTGTAAACCTCTGAAGTAGTGTATAATAGAAGAGACACTACTTTGGAGGTTTTAATTATGAGCAGAAGACGAAGAAATGAAACAGAAGAGCAGCGAGCAAGAAGAGAGCTAATAAGTGATTTTCTTTCGGCAGCGAATATTCAGAGCATGGACGATATTCAGGAACTTTTCAAGGAGGCACTTGCCGGATTTATGGAAGGTAGCCTTGAATCAGAGCTTGATTCCGAGCTTGGATACGAGCCGTATGACGTTAAGAACAAGGCTACCGACAACAGTCGTAACGGTCACAGCAAGAAAACTCTTCGTACCAGTATGGGTAAGGTTGATATTGAAGTTCCTCGTGACAGAAACGGCGAATTCGAGCCTAAGATACTGCCCAAGAATCAGACAAGCATATCTCAGGATATGGAGAACAAGATCATCTCAATGTATGCCAAAGGTATGTCAACGTCTGATATTGAGGATCATATTCGTGACATTTACGGTCTTGAGATATCCGATACTACTGTCAGCCGCATAACCGATAAAGTGCTTCCCGCAGCCAAGGAATGGCAGCAAAGACCACTTGAAAGCATCTATGCAGTCGTATTTCTTGATGCTATCCACTACCACGTTCGCAGCGAGGGACAGATCATCAAAAAGGCTGTCTACATAGCGATAGGCGTTAATATGGACGGCAGGAAGGACGTTCTCGGTATGTGGGTAGGCGAAAATGAAAGTGCCAAATTCTGGGCAGGCGTTCTGAATAGTCTGCGTAACAGAGGCGTTGATGATATTCTTATCGCCTGCACTGATAACCTGACAGGTTTTTCTCAGGCGATAGAGGCTGTATTTCCGAAAACTGATATCCAGAACTGTATCATTCATCAGCTCAGGAATTCAAGCAAATATGTCTCCTACAAGGATATCAAGGCGCTTATGACCGACCTGAAAAAGGTCTATACTGCCGCCACTGAAGAAGCTGCTCTGGACGCTCTGGACGAATTTGCCGCTGTCTGGGACAGCAAATATCCCAAGATCTCAAAGTCATGGTACGAAAACTGGCCTAATCTCAGCACATATTTCAAGTTCCCGCAGGAGCTTCGGAAGCTGATCTATACCACCAATGCAATCGAAGGATTCAACCGTCAGCTTAGGAAAGTGACCAAAACAAAATCCGTATTTCCTACAGATGACAGCCTTTTCAAGATGCTGTATCTGGCTATGAAGGACATCACGAAAAAGTGGACTGGGCGTCGTCAGGACTGGAGCCAGATATACGCTCAGCTTGTGATATACTACGGCGACAGGATCCCGGAATAACACTTATATCTTGACAATCAAATAATCATGTGCTAATATGCAGATAAGACCGACTGCTTTCACAATCGGTCTCATCATACACTTTTCTATTGCACTATTTTGCGTTTACACAGAATTTGGGATTGACTCGGATAATCAGATAGAATAATTACTTGAAGCTGCTGTCCTTAAAACAGCTGTTGCAGTTGCCAAGCAGACGGTATCTGCATAGTCCGCAGTTGAGACCGAGAGAGAAAAGTTCGTCCGTTTTTTCAAAATTCTCGATACTCATAGTGACCTCTTGCCACTTCTGATCGCCGCCATAGCGTCCAAATCGCCATGACTGATCTCACGTTCAAGAGCTGCGATAATACTCTCCTTGCGTTTCAGAAAGTCCGGACCTGTCAGGTTTTTGCCCGAAACCGTGTGATGCGTGATGAACGAACAGTAACAGGTCAGGTTCTCCACAAAGGTTTTAAGCTCTATAAGCATTTCCTTTTCGGGAAGCGGTGTAAACTCACCCCTATGCGCTTCCTTTAAAAGCGGAGTGCCGGGAAACAGTGTCAGACCGCCTGTGCCGACAAGCATCGGTTTGCACTGGCTGAATATCTTTGCGGAGTTGACGGCATGGGCATGACTGTGTTCTCTGCCTGCCACGCCATTGAGGAAAGTCATCCAGTAGTCGATACCTGCATCTTCGAGCTTGTGACATTGCTCCAGTATATCTGCGTAAGTATAGCCCTTATTGATACGCTCCAAAGTAAAGTCGTCTCCGCTTTCAATACCGAGGGAGATCTCACGCAAGCCCATTTCTTTCAGGCTTTTAAGCTGTTCTACGGTCTTATTGCGAATGTCGGTAACTCTGGTGGCTGCGTAGATGTATTCCATTTTCGGCAGATACCTGTTTATCATTTCGAGTATCGGGGCGAGCTTGTCATAGGTCATAGCAATCGGATTGGCGCTGAGAAGCTGAATCGTACTTGCATCGGGAGCAACTTTTGCGATCTCTTTGAGATCTTCCTCGATCCACTCCATAGGCTGGAGCTTGAAAGGCACATCACGGTACATTGTGCAGAATTTGCATTTGTTGTGGGTGCAGCCCTGGGTTATCTGCAACAGCGGAAATGTCTCCCAATAGGGGTTGCGGTAAACTGTGCCTGTAAAATGCATATTTATACCTCCTCAAACGGCCTTGCAAGCTCATTTACAATATCTTCACAGCTGTCAATGCTCTTGATAAGACTTGTGACGTTTGCAACGGTATTCACTCCGGCATCGGGATCACCTTTGAGCATACCGTAGAAGAAGCTGCCCGACGGCGGATTCAGGTCACCACGCCTGTTGGCTTCAAGTCCCTCAAATCCGTGCTTATGGGGAGTTGTTCTCCAACGGGCATTACCGTTCATCTGCGTGAACACGATATAATCATCGGGGTGAGTTGCCATAATATCAGCTTTTGTAGCATCGGCAGCTCTGCACTCCTTTGAGAGAATGAACCGTGTGCCGACGAATACGCCCTCAGCTCCCACGACCTTTGCGGCGAGTGCCATTTTCTCATTGACGATACCGCCTGCTGCAAGTACGGGGATATTCACATACTCCGAAAGCAGAGCCGTCACGCAGTTGTTCCCGAAGTGAGCGACGGCATACAGCCGCCCTCGTCACAGCCTGTTGCAACTATGATGTCCGCACCTGCCTTTTCTGCTTCTATCGCTCCACGGACGGTAGGATTAGGCTCACGCATGATAACGATGAATCCATCATTCTTCCAAGCCTTTATCTCATCGGCAGAAATATTACCTGCAACGACCAGTACCTTTACGCCTTCTTCTTTTGCCAGCCTGATCGTCGCTTAGCTGAAACCGTAGGGGTCTGCCGCTTTCGGGAATACGTTGATTCCGAACGGCTTGTCTGTAAGCTTCTTTGTTCTGCGGATGGTCTTTCGCATTTCCTCTACTGTTTCCTCCACACCCTTAACGATCTCCGTAAAATCTGCACTTGTACCGAGAACACCAAGTCCGCCTGCGTTAGATACGGCGGCAACGAGGTCTGATGAGGTTATCCAAGCCATAGGTGCCTGAATGACTGGTCTGGTTATTCCTAAAATTTCACATACTCTGTTCATGAGATCATTTCCTTTCATGCAGGCTGTCGCCTTTGTTGATATTATTTTACCCGAAGTACTTGACTTTTTCAATATACAGAATTATAATTATGATAGAAAGTCTTACACAATCTAAATTCTGTAAGAAAATGGAGTGATAAAAATGGCTGAACGCACTAAGATATGGATAGCAGACAAGATGAAAGAACTTATGAAAACCAAGCCCCTGGACAAGATCAGAGTGACCGAGATATGCCGTGTTGCAGAGATCGAGCGCCCCACTTTCTATTATCATTTCAAAGATAAGTATGATCTTGTGGCATGGATATTCCTCAGCGATGCCTATGATACAGACGTTATTTCAGCGGAGTCGGCAGCTCAGGGCATGGCGAAAATGCGGCAGGAGTTCATCTTCTACAAGCGAGCCTATGATGATGTTTCGCAGAACGCTTTGTGGCAATATATGCTTGAATATTTCGTCAAGCGTTATGAGCTGATCGCAAAAGAAAAGCTGAATACCGATATTCTCGATACTCAGCTTAAATACTCTATTCGGTTGTATTGCTACGGCTGCGTCGGTATGACAAAAGAATGGCTGCTTAACGATAATACTACCTCGGCGGAAACTGTGGTGCAGATGATGTTTGCTGCTATGCCGGAGAATATGAAAGAGATATACTTTTGAGCATCGGAACTGGATAATATCAGAAATTGAGAGTAGTAAAAAGCATTATGTAATCTGTCATTGTGATATAATTGAGTGTATTAAACAGGCGGTAAATATATGCAGTAAAAAACAACGGCAGAACGCTCGCTTTTAGACGTTCTGCCGCTTGTTTTTACGGATATTCTTTTTATATTTCAGGTCATTCTATTGTAACATTGAAAGCTCTCTTGTTTATACTTCCTGTATCCCATTCGCCGTTTACCTTGGCGCAGACTACCATTTTATAAGTGCCTGTTTCTACCTTGGGCGATGTGTAGCTTGTAACATTTCCATTGACCTGAACCTTTACGCGCCATTTGCCAGCCTGATATACAGCTATACCGTACTTTTCCGCTCCCGCAACATCAGTCCAATTTAACCTGAACTGTCTGCCACGAACCTCGGACTTGACAACTGGATATCTCTCAGCGGTTCCGTCAAGGGCTGTGAACTTAAAGCCGTTTTTGTCCGCGTAGGTCTCGGCGGCAGTGCCTTTATAGCCTTTTATTGTAAAGCCGTCAGCCTTTTTATATACACTACCATAATAATTATTATATTCATAATGATACCCAAAAGCATTTTTGCCAATGGTCATAACGCTTTTTGGTACAGAAATGCCTGTAAGGTTTGAGCAGTTAATGAAAGCCGACTCTCCGATGTCTGTAACGCTTTCCGGTATAGTAATGTCTGTAAGGCTTGTGCAGCCGCCGAAAGCCCATTTGCCGATGAAGGTCACACTGTTTGGGATGGTAATATCTGTAAGGTTTGAACAGTCGGCAAAAGCCCACTCGCCGATGTTAGTAACGCTGTCCGGGATAGTAATTCCTGTAAGGCTCGAACAGTCGGCAAAAGCCCAGTCGCCGATGTTAGTAACGCTGTCAGGGATAGTGATGCTTGCAAGGCTTGAGCAGCCATCGAAGGCTGAATAACCAATGCTTGTAATACCCTTCGGCAGCTTTACGTCTGTAAGGCTTGTGCAGCCGCTAAAAACATAACCGCCAATACTTGTAACGCTGTCAGGGACAGTAATACCTGTAAGGCTTGTGCAGTCCTCGAAAGCGCAGGAGCCGATGCTGGTAACGCTGTCAGGGATAGTAAACCCGGCAAGGCTTGAACAGCCACAGAACTCTGAAGTGCCAATGCGTGTAATGCCCTTCGGCAGCTTTATGTCTGCAAGGCTTGTGCAGCTTTGAAAAGCAGAATCACCAATACTTGTAACAGTATCCGGTATAATAATGCTTTTAAGGTTATGGCATCTTTCAAAGGCGTTTTCGCCGATGCTTGTAATGCCGTCAGGTATAGTATAGCTTTCAAGGCTTTTGCAGTCGCCGAACATATAATTGCCAAGTTTTGTCAAGCCGTCAGGGAGTTTTACGTCTGTAAGGCTTGTGCAGCCGTAAAAAACAGCATCGCCAAAGCTTGTAACGCTGTCAGGAATAGTAAAGCTTTTAATATTTGAACACTCGGAAAAAGCACCATTGCCAATGCTTGTTACGCTTTCCGGGATAGTAATGTCATCAAAGCTTGTGCAACCGCAGAAAGCATAATCATCGATGCTTGTAACGCTGTCAGGTATAGTTACATTTTCGAGATCGTAGCATCTGTTGAAAGTACCCGCGCAAATGCTTGTGATATTATCAGGTAAATTTATGCCTGAAAGAGCATAGCAACCGCTGAAAGCATATCTGCCGATATACGACACACCGTCCGAGAGAATTACCTTTTCAAGGTTTTGGCAGTCTCGGAAAGCATTGTTGCCGATGTGCGTTTTGTTGCCGGGGATGGTAATGCTTTTAATGCCTTTGCATTTGCAGAAAGCGTATTCGTCGATGCTTTCTACTGTATTCGGGATAGTTACGCTTTCAACTTCGCTTTCATAGAAAGCGAAATCGCCGATACGTGTCACGCCGTCGGGGATAATTACGCTTTTAAGTCCAGGGCACGAATAGAAAGCATATGAGCCGATGCTTGTAACAGCTTTTCCGTCGATCTCGGAAGGAACAGTAACTATTTCGTCAGTACCGTAGTACTGGAGAATCTCTATACAGTCGTCATGTACAATATAAGAGAAATCCGCATACTTCCCGGACGATTCCGCGTTAGCCCTCAGAGAAAAGCCCTCAAAAATCCCAGCAGGCAGCGTCCCCGCGCCCGAAAAGACAACGGCCAGTGCAGCCAGTCCGCATAATAAACGTTTATTCATAATAATTGCCTCCTCAAAATATAATCATATAATATTTAATTATATCATATATTATTATAATTTCCAATTACAAAAACACACAATTATCTCACTTTATTTTTGTATACTAATACTTAAAATATCGTTGAAAAACCTTATGTATGCGAATACAATATTCCGAACTGCGGAAAGTATCAAACCCGTACCAAAGCAACATCACCGGCAGGTTCTAGGTAATTCTTCGCCTTTATTTTTCAGAACTTTACCTTCAGACCTTATCATGTCCTTGCTCTCGATATCAGCACTCTTGAGCTTGATCGACATAAGAAGATCCGGTTATCCCGCCGGCACAGAATACTTCCATGTTTTTGAGACATATGATCCGAAAAACTCGGTTATTCTTACTTTCAGTACAGTGTACCGTCAATGCAATAAAAGAGTAGTAGTATAATATCCCGCACACCTAAAACTAAGATCATGCAAGGGATCAACATCTGTATATTACGCTCACGAAGTAACGAAATATAAAACAAGGACCGTGACCAGCCGCATGAGATCATTATCTCTCACACGGCTGACACAGCCCTTTAAAAATGCATCATGTTATCGTTAAACGACATAAGTAATTGCACTTTGGGAACGAGTAAAAGATTGATATATGCTTTTGCGAAGTTCGCAAAGCAGCAATTTCAATGTCGATTACTATACATTATTATTTTATTTCGGAACCGCCCCATTCAACGACTGTAAATCCGTTTCTTTCGAATGTGGAAAGCTCCTGCGGTTCGATGTCCACAGCCTCTTCAAGTGGTACATATGTCATGAATACGCGCAGCATACTGTCGGGTGCGGGGGTTATGTTCAGCTTGGCGGAATCTGTATATTTTTCACTCTGGAAGGAAATGAGATTATACTCGTTATGCTCCATTTTAGGCAGCCAGTATACGATAAATTCATTCATCTCATCTTCGCTCAGTCCCATATAGCTGAGTTTCTCTTTGAGGAAACTCTCAGTATCACTGCCTGCTACACAGAATCCCTTGGAAAAATCAAATGCTGTACGGCAGTTTACTGCGTCCCAGAACAGATATCTGTGATGAGTTCCGTCAACCTTGTTCACAAGTGATCCGTTAGGCTTAGCGACTATATCCCAGCCGTTGTTGTACTTAGGATAGGTTGTGGCAAGATCAGCTTCTGTCAGCTCGACTTCAACATGAACGTTTGTCTCCTTTTCGGGATAGAGGTAGATAACAGGCTTGTCTACCGAAGGGAAGAAAACGCTGATCTGCTTTTTTCCATAATCGTCCACGAGCTGCACCCAGCCATACTGTCCCTTATATTCTGTAAATACCCAGTTGTTGCTATTATTCATAACGCCAAGTTCCGTAAGCATAGTTTGTGCGGGGATCGTTGTAACCTTGCCGTAGCTTATATCAGGTCCGAGATACAAGGTGATCTCATTGGCAATAACATATAATCTCGCACCATATAAGGTTTCTTTTTCAGGCTTGACATAGGAATTATTGCCTCTTACGGTAACAGTTACAGCATTTTTAATTGCGTTTTCAGTGTCCCATTTTCCGTCAACCCTTGCTGCAATAGCAACTTTATAAGTCATGCCGGGTGTGAGATTTTTGGGAGATGTGTAAACTGTATCGGTGATGTTCTGCGTCTGAACTTTCCACTTGCCTGCAAGATATACAGCGATGCCGTACATGTCAGCACCTTCCACTTCATCCCATTTGAACCTTACCTGGTGATATTTTTCACTGTATTCAACTCTGATGTTTGTGGGATAGGTAAGAGTTGTTTCATCCGACTCGGCCTCTGCTGCCTGTACAGTGATACCCTGTGAAATAACAGGCGCACCGTAGCTGACAGCACCTGTTACCATACAAAGCGACATTACTGCTGCTAATATTTTTTTCATCTTCATAATTATTCCCTCCCGATCAATAATGTTGGATATGATATTATATCAATAAATGCAAAATTATTATAACACGCAAAAATGCTATTGTCAATAAAATTGACATGTTTTCTTAATTATTCGTTGCTTATACATAATAGATAAATATATTAATGTATATTCTTCACAGCAGTGAGTTTATATTTAGGGCCTGTTGCCGATTTGACCCTTTACATTTTATGACTTTCCTACAGTCGCTGTACAAAAAACATAAGATATATTTGATAAGGTATACCAGTGACAAGACTGCATATCAAGTAGGTATAACAAACCGTTCTGTTGACTTTTCTTATGTCGTCTGATATAATAAGCGTCAGTGAATTATGTAAAACAGGAGATGACATTTTGAAGAAACTTTCTGCATATTGGCGAGTGCTGATCGTTCTGTTGATATGCTCTGCAGTGATGGGGCTCGCTTGGTTCTTTCCAAACCTGTGCGACAGATACACGGACAGTATTTTCTATAATATTTGCAACGGTGTAAGCCGCGCTACGGGACTTGTTCCGTTTGCGATAGGTGAGATAATTATGTATATCGGCATCGCAGGGACGGTATTGGCAGTGATATTTCTGCTGCTTCTTATTTTCTTACGCAAAAAAGATAGGTACCGCAGGTTCTGCGCAGTGTATTTCAAAACGCTGCTGATGGCGATCGTCTGTACGGTATTTATCTATATGCCGACCTGGTACATACCCTTCTGCGGGACGGTTCTCGGAAAGGGTGAAACAGACACCCGAACAGAATTCGATCCTTATGAGATCGAAAAGCTTGTAAGATATTCGGTAGACGGGATCAATTCTGCCGCTGAAGAAATAGAGATATCCTCCGATGGTAAAGTGATTTTCCCGACTACGGAAGATACTCAGTCCCTTATCGCAGATGCCATGCGGTCTATGGGAGAAGAATTTCCCCGCTTGAATGGTTACTATCCACCCGTAAAAACCGCGCTCTGTTCGGATATACTTGACCGAATGGGTATAGGGGGGTACAACTATCCTTTTACGATGGAGCCTACTCGCAGTAAGTATCTGTCACCGCTCGACCGCATCGTTACAGATGCTCATGAACTTGCACACCACAAGGGCTATTTTCTTGAAAACGAGGCTGAAATGCTGAGCATAGTTGCGCTTACCCAAAGCCCGGATCCTTATCTGCGTATTGCAGGTTTTGATGCACTTTATTGGTGGATATGCGACATCTATTACGAGAATATCGACGTGGAAATGAGGAAAGAGTTTGACGGCATGATTGAAAGCGGCGAGCTTGACGTTCATCTACCAATTGATTCAACGGAAGAATCTGAGCGAGCGGAAGAAGCCATGCAGTTTCTGTACGACAAGTATTATAAGAACGAACCGCAGATCAGTGAACGGGCACAGATGATATTTGATGCATCGGACGATATCGAAATTGAGATATTCGATGAGGATGAGCACATCATCGACGAAATGCCCGCAGTAAACGATGCTATAACTGCAACTGCCGACGTGGGCTGGGATATACAGGAGGATATCCTCGAAGAAAATTGCTATGACGGTGCTGTGCTGCTGCTTTTGCAGTACTTTGACGATTTTGCCGCCGCACGCTCGTGACTTTAGTCATGAGTTAGGCGGCATTTCTTGACATCCTGCCGTACATATGGTATAATATAAATAATTTATTTTCAATACCTAAAGATGCTACGCATGGTCGAGGGTATGTATATTCATTGTAATACCATATCGTAAGAACTACCAAATACAGGAAGTCCTGATCATATACTTCGTCTTGTAAACTGTAAGCCTCAATTAAGAATGTCAGATACTATAATTCTTAAGTGAAAGACAGCTAAGTGTGTAAGCTTAGCTGTCTTTCTGCATATTAAACCTCATAAAAAGAAAAATTGAATTCTGTTTGTGTCACGCGTGACACAAACACAGAACAACTTTTAAGTATATAAAATTTTAAATTCTTAAAAAAATCTACTATAATAAATATATATGGAATCCATCGTATTTTGTAGCAACTGTAAGCGACAGAAGTCTTAAACAGGTAACTGATTACATTAATTCTCAAAAAACTAAGTAGAAGGAGGGAGTCTACAGTATGCAGATATATACGACTTATAGCGTTAAGATCAAGCATTACAACAACATCTTTAAAGATACCGTTATCGTATACAGACATGCTGTAGATTACCTTATCAAAGTATGTCTTGATAAATGGGATAACATTGTTTCATTCAAAGGGGTGAGTAAACTCACATATATTGAAACACTGATCCATTCTACAAAAGATAATCCCGATCCAATTTATGATTTTGATACAAAATTCTATAAGATGCCAAGCTATCTGCGCCGTGGTGCTATTAACGAAGCTATAGGCAAGGTATCATCTTACAAAAGCAATCTCGCCAATTGGATAAAAGATCCTGTAGGCAGAGAACCATCGTATCCAAAAGCAGGATATACATTTCCGTCAATGTATCGTACAGGAATGTACAATCAGACCGGTGATTATACTGCCCAGATCAAAGTCTACATCCGTAATACATGGGACTGGATAACGATAAACTTTAAAAAGTCTGATATGGATTATATATACAGACATTGCAATTTTCGCAAGCAATGCGCTCCAACACTTCAAAAACGAGGCAAGGAGTGGTTTTTGGACTTTCCGTTTGAGGAAAAGGTCAAACTTGCAGATATATCTGTGTATGAACAGACCATTGTTGCTGTAGATCTTGGAATAAACACCGCAGCTACGATTTCCGTAATGCGTTCAGATGGCACTATTCTTGGAAGGCATTTTTATAAGCTTACCAAAGAAACAGACCATCTTATGCATTGTGTTAACCGTATAAAAAAAGCTCAGCAGCATGGTAACTATAAAACACCAAGGCTTTGGGCAAAAGCCAAAGGAATCAATCACGACATTGCCACTAAAACTGCTGCCTGCATCGTAGATATAGCTGTTCTTTATAATGCAGATGTTATTGTATTTGAGCATTTAGACAAGAACGGTAAGGTCCGCGGTTCTAAAAAGCAGAAACTCAAGCTGTGGCGCAGTCAGGAAGTTCAGTCTATTGTAACGAATAAAGCTCACAGACTAGGTATGAGAGTAAGCCATATCTGTGCATGGAATACGTCACGCCTTGCCTACGATGGCAGTGGTTTTGTACTTCGTGGTAAATTCGGTGGTTTCAATACCTATGAGCTATGCAAATTTCAAAATGGCAAGACCTACAACTGTGATCTATCTGCTTCGTATAATATAGGGGCAAGATACTTCATACGTGAAATATTAAAATCCTTGGATGAGAATTCAAGGTTGCTCATTGAGGCTAAAGTCCCTCAATGCAGTAAGAGAAGCACCTGCACGTTCTCTACCTTAGTTAACCTGAATGCGGAATTTATTGCTCCAACAGCATAATTTTCTGAGTTCAGGCTGTATGGTAGAAACGTAGTCCGCCCTCCTAAAGTGGGCGTGTCCTATAGGACACTATTGGAAGCACGCGACTTTAGTCGTGTGAGGCTTCGCAACTAAAGCTAACATTCAAGCACGTTGCAGTTGCTTTACTTTTATTGATACATATGATATAATATTTAATGGATATCAGTCATGCGCACCTAAGTTACCACATAATTTACCTGATAGATAACAGATCCTTTATAAACGCTTATAATAATGTAAGATCATGTGGTGTGCTAAAAGATAACCATATTATAATTCTAACGCGTACAGGAGTGCGTAAACTATGACACCATTCATGAGCAGAACTCAGTTGGAAATATCTCAGATAGAAAAAGCAGATCTGATAAGATATTACACCATGCCTGATAACACACAGGCACTGATAGTGATATATAACGGAAATAAGTATATCAATCTATGTGAATATGACGACTACTTCTCCATGCTGGCAAAAACAGCAGACCGATTGTATCTCAATTACCCCGAAAGCTGTTTCGACGACTATACTTCCGAGATAATTGAGAAACGTAAAAAACTTAGTTTCCCCACGCGTTTCAACTTTATTGCTGAGTGCAGTAAGCATGAAGAAAAGGTACTGACGTTCGGCACAGGTATGTTTTCCAAAAATTTCATCGAATACTTTCTTTCAAAGATATACAGTGATGCAGAAGCAACATTTAGGCTTTCAAACATCAAAGGGAACAGAAACAGATATATGATATCCTGTACTGTCAACGGAATAAATAAACAACTGCCATGCAGCATAACTTCACAGGGTAACGAATATGTTTATACTCTGGGAAATCTATTCAATGGCACTCACACAGCACAGATCACGCTCAGGTATGCCCATTCAAAAACCGAAGTGATAACCCAAAGTTTTACCGATAGGGAGCTTCGACATGAATATATATACGATCTATTACAGAACAGCCTCAGATGTATGATCATCGAAGACGGACAAGTGATATTCTGTGAGGAGATCTCTCCCGAGCTTGAAAAAACTGAAATGTCTGAGGAAGTGAAGCTGATATGCGAGATCGGCGGCAATTATGCTCAGGGAGCTTTATTGCCTTGGGGCGAAAAGATCTTCATGACGGATAAAGAAACAATTTACTGCAATGACAGCGAAATGATAACTCAGATATATGAGGAAGAACTCTGCAACGGCAGAAAAAGTGAGATATCGGTAGTTCATGAAATATTCAGAGAAAAAACCAGGCTGCTTGTACAATCAAAACTGTGCTGCACAAGAATCATAAAGAGCCTGGACAGCTCACAGGAAGGATATTATTACCGACATATAAACGATGGAGAGATCAAAAAAATCAAGGATGATCTTTTTGGTATACCCGGTGTTGAAATAATAGACAGATACTTACATAAAGATAACGAATAGGTGGAAGGATATGACAAAAAACAGGATAGACGCAATATTGCAGGCGGTCAAGGCAGCGTTAAAAAAGGACGATAAATATGTTCCGCTGAGTATATACCTCAGTGAGATAAAGCGGGAGCCCGATAAAAACAGATTCGGCTCGGAAGAAACACTTTCAAAGCTGGTCAACAGCATTATAACTTCCCGAAGTGAAAAATCGCCTATAGAAATAATGAAAGATGCAGAGGATATCTACCGCACCGTACTTCCTCTCGGAAAAGCAACCAAAGATTTCAGGTTTGCAAATGCAGTATTTTTGAAAATATTTGAAAAGGACGGCATCTATCATTCAGGATTGTTCACTAAAGAGATGTATTTATGTTTCAGTGACAAGCAGATCTACATCGATACCATGTGCACCATTGCAGATATACCAACAGCAGAAAAAAACATCTATTATATCAATACTTTCAGCTGTGAGCTCAGACAGTACCACAACAATGAGAAAAGCTTTGCCTCATCGCTTATAAGCGGTGCTATCAAGATATGCAGTGCTCATGACAAAGAGATCGAATGTGAAAAACTTCTCAGCTATGCGCGAATGGCTTGCGGAATATACGATATCAGTGAAGAAAGGATAGCAAGGTCTGAGATGTTGCTGAAAAACAGCAAGGAAAACCTTGAGAACGCAAAGCACACTCTCGACCTTACAGAAGATCGCCTCGACAGCTTCAAAAGATTTGTTGAGCAGAATGAAAAGACTATCAAGGATCTCACACTTAGTGAGACGGAAAAACTTACAAGAGAAGCAAAGAATGCGGAATTCAAGTTGAAAGAATCTTTTGATGCTTTTCTGAACGAAGAACATGACAGTATAGTGTTTGAAAAGGATAAGCTGATCAGAGATGTCATAGATTCTGCGGACAGTAAGATAAGAGAGCTTAAACTGTTGGCTTCAGGCATAAAGGACAACACAGCCGCAGAGCTTTTCCGCATAAACACGGAGGCAAACAAAGCTATTGACAGAGCCTCGTCAATGCTTAACAACGGCGAACTGAAAAATATCATATCAGAGGTAAACAAGAGCAGTGATCTGGTGAACAGAATAATACGCGTTGATGAGTTCAGCAAAAATTTCGACGCCGAAAAAACTGAAGCAGCTGCCGCACCAATACAGGTGGCGGCAGGAGTGCACCCAACCATAGTTCAGATAAATGCCCAGAGATGCACCGAGCCTGCTGATATGACACCTAATTTCTTCTTTGATGAATCCTATCCCTTCAAAGACAGGTTCGCAAAACTCATGGAGAAAAAGCAGAAGTATATCGATGAAAACAATACTCTTTATCATGAGCATTTCGATGATATAATCACCGCTGTAATCGAAGATTCAAACCCATATATGATAGGCCCATCCGGCTGCGGAAAAACTTTTCTTGTAGGGCAGATAGCCAAGCTGTTGGGACTGGAATATCTGGATATCGGCTACATAAACGAGGAATATGACCTGCTGGGATTCCAGACAGCGGACGGCGGATACAACTATCCTGCATTCTACCGAGCATACAAATACGGCGGTATAGTTTTCTGCGATGAATTTGATAATGGCAATATCAGGGCAGCAGTAAAACTCAACAGCTTTATGTCCAATTCCAAAAATGCAAGCTACTGCTTCCCTAACGGCGAGCGAGTAATGCGCCACCCGAATTTCCGTATCATAGCAGCAGGCAACACCGCAGGTGACGGCGCTGACAGGAATTACAGCACCCGTGAGAAGATAGAGGAATCTCTCATGCAGAGATTCACAGCGATATACGTTGATTACGATAACAGACTTGAAGAGAACATACTTTGTAATTATCCTCAGTGGTTTGAATTCGCTGAGGTCTTCCGCAATGCCACCACTGCATGGAGCAAAGAAAATCAGACAGCAGCTCCGGGTATATTCACCACCCGTGATGCAACCAGCATAAAGAAGTACCTTGATCACCAGAGTTACGATGTCGAGGCGATCGTCAGATATGAATTCGTTGAGACCAAGGACAGCGAATATCTTGCATTTCTACAGAGAGAAATGGCAAAGTTCTACGACGGTCGTGAAAGAAAAAGTGTCGGGATATTCAGCGTGTTCAGCAATATAGTTAACGCTATACGAAACGGAGAAACAAGACGATGAGAGAATTTATGAACCTCAAAGTATACCAATACAAAAAAATGACTGTATACAATGCGGCGTTCAACAGTCTGAGTGATATGCAGATGTATATACTCAGCAAACCTAAAGTAAACGACAAAATATTTCTCAAACAGCACAGTATCATCAGACGTCCGGATTTTCCCGAGGATACCTTTGATAATGCTGTAGATTATCTTATCGGCGGATATACGGGTAATTATGACATTACACTGGAAATGCTGAAGGAATTTGAAAAGACTATGCCGATAAGAACTTACAGACGCAGGCAGGAAAAGGCAATGGCAGGCTCTCACCCAAATATTCCCGCGTACGTGGCAGGTACTCCGAAGACAATGTACAGGCTCACAAGAGCAAGAGAGAAAAAATTCGTTACTATATGGTTCAATCTGGCATATTCAATTCACACCTTAGAGCAGGCAGTCACCAACCGCGGCGCGCTGACTCTCAGTCTGATAAAACTGCTTGAAGAATACGGCATAGGTGTTGACCTTAAAGTGTTCAGCTCATGCTACAGCAATGACGAGGTGTTCAACTCCGAGATAAGGCTGAAAAGCCCGTCGGAACCTATTAATATGAAAAAATGCTTCTACCCCATGTGCTCGGTTATGTTTTTACGACGTGTCGTGCTGAGGGTGATGGAGTCCATGTCATTCCACGAAAAGAACTGGTATCCCTATTATGGTCAGCCTCTTACGGAAGACCAGTTCCGTGATATCTTCAATATACCCGATACTGATATAGTCATTTCATCACCAGTTCAGATGGGTATATTTGGTCAGGATATAAATTGTGACAGTTATAATTTTTTTAAGAAGATAGATCTTGATAAGTATATCAAGCTTGCTAAGGTGAACAGGTCATGCTGAATAGTACCAAGAAATATACCCCCGATATGATGACCTTTGAACTTCTCCCCTCATATGCAGGAGATGTTCAGAAGAGAATAGCTGATACATCAGATATGTTATTCAGAATACAGCAGGATAGGATGCCTGACAAAGCTATAAATGTCCTGACCCTTGCTTCAGACCAGCTAAAGATAAACGGTCTGGCAAAATACAAGGGATTTGTGGGAACTATAAGCTACGCAAGACTCATTGACAATGCTGAAAAAGCTGACAAAGAAGCCCAGAGGATATCCGATAGCTTTCAGGAAATATACATAGGACTATACAAAGAGAATATGCTGCTTGACACCATGAAACAAGTGCTGGAGTGCTGCATACAGGAGCTTAATGAAGCATCAGCCGCATTGAGTGAACATATGAAAAACAAAGATAAAGATACCGACTGGAAATACTACCAGATCCTTGCAGATAAAAAAATAAACGACCTTGTAATCTCGGCAAACATAGCATCACAAGGTATTATGATGATATCTGATATGTACACCCGCAACAGTGCCATGTCACAGCGGATAGATTCACTGAATGTAAATACTCTGGTTTTGTGGAGAGCAGGTATCGCAGAACTAAGGAATGCTCCCGACAAGGATAAAATTGATAAAGTCTGCGGCGTAGAAGATGTTATATCCGCCGCTATTGCTAATATCACAAGATGAGCAGATCCACACCAAAATGACGAATAAACTACCGCCCCATTCCACTGTTATAAACGGAATGGGGCGGTTATTTTCTGTAATATTAAACTACTTAAATTTCAAATCATTCCTATCAATACAAACATCATTTATACACATAAATGTCGCATCTGTATCGGTCTTGGAAAGACTGTTTCTGTCGTCAAAAAGGCTGTTGTAATACTCATAGGGAGTAAGAAACCGGTGAAATTACAAACAACGGATAATTAACTGATACTTTGAGTATGATGTACGATTTAAAGCCTATCAATATTAGCATGAAAAATGTTGAATTTATGACAAAAAAATTGTATTAATGTCAGACGGATCCTTATTTATGAACATACATTTTCTATGCTATCAATCCTGCGAAGCCGCGCAATTCCGGGGTTTTATGTGTTGAATGCTTATCTTATAATGATTAAAAGATTTGTGGTAATTATAATTTAAAAAGTAAATAGTTGATGACTAAAAGGCAATAAATAGCAATTTATGGTATTGCTAAAATGATAATAAGCAAAATATAATTAGAACCAATTACTAAAAAATTATAAAATATAATCAAATAATATTGAACCGAAAAAGTCAATGCGTTGTATCATTTAAGTATCTATATATAGTTTTAATCTTTTTGATAGCGAGGAGAAATAGCTTATGAAAAATGTTTCAAAACGTGTTTTAGGCGCTCTTGTTGCCGGTGTGCTGATGGTTTCACCTATTATAACATCAGTTACTGCATCTGCTGCAAAGACGCTCACTACGAGCCCGTCACACACACAGGAAGTCGGCTGGTACAACGACTACCACCACGAGATCTGGCAGGCAGATACCAATAATTCTTCTACAATGACACTGCACGAAAATGACGGTGGTTTCCGCGCACAGTGGAAGTGTGGTCCTAACAACACGAGAGGAAACTTCATTACTAATCGTGGTCTTCGCTGGGGTCTGAATAATCCCAAGACTTACAAGGACTATGGTAATTTCTACTGTGACTACGACTGCATCTGGTATGCAGGTTCATCCGGTAACGCCAGGATCGGTATCTACGGCTGGGCGCAGAATCCTCTGGTAGAGTACTACATCATTGAAGACTGGAAGAACTGGTCACCTGCGCAGTCTGCTTCTGCACAGTACAAGGGTTCCGTTAATATTGACGGAAGTGAGTACAAGGTATATACTATAAACAAAAATTCCTATACCATCGAAGGCGACAGGTATTTCACACAGTATATAAGCATACGTCAGAACACGAGAACCAAGGGTACTATCAGCGTTTCCAAACACTTCAAGGCTTGGGAGGACCTGGGTATGAAGGTGGGGAACCTGTACGATATTTCTTTCAGCGTTGAAGGTTGGGAGAGCGATGGTCAGGTTGAAGTTTCTATGAATATGTATCCACGAGGCATCTGTGACTGCGGACATCATAAAGATGATTCCGTTAAGAACATACAGATGGAATATGACAGCCAGTACAAGCAGATGAGATTTACTTGGGACGCTGTAAATGGTGCTGACAGTTACGGCGTAGCTGTTTATCTGGCAGGCAAGTGGAGAGTTCAGGAGGCGAGTATCACCGATACAGAATATACTACTCCCAAGAACCTCACCCCGGGCAAGACCTACAACGTAGCTATCGCAGCCAAAGTTAATGGCAAATGGGATACTGCAAATGCTATCAAAAACGCTGTGACTTTTACTGTAGAGTGATAACTGAGTAGGCGAAAAGATCCACACAGCGTTATATGTTGCCGAATACTGCTACTGATCCAACTGCTGTAAACTTGGAAACAGTGCGTATTTAAGGCTATCGACTGCTTTGGTGCAGTGATTTTGCGTGCAGTGTGTTAAGGGGATAGCCATTTTTTATAATATCATATTGAAATTTACATGGAAATGTGATATAATTTGTAACGGTAATCTGGACAGACCTCAATTTCACTTTGACAGAGGTCTGTCCGTGTCAGTAAATCGACTCAAAACATGAGGTGTTATTTATGAATAAAAGACGATTTTTCGGTGTCATTACCGCGGCTGCAATGATCGTATCATCAATGTCGATATCGGCAGGTGATATGGATACTTCTATCGTTGCTTCGGCAGACGAATGGTATTGTGCCGGAAATACCTGCGACCCTCTGCACGATACTTCCCGTGATATACAGAAGGAAGGAGTTGGCAATCCCCTTGGCTTTGGGGAGAGAAATACTCCTGCAAACGCTTCTACGGCTGAGATACGCGCTATCAACCATAATATGACAGTGCAGGAGGTAAAGTACGCTCTCTATAAAGAGATAGATGAGCACTGGGATCTTATCTCCACTCGTCTTGGCCAACCGGAACGTGAAAAGGTGTATGCTTTGTTTCTTGGACTTGGTACCCGTGAATCTACTCTGGGTGAAGGCAAGATAGGCTCAGACCATGAAACAGCCTATGAAGACGGCTGGGGTGTTAACTCTGCCCATGCATATGGTACTCTTCAGACCGCTGTTACTGCTTTTGCAGACTGCAATCCCAAGTTCATGCCCGAGGACAACGTCCCTGAGATGTTTCAGTATTCTTTCACGGAATCCAATTTCTATGATTGTATAATCTCAAATCACATGGGTATCAGAAAGATACTCCACTTTGCTGAGATCTGTATTAATGAAGAGGGAATGCACGGCTATCAGGTCATAAGGAACAGCCTTAAGGGCTTTAATACAGGCTGGTGCTATATGGCTGAGGACGATGGTGCATACAAGACCTATGCTGATGAGATCTGTTCGATGGCACAGTTTTATTATAACGAAGGGCATCTTTACGACAATGTGTTTACCTGGACTTCGGCAGGCGGAAATATGGAGAAATACCGTACCGCTGACCGTTGGGACTGGTGGGGTGATACCGAACCGAGCATGGCTCCCATAACAGAGAGCAATATTCCGGATAATCCAAAGGCAGTTTATGGTGATGCAAACTGCGACGGAAAAGTGGATATTTCTGATTTCGTACTTATCAAGCAGACATTGTCAGCACCTTCAAAGTATAAGCTGACTGAGCAGGGAAAAATAAACGCTGATTGTTCGGGCAGTGGCGATGGCATAACCGATGCAGATGCTGTGGCTGTCAGAAAATATATTCTGAGAATGATAGATACTCTTCCTGAAGTATGATACAAACGACCGGAATCATACTCAGCGAGCGAATAAATTACAAGGTATTCATCGTTTGGTGAATGCCTTGTTTAATAATAGCATCAGGAAAGATCCATGCGTATATCGTACAGCATGATAATCAAAAAGTGAGATCTGTATAACTTTGCGATCATGATCGACTTTATAATTTATGGTATAGTGTTATTTCAGCGCAAAATCGGCAGAAAAGAAATTTGCAAAAACAAAAATAATTAAACAGATAAAATATATAATAACTCTGAGATGCCAACCGTGATTGTTGTGATTTCCGATTGTATACCGATCCCACTTCAAATGGTCTAAAATAGTCCAAAGACTTGCTTAGGACTCAATAATATTAATAATCTAACTCTTTTCTGGCGGTTGCTGACACAGAAAAGGCTTGATAATTTCGTCCGGATCAGATAAAATATTATTATATTGTGAGAACTTGCCGCAGTTTCTTGGCGCATTTACTGTGCGGCCGATGTTAATTCTTTCATTCGGAATAATATAAGGAGATCTACTATGGAACAAAATAATCGTCTTTCGGAATTACTAAAAAATACAATCGGTCAGCGCTATGATGCTATTGCATTAAAAATGATTGCAGATGAAACAGAAATCCCCGAAAATGCTGTTTATCCGCTGCGGGATTTCGGACAGCATCTTGCACTGTGTCAGGCGTTTGCGCTTTCAAGACGTGAAGGCAAAACCGTTTAGCAGTTGAATGGCTATTTCAAAAGAACGTGATTACAAGCTGCTCGAAATGCTGTCCGAGATAGAAAATAATAAGGTTTTATTCTACAAAGTCGATTTTGATATATCTGACGGAGATGAGATGATGCCTTATATCTTTGATGCGATTTATCAGCGCTTCATTGTAATTGCATATAGACTTCTTGGAAATAAACAAACCATGGAAAGATTATCCGGGAATTCTTTGAAAAACTACACAAATGACTATATATGAAATTTTAAGACAAACTCCATTTACTGAAATATCTGAAAAGATACAAATGTTTTATGGAAATAAGGATATAGATAAATTCGCTGAACTATATAATAAGCTGTTATCTATTACAGCAGCACATACAGATAAGAAATTTACTGTATATATCTCTGCTTTTAGAATCAGCGATTCAGATGAAGACGAATATGTCGAACATTTTGACGAAAACGATACATCACTATATTATGATGTCAGAGGCAATTACGGTGATGAAGATCAGGTATATTCTATTGCAGCCTGTGATTACTCGGATTTTTTACAATATAATATAGATGCTAATACGTTGAAAAACTATTCATACTCAACAATATTAGCACATTGTTTTTGGGAAATAACCGCATACGGGTTTGATAGGCAGTAAAAGCATGGAGTTTTTCACCGATCCCGATATACTTGAAGAGTTTCTGCCTTGGAATAGTTCTGTGCAGAAAATATGTTAAACAATATGAGAAACGTGGCTGTTGCTTGGTGCAACAGCCACGTTTTGTTTTTAATAAATTGGATCAATGAAGTCTATCACTTTATAGTAACAGTACAAGCACGTTTGATAGCATTTTCAGTATCCCATGTGCCGTTCACTCTTGCGGCAATCGCTACCTTATAAGTTACGCCGGGAGTCAGATTTTTGGGAGAAGTGTAGGTAGTGCCTGTGATATCCTGTTTCTGAACTCTCCACTTGCCTGCCAGATAAACTGCTATGCCGTATCTGTCAGCGTTTTCCACCTTGTTCCAGGTAAATCTTACCTGATGATACTCCTCACTGTAATCGACCTTAATGTTGGTAGGATAGGGGACTGGTTTCGGACCGCCGAAACGATCGTTCATGAATGATGACATCCAGACCAGAGGAGCATTCCAGCTGCCGGAAACATCATTTACAGACCATGCCTCTGCACTGTCAACATAGCACTTCTGATCAGCTAAAGTGCCTCTTTTATAGCCGAGACCACGAAGATATTTATCATGATACAGATCTGAGCATGGACCGCCTGCAAGAACACCTGAGGGTGCCGCCGGGAAGTACGGATCAATACTTTGTGCCCAGTATCTGTGGTGTGGCGATCTCATTGCCTTATCGCCGTAGCCTGATACATAAGAGAAGCCCAGACCGTTGCGTCCGAAGAGGTAATCAAGTGCTTCGGCAGCACCGTTCCGATAAATATATTTGCTGTTATCAGTATCATAAGCATATGCAAGGACCATAGCGTTGTTGATAACGAATGAGTTGGAGCCGTATTCATAACCTGTGTACACATCTCCATCACCGATACCGATATAGCCCCCGACAGTCGCACTCTTGTAAGGTATGCCCATACCTTCTTTACTCATCTGAATAATATATTGGTCAGCAATATTTTTGATAGAATTGACAATAGTCTTCCTGTCAGCAGAAGATGTCTTGTCGCTCAGGTAGAGTGAAAGGGTACCCAGACCCGCAGTATTGCCCCAATTGAAGGAACCGAACGAACCGTTGTTCTCACCACCGCTCAGGCAGGAAGTCAGGCTGAATGCCTTATCCTGACCTGACGGATCATTATAATTTTTATAGTTTTTTAAGAAGCCATAGTAAGCCGAGTCCCCTGTTGTAGCATAAAGCTCACAAGCTGCCCAGTAAGCATCGTCAACTACATAGGTGTCACCGAAAAAGTTGTTTCCGCCGGATTCACTGGGAGCAAAGTAAGGATCATCATAGTAATAGCCACTTGTAACGTTCCAATTGGACTGCTTAGCCATGATAGCCTTCCAGCTGTTCTGTGCATTTTGCAGACACTCTTTTGCGAAGTCATCATCTATGCCCTTCCACAGACGTGAAGCCTGTGCAGCACAAGCGATCATGTTGAATGTGGCTGCATACGTAGGAGGTCTGACGATACGGTAAGGATAAGTGTACTCCATTGGGGGGTCCGTACAGTATATGGGCCCTAACCTGATCGGAATATCTGCCCACTTATAGTCCTGCACTGAATGATATACAAAGCCGTCCTCATTTATCATTTTGAACATCCACTCCAGCTCTACCCTTGCTTCATCCAGTATATCGGGAGCATTATCCTTATTTTCGGGGACAGCTATAGTGCCGTCAGTCCACTTGCGAGTATTGCCGCTCCTCTTGGAGAACTCATAAGCGTTCTGAAGTGTCCATACGGAGAAACCGCCTTCGACAACGTACTTACCGTGGTCGCTTGCAGCGTACCATCCGCCTGTAACGTCGATCTTCTTATCCTTCTCGCCATCAGAGAAGTCATCTTCGTAAGTCTTTACCCATTTGCTCTGTACATAAGCCATATCGGGGTTATGACCATATTTAAGGTGTGACAGTGCGGACTTATCACCTGATGTGATGTACTCAGACTTTATCGGGACTCCTGAGCGGTTCTGATAGAAGTAGTTCATGGAATCCCTCAGCAGCTGATCATCATAGATCTGTCTGTCTATCCTGAATGTACTGCTCTCGTTCATCGTATAAGTTTTCATAGTAACGGGATTTGTCCATAAAAGCTTATCACCGCTTAGCCTTGTATCGTTTACTTTCTTAGAACCCATCACCTGAGTGCCGCTTACGCCGACTGTATCCTTAACGAATATAGTGTACTCGCCCACAGTTCTGAAATCAGAGAAATCAATGATATGTACGTTGGCACCCGAGTCCTTGTATCTTGTGACCGAATTAACAACTGTATCCTTACCTGTACCCGAATCAGGATCGCTGCCGAATACCTTCGTCTTGCCTGTGTACTTTACGTTGCCCGATCTGTCACGTATCTCAAAAGTCAGTGGCATATCAGCATCGGTAACATAAGAAGCCCTCTTTTCCAGCTGAGGATAGTAACCGATCTGATTCAGACGAACGTTGCTTTCGGGTCTTACAATGCCCCAATCGTTAGGAATGAAATCGATTATACAGCCCCCGGAAGTAGTGTCGATCAAAGACAGATCGTCGAATTTGAGGACCGTACCGTTGGGGAAGCAATCTACCGGCTGATACTGACCCTGTCCGCCGTAATCAAATATCCAGCAAGCACGATCCATATCTTCTTTAGCTGTAAACTCAGCATCGAAGGTGTTGTCGCCTTTAGCGATCTTTACGCATTCCCACGTCTGATTGAAATCATCATTGCCGCAGTTGTTGTGCCAAACTTCAACAGTTCCGCCGTAATTACCGATCCTAGTATACAGCTCACCCTCATTGGAAGAATTGACCTTCCAGTGTACCTTGTAAGTATGACCTTTTTGTATATAGAAATTTTTGTAAAGGAACTGAAGATCCCATCTTGACTCGGGACCATCGTTATTCTGTATCGTTATATTGTAAGTGCCGTCTGAAATATCGAAGTCCTGCCGTGCCGGTGCATTCTCGAATGTGCGCCAGGGAAGACCCATTCCTGCATTGAAGTCAGACTGAATAATTATCTGTTCATTTTTTGCAAACACACTCATAGGTGCAGATGCGGCTGTTGCCGATAAAGCACCGGTAATTGCCACAAGCCCTGCAACGATACGTTTCATTTTCTTGTGCATTATCTCTTGACCCTCCTTCTGAAAATAAAAGAACTTAAATCTGATACGGCTGTAACTTACAGTAAACGACATATATACCTGAAACAGTCATAGCCATATTATAATTGGGATGGACATTTCACATCACAAGCATTACGCTGTTATGTCCGATAGATATTATATCACATTTCTTTTCAAATTGCAATGATTTTAATAATATAATTTAAATTTTTTTTAATCAAAACCTCTGCCGCATCAGATTTCCGCAGTATATAAAAAAACAATTCGCAGATGTATAATGTATACACACTCTGCTCGGTCACGATCCTCGCCTTCAGTGGACATCATTAGTTCAAGGAAATATGCCTTTGTTTCCTCGTATTCTGTCCAGACCTCACGCCTGCCGTTAAACTGCTGTATTTCAATAAAGTATCTGAATACCGTTGCGAACGTCCTTCTAAGTCAGTGATCTCCGGTATTATTATTTTCGAGATACGATACGCCTGATCATCTTTATAGCATTTTATTATATGCTTTGCATATCCGTTATTCTTTGTTGTTTTCACCATAGTTTTTATCTTTTCATTTGCTGAGATATGGTATGTATTAAATTTAATTTTGTTCTCTATATAATTAAATGCCGGTCAGTGATTTTAACCCAATCAGTACAGCGATGATAAGCATAGCTGTCATCGATAAGACTCACATATTTTTCAGATCATACTGCAAAAAACGTTCACTGTGCCTAAATCCGCAGGATTCGTAAAGCTTCACGCCCTGCTCCGATGCCATTGCCTGTACAATGCCCATGCCGTTTCGCTTTGCCCAGCGCATAACATATCCAAGCATACACTTTGCCATGCCGCGTCTTCGGAATTCAGGTTTGACATACATACTCGAGATCAGTCCGATCTTTCCGTTTGGATTTGCGGAATATGGCGGCTTTTCAAGCATTGTCAGCCCGACAGTGCCTATAACCTCTCCACGGTGAACTGCGATCCACATTCGAAACGTCCCGTTACCAAATGCTCGCTCATAGAAATCGCGGAGCTCATGGGAAAGATTCACAGCATCAGTATCTCCTTCTTCCGTTAGTTGAGCGATTCGCAGATCGATCAGCGAATCCGTAAGTTTTTCACCTGCCATTCCGAGACCTCTTTGGTTATATCGCGTGACCATTTCAATATCGATCCCGTATTTTCGGCGTGCAATATGATCGTGCATTCCCTCGATCATCCAATCTTCAAACGAGTATCCGCCTTCGATGGGCTTATCATACCATGTAAGATAATCAAAATCTATGGTACAAACATCGCCTGCCGCTTCACCTCTGCACATCAGCAGAGTATACATCGTGCAGCCCGGTGTACTGATGAAGATACCGCCTGCGATCAGTCTCTGCTCAAGTTCTTCAATTTTATCAAAATCCTCTTCATCATCTGCTGCCTCAGCTTCACGTGCAAAAGTCTTCCAAGCTTCTTCGGGAAGTCTCCCGCCGATCATTACAGGCAGTTCTGCACGTGCTGCTGCATTAGGATTACGCTCACGCATCTTATCCAGCGAATATATGCCGTAATTCGGTCCTATCCCGCCGTTGCCAAGCTCAGTTAGATAAAGCACGAATACCTCGGGAAGTGTGACGCGCATCTCTTTTTCAAATTCACGTACCTGTTCTATTGTGGCAGGCGGATCAAAAAGCCTGGATTTGCTGCCGTCACTACGTTCAGTTCCACCGCATGCTTCATATTCTTCTGCAAGGGCTCTGATTTCTTCTATAACATCCATATTACTACCTTCTTAAATATTTGTTAGCCAGTTCGAAAAATCTACGATCTTGATGCCTTCATACTGATAAGTATCATGCCGGGTCCTTGCGATGAGCATTTTCGGATATGCGTCCTTGATAGACAGCAGCGGTGATACTTCACGCTGGAATGTCTTATCATCGGTGATATTATCCGAGACCTGTATATACAGCTTTTCATCACGTTTTATAGCTACAAAGTCCACTTCTTTCTTATAAAGGACACCGACATACACTTCGTATCCCCGGCGAAGCAACTCAATAGCTACGATGTTTTCTAGAACTCTGCCGTAGTCCATATTCTTCGTGCCGAGCTTTGCATAGCGGAAGGAGTGGTCGCTGAGGTAGTATTTTTCGGTCGTCGCAAGATACTTTTTCCCTTTGATGTCATACCTGCGCACCTTATAAAACGCAAATGCATTGCAGAGGTACTGCATATATGAGCTGACGGTCTTATGGTTGATCTTATCCTTATGGCTGTTAAAGGTATCGGCAATAGTTCTGGCCGATGTGAGGTTCGATATATTATCCATCAGGAATTCTACAAGTCTGTCCATAAGGGCTGTATTTCGTATCTTATACTTTTTGCGGATATCACGGACGATAAGTGTATTGAACACTTCCTCGATATAGTCGTACTTCGCTTCCTGATCTTTATAGACATAGGAACCTGCCATACCGCCCTCGTTAACATATTTGTCAAAGGCAGTATAAAGATCGGTATATCCAAAATACCTTACATACTCGGCAAAGGAGAAGGGATACACTTTGATCTCGAAAGTCCTTCCTGTGAACAGGGTGGCAAGATCAGAACTTAACAGAAACGCATTAGATCCGGTAATATATATGTCATACTTCTCCGAAGCGTGCAGACCGTTGATTGCTTTCTCAAAATTATTGCACATCTGTATTTCATCTATCAGGACAAAGTTTTCTACACCTTCTCTGTATAGGGAATTGATATGATCATAAAGAGGACGATATTCTGTATATTCCTCATATTCGGGCAGATTGAAATTGATGTGTATGATATTGGCATCAGGATAGTTATCCAGAATATGCTTCTTAAAGGCTTCAAGCAGCTTAGACTTGCCGCTGCGTCGAACACCGGTGATAACCTTTATATCAGGTGTACCGATCACATTGATGACCTTATTGAGATATTCGGTTCTTTCTATCAGTTTCATAAGCACTCACACTCCTCTATGCCTATTATACCACATCTATTTCCCAAAATCAAGTGTTTTTCAATTTCGGGAAATAGAATCATTCATATGAATCATTCACCCATCTCCTCCGCCAATCCCAAAAAAGCAAAGCCTTTAGTACGTTTGCTGTAATCATATCCTATCTTTTTCGTTTGATGGTATATTGGTAACCATATTATTTTATCAAAATCCATCCCCTCATAAAAATAGATACCATCGGTGTTTTCTCAATCTCAGAACTCTGCTCGTATGTATCTTCATCATCTTTTCGGGCTTTGGAATAATTATTGGCAGAGCGTCAGTATCCCTAAGGTTTTGTCACTATTATAATATAGCCATCGTTTTCTGTTCGTTTTTTGAGACCGCCTTTTTCCAGATGAATGTATATCTGTTTGCATTAGCTTCGATCTTGGTGCCATCAATGAACAGGTTCTCACCGCTTATCTCTTTCATATTCAAAAGATACTTTACAACAGCGTAAAACACACGCTCGATCTGTTCTCCAATTTTCTGTCGAAATCTTGAGATAGTGCTGTGATCCGGAGCTCCAAAGCCATCGAGAAGCCACATGAAATGGATATCTCTTTTGCAGAGCTGTTCAATCTTACGGCTTGAAAAAGAGTCGTTCATGTAGCCGTAGATGAGTATCTTCATCATAATATCCTCGGGTATGGCGCCATTCCACTTGCTTACTATCGTGTATTCCTCTTTTTGATAGATCTCATCTATAACATTGCTCAATACTTTGACAGGTGAGCTTTCTTCGATGCATATCTCATAATTCATGTTAAGACGCACTTGACAATTTCTCATTTTTGTGATACAATCCTTTCGTTGCTCTGAAAGGTTCAGGCAAGACTTTTGACAGTCTGCCATCAGGATATGACTTCTCAAAAATGTCTTTCACCAAACTGATCTCCACATATTACAGCAGAGCACACCTTGATTTTCAGGACAGTGACTACGCTTCATTCGGTCTTATTGATGGCGATGATAAACTAACTAATGCAGGAGCTTTGCTTGCGGATTACTGCCCGATTTACCAGTCCCGCCTGTTCTGTACACGTTGGAATGGACTGACTAAGGCTTCAGGTTTGCAGGACACTCTTGATGATGCTGAATATACCGGTAGTCTCATAACACTCCTTGAAGAAGGAGAAGCTTTTGTTAAACGCAATTCGCATAATGGATGGTTCAAAGCTCCCGACCAGAGAATAGAGCTACCCGACTACCTAGAAAGAGCAGTTGAGGAAGGTATTGTGAATGCTCTGATACACAGGGACTACCTAGTAGTCGGAAGTGAAGTGCATATTGATATGTTCGATGACAGACTTGAGATCTACTCCCCCGGCGGAATGTTTGACGGCATCAATGTTCAGGATAGAGATTTGATGCAGATACCGTCTCAAAGACGTAATCCTATCATAGCAGATATATTTTCACGGCTTCATTTTATGGAGCGCAGGGGCAGTGGTATCAAGAAAATCATCAAGGAATATAAGGCTCAATATAAGTATTCTGATGATCTGCAGCCTGAGTTTGTTTCCGAACACGGCGGTTTCTTCTTAACCCTGAAAAGCTTGAATTATTGCCTTTCTGAAAAAGGAGATAAAAAAGGCGATGAAATCGCTGAGAGAATAGAGCGTGTGTTTTCAGCGATTGCTAATAATCCGGAAATCACAGTAAAAGAACTGTAAGATCTCTTGAATATATCTAAAAAGCAAACTGAGAATGCGATCAAACAACTCAAAGAAGCAAATCGGATACATCGTAACGGAAGCGCCCGAAATGGAAAATGGATTGTTGACAAGAATCACAATTAACGGCTAATTTAAGACCTAGTAATATAACAGCACTACGTCATTTTGGGCGCAGTGCTGTTGCTTTATATTATGAGTTATAGTTTTGAAGTAATTCCGTAAGCATCAAACCCCTCCGCACCTAGCTCACCAATGTCTAATAAAGTATAATAAACTCCAAGGAACACCATGAAGTAAATCGAATAATCCAAATTGATCCATGGAGTTCATTGGAGTCGATTAGACAAGAAGGTAACAGGTATGGACAAAACAACATCCATCACAACAATCAAAAAAGAAATGCAGCTGCAGGAATGGTCTGCACAGATCGAAGCGCAGCAGGCGAGCGGACTGACGGTCAGAGAATGGTGCGCAGAAAATGGGATCAAGCCTAACACGTATTACAACCGCTTAAGAAAAGTCCGCGAACAGTATATCGAGAATTCTCCGACCATCGTTCCTGTATCAGTTCCTTGCTCAAACGAAAATATCCGCATTGAGAAAAACGGACTTCAAATATCTCTTCCGGCAGATATATCTGCGGAAACTCTGCCGTTGGACTCTATTATACCATTTTTGCCTCTAGAGGGAAAGGCGCATAATATTTTACTCTTACGAAAGATTTTTATAGAGAAAACGTAAGCGTATAACCCCCAGCACCTACCCCACCGAAGTCTAATAAAGTATAATAAACTCCAAGGAACACCATGAAGTAAATTGAATAATCCAAATTGATCCATGGAGTTCATTGGAGACGATTAGACAAGGAGGTAACAGGTATGGACAAAACAACATCCATCACAACAATCAAAAAAGAAATGCAGCTTCAGGAATGGTCTGCGCAGATCAAAGCACAGCAGGCAAGCGGTCTGACGATCCGGGAATGGTGCAAAGAAAAAGGGATCAAGCCAAACACGTATTACAACCGCCTAAGAAAAGTTCGTGAAAAGTATATCGAAAATTCTCCGACCATCGTTCCTGTATCAGTTCCTTGCTCAAACGAAAATATCCGCATTGAGAAAAACGGACTTCAAATATCTCTTCCGGCAGATATATCTGCGGACACTCTGACCGCTTTGGTGCATGAGCTATGCTGAATGATCTGGCAGCGGACGCACAGGTCTATCTTGTTACGGGATACACCGACCTTCGACGCGGGATAGACGGACTTGCGACTATCGTTCAGGCTCAGCTTCGACTTGACCCGTTCTCGAAAGCATTGTTTTTGTTCTGCGGCAGACGTTGTGACCGCATCAAAGGTCTGCTGTGGGAGGGCGATGGTTTTCTGCTGTTGTACAAGCGCCTTGACAACGGAAGATTCCAGTGGCCGCGCAGTGAGACCGAAGCAGTAATGCTCACATCTCAGCAAATTCGCTGGCTTCTGGAAGGCTTGAAAATAGAGCAGCCGAAGGCTATCCGTGAGGGAAAGCCGGGGGCGCTGTATTAAGGCAATACTTACCGAATATTCAGAATATGTGCTTGAAAAGCCCCTCTTTTCGTGGTATCATTAAAGTATCATAACGAACGGAGGGGTGCTTTATGTCCGAACCAAATATGACATCGGAAATTGTATCGCTCCGTAATGAAAACGCTGTTCTCAAGGAAGAACTAGCACTTGCCAATCAGCAGTTAGCGTGGTTCAGAAAGCAGATATTCGGAAGAAAAACAGAGCAGACATCTGTTGTTATGGAAAAGGAGTTCGGTGTTCAGCTTTCCATGTTCGGAAACAATGAAGAAAAATCCGCAGCTAAATCTGCCGAAACAATTACTGTTCCCGAACACAAGCGCAAGAAAAAACGCACTCACGATGAATGGATGAACAATCTGCCTGTAAAAGAAGAACATCACAAAATTGACAACCCGGTATGCGAAATATGCGGCGCCGAAATGGAAGAACTGACTCCCGAAAAGGCTTACGATGAACTTATATTTACGCCGCCAAAATATCATATCCGCAGGCATATAGTACATAAGTACAAGTGTCCCGAGTGCGGAGAAAAGCCCGAAGAAAGGGACGAACCTTGTCATATCATCCGTGCGCCATATCCTCACGCTATGATCCCGGGAAGCTATTGCTCTCCCGAACTTCTGGCTCATATCATCTACGAAAAATATGCAAAGTCAGTACCTCTGCACCGTCAGGAAAAGGACTTTAATTCCAAAAACATACCTCTGCTCAAAGCGACTATGTCTAATTGGGTAGGCACTGCTGCCGAAAAATGGTGTTTGCCGATTGTGGAGAAAATGCATGAGACGCTTATCGCAGGGCAGATGATCCATGCCGATGAAACGACCGTTCAGGTGCTTCACGAGGAAGGCCGAAAGCCTACCACGACATCAAGAATGTGGGTCTACTGCAACGGCAAAATGAATGACAGGAGCATCATCATTTTCGATTATGGTTATCCCCTTAACACACCACAAGTAAGATTACTGCACCAAAGCAGCCAAAAGCCTTAAATACGCACTGTTTCCCAGCTTACGACGGTTGAATTTGTAGCAGTATTCGGCAGCATATAACGCTGTGTGGATCTTTTCGTTTCCGTGGTAAGTTCCCATGATCATTGCTTTGAAGTTTGATATAACTTTATGCATCCAGTTCAGCTGACCGCTTGTCGGATCATATGTTTCAAAAACATGGAAGTATTTCTGTGCCAACGGTTTCTTGTAACTTCGAGCATTATCACTCTCGATCTTCGAGCCTGCGCGGATATTATCCCTGGCAAATCTACCAACAGTTATACCCTTTAAATTCGGCACATCGCTCATTTTAACGTACTCGGGATTTCCTGCTGAGTTCTTTGATAAAGCTACGATCATTTTGACTTTTTCAGTACCTCTACCACGCTTTTTACCGTGAGTCGGAGCACCGAGATACGTGTCATCAAGTTCAACGATCCCGTCAAGCAAATAGCGTTCTTCACGGCATTTCATAGCTTTTCTGATGCGATGAAGGATGTACCATGCAGTCTTGTAGGTCACCCCCAAAGACCTCATCAGCGTAACAGCAGAAACACTGCATTTGTTGCTCATAATGAGGAATGCGGTGACTATCCACAGTCTGAGCGGAATATGTGTTCTGTGCATAAAAGTTCCGTTTGTGGCGGATATATCTGCTTTACAGAACTTGCAGCGCAGCTGATGGCGTGACCTTATCCTGCGGTACTCAGAGCCACCGCAAAACGGACAGGCAAAGCCCTTTTCAAAGCGGATATCAAGCAGAAAATCCTTGCAAAAGCTTTCATCTGCGAACTTTGAGTATATCCCATCAAGTGTGATCTCAGGTTTCGGAAATCTTTTTGACATAGCGACAGCTCCCTTCGGTTTCTGTCACTATTATACAATATTTTTCGGTTTTTGAGGTCTGTTTATTTGGACAGCATTGTAAATTATCTGTGGTGTGTTAAAGGGATAACCATGTTTTCGATTATCAGCCGACACGAAAGGGTGAGCACGCCTCGAATTTCCTGAAAGGATTTATCGGCTATCTTATCTGTGACGGATACGATGCCTACAATGCAGTCGAGGGTGCTAAGCGATGCGGCTGTATGACTCATGCAAGGCGTGGTTTTATTCAGGCTCTTCCGAACGACCAAAAGCTGCACAGCACTTCTGTTGCGGCAAAGGCAGTAGAATATTTCAACAAGATATATCACGAAGAAAATCTGCTTGCCGACAGCTCCACAGAATACAGATATAAACAGCGCCTTGTGAAGGTAAAGCCTTTGCTTGACGAGTTTTTTGCGTGGCTTGAAAATGTTCAGGTCAGTGGTAAGGGCAAGCTGACAGATGCAGTAAGATATGCGTTGAATGAACGGAAATATCTTTACACGTTTCTTGAAAACGGAGACGTGCCTATCGACAACAACAGAGCCGAAAACGCAATAAGACCGTTTGCGTTAGGCCGAAAAAATTGGCTGTTTTCAAATACAGCAAACGGAGCCAGATCAAGTGCAACGCTGTATTCGATCATTTCAACTGCACAGGCGAACGGTGTTGATGCTGAGAAATACCTGACCGAGCTGTTTTCACAGCCTGCGGGAACGATATTATTACCATGGAGGGAAGAAAATGAAACTTAGTAATGAAGATGCAAAGCTGTTTTATGAACTGTTTTTTCCACTGCTTGACTATGTGAACAGAGAATATCATATACTTCCTGAGGAAGATTATTTCGGGCAAGGAATGATCGACCCACAGGATGCTGCGGAGGTTGCCCACTTTTTATGGGAACGGACATGGATCATTGATGATTATCTTGAGCGATCGGATCTGCCCGAATAACACATGGAGATACTTAAAAGCTGGAAAGGGTGCATCACCGGCAGATTTATCATTGAGCGACATTTGAAAAAGGGATCGGTATTTATATCGATCGATGACAATTCTGTTTTTCTTGTAAACGGCATTGTCAGCAGTTGGGAGGAAATGCTGAGAAATGCACCGATGCCAACTTTGCTTGATGCAGCGCTTCTGCCATTTAAAAATGCGATCATTTCCGATGGCCTTGTATCTGTTATGCCGATCATATTCGGTCCGAACAGCAAAGCTGATTTCAAAGAAATATACATGGACGCAAAGAGAAATGGAGAAATCAAAGCCAGAATATGATGTTACAGCCGGGTGTTATCTGCCCGGCTGTTTGCTTTTATGATGCGGGGGGTTATACGCTTACGAGAAAACATAGGAAAACATCTGCATTGGTGTGGAAAACAAAATAACACTCATTCAAGAATATTTCTTGAATAAGTGTTATTTCAGTTCATTTTTATTCACTCAATTATCTCTTTGTATTTCAATAAGTTCATACTCATCTCTGTTGGGATCACATTTTATTTTAAGAATTATCGAAGACTTATTATCATCTATCTTGTAATTTTCTGTTGCAATAGGATCATACTTTTGGGGAACACCTAAAGGATATCCAACCTTTTTCATAATGATATTGTTTTCTTTTATATATATATCACATCTTCCAGAAATAAAAGATTCATTTAACCTTACTATTACCGAGTATTTATCCGTTGAATAAACGTTGTAACTTGCTTTAATATTTATTATATCATTATTGACAATGAAAACACAGCAGATCAAAAACAAGCATCCAATAGCTGATAGTATAGCAAATCTTTTTTTTCTTAAGATAATATATTTTGCAATTAATAGCACCAAATCTAAACATAATATATACCCACATAAAGAAAGCATAGTGATTTTATTGCTGCATAGTTCAAAATATTTGCTTAACAACGCAATAAAAACAACAAGTCCTAAAAGAATAAATATTGAAGCATTCAAAAATTTATTGATTTTCAATGATAAACACCTCCACTAGCTATCTGTATAGCTCCAAGCAAAGCTTTAAAATCCAATATAATCACGTAGTTTCAGAACTAATAATTTTCAATGAGTCACTATATAATTATAGAAAACAGCCAATTATTCTTGAATTATATCATTGCAAGAAAAAACACCTAATGGAGTTGCTGTTATCAAAATTATGCAAGGTAATTTTACCGTTTCTTCTGTATCGAAAAGGCGAGGTTTTATGATCTACTTTTTCAAAGCTCAGATCTTTCTGAGTTGCCCGAATCAACTATCAAAGTCGTCAGATCTGGTTTCTCAAAAAGAGCTATGCTTCGTTCAGCTATTGTTATTAAACGTGAATGATTTGAGTACATAACTCTGCTGCGTGTTAACGAGTACAACTAGACCACTAGGGAATTAAGTAAAATAGTTGTGCTATTCACAATCGGATCGGAAATGCCTTCAAAATCCACTTGAGATAAATCAACTACACCATAGCCACTTAAATTGGGGTATCTAGATCCCTTTTTCCATGTTATGGTAGTTTCATAGCAACCATAATCTTTAAATATTCTTGCAAGGCCATAATAATTCAGATTAAATAAATCTCCTTCTGATAAGCCTTCACTCCATTTATAAACATCAAGCATCACCAATTCCAACTGTCATATACCTCGCCGATATCCCAAAAATACTCATGCTCCGGATCTTCACGAGCCTTCCAATCACTTGGAGTTATGTTGATATTTTGTATACCAATCTCTGAATTGTCATCATCGTACTTCATTACACAGTTTATATGTATCACATATGAATTATCTTCAGTTTTAACATCATCGATCTCAACCGAACCCGTCAATCTGCTGACATTTCCACCGCCGAATGTTTTCCCTCCAAATGTATGATTAATTTCTCCATATGATAATATATCAGAACCGATCTTTTCAAAAACATTATTTATATCCGTATCCAGATCGTAAGTATCAAGGGATCTCTGACAGAAATTCTGTTTTATCATTTCGTAGTCTTTGTTTATAAAGCCATTCGCAACATCTTCTGCAAAATCATCCATCTGTTTTCCATATTTTTTATAATCGGTAAGAGGGTTGAATCTTTCAGCCAAAGAACTTTCTGCGATTTTAAGTTCTTCTGACTCATCATGGATACTGCTAATATCAGATGTACAAGAATAAAGAAACGTACATGATAAAACAAGCACTATCATAAGTTTTATTTTGTACATTATAGATATCCTCCAATAAGCTTAACCATACCAACTGCCTAAAAATTCGCCAATCGATACCATATTTTCTTCTTTATCAGGATCATTAATATCAAAGCTTGAATTCTTGATTTTTATATTCTGGATACCAACCTGAGATATGTCATCGTCATTGATTATTACACAACCAATAAAAATCTCAAATTCATCTTTATCCGTTTTCACTTCGTATATATATGATGTACCTGTCTGTCGGCTCGTATGTCCGCCGCCAAAAGTCGATCCTCCCGTATGCGATTCTATTTCACCAAAAGAAATTATATCTCCACCCAGAAAATCATAGGCTCTATCTATTTCATCACCAAGAGAATAGTTTTCATTGGACATATCTGAAAACAACGATAATAAACCTTCTGTATCTTTACTAACAAAACACGCCATTGCTTTTTCAGCATATTCATCGATCACACGTTTATAGCCATGTGTTATCTTTCGAGTTTTAAGATCATTACCGATATTATTATCTTCAGTATAGTTGCTTTCTTCATTGGACTCAATGCTCTGATTTTCGATATCAGAATGTAAATTCTCATACACATTACCACATGATGAAAAACAAAGTATTATTATAGTCAAAATACTTAACGCTATTTTGATCTTCATACCCTACTCCCAATCATATTTCCGAATACTATCCATATAGTTTTATTATTTTTATCTACAATCACATCCTGATTTGAATCATTAACTTTTTCCATTATCTCATCAATTGCTTCATCAGAAAACTGACTCAAATCAACAGAACCAATCATAATCAGATTTTCTTTCATTAGTGGCCAATCCATTCCGTTAATACAGTCAACCTTATTTTTCCAGTTTGGATCAAATCCGGTTATCCACCACTGAGGATTTTCCAGTGCCCAGTTGTAAAGCGGATACATTTCATCCGCACTAGGAAGAAAAGGTGCCCAATATAAGCTGGTACGTTTTTGTATCTTAGATTTTTTTATGATTTTCCGTTTATTTCTTTTTTTGTTTTTGCAATGCTTTCTTTAACTTAGAATTTTCCTTTTGCAGATTTCTTATCTGCCGATTTTGCGCAGAGATAGTATTTTGATGCTTTATCACTTCATCTCTAAGCCTAACTATCTCCTTGAACTTTTCATCTAGCATAAGTCGGTATCTACGGCATATTCCAGCAAATTCCAGGCATATTTTGCTGTAGTTTTCATTCATTATCTGATACTGTTCCTTGGGAGAATTCACTTTGCCAAAGGCTCCGGTATATACGTTTTTCATATCACTCATAGTAAGTTTATTTCACCTTATGTATCGTCACGACGTTCTCATATTCTGCATTTACAATTACTGAATTTATTCTATTTTAAGCTTTATTCCAGGTTAGTACTTCGGACGAAAATTTAAACTATTTCAAAACGAATCTTAATAGCTTCCCAATAGTACGTAGCATATTCCTTATTATTGAAAATCTGGTCGGGATTATAATAGCTGCTCGGCAGTTCCGTTTTATATCCATCCTTATTCGTATAGGTTTCATCATCTTCTTCTTGATTACATTATACCACCATCTTGGTGACGCATCAAGCACTTTACCACCATTATAGTGAGCTTTGGATACTTGCACAAAACTAAATCCAGATTTCATGCAATATATATCAAGCAGTGTTTGCATCAGGTAAAGAAAATTGCTTTGAGTTTCCTAAAAAATAAGAGCCCACCACATTGGCTAATGTGACAGACTCTTGGGTTAAAATGAAACAAATCTTCCTCACGAAATCGAAGTTCTGGTTTCGATCCCGAAAGAACCTACCAAACCTAATAAAGAAGCTATGCTGGATGAGTTTGATGACCCCACTCCCCTTCCGGAAGATTATAATATAGATAATTGGCGGCTCGTTTCTATCAGAAGTGCTATACAGAAATACAGAAAGAAGCCTATGCTGAGCTTATGTTCTGTCTTCTTAGGAACAGATGCTGAAAAAGAAGATTGACTCCCCTCCCCCACTGTTTATTACCACATATCCTTTCAATTAACTATGAACATAAAAGAAACTTTGGCAATTATTGTTTTCAATTAAAAATAATATAGCAAGAAAAAAATACCATCAGGTAAGATTCACATGGGACAAGGTCGAAGGTGCTGATAGATACGGCGTAGCTGTTTATCTGGCAGGCAAGTGGAAGGTTCAGGATAAGAACATTACTGGCACTTCATATACTACTCCAAAGAGTTTGACTCCCGGCAAGACTTACAAAGTTGCAATTGCAGCCAGAGTAAACGGCAAGTGGGATACTGCAAACGCTATCAAGAACGCTGTGACTGTTACTGTTAAGTAATATGTAACAGGTTACTGTAAAGTAATTTGTAACAACCTGTTGACATACAATTTAAAAAGATATATAATAATTATCGAACGACATAATTTTTCATACTTATCCGGATGATAGCACATATATGCTCATGGATAAGCGGATATCTTATGTCGTTTGTTTTATCTGTTTAGAAAATCAGGAGGTAATGGAATGAATAACAAGAAAATCACGGCGGGTCTGCTGGCGCTGACATTCGTATTTGGCGGTGCAGCTGTACCTGATATGGCAGTTAACAGCAGTACAGTTATATCTGCAAGTGCGGAAAGAACTGAGGAATTCAGATACGGTGATTTTTATTACACTGTGCTTGAAGATGGTACTATCGGTATAACAGGATACATGGGTCGTGATACTGTGGTCGAGATACCGGAGGAGATAAATGATGAATATGTTACTGCCATTTGTGATGATGCATTTCATGGCAGAAAAATCGAAAAAATAATTATACCCGATGGTGTGGAGATCATAGGAGAACAAGCATTTGCTGATTGCAATGGTCTTGTAGATATCGATCTGCCTGACAGCGTGACATCCATTGGTGTTTATGCCTTTTTTGACTGCGATAATCTTGAAAATATAACTTTATCGAATAACTTGAAAACTATCGGTGAGGGTGCATTCATCGATTGTGAAGCTTTGAAAGAGATCGTTATACCTGACAGAGTTGTTTCTATTGGAAAAGCAGCTTTTCTGGGTTGTTCATCTCTTGAAAGCATAACTTTATCAAAAAAACTAAAGACTGTCGATGAAAGAGTATTCGGATTTTGCTCGTCATTGAAATCGATAGTTATACCTGACAAAGTTACTTCTTTGAAATCATCGGCATTTGAATATTGTACAGAATTAAAGAGTGTTGTTTTATCAGAAAATTTAAAGTCTATCGAAAGCAATATCTTTTGCGGATGCACAAGTCTTAAAGATATAACTATACCGGATAAAGTAACTGAATTGGGTAATGGTGTGTTTGGAAACTGTACAGCACTTCAAGGTGCAGTTATACCTTCAAGTGTAGTTGAAATAGGAAGCCATGTATTTGATAAATACGATTACGAGAATGATTGCTATAAGCCGTTGCCGAAACTTAAAATTACTGTTCACAAAAAATCTGAGGCGATGAATTATGCTCTGGATAACGGCATTAAATTCAGGGTCACTGATGCCCAGGGAAGGGGCTATTATCCAAGTCTGTTATCAATGGAGTATGATCTGAATTCACGCCGATTCCGTATGTTCTGGACAAGAGTTTCTGATGCTGAAGAGTACGGCGTTGCTGTAAAGATCGCAGGCAAGTGGAAAGTTCAGGCTTATACCGATTCTAATGAGTATATGTCGCCAAGTCTGTATCGCGGTCATAAGTATGAGATAGTTATATGTGCCAAAATCAACGGTAAATGGGATACCTATGATATCGACAGAAGATCATTTGTCCTTACTGCCAGATAAGGTGAAAACTGTCAATTGACATAATGTCGAAAGGACAGACAATTGCCATCAAACGACACATTTAGTCGTATAGGTTGAAAGATGGGTGTCGTTTGATTTTATAACAATATTTAGGAGGACATAATGAACAAAAAGAAGATAGTAGCAGGTCTGCTGTCGCTGACATTAGTATTCGGCGGTGCAATTTTGCCTAACGTAGTGGTGGACAATGCAGTTATTTCGTCAAGTGCGGAAGTACTTACTTTTGGCGATTATGAGTATACTATGCTGGAAGACGGTACTATCGGCATTATAAAGTACTATGGTTCTGAAACAGAGGTCGAGGTTCCTAGTCAGATAAAATGTTATGATGGTACCGAGATCAATGTTACTGCTATATGTGCCAATGCATTTTCTGATAGTGATAGCATTGAAATAATTACGTTACCGGAAAAATTAAAATATATAATGGTTATCCCCTTAACACACCACAAGTAAGATCACTGCACCAAAGCAGCTAAAAGCCGTAAATAAGCACTATTCCCGAGCTTTCGGCGGTTGAATTTGTAACAGTATTCGGCAGCATATAACGCTGTGTGGATCTTTTCGTTTCCGTGGTAAGTTCCCATGATCATTGCTTTGAAGTTTGATATAACTTTATGCATCCAATTCAGCTGACCGCTTGTCGGATCATATGTCTCAAAAACATGGAAGTATTTCTGTGCCAGCGGTTTCTTGTAACTTCGAGCATTATCACTCTCGATCTTCGAGCCTGCGCGGATATTATCCCTGGCAAATCTACCCACAGTTATGCCCTTTAAATTCGGCACATCGCTCATTTTAACGTACTCGGGATTTCCTGCTGCGTTCTTTGACAAAGCTACTATCATCTTGACTTTTTCAGTTCCTCTGCCACGCTTTTTACCGTGAGTCGGAGCACCGAGATACGTGTCATCAAGTTCAACGATTCCGTCCAGCAAATAACGTTCTTCACGGCATTTCATAGCTTTTCTGATGCGGTGAAGGATGTACCATGCAGTCTTGTAGGTCACCCCCAAAGACCTCATCAGCGTAACAGCAGAAACGCTGCATTTGTTGCTCATAATGAGGAATGCGGTGACTATCCACAGTCTGAGCGGAATATGTGTTCTGTGCATAAAAGTTCCGTTTGTGGCGGATATATCTGCTTTACAGAACTTGCAGCGCAGCAGATGGCGTGACCTTATCCTGCGGTACTCAGAGCCACCGCAAAACGGGCAGGCAAAACCCTTTTCAAAGCGGATATCAAGCAGAAAATCCTTGCAAAAGCTTTCATCTGCGAACTTTGAGTATATCCCATCAAGTGTGATCTCAGGTTTCGGAAATCTTTTTGACATAGCGACAGCTCCTTTCGTTTCCTGTCACTATTATACTATATTTTCCGGTTTTTGAGGTCTGTTTATTTGGACAGCATTGTAAATTATCTGTGGTGTGTTAAAGGGATAACCATGAAATATATTGATGAGCATGCGTTTGGAGGTTGTAGTAAAATAAAAAATATCGTTATACCTGATGACGTTGAATTTATTAATGAAATGGCGTTTTGGGGGTGCGATAGCCTTAAAAGTATTACATTATCTAAGGGCTTGAAGAATATAGGTGATAATGCTTTTTCGAGTTGCGCAAACATTAAGAGTGTTGTTATACCTGATGGTGTAGAGCGTATTGAAAGAGGAACGTTTTCAGGTTGTGCTGGTATTGAAAGTATTTCATTTTCTGGAAACTTAGAGTATATAGGAGCGTTCGCTTTTGCAGGTTGTAGAAGTATGAAAAATGTTGTTATTCCCGATAGTGTGAAAACTATTGATAATAGTGCATTTGTATTATGTGAGGGTCTTGAAATTATAACAATACCTGAAAGTGTAACAAGCATAGGAAAAAACGCATTTACATACTATGATAACAAAGCAAGAGAATATAAGCCATTAAAGAACTTAACTATCAACTGCTACGGCGGTTCATATGCTGAAAAATATGCAAAAGCAAACGGCTTGAAGTATAAGCTGATCGATGAACCCAATTGTCCTCATCCGAAGAAAATGTTCGTTAAAGCTGCAGTAAGCGAAGAGTATCACCAGATACGTTTAAATTGGAATCCTGTTGTGAATGCTGAAAAGTATGGTATAGCTGTATATTTAGCAGGCAAGTGGAGAGTGTGGACTTCTGATATCCCTGCTGATGTTACTGTCTTCACATCTCCCAAGAATCTTACACCCGGCAGGACATATCAATTGGCTGTTGCAGTTAAAGTCAACGGCAAGTGGGACATTGCTAACGCTATTAAAAACGCTGTTACTATTACTATAAAGTGATGAACTGAATAACTTAAAAAAGACTTAACGCCCTTGGGATTATGTTGTATCCCAAGAAATCAAAGAATAATTTTGATTAACCTTAGCAGCTGAACACGATAACCGTCCTCATCAGACAGCTATCGTGTCTAAGTGAGGTTACAGCGAGTCAATCCCAAATTCTGTGTAAACGAAAAATAGTGCAATAAAAGAGTGTATGATGAGAACGATTGTGAAAGCAGTCGGTCTTATCTGCATAAATGCTCTCCTCCTCAAGGCTGAGCGAATAGATGAGTTGAATCTGATATTTCAAAACACAAATCCCCGACTGCAAAAAATGCTGTCAGGGATTTACTAAGCAATAATGCCCTTACCCCAAAATCCGGTAAGGGCATTATTAATTTAATACTGTAGGCATAAAATCATTTCTTTTTTCATTTTCTTCAATTTGAATATCAAGTTTCTTAAAGCAAGAATATGAAAAATGATGGATGAGATTTACAATACCAGAATAAGGGCTACGTACAAGGCAGGTTTCAAGGACGGCGTGGCGTTGATGAAGGAAGTTCAGGAATAATAACATATCCCTTTCTTTAGAATTGTATTTTTATATATCTTAACCTATGAACCTTTCCTGTAATCTATCCAGAAACATCTCTGCCGCAGGAGAAAAAGCCTGATACTTCTTCCATATCAGGTCAAGTCCCGAAGTCATTTTGGGCATAAGCGGACGGAAACAAAGGTCGCTTTCACTGTCGGTGTTAACAATGCCGTCTATGCTGACTGCATAGCCTACACCTGCCTTGACCATGAGAGCTGCGTTATACATCAGATTGAATGTGGTAACGATGTTCAGCTTGTCGAAGTCCTCACCGAACCAGTCTATGAAATCGTTGCCCTTGCTTTTTGTGACTAAGACCTGACGGGACATGATAAGCGGCAAATCAAGCAGATCAGCTCTTGTGATCTTCTTCTTTCGAGCGAGCGGAGCATCTTTTCGCATAACAACTCCCCATATATCCTCCGCAGGCAGATGTATACAATCGTACTTTGTCAGGTCGGCAGGCTGAACGAGGATACCGAAGTCAAGCAGTCCTCTGTCAAGATGTTCTGTAACATCGGCTTCATTGCCGCTGTAAAGATGATAGCGAATATCAGGATATTCTTTTCTCAGCTCTGCTATCAGGTCAGCTATCAGGCTGACAGCAAGCGTTTCACCGCCGCCGATGTAAATATCTCCTGCAAGCGGCTTATCCATTGACAAAAACTCCGCTGAGGTCTTGTCCACCATAGCAACGATCTCCTCGGCTCTCTGACGTAAAATAAAGCCCTCCTGCGTGAGTTTCATGCTGTGACTGCTTCGATGAAACAGCTTCTGTCCCAGCTCGTCCTCCAAATCTTTGATTTGCCGTGACAGCGTAGGCTGAGTGATATGCAGTTGTTCCGCAGCCGATGTGATGCTTCCTTCTCTTGCGATCGTGAGAAAATAGCGCAATACACGAATTTCCATAGCCATGCCTCCTTATCCGTATGGCTTTATTATATCATTTCGTGATATGCCTGTCAAGCATATCTTGATTTGCTTATAAAGTATTTGCTATTTCTGCTGTTCTGTGATAGAATATAATCACAGGGGGTGAAGATTATGGCAAAGCAGGATATTTTCAAGATACGGCGTAATTTGACTGATGCAGGAATGAACGAATCAGAGATTGCCGAGTGTATCAGCCTGATCGAGCAGAACAGGTACGCAGAGCTAAACAGGCTGCTGACAAAGCACAGGCTCTCACTTTTGGACAGTGTTCATAAGTATAATGCCCGTATCGACTGCCTTGATTATTTCACCCACACACTGGAAAGATCGTAGGAGGTGCTTTATGAAAAAGTTGTTATCGGTCATAACATTACTCAGCTGTATGACATTGTTTTCAGCTTGCGGGAGTACAGAAAGCAACAGCATATCACAACAAGCAACGTCCGCACAGCAAGAACAGAAACCGGAAGCAACTACAATATCCGATACAAAAGATGATAAAGCTGTCTCCGAAGAAACAATTGCTTTTTCGGCATCAGAAGAAACGCCGAGATCTGTTGTTATAAACAAAGGAACTGAAGACATGAAGCTGAAAATATCCGTCAAAGGTACGGAGCTTACAGCTACACTTGCCGACAGCACCGCCGCAAAAGAGCTTGCAGAAAAGCTGGAAGCGGAACCTGCAACTGTTACGCTGAATGAATACGGCGGTTTTGAAAAGGTCGGCAAGCTGCCGTGGACGCTCACAAAAACAGATGAGAGTATCGTGACCAAAGCGGGAGATATTATGCTCTATCAGGGCAATCAGATGACTATCTTTTATAACTCAAATTCATGGAGTTACACGAAGCTCGGACATATCGACAATATCACAAGCGATGAACTGGCAAAACTGTTCGGTGAGGGAAATATCACCGTAACACTATCATATTAAAAACGGAGGTATCACTATGAATAACGAAATGTTGACTTTAACGCAGGAATGGGACAAGACTTTTCCGCAGTCCGACAAAGTAGACCACAAGAAAGTGACATTCCACAACCGCTACGGTATCACCCTCGCAGCCGATATGTATATTCCGAAGAATGCCGAAGGTAAGCTACCTGCGATCGCTGTCAGCGGACCTTTCGGTGCAGTCAAGGAGCAGTGCAGCGGTCTGTATGCTCAGACACTTGCGGAGCGTGGCTTCCTGACTATCGCTTTTGATCCTTCCTTTACTGGTGAAAGCGGGGGTCAGCCTCGTTATATGGCTTCTCCCGACATCAACACCGAGGACTTTCAGGCGACTGTTGACTTCCTGTCTGTGCAGGGAAATGTTGATGCAGACCGTATCGGAATATGTGGTATCTGTGGCTGGGGCGGTATGGCGATCAATACGGCAGCTCTCGATACCCGTATCAAGGCAACAGTTGCAGTTACGATGTACGATATGGCTCGTGTGAATGCTAATGGCTATTTCGATTCCGAGGACAGTGAGGAGAAGCGGTATGAAAAGAAAGTCGCTCTCAATGCCCAGCGTATCAAGGACTATCAGAGTGGAGAATATATTCTCGGCGGTGGTTGTCTGCCCCTGCCTGTTCCCGAAGATATGCCGTTCTTTGTAAAGGATTATAGCGAATACTACAAGGGCAGAGCATATCACCCACGTTCGCTCAATTCCAACGGCGGCTGGAATGTGATCGGCTGTATGTCGTTCATGAATCAGCCTATCAATACTTACAGCAACGAGATCAGAAGTGCGGTTCTTCTTATCCACGGCGAAAAAGCTCACTCCTGCTATTTCAGTAAAGACGCTTACGCCGCTATGACAAAGAACAGCAAATACACCGAAAACAAGGAGCTTATGATTATTCCCGATGCTGTTCATACCGACCTTTATGATGGCGGCGGTAAGGACTCTATCCCGTTTGACAAGATCGTGACGTTTTACCGTGAATTTCTGAAATAAGGAGCAGATTATGGCTAAAAAGGTACTTGTAATATCATCAAGCCTGCGTAATAACAGCAATTCTGAAATGCTTGCAAAGCAGGCGGCAAAGGGTGCGCAGGACGCAGGACACGATGTTGAATTTATTTCTCTGAAAGATAAAACGCTGAATTTCTGCAAGGGCTGTCTTGCCTGTCAGAAAACAATGAAGTGCGTTATCAAGGACGATGCTTCGGAGATATGTGAGAAAGTTGGCAATGCAGATGTGCTGATCTTCGCAAATCCGATATACTACTACGAGCTGTGCGGTCAGCTCAAGACATTGCTTGACCGCTGCAATCCGCTTTATCCGTCGGACTACAAGTTCAGAGAGGTATATTTGATAACCGCTTCTGCCGAGGACGGCGATGAAGTTTATCAGACTGCCAAAGGCGGTATGCAGGGCTGGGTTGACTGCTTTGAGAAAGCAAAGCTCGTCAAGGTGCTATCCGGCGGAGGGCTTTCCGATCCTGCCGATGCGGAAGCAAATCAAACATACTTAATGGCTGCTTATGAGTTAGGAAAGAGCATATAAATGACCGAAGGGTGTGATCCTGTGAAGATACTGAAAATATGCGGAAAAGTACTGCTGATCATTGTTATCGTTATTATTCTGATACTTATCATAGGTCTGCTTTTCCTTGAATTCTATCCGACGATAGGAGATACACCTGATAAGAAAAAGCAGAAAGTATACGGAGCAAAGACCGATCTGTACTATGAAAAGCAGTTCCATAACGAACTTGATTTTGAAGTTATGACGGATGAAGCATCGCCAAAGAGTGACAGGACTGTTCCCGAAAACAAACTGCCCGCCGAAACACCAGACACCGCAGAGCGTGCAAGAGAGGGAGAAATGAAGATCACATGGCTCGGTCATTCTTCTTCTCTGCTGCAAATGGGTGATAAGAATATCCTAATTGATCCCGTGATGAGCGACAGGACTTCACCCGTCGGCTTTGCAGGTCCGGCACGGTTTGCTGAATACGCTCTCGATACCGACGGTGTTCCCGAAATAGATGTGTTGTTTATCTCTCATGACCATTATGATCACCTTGACTATGATACGATCAAAGCAATTGACAGCAAGGTAAGCAATTATATCGTTCCTCTCGGCATTGATGTGATACTGAAAGGCTGGGGCATTGACGAAAGCAAGCTGCACCCTCTGTACTGGTGGGAGAATATCAAGCTTGACGGCATTTCATACACCGTTACACCTGCGGAACACTATACCGGAAGAAATCCGCTGAAAAACAATGCGACGTTATGGGGCGGTCTTTACATTAAGGACGGCTATCATAGTTTCTATTACACGGGCGATACGGGATATTACGATCTGTTTGAACAGGTGTATGACAAATTGGGCGCCCCCGATCTTATGCTTGCCGATTCGGGACAGTATGACAAGGGCTGGGCGACTACGCATATGTTCCCCGAGGAAACGGTGCGGGCGGCAAAGGACGCTCATGCGAAATGGCTGATACCCGTTCACTGGGGTGCATATTCGCTTTCAAATCACGCCTGGGACGAACCGCCGCAGAGAGCCGTAAATGCGGCAGACGAGCAGGGCGTGAACCTTGCGACACCGAGGATAGGACAGACCGTGAGCTATGATGATATAGCATCATTCAATGAGCATTGGTGGGAGGAATACAGATGACGACATCGGAATTTCTTGAATATATGAACAGCGGCAAGCAAGTCACGGCGTAGTGCGGAGTTCATCAGACCATGCATCGTCTCAGTCAGGAGGCTATCCGCATAACAATGGAGATCAACAGCCGTTATCATACGCCCGATGAGATAAATGCGCTTATGTCGGAGCTGATCGGTGAGCCTGTTGAGGTCGGGCTGTTCCCACCGTTCTTTACCGACTGCGGAAAGAATATTCATCTCGGAAGGGGCGTATTCATCAATTCAGGGTGTAAGTTTCAGGATCAGGGCGGCATTTACATCTGTGACGGTGCGCTGATCGGTCACAACACGGTACTTGCAACTCTGAATCACGGTTTGCTCCCCGAAGAACGCCACGACCTGATACCAAAGCCGATACATATAGGCAAGAACGTGTGGATAGGCTCTAACTCGACCGTTCTTCCGGGAGTTACTATCGGTGATAACGCTGTGATTGGCGCAGGCTCGGTTGTGACAAAGGATATTCCCGAAAATATGATAGCTGTCGGCTCTCCGGCTAAGGTTATACGGAGTATATTTGACGACTTTGCCTTCTAACTCGTGACTTTAGTCATGAGTTAGGAGGCATTTTCTTAAAATCTATCTTGCCAAATGGATAAAAGATTCGGTCGCATAGAACCATCAAATCCCAAAGCAGGGTATACATTTCCGTCTATAATGCTCAGATCAAAGTATATTTGTTTACGAGATACAACATAATATCATTATTTTTGGATGTCATGTGAGAATTGGACTACCAAAAGATGCTACCAAGCCTAATAAAGAAGCTTTACTCGATGAATTTGATGATCCCACTCCCCTTCCGGAAGATTATAATATAGATAATTGGCGGCTCGTATCAGTTAAAAATGCTATGCAGATATACAGAAAGAAAATATTCTTGTCGAACCGCATTTTAAGTGGTGTGGTAAAGGTATAGTCAGATTGTAAAATATCATCCTTCCTTGAACAATGCATACCTACGACGGATGATTTATTGCAGTTATAATTAAAAACAGAAGTGTATAGTACGATAATATAAAAATATATTGACAAATTCTCGTCATCATGGTATAATACAACCGTATATTGCAATATATCAAACTATTTTATAAAGAGGAACATTATTTATGATTAAATTACCAATAATAAAAACAACTAGTGCGTTGCTTGCTTCGGTTGTACTTTGCACCACTGTTGCAGCAATTAAACCGCCTGTAACCGCTTCAGCGGCATCAATAGATTTTATTACCGATACTAATAATAACGGAGCTTTGAATATTGATGAAAGCCAGATCAAGGTTTCTTCCAGAAGCTACTATAATACTGGTGCAAGTTTTTCTATGGTGGTAAGCGACAACGTTATTCAAACTAAGAATTCCGAGAACTATCTTCCGATTCTCGACAGACGGAAAATTACTATCCGTGTGACCGGTACTGAGAGCCCAAGTGATATTCTTGATCGCCTGACGAATATTGATTTGAATGCAACTTTCTCCTATGAAGGAAAAACGGGTTTTTCCCGTGCATTCTCCAATCCGCAGGTCAGTTACTACGGAATGGTAAACGGAAGAAAATGCTACGAACTTACTTATGAACTCATGTCTTATGGGAGCAAGTTTTCGTTCAATCTGGATAAGATTAATTTTATGGGCACCTTGTCCTGCGTTTATGCAGATATGTCTCCAATGAATAACGGCATTTCATACACGATCTACACGGTTGACTCTCCCGGCGAAGATGTTATTATCAGCCTGAGAAATGACAGTTCTGTTCCATATAAGAATATTGAAGCTTGGGGCAAGAGACTTTGCTTGCTTGCAAACTCGCTGAGTCAAATGACTGGTGTCAAACGTGATCAGCTTTTTGTTGCATATGATGTACCTGATGTAGGGTTACGTGCTTCTGAAACTGCGTATATTCATTCTGATCAAAGTTCACGGAATGCAATCGCAGTTACAAACGCTGAATTTACTGACTATGATCTGAAACGTCTGAGATCAGATAAAAATGAACTCGTCTGGGGTCTGATCCATGAGATCTCGCACTGCTATTGCTGTAAATCTTCATCGCACTTCAATGATCACTATAATTTTGTCGCAAATGGTTTGTGGGATGACTATGTTACCAACTTAAGAGGTCTGACTGCAATGCAAAATTGTGATAATCTCAGGCAAACTAGTGTATACTATGAACCAGACGGTTCATCTGCGTCATATTCCTACCCTTATAATACAATCACGGATAATCTTCATTCTTCGGATTTAAGGTATCAATTTATGCAAAAAATGGGCGTTCTTGCAAATAAAAAATACGGCAATCAAACTGGATGGGAAAAGTTGGAAGAGTATTTTGCGGCTAAAACTGACTATAACTGCAAAACCACTGAGAATAAGCGTGTCGCAAAAGCCGTCAACGAATTGCTGGGAACGAATTATTCTCTGTATGATGAGAACTATTTAATGTTTGTTAATTCTTTCCGTACACTATATCTTCTCACAAACGGTAAGTATTACGGCATTATATATACTAACGAAATTAATGACTTTAAAAATTTCCTTACAAAGAACTTCGGCGATGATTATCTACGTAAGGTAGCAAATTCTTTTTCTTTCAAGCTTGATTAACAACGAAATCAGCAAAGCACAGACACTCGACTCGACGTGTGTCTGTGCTTTTTCATGTATCGGAACATCCTTCCAATGTTCATTCTGACAGAATATCTCTTTATCTGATTGATAAACGAAAACAGTCACCAAGTATGTTTACGTTTTACAAATAAAGGTTGCGAATAGCATTAGCGTAGCCTAAAACACAAAAACCTGACTCGCTGAAATCAAGCGGATATCATGCCGTCGGTATAAATGATGATAGGCATGATAGGACTTTGTCATATAAAAAACACAGCCCCATCCATTAATAGGATAGGACTGTGTAATCAATTTTTTTACCAGGTTACAGAGCATAATTAGCATCTCTCTATTAGACTTCAGTCGGATTCATACACTCAAAAAGCTCGTAAGCACGGCCGTTTTTTTCCGTGTTTACGAGCTTAATGCTTTGGAATAATGATCACAAAAAGATATTTTATATTTGATGTATAATTATCCGCATCATTCTTCTTGACGATTTTGCCGCCGCACGCTCGTGACTTTAGTCATGAGTTAGGCGGCAAAATCGTCAAATAACAGTCTCCTGCCACTTAAACATATCCAAATGCTTTTCCTATATCTGCATGACTTTCATGCTGTAAATGTTTGATTTTCTCCTTGAGATCCGTCTGCTTCAGCAGTTATTCTTGCAATGTGAACGGTCATCAATGCTGTTCCTTCCGACATTATGTCGTATCCTGTTGTTTCAAGAATGTATTTTCGGATATCTTCTGAACACTTGTATTCGAGTGAATGATTATTGTTTACGCTTTTTATAAGATCCTTATTGTGTGTAAAGACAGAAGTAATATCTTTGCCCGAATAAATACGTTTTGCAATATATTTGAGATAATCAGTAAAATATTCGTAAGAATCGGTGCATTTATTTATATTAGGAAATCTCGTTTCTGTTATTTTGATACATCCACCTATAAGCTTTGTTATTTTATATTTCTCATTATAATCGTTGTCACACCGGGCGTTTATTATATGCATTGCAATAAACCCGGCTTCATCAGGGATAAAGCTGATGTGAAACTTTTTTTCTATTTGTTCAAGGCAATAATTTCCAAGCTCTAACTCCTTAGGGTAACAGCGTTTGAACGTATCAAGCAGTGGATTTATCATATCAACACCATTTCTTTTACGCTTTATTGAAAAGCAAATGTGGGCAGCAAGCGTTATTACTAGTGATTCATTTAATTTACGGTCTAATCTTTCTCTGATATATTCCACAAGTGAATCCGTAAACTTTATGTAAACCTCCGGAATCTCCTGCAATATCTGTATCATACGCCGCTGCATATCCGAATCAGTGACAAGATATGTTTTTTGAATATCTTCCTTGCATACTGTATCGCCTGCTTTCTTTTTGAACCCGATACCTTTTCCAGATACGATCTGTTCTTTTCCATATTCATCAAGAACACACACATTGCTGTTGTTAATTACCCTTAGTATTTCCATTTCATTTCTCCTCATTCAAGCGCTAAAGCAACACCTTAAAAAAGTGTTAGCTGATGGTCTTGCTGTGTTACCTTAAATATTACCCAAAAAAATGCCAGCCTTATAACGACGTGAAAACACTGTACATTATAAAGTTGGCTAATGCCTGTATTAAACAGTAACACACCATATTATTTATTTGTATATTTATTGTATCAAAATATTTTAAGAAATTCAAGTATTTTCAAAGAAAAACATTTAAGTTTATTTTATTCTATGGCTGTATTTTTTTGTTAATTTAGTCTATATAAAAAACTCCTGCGAAAAATTCACAGGAGTTTTATTTATTACTATTCTTTATCAGACTGTTTGATTAACTATTAAATGCGGCCCTCAGTATAGCAACATCGTTTGAATCAACATATCCGTCACCATTAAAGTCACTGAAATTTTCTATTTTATAGACTTCATCACCAAGTAAAACATATTTACTGATATATGCTTCAAGATCATATATATCTTCAGAATTAAGTATTCCGTTAGCGTCAATATCGTATTTATTAAAGCTTTCAGGTCTAAGACCTGTTTCTTCCTGCTTTACACCTTCTTCAGTATCATAATAATTGATATACATTTTCAAGTCATCAATATCATCTTCATCAAGATCACTGTCGCCGTCAATATCGTACTTCTTGAAACTTTCAGGTCTGAGGCCAGTATCTTCCTGAACTACATGAATCTTCTTTTGGATCAGATTTTCAAGCGCATCAATATCATCTTCATTGATTACTTTATTGTTATCATAGTCGATAGAAGCGAGATTTTTCTGTAAGATGGAAAAATCATTATTGCCAGACAGATATTCATTTATCATATCAATATCTGCTGAATTGAATCTCTTATCGTAGTTTACATCACCAAGATTATAGAACTCATGTATATTAACTACTTCAAGTGTTTCAGACAGTCTGAGAAGCTTTTCAAGTTCATTAACATTGATCCACTTATTTTCATTATTTTTATCTTTTATTGAAAATAGTTCGACCTTCATTTTCTCAGGATAATTTTCTGTACCGACTACCTTTACATATGAATAATCATCGGTCATCTGACGCTTTGCTGATGATTCTGTGAAATATCCGAAGCATGAGTTTACAGCAAGATTAACATCGCTGTTGTTTGAGCCTGCTGTGGTATTTCTTACAGTTCTGTATGCAGTACCGCACAGACCTTTAATGACCTCATTCTTTTTATTAAGCTTATAATCTGAGCTTGGCTTACCTGTTATTACATCAAATTTAATACTATCAATAACATTGATGATGTCTGCATCTGATGTAGAAGTAAATCCACTCAGAATTGAAAGATCTAGATTATACCATCTCTTGGTTTCATTGTTGTAATAGTTTATAGTTGAATGTCCCCAAGCTGCAACAATCTCTTCGACTTGATGTGTTTTTTTATTTTCTACCATACTGCTGTAGCCAATTCCGAGTGAGAAATTATCAACACCGAGTTTGTCAAGCAGAACACTGCCGAGGAAAGAGAATGAACCGCAGGTTGTAGTCTTTCCAAAGAATGGAGTAGCCATCTTATAGATGCTTTCTCTGTCCTGATCGCTTGTGTTATATTCATTCTTCAAAGAAGGATAGATAGTATCGTTGCTATCAAAGTAATCGTTGATATTCGCGGTAGTATCATTGTACTGACGATATTTATTTTTCTGTACAACATATTTTGCAACAGCCTTGACCTTGTCAAATGAAGTACAGTTATCATCAAGTTCAAAGCTTTTGATTATTTCATTTGCCTTTGCATCAACAGCACCCATAATGAATAGCGTGCCGTCAAATGATGAGAGGTATCTTGATATGGTATCAAGTACTTCTTTATTTTCAGCGCTATTTTCTACAAGCTTGGTGTATTCATTTCCGTTTATTTTTTCGCAATTTACGCATTTTGAAAAAACACTTTCTTCAAGGTAAACATCATCAGGAAGTTTAATGTCCTTAATATCAGTAACAGCCTTATTATCTTTTACAAACTGATCTAATTTGTTTACGACATTAACTTTTACAGGGGTAATCTTTTTCTCGTAATTATCCTGATATACTCTTGTATCAGCATTGATACCAGCAATGTCAAGTGTACCGTCATAACTTATGCTGTTTCCAAGCTCCACAAGAATTGCTGTAGTTTTGTCGCCGTATTTTGATTCATCGCCGCTTACACCGTCAACATGATCGTAAAGCACAACAGCGCCGTTGCTTGTATCCTTATAGAGATGCTGATCAAGGAAATTATCACTTCCGCTGAATACATTCTTATTTGAAAGTCTGACATTCTGAGGGAGTGAAACATTGGCCAAATTTTCGCAGTTTGCAAAAGCATTATCGTCTATTCTGAGATATGTGCTTGCAGTGACCTTTCCATTTGTGTCAAGAAGTTTTTTGTCACTAAGATTTCCGTTTTCATCAAAATAGTAATGGTTGGTGAATGGCTGGATATAGTCAGGTATCTCGATCTTATTAAGCTGATGATAATTTTGGAAAGTCTCCTTGTCTATTTCCATTACTGGAAGAATAACACTTTTGCCGTCTTTGTGAAATACTATTTCAGCAGGAACTACAAGTCTTGCCTCAGTTTTCAAATTATCATTTGTTCCGAATAAAACTGCTGAGAATTCACCTGTATTTACAACAAAGTGATAATCCTTCTGAACGAATTCAAGCAGCTTTATAATATCATTGCTGTCGATAAAATTATCACCGTTGACATCAAATTTTTTATAGAAATCTTCCGACCTGCCGTTATCATTGCGATCGTATTTCAAAAGATCATAAGCCTGAGAGAGTGTTTTTTCAAATTTTTGTGTATCAGTACCGCTGATAAGTGAATCAACAGATATCTTGTTATTCTTAGCCAAATTGCCGTCATAGCCGAATCTGTTGACTGTTTCTTCAAGTAATTTTACATCATAGTAGTCTGTATCACCATCGTTGTTAATATCGCATTCGATAGTTCTATTGTAGTCAGTGCTGTGGTTATAATAAAAATCAACTCTCTGATATGCGCCGTTTCTGCCATCATATTTATACTTTTCGGCTGATGCATTTATGCCTGCAAATCTAGGTGTTGCCGCCAAAGCTACTAATGACATAATGAATGAGATAACCTTTTTGCTGTTTGTCATTTTTGAAACCTCGTTTCCTAAAATAAACCAAATAAATCGACAGAAAAATAATGCGCATTTTTTCCGAACTGTTTGTGATCATTCCAATGGCGATGTACGTTTTCATGCAAATAAAAAACCAACCCCATACAAAACGCAGAGAGCGTATCGTATAAAGTTGGTTAATGCCCTTATTGGTAACACACCATAAAAATGAATTGCCTATATTATAGCATATGATCTTACGAATAGCAAGCACTTTTTTAAATTTAATTAATAATCAATAAATTCTAGCCCAAATTGAACCACGACTTTATTGCTTACTTAAAACAAAGTATTATATTTAACTATATCTGCAAGCCCAATTATACATTCGTCTATGAACAAAATAGTGCAAAATAATTATTCCGTTCGATGCGTTTAACAAAAACAGCACCGCTATGGTAACGCTCCGTTTTTATATACAGATATATTCAGTTACATCAGCACCATTTAACGCTGAAACATCTTGAGCTTCATTTACGCCTCCGATAATAGCGCCCTCGATCGCACCCCATTTAAAACCTTCGCTACCTTCAAGGGCAGCAGATTTTATCGCCTTATCAAAATCGTGAGTTTGTATTCCTTCAACAACACCCGCAGATACTCCGCTGATAACACCTGACGAAAGCGCAAATGTTGTTGCGGATTTTGCAGAAGCTGCAAATATCATACTTACCGCTGGCGCACCGGCACCTGCTGAAACTACTAATACAGTCACGCAAAGCAATATAACACCTGTACCAACAGCGACATTACGTATAACGGTATCGTAAGTGCCATCGTATTTCTCAAAAGGCACAACATCTTTCTGACCGTTTTCACCGAATGTGAATATAAATTTATCTCCTTGAAAAGCCTCTTCAAGTTCTGAATACTTATATCCGAAATAGATATTCTCCTGTGAATTATAAGCTAATTCATCAAGGTACTCCTTGGATATGTAGACCGCTTCAACGTTCTCTACAAAATAGTCATCACTGCCTAACTGTTCAACCAGATCTGAATATACAGTATCCTCTACATATCTCATCAGATCGGGGGCATTAAGAGATGTAAAGCCCAGAGAATGCTTGAAGATATCAAGACGAAGTCTAATTGTGTTTGATTTCTGCGTGCTTTTTACTATGTGTCACGCGTGACACACGTTGATCGCGTAGTATTTATTCAATATGTTTTGTATTATTTTTCTCTACATATCCCACCATGGACCCAAAAACATACTGAAGGAAATCCACAAACAATCATATTCATTATAAAGTTTTTTAAATACACTTAAAAAACTCTTGATCAAAACAATGTTTTTGTGGTATACTTAAACCAAGGGGATGATACAATGGTTCTGCGCAAACAATATCTTGACAGGCTGATTCGCTTGAGAGACAAAAAAATCATTAAGGTTGTTACCGGCGTTCGCAGATGCGGAAAGTCAACGCTTCTGAAACAATTTGAACGATATCTTCTGGAAAGCGGAGTCGTTGAGGAACAAATTATTTCGATCAATTTTGAGGACATCTCATTCGATTATTTATTGGAATACCATGCATTGCATCAATATATAACGGAAAGGCTGCTTGATGACAGAAAAACATACATTTTCTTAGATGAAATTCAAGCAGTTTCAGACTTCCAGAAAGTTGTGGACTCACTGTTCCTAAAAGACAATGTGGATATCTATATCACTGGTTCCAATGCACATATGTTATCAGGTGAACTTGCAACACTTTTATCCGGAAGATATGTGGAAGTACCGATGCTGCCACTATCATTCTCAGAGTATGCAGAATTGGTTGGCTGAGATGTCAGAAGTGCTTGGAAAAAATACTTCACAAGCGGTGGGTTTCCGTATGCTTCACAGATAGAAGATGAAGAAATCCGCCGAGATTATCTTAACGGAATCTATCACACTGTTTTATTGAAGGACGTAGCTGCAAGGAGAAGAATCAATGACATTGAACTTCTGGAAAGCATTGTCAAATTCCTGTTTGATAATGTTGGTAATATAGTTTCCTCTAAAAAAATTGCAGATAGTTTAACCTTACTCGGTCGAAAAACAACATCCCTGACCGCTGAAAACTATGTCACCGCGTTGTGTGAAGCTTTTATCCTATATAAAGTAGGAAGATACGATGTACAAGGGAAGCAGCATTTAAAATCTCTTGAAAAATACTACATTGTTGATGTCGGGCTTCGCAATCTGCTTATTGGCAACCGAAATCGGGATATTAGTCACATTCTTGAAAACATCGTTTATCTCGAACTGACCAGAAAAGGATATCACGTCAGTGTCGGTAAGCTTGGAGAGCTGGCGATAGATTTTGTTGCAGAAAAAGACGGCGAAAAAGCATACTATCAAGTGGCAGCAACAGTTTTGAGTGAAGAAATCTTTGCAAGAGAGATCGCTCCATTGAAGAGGATCCATGATAATTACCCCAAATACATCGTCACTATGGACGAACTCCCGATGGATGAAGAGGGGATCAAGATTATTAATGTGGTGGATTTCCTTACAAAATAGGCACTCAACATGAAGTTGACTACTGGCATATCAAAGTATTTGAAGAATGGTATCGTGAGAAAGATAACTCAATGATATATCGTTGTTCTGACGGCAGCTGGTTCATATTCCGGAAAACTGTGTTCCCGTAACAGGGACGGTTGTATCTAAAGAATCGTGGAGTATGAGCGGGGACGTCAGCAAGGCTTTCAAGAGTTGTATTATGCAAACGGTACCGAAATGAGAGATAAAGGTGTAACAGATATTATTAAGATAGCAATCGCTTTTTTCGGTAAGGAAGCAGAAGTCGAGGTTGGATGATAAGCTCGATCGAGATCAGGCTCAAAGAAGCTAAGGAGCATATTCGAGCTTGATACAGAAAAAATTGAGAAATTTATACTCAATCCATACGAAGATATGATCAAAAGACGAGGAGAACCAAATGATAATTAAATATGCTTTTTCAGCAAGTTTATAAAATGATGCAACTCTCTGTGTGTAATGCGCAGGGAGCGATTTTTAATGCGAGGTTTCTATTGATCACAATTATGGTATATTAAGCATAGTAGCCATGGCTGATATAACCGAAGAGGAGATGATATAGTGAATTTATTATGCTCTTGCTGTAAAAGCCGTATAACGAATGATGATCGGAACCGTCATCTGATCGAAGGTGCAGGTATTCATAATATAGGATATAAACTGGCATGGATGGAATGTGCAAAGGAAGAATTGTGTCTGCCACCCGATAAAAGAAAATGGATACACACAGATCAGGTACCGATAATCGGAGAAAGGCGTATACTAAAAGTCACCGTACCTTTTGACGATTTTGCCGCCGCACGCTCGTGACTTTAGTCATGAGTTAGGCGGCATTTCTTGACACTCTGCCGCACATATAGTATAATATAAATATGGATATAAATACTTTATTTTCAATGCCTAAAGATGTTACGCATGGTCGAGAGTATGTGTTTGACCATGCATTCGGAGGCGACGTATGGAATTCGGGCAACGGCATAACGGATATTTATTTCCCCGGTGCTGATACAGTCGGTATGCAGTCATTCCAAAAGGTGCCGTACGCAACGGTGTACTTCAGTGTGTCACGAATGGAGGCCTCATACGGTCCTGACTATGCGTACACGATCGCTTCGCTATGCGTGCCTGCAAAGGTCGTATTCGACCTGCCATGACGTTTCAGACATCGTTCAGAGGTATGATAACATATGAAAAACACTGAAAAAAATATAGCTTATTTTCATCTTCCCGGGCTGTTTGAGTTCTATGACCTGTACAGTGTGTTTCTGCCGCTGTACCGTGAGCATCGGGAATATTTCTACGATCGATTTGAGATAGCATCTGTCTATGGTGCTCCCGCAGATTGTATCTGGGGCGGCGGACGTGTCGGGGCAGGTGAATGTAAAGCTGAAGATGTACTCGCACTTATGAAAGAATACGGCATTTCTTCCAGGCTCACTTTCAGCAATTCGCTTTTAAGACCCGAACATCTGACCGACAGGAAATGCAATGCGCTGTGTGAGCTTTTCGCCGCAAGCAAAGGCGTACGGAACGGTGTGATAATACACTCCGAGCTTTTGCTTGAACATATCAAAAATATTTATCCTGAGCTTTATTTCGTTTCATCGACTACAAAGGTGCAGACCGATTTCGATGAGTTTTTAAGTGAAACGAAGCGGAGTGAGTTTAAATATGTCGTTCCCGATTTCAGGCTCAATAAGCAGTATGATAAGCTTGCTGCGCTCCCGCAGGTACTGAAAGATAAGGTCGAATTTCTGTGCAATGAATGCTGCTCATTTTACTGTAAGGACAGAAAAGCGTGCTACGAAAATGTCAGCCGTAAAAATCTCGGAGAAAGCTGTGAAGATCACATCTGTAAAGCCCCCGGTGCCGAAGAGGGATACCGTTTTTCAAAGGCAATGAAAAATCCCGCATTTATCAGCACAGATGACATCATAAACACATATCTGCCCCTCGGTTTTTCCAATTTCAAAATAGAGGGCAGAGGGCTGGGAAGTGCTGTCATTCTGGAATTTCTGCTTTATTATCTCACAAAGCCCGAATATCGGCTCACTGTCCGTGAAGAGATTTATCTTGACAGTATGCTGGATCTTTTCTGAATAAAAGTGTATTTATTCTCTTTATATAGACTAATGTGTCATCTTTTTTAGTCATGGACTGACAGAACATAAGCTCGGAAACAGCGTGGATACGTTGCCACCGAGTTTTTCTTTTTGCTACATAATTCCGATGTGACTTATTTGGAACTTGCGCTTCCTTCACGCACCGCAGCCTGTCTTGATTTTCTCTGAACATATTACTATAAATATTTAAAGACAACAGCACCGTGATAGCCGTCACAAAGAATACCGAGTATCGATTGTTCAGTATCAGACAAAAATGCTGAAAGCTGATTATGATACAGGCAGTGGGTACTTTTACTCATGATATCCCTCCTTACAAATACTGTGAATTTAGTTATAGTATTGATCGGATCGAGTTTCAGCAGCTTATTTACATCCTTGAACTGCATCTGCGTGTTCTTGATGTTTTTATTTACACCTTATAGCGCCTTCGACATCTTGGTTGTATCGCCGCCGATTTCCACCGTGATGCCCTTGATTCTGTTTGCCAAGCGGTTTCACCTCATCCGTGAGGGCATGAAAAAAGCACCTGCCGTAGCAAGTGCTAAGTTAGTATTAGCTTAATTTTCTAAATTATAGTTACATAACTATCCCTTGTTTTCGTTCATCTTCTCATACTTTATTTTTGCCGCGTCAATGTACTTTCCAACACGATTCAAAATATTGTTTTGAAAGACAGAGTTTGCCAGATGTTTCACTATTTCTTCGTCGTCAGAAGTAAGAATACCAAGGATATCATTTTCATTGAATTTGGGATTCATAATTGTCATATTTAAGCAATGGTCAAAGTGTTTACGTTCCTTAGCAGTTTCATAGTATTTCATGATTTCAACAAGCATGTCATAGTACTTGGGTGCATCCTCCATTACACCCTCTGCATATAACCATTTTTTGAAATAACATATAGAACTATGAAGTTCCCACACAATGGTTTCATAATTTTGTGGAGAAAATATTGTACTTAAAACAGAAAAAGTATCTTCATAGCCTGATTTAATCAATATCCTTGCAAGCATTACCTTATTGTCATTATCAGTTTCAGAAACAAAAACAGTGTAAAGATCTGAAATAAACTGCTTTGTGGCACATTGTTTATTCACTTTATAAAATATGCTCCACAATAATTCTAAATCGGGATTACTTATATATTGTTCAAGATGTTCCTCTATTGTTCCATAAAGTCTACTATCAAAAAACAAATTGTTATACCCTAAACAAGCTTCTTCTAACCATTTGAGATAAAATTCCTTAAATCCATGAAGCGAAATTGGATGATAAAATGCAAGTCCGTCACCGTCAGACGAAATTTCACCGTAATGTTCGCCCCTTAAAATAATGCCTTTTGAATAGCTACATCCTGTACTTAATATATCAATGGAATACTTTTCTCTTCCTGTTTTATAATCGGGCAAGCCTTCGTAAGAAAAATAAGTTTTTTCTAATGGATAAAACTGATATTCTCCACCATACCATTTACCGCCATTTCCGACATTCGTAATAAACCAAACGTAATCATTCGGTAGTTTAATATCATTTTCAGCTTCAAATCTTTTTACTTCTTCAATAGAAATAATATCATATATTTCTATGTCGGGATTTAAAGAAATAAGTTTTTCTATCTTTTTTCTGATTTCGACAGCTTCTGGATCATTTGTATTATATTTGCTCATAAAACAGCGCTCCCATTTTTGCGTGATGATTTCAAAGAAAAATCATTGTCTCTCCAACATCATGATTATAGCACAGCAGGAAGAAAAAGTCAATCAGAACGCATCATAATCCGCTTGTCCGGCGATCTCCGACCAGCCATCGTATTAGTCATTTTCCTTTTTCGTGAACATTTCATTCATAACTCCGATCGTGAGCAGATCAAGCGCCGAGAGGTACAGCCCGATCTACACACATCGGAGAAAGTTCCGGATATCCTTACCCCCGGGAAGTGTATGCAGCTTCTTAATATGATAAGCAAAAAATACGATACGACCGTTGTTTTGGTCGTATCGTATTTATCGCATTTAGCGTTATCATTTCAGAAGCCATTCCAGTACATTCAATGACTTTATGCCTTCAAATGAGTTTTCAAGTCCTGTATCCAGCGAGAGTATTATCTTCTCGTAGTTGTCCCTTATCTTCATCAGAGGAGCAAGTTCCCTGTTTCTGACCGTTTCGCTTGTCATTGACTCAGTGACCTGAACATACAGCTTGTCGTCAGCTTTGGTAGCTATAAAATCTACCTCCGCATTGTCTATCTTACCGATAGCCACATCATAGCCTCTTCGCATAAGTTCAAAATAAACAATGTTTTCCAATGCATGACCTGTATCTCTGTCACGGAAGCCCAGCAGGTAATTCCGCAGACCGATATCTACGATATAATACTTGCCGAGAGTACGCAGATACTCCTTGCCTTTGATATCAAAGCGCTTTATCTCATAGAAGAAATAGCTTTCTGTCAAGGCGTTCACATAAGCCGAAACTGTATGTGCGCTTGGCTTGCCTTTTCTTTTTTCATCATTCAGCAGACCCTCATTCACGAGTGTATTTCCGATAGACGATACCGAAACACTGCTGCCGATATTGTCTGCAAGGAACATTATTATCTTGCGTAGCAGTGCAGCATCAGTTATACTTTTCTGACCTCTGCGCTTTTCACGTTCAAGGATATCCCTTATAATTACCGTAGAATATATGCCGTCAAGCAAAGCAAGTGCTTTGTCCTGATCCAGCCCTGTATCTGCGATGCCCGGCATTCCACCAAAGCGCATATACGCATCAAATATCTCACGCAGATCATACTGCTGACCATTCTTATCGTATGCGAGCTTTCGTGTGCCGCCCAAAGCACTTTTGACTTTTCTTACTTCAAAACCATAGAAATCCGTAAACTCCGCAAACGACAGCGGGAGCATCTTAATTTCGACACATCTTCCCGAAAGATAAGTCGAATACTCGGAGGACAGCAGATAGGCATTTGAGCCAGTGATGTAGATATCGCAGTCCATATCCACACGAAAAGCATTGACCGCATCTTCCCACTTATCCACCCTTTGAAGCTCATCAAAGAACAGATACATCCTTTTGCCCTGAACAACACGCTCTTTAACGTAGCTGTAAATATCGTCCGCTGTCATGTTCTTGAAGTCGTAGGACTCAAAGTTCATCTGTATTATCTGCTCTTCAGACTTGCCCTCATCAAGCAAGTGCCTGACCATCAGCTTTAATAGACTGGACTTTCCACATCGGCGTATTCCTGTTACTACCTTTACAGGTTCGGTATCCTGAAAGCCTATTAACTTATCAATATACTGCGGTCTGTTCCTGAGTTCTTTGTTTTCTATCATGTCGCTGTCCTCCTTCCGATTAAGAGGTCTCGGTATCAATCTATTATTTCATCAAGCAGCTGTTGCATCCTGCTGTCAAAATAATAATAGTCCTCGCAAGGATTGCGCAGGGAGTGTTGCAGCACATCGGCGTCCTTGATGATCTCATCAAATGGAGTACTCTTGATATGCTTGTCGCTGTGATTATATATCCCGTCGTACACAAGCTGCTTTTCCTCTTCGGTAAGACAGTCCAACTTGTCAAGCACCTGCCTTCGTGCAAATTCCGCGCCCTCGTGTGCATGATCGGCGATCGTGGGGTCGTGATATTTCAGCAAATCGTGCAGCATACCGGCGATCTCCGCAAGCTCGGCTGTCCTTCGCGAATGACCTCTTTTCAGGGCAATCATAGCTGCCATAAGCCCGACACCATACAGATGCACATACGCACAGCGCTTTGTTTCTTCGTCCTCTATCGCTTTGATGATAGTGTCGATCAGAGCACGGACTTGGTCTATTTGCGTGTATTGACGTTCCATGTTAACAGCTCACTTTCAAAATATTGGATGTATCTTATAAATACCATTATACCACAAACCGCTGCGGATTTCTACCACTGCGGAAGACGTTACAGCGATTTCCTTCGCTTTTTAGCCTTTCTCTCTTTACGCTCCCTTTCTTACTGTTCAAGCTTTTCCAAGTAGTACTTATCAGATATTTCATAGAAAGAAAGTATTCGCTAAATCTAAGTATACATCATGTTTCTGCTTACAGTCCTCAAGGTTCTCCTTGCGGGCTGATATTTTTTTTGCTCAGTCTTTCGATCTTATTTCTAAGTTGGTCATAATCGGCACGGTACAGTATACCGTTCGCTTCCATAGCCTTACTGCATATCGTCTTTCAATAGTATTATCATAGCATAAAAAAATATTTTTGTCAAGTTTTTGCACTGTAATGCACAAACTTATCAAATGATTAATTATTTGCTCCGTATTCTATCTTGTAGTTTTATTCTTTATATACTCTTCAAAACTAGATTTCGGTATTCTCCTTGATCTCGGACCAAGCTCTATAACTTTGAGCTCACCCGATTTTATTATTGATGCTAGTTTCTGCTTGCTGACGTGCAGTAATGCAGCTATCGAACAGATCAAAAACAAGCATTATCATTCGGTGCTTGAGGACTATTTCGGCGAGATCATACTTGTTGGGATAAATTATGACAGCGAAGCCGACGAACACACCTATGTGATAGAATAGATCGTAAAATAACGGCATATCCCTGCAATATCAAAATTTATCATAGTAAAACTGCTCCCGGAGATAAAACTTCGGGAGCAGTGCCTACATAGGGAGCAATTTTCATAAACTTATATCTTTTAGAATTGTGTCATTCGTATGATCATATATTTTTATTCACTTTCCCTTGATCTCGATCCTGTCAAGTATCCCCTGCACACTGACATTCTGATGTGTCAGGTACATTCTTGCAACATCCTGAATAAAGACCTTGTCAGCACCTGTTTTCTGCTGTATCGTTACATCATCACAGCCCTTGTCGATGAGTTTCATTATCTTTTTCACCAATGCATAAGTGTCCGCATTATCAGACTGTTGCTTCGGCTGCACACCTTTTCCCGTAAGTTTTGCAGTCATCGCATGACCGTAATACACGGTCTTCGGATCAAGTTTCAGAAGCCCGCTCCAGCTGTCCTCTATCTGAGTGTCCTTGTGCATATCAAGCTCGTAAAGCGGATTAAGATCACCTACAAACAGCGCTCTCTCCTTTTCAAGCCAAAGTGAGATACTGTCATCACTGTGCCCGGGCGTATGTATTATTTCACCGCTGATACCCAGTTCCGCCAGAAAACTTCTGCTCTCCGAAACCTTTACCAACCTGATCGAACTGTCGTCTATCGGAACAAAGTCAGAATCCTTTTCCTTTGCAAAAATATGGTCACTGCTATGGATAAATTCTGCCTGAACATCAGCTGCAACTATTGTAACACCGCTGTTTGCAATTTCCTGCGCAATGCCCATATGGTCGGGGTGAAAGTGCGAGATCAGCAGATAACTTATATTTTGAAATTTCAGTTTGTTCTCACCCAGCGCCCGACAAAGCTGAGGAAAAGTTCCCGCCCAGCCGGTATCAAACAGCAGACTCCCCTTCTTGCCCTTGATCAGATAAGTATTGGTGTTTGAATATTTTAATTCGATTATTGGTTTTGAAAACATGGTTGATCACCTTTTTACCCATATTCAGATCATTCATTTTAGCTCTGACATCATCTTTTTCCAATCCTGCTTTTGAACATCTAGTATGTGGCTGAACTCTTTATCCCTGTTCCTGTTATTTGTCCCCAATACACCACAGTGTGCAACAGGATACACTTTACATGCATGATCGCCGAAAGCAGCATCATAAACTTTAGATTCAATTATATCATTGTATTTCATATGCGGCATTTTGATACCAGCGGCTTTTAAAACATTACTGAAAACTGCTCGTCCTAGACATATTATGACCTGAGGCTCAATTATCCGGACAAGTCTGACAAAATAAGTAGAGCAGTTTTTTGCCCATATCTGTTTGAAACCTCCGCTTATGCCATTATTGCCTGAACGGTAACATAAAACAAAGTTTGTAAAAAATTCATCTGTATTGGGTCTATCGATTTTTATACCAATATTTTCAAACAACTTGCATAGATTCATGTCAGTTGGATTATCATTACCTTTCAAATAATCGTAAAGATTATTATGATCATCATTATATAAACGAATCGACTCCATCAGCGATTTTGAATCAGGATCATTATAGTTACCCCAATCCTGTCCGACCAATAGTATTTTTGCATTATCAGCGCTTCACCAAAAACGCCTTTTACTCGCTCCATAGCTTCATCAAGAATTACAAGAGCATCTTGTTTTGTATACATATTAAATACCTTCCTGTTCCTCGCAGAACAGTCCGAAAACAAAAAGTGCGGATTGTCCGCAAAGGCCTGTTTCATCATCAGCATAACTGCCACCGGTTGCAGAGGTGTAGAATTTATCCATCGCTTCCATTTCGGTGATATGGTATTTTTCCGATATCATATTTACTATATTAGGAACAATAATTGATCTTATATTTGAATGATCACAGCTCTTATTCTTATCATATTGTTCGCAAAATTCATTATCTAAATACTCATCTATAAACTGCATCAGATACTCCGTTCCCATACCATGCAGATCATCATAGTCATTTTCCAGCATCTCGATCAATTTTTCACGTTTGAAAAGCTGATATACCACATCACCGGTTTTGCCTGTATGTTTCGCATAGTGTTCTATGCAAAACGTTATAAATGATATTATGTTCATTTATTTATCCACTTATCAGATAATGCTTTACACATTTCAAACCAACTTATAATATGCACATTCATTATTAACACATCATTTAACGCACGAGTGCGTTAGATTATGTATCTTTTCATTACCGTGGTATGTTCCTGCGATCATCGCTTTGAAGCTCGAAATGACCTTGTGCGTCCAGACCAGCTGACCGCTTTCAGGATCGTATGTTTCAAAAACATGAAATTACTTCTGAGCCAACGGCTTCTTATATCCCCGGGCATTGTCGCTTTCGATCTTCTCGACTTGGTGAATATTTCGGATGACAGGATAACCATGTTTCATAATAACAAAACTCCCGAAGCCACCACACAAGTCAGCTTCGGGATCTTATTTTTCATATCAAACGTTTCCTCAACAATTCGGTCGTAAGTTGGTCGTAAATCTTGATTGTCGGGTCATAAAATCCGCATATTTACGCCGTTTATTAGTCCATACTCTTCATCGTCCGGAGAAAAACGCTCCCAAGATCACACCCTGTCATATCCTAATAAAAGCCGATATTACGTTGTTTTGAGGCACCACAATACGCATAAAACCATGTATTTATTATCATGTTTTTTGGGATTTGGGCGTAAATCAGACGAGGGCTTCTATGATCGTTTTTTTACCGATCTTCAGTTCACTCACGCCGACATTTTTACTCTTGTTAAAACAGAAACTCAGCAAGTAACCCGTGTCGATATGATAATAATCAAGGTACTCCGTTAACTGCTGTTCACCTCTGGCATTGTACTCTTCACCACGCCAGATCTTCATTTCGATAACGAACTGTTCGCCCTTGTAGTCAACTATTACATCTGTGCGACGATCATTTCGTGTCAGTGCTTCAACATAATAGTTGCCTGTTCCGTTTATGATCGGGCGCAGGTACAGCAGGAAGAAACGTCTGCCGTCCTCTTCAAGAAACTTCTCGGAGGAGTCACCGTAAAGTTCATCAAAATGTGTGACAAACTTCTCAAGCACAAGCTTCATGTTCAGTCTGCCGTTTGTGATGAAACGGTTCTTGTCCGCAGACCAATCCTTCTTGTCATTGTCAGCCACTGTGTCATAAATAAACCAGTTGTACAATCTAGTTTCAAAGATCCTGTTTGCTATCGCAACATGAGTATCACAGCGGGTGACAAAGCCATACATTTCCGCCTCACGTGTAACTTCGCTGTCAGGTCCGTAAATGAAAGTCCTGCCGTTTATCAGGATATCATAGACCATGTTTCTGAGCTGTTTGTTATCCTCCAGCTTATTTATCAAAGAATCAAAAAGCGGCGAAGAACTGTTGATAAGCAGCTTTACTGCCTCCGTAACACCATGCTCATCCCATTCATGTATCTGTTCGTCAATGTGCTTACAGATAGTCGATACAAGCACCGGATAACCCGAGGTGTTATCGTAGATCAGCTGCGCCATTCTGTCGATATCCATTCCGGTATGATGGTCATTCTCATACTCGCTCAGCATTGTTGAAATGTCCGCAGGCGAAAAATCCATATCCACATCAAAACTCGATGCTATGTTCCACGGACTGTTGTGCTTGTGAGCTTCATCAGGACGTATCTTCTGTTTGAGATTGCGTATGTCATGAACGCCCGCAAGTATGACCGAACGGAACGTCGGAGAAACATCACGGTTTATATAATAGCCCCTCAGCTGCGCCAGAAAATCGAGAAAGACCTGATTATTCGATGCCTGATCCACCTCGTCGATCATAAGCACGATAGGCTTGTCGGAGGCAGCGCATATATCATTCAGCGAAATAAAAAGATCGACCAGTCCATAATTCTCTTTCATATCAGCAATATCGGAACCAATGCCGTTTATTTCTTTTTCAAACTGCCTGTCAATACCGAGCTGTCTGAAAGCCCTGATGATGATCTTAGCAAGTGTGACAGAAAAAATGTTTTCGCTCTCAAATTTCTGACTGCTCATCTGCATCTGAAAATCCAGCGATAACACATAGTATTCATCGGAAAGGAACTTCGCCAGAGCACGAAGCATTGTGGTCTTACCATACTGCCTGCCACGGTTGATGACAAGATACTGCCCGTCATCGACCTGCGCTTTTATCTGTTCAAGCCTGCTCGTCAGGTCTACCATATAATGCCTGTCTGGTATGCAGTTGCCTGTGATATTGAATTTTTTCGGCACTGATTTCGCCTCCTTGCTGCGATGTCTTATTGGTATTATTATAACACGTTTGGAGTGTTTAGTCAATAAAGGAAATAATAAAGTCAAACAATCGTTGTAAGATAATGGAAGATCCGAATAATAAAGCTGTTTATTGGAATAAACAGAAAATCACTGCCGCAATATTCTAAGATGATACTCTTTCACTTGAAAAGATCGCTAAGATATCCAGCCTTAACCTTGAAGAAGTGTTAATGTATATGGACTGCCCGAATATATTTATGAAATCAGAAGCGAGGATAATGCAATAGATATTCAAATTCATAAGAAATAATGTTTGCCAATTCATGTAACAACTTTTTCCAAGCAAAAGGTTCTTCTTGAAGAATACATCAAGAGCTTTATTTTAACATATCCTACTTATCTGTATCCAAATCGCCTACGCTGTTTAACTCTGTGATTAAAGACCAAAACGTCCTTTCAAAATCGTTTTTAGCAATAAGAGGTAAATAAGAGGTTTTTGACTTAATGACAAAAAAAGAAAAGCTTCAAAACAACGTATTTGCGCTGTTTTGAAGCTTTCTGTTGATATGACCCGTACGGGAATTGAAAGTCCCCAGCCGTTTTTTGCAGCTTGTCGTAACATTGAGAAAACGCCGAAATTACGGCATTTTAGAGCAATTCAGAAAAACTGAATTTTTCTGTTTTTTACTACTTTTTTGCACCAATAAAGAACAAATAAAGAACAAGATTTTGTCTCAGCGTGCCTTTCCTGCGGTGCAGAATCGATGTTCGCCATATTTGATAAAGAACAAATAAAGAACAACATGGCGATTTACAAATTGTGATCGCCATTTTTGTCTTTTTGTAGGTATGGCAGTAATATCAATTTGCATAAAACTGAAGGGCACTGACTTTTGTGCTTATTTCAGTTATCATATAAGCACGAAAGTTGGTGATGGTCATGAAGGATATGACTGAGCTGATAAAAGAGTATGGTTGTATAACACCTGAAATTGCAGCAGATAATGGCATTTCAAAATACAAGTTCTATAAATATGTGCGTGAGAACAACATGGAACAGGTCGAGCACGGTATCTATATTTTCAGGGACGAGTGGGTCGATGAGCTGTATGTGCTTCATAAAAGATGTCCCAATGCAGTTTTTTCACATAATGAAGCGTTGTATTTCTACGGTCTGACAGACAGAGAGCCATTAGTCCACACGCTCACAATGTACAGCGGTTATAATTCGCACAGGCTGACTGCCGACGGCAGATGCAAAGTCTACACCATAAAGAAAGAATTGCTCGATGTCGGTAAAGTTTTCGTTAAGGATAACTGCGGTAATGAGATACCGATGTATGACATAGACAGAACGATATGTGATGTGATACGAAGCAGAAGTACGATAGATATTCAGGAATTCATTCCTGCATTGAAAGCGTATGCCAGAAGAAACGACAATGACCTGAACAAGCTCTGGGAATATTCAAAGTTATTCAGGATACAGACCGTTGTTCGCAAATATATGGAGGTGTTGCTATAATATGCAATTAACACCTGAACAAGTAAAATGCAGAATAAAAAAACTTGCGAAAGTGAAAAACACCGACGCAAGAGTTCTGATGCGAATTTATATGATGGAGCGTTTCCTTGAGCGTGCCGCAAACTCGGAATACAATGACAACTTCGTAATAAAGGGCGGAATGCTGGTAAGTGCTATGACCGGTGTGGCACTCCGTTCTACAATCGACATTGATACAAGTATCAGAAATCAGAACCTTTCAGCTGCTGATCCAAGGGATATCATAGAGAACATAACTGCAGTTGACCTCGTAGACGGCGTTAGGTTTGAGATCAAGGATATTTCCGACATTTTGGATGAAATAGAATATCCGGGTATCAGGGTCATATTGAATGCGGTAATTGACAGGCTCATCACTCCCATGAAGATAGATATCTCAACAGGTGATGCAGTAACTCCTAGGGCAATAAAGTATGATTATAAGCTCATGTTTGATGACCGTTCGATAAAGCTGTGGTCATATGATCTCGAAACGATACTTGCAGAAAAGCTCCGGACTATCCTTGCAAGAAGCGTGCTTAATACCCGTATGAGAGATTTCTATGACATCTATATCCTTCTTTCTTTGTATGAGAACAAGATAGACGGTACGGTGTTCAGAGAAGCCTTTGATGCGGCCTGTCAGAAGCGCGGCACAGTGAACCTGATACAAAACGCTCCGGCAATAATAGCAAATATCAACGAAGACAATACCCTGCATAAGCTATGGGGTGCATATCAGAAGAAGTATCCTTATGCGAAAAAGATACAATATGACGATATCATGGATGGCGTGAAAAGCCTGTTCGGTAAGCTTGCATAAGTATCTTTCTGACAGACTTACTGCCGAGTTCGGCAAGGGCTTTACAGAACGAAATCTACGGGCAATGCGTCAGTTTTATAGCTGTTTCCCGAATCGGCACACACTGTGTGCCGAATTGAGCTGGTCGCATTATCGAATACTTATGAAGATAGTCGATAAGACTGTCCGTGACTTCTATACAGAGGAATGTACAAACCTGCGCATTGTCGCAAGCTTAGTCAAATATACCGCTTTGAAGAATGTTCTCCAAAGCTGAAACTGCCATATCATAAGAAACACTTTCAAACAGCAGCGGAACGGTTATTGTATCATAATCATCTTTATAGACTTTCTTATCAATGATCTCCCGTAAAACAGCATTCACATCTGTTCCGTTCTGAACCGAAAGACACATTTTATGAGGTCTGCGCTCATCAGCAACAGACTGTGCAAGTGATCTCAGAGTATCATTTATCGTTACTATCTCAGACAGCTTATAAATATCGTATATATGCCTTGAATGCTCGGTAGTAGTATTCAGCAGATAATAATCTGCCAATGCATACAACTTGTCTATCAGCGTTCTCTCTGCGGTCTGTACGTTCAGTTCAAACGGCTGTAAACCATATTGTTCTGCATAATTATCATAGCCATTTTCGTGGAGGTATTGATATATCAGACTGTCTGCCTTCATTACTTTCGTAGGATAAGCTCTTTGATATATTGCAGTTTCTACAATAAGCTGTTCTTTCAGATAAACAGCAGAGAGTGAAGAAGGATAGTCAATGATATAACGGTTATAGTCACGACGGCTCTTGATCGCATCAGCATTAGTAAGCTCAAATTCCAGATCACTGATTATACTGATAATACTTGCTTTGAGCTGCTTTCTCTTGCCTACAGGCGGTTTTATTTCAGACTGTAAATTCAGATCAATATCTTCAGAAAAACGCTTGATGATATGGTAACACTTTGACAGTGATGTTCCGCCCTTAAAAACAATATCCGGCATAACATCTGCGATCTTTTTCAGAAAAAGCGTTACAAAATAATCCTTTTCAACGATCTCAGCTTTAACACCGAGATATTCAGATGTTCGCAGGATAAGCTGCTCAAAAATATCTTTTTCGTTATGCAACATAATAGATCACGCCGCTTTCTATGAGATTACGCATTGTCTTGTCCGGGAAAAACGGAGCATATTTTGTCACAAGCTCCTGAGAAATATTACATTTCCTGATCCAGTTTCTGATGACAGCTTTTCTCTCATCGTCAAAATATCCTGCTGAGGTGCTGTTCATCATTTCAAGAAACTGCAAAACAAATATATTGTCATTGTCTATTTTAACTCTTGCCTTACGCAGGATAATATCCTGATTCCCGACTTTTACTCTGCGGAGTTTTGAATTCTCGTTATTTGTTTGTATCTCGGGAATATTTGACATCTGTGTAGAAAGCCCTGCCTGCTGCAACGCTGTTATCCCGGTGTAAAATCCGATTCGATTTCCTTTTTCGGATAAATATTTTCTTTCAATTATCCTATTGGGATTCAGAATACTGTTGCCGAATGGTGTTTTGACGGGGATATAGTAGATACCTCGTTCATATCTAATGATCTGTCCGCATTCGCATAGCTTCGCAAGTTCTTTTTTGAGCCAGATATCAGAATAATCCTCATAAGAAATATCTGAAAGAAATATAGGTTCGTTTTGACCAAATGTTTCAAGAAGATAATCAAACAACATATTCAGCACCTCCTTTGTTGTTCTGAATATATTATACTACATTTGACCTTATAAGTCAATAGAAGTATAAAAAATAATGAAGATTGTTTATTCTAAGGTTTTCCTTATTATACCCCAGAGAGATTCGATTTCAATATTTTTCTACAAATTTTAATAATTGCAGAATTTCATTAAAAATAACAGCTCCTATCCGTGTGGATGGAAGCTGTTATCAGTTGTTGTAATTATTGCTTTTTTTGCAGCAGTTTAGGAAACACCAGCGGTATGTTATAGTAAATGAAGTCAACCAATGACCATATGATCATAATTCCGCTCAGTCCCCAGGCAAATGCAGCATTTGTTCTGTCCAAACCGTAATAGCCTACGAAATAGTATTCATCGGGATCATCCGGATCGTAGCGGATAATAACTTCATCGCCTATTTCCCCAACGCCTGCGCCCGCTGAAAGTTTATCATATTTGAAAATGCCATCCGTTTCGACATAGATATCCGTTATACCTCTGCCCCATAAATATTTGTTTTTCGGATGAGATCTATCGGGATACTTCGGACCTGATCTCTCGGCAACAATGATGCCTTTTATTTCAACCGTGCATTTTTTCTTCAGGTTCAAACTGCGAAAGCCCGGATATGCACCTACTAAAAAAAATATAAGCGCAAGAAGAAGAGCGAAATTATTTATAGACATTTCTTTTTTCTTTTCCATGATAGCTCACCTATGCTTAAAGAATTGCCGAAAACTAAGCAGTTATTCGTGATTTCCGAATAGCTGAAAATTTCAGCAGATAACTCATTTGCAGATCATTTATCAAGCAGCCAGTCAAGAACATACTTCTGTCTGATCCCATTATATGATACAGGCGGATCGTTATCCATAGTCAGAAGTATCTTTGTATTATGGTCATTAATGTTTTGCAGCGGTGTGAGTTCTCTTTCAAGAGTCTTTTCATCACGAACAGTCCATGATACCTGATAATATTCGGTGTTTCCATCATAGTCAACAGCCACGAAATCAACTTCCGTATTACCGTTTTTACCTATATATACTTCATAACCTCTGCGAATAAGCTCCAGATATACCACATTTTCCAGGATATGCCCGTTATCTGCATTATTGGTGCCGAGAAGATAATATCTTAGACCGACATCAGCAGCATAGTATTTATCCAGCAGTTTCAGGTATTCCTTCCCCTTGATGTCATATCTTCCGACACGGTACATAAGGAGACTATCGGTAAGACCTTCAAGATAGTTTTCTACAGTATGATTGGATATTTTTCTTCCTGCACTTGTCATCGAATCGGCTATCTTCTTTGAAGAACATGGGCTTCCGATATTATCGAACAGGTATTTTATAACGCTTTTCAGCATCAGCGGATCCTGTATTTTCTTTCTGGTGACAATATCGTTCAGAACAATGGTATTATATAAACCGTCAAGATATGTTCTTATGTTCCGCCTGTCATGGAGTTCCGTTGTATAGGGAAAGGAGCTGTTATACACGTAATTTCTGTAAAGTTCCTCTTTGCTTAATCCATCAAACGCACTTGAGTACTCCTTAAATGACAGAGGGAGCATTTTAAGTTCAACATACCTGCCTGATAACAGCGTTGCAAGCTCGCCTGACATAAAATAGGCGTTTGAACCTGTTATATAAACATCTGTGTTCTTTTTTACGAACAGGCTGTCTACAGCTTTTTGATAATCAGCAACACACTGTATCTCATCCAGAAAGATATAATTCGTTTTATCAGGAAGCATACGGGATGTTATATAGCTGTACATTTTATGCCAGTCGTGGAGTTCTTCATTTTCGGCTTCTTCAAAATTTATAGATATTATCTGGTCATCACCAACGCCTTGTTTTCCGAGCTGTTCCCGGAAAAGCTCAAACAACGTGGATTTTCCGCATCTTCTGATACCGGTAATAACTTTTATTATTTGCTTATCCTTCCAATCGTTCAGAAATCTGAGATATTCAGGGCGGTCTATCATAGTGATCAACTCCTTCTGCCATGTATTATATGGATTTCTGGAATTATTATACCATGTTTGCTTTAAAAAGTCAATAGTTGGAAATGTATTTCCAACTATGTTTGCAAATGTGATTAGCTGGAAATGTATTTTCTGTCAAACCCACTCTGATTTCAGTTGCCAAAACAACCATTTTTCTTTAACTATTCGCTTTTGATATTGGTTTATAGCTTTTAGCGGCCGCACTGAGACTTGAACTCAGACATCGGAATGTTCCGATTACTCACAGTTTAGCAAACTGCTGCCTTACCAGTTAGGCTTATGCGACCATTGGTGACGGATAGGGGGATCGAACCCACTATTTAGAGATTGAAAGCCCAAGCGCTTGCCTGCAAGTGCTGTGTCCATGACCTGTTAGACGAATCCGCCATATGGTGGGTAAGGTAGGACTCGAACCTACAGCGTTTCCATGTCACGGATTTACAGTCCGCTGCCTTCACCAATTCGGCGCACTTACCCATATATCGTCACTCATATTCGGGTGACGATTATTATTTTATCTATCGGTGTATCAAACATATCCGCCAGTATTATCAGGTTGTCGATAGTGGGAACAGCGTCTCCGCGCATCCACTTGAAGATAGCCTGCGGTGTATTGAAACCGCATCGAGCCTGTACATCGGATATTTTAAAGCCCTTAGACCTGATGATATTCTTGATATTATTGCCTGTTGCCTTCACGTCGATCACCGGCATCGTAAACATCTCCTTTCAGTATATGATCCTTGACAAAGTCAGTGCTCCCGATGAGATTCGAACTCATAATAAACGGATTTTAAGTCCGCTGCCTCTGCCGTTGGGCTACGAGAGCATATAGTACCCGCAGCGAGATTCGAACTCGCAAAAACCTGTTTCTAAGACAGGGATGTATGCCAAAATTCCATCATGCGGGCATGAAAAAACACCGTCTGCTGTATACAGACGGTGCAATATGTCTATTCAAGGATCTATACTGAATCGAAGTCCCTAAATGACCGTATCATTTGCACTATGTTCTGTATGCAGCACAATAAGAGTCTCTTCCTGTTCGAGGCTGAGGCTCAGTAATATTCCGCTATACAGATAAGACATAGCAAATGCGTTCATTTCGGGTATCTCCTTTCGTAATTATTTTTGTTACAGCGGCCGTCATTCGGCCGTTCCTGTTCTGACTTTACCTGTATTATAGCACAGCTGTTTTGTAAAGTCAAGTAAACTGTGGGTATAGTTATGAACTGTCGCATTATTTGCGAGAGTTGGCTAATTCAGATGATATCAGTTTACAGCAACATATAAATCAGTATCTGCAGGATACTTATCAGTAAGCTCATACAACTCATTATCATCACAATACAGTAAGGCAGAATGAGGATTTAAATCAAGAAAATCGTTTATAGCACGATGTTCAGCTTCAACATATGAACTGTATTCAATAAAGCTTATCCCACCGGAATAATTGCTTCTGCACAAGCTATTTGCTTCATAAAATCCATACGATGTATTCATCTCAAAATCCATCATCTCGATACGCAGACCATTGTCTCCGCCTTTTTCAATATCTGCCCGAAGATATACTTTTCCATCATGTATCGAAACCAGGCATACTCTTTCGATATCAGATATTTTTGAAATAAACTGTTCTTTAGTTAACGTTTGCATCATTTATTGCTCCGATTTTCATTTCCACCACGTATCCTCTCCACCATGTTTCGAAATCAAGTAACCTCTTTCGCACAATTTATCTTATGTATTTGTGGGGTGCTTAAATAGACTTTTTTAATTGAAATGATAATTCATCCAACGTTTTAGTCATAGTATCTTTCTTAAGCTGGCACTCCCACAGTACAATTACATTCCATCCCATTTCTGAAAGTTTTATATAATTAGCATTATCGCGCTCAACATTTCGAGTTATTTTTGTTCTCCAATATTCTATATTGGATTTTGGCCAAACAAATCTTCCACAGTCATGTTTATGCCAAAAACACCCATTCACAAAAATAACTGTTTTATATTTTGGCAATACGATATCCGGCTTTCCAGGATAACGTTTATCATTGAGTACGTATCTAAATCCTTTTGAAAATAGATACTTTCTTACAAGGAGCTCGGGTTTTGAATTAACCGATCTGATCCTTGACATATTATAACTTCTTATTTCTTTTGTGTGATTGTCTGCCATATGACTTTTCCAATATCCTGTTTAATTTCATTGCAATCGCTTTTGCCATTATAGGAGGAACTGCATTGCCGACTTGCTGATACTGCTGGTCTTTAGATCCGCAAAAGACAAAACTGTCAGGAAATGTCTGCAGTCTTGCAGCCTCTCGTATGCTCAATGCCCTATCTTTTGTTGGATGAATCCACATAGACTTTCTCACATTCACTACTGTTCCTGACGGTTCGTCATATTTAAGCCTTGTATATATAGTATTCTGTGTCCTGTTGGGATTAGTATAGGTATTTGATTTAAGATCATCTGACAATGAATGAAAATTCTGTCCTTGACCAATAACTTTGAATCTTTTCATTGCCGTTTCTGTCGTAGCTGTTATGATATGATTGTATAGTTTCTTAGAATCTCTCAGTTTTTTAGCTAATCCTTCAAGATCTTTATTCTCTAATACTATTCCGACATCATCAGTAATGTTTACTACAGGCTCAACATCCTCAATATCCGAAATCGCATCTCTAACTGTTCTATATTCATCTTCTTCGAACTTTGGCATTGGAAATGTAGGTATACTCGAAATACTTGACTTGATTCCCATGATCACAAATCGCATCCGTTTCTGAGGAGCACCGTAATCAGCAGCACATAACACATTACTATTTAATTTATATCCATATTTGGGAGATTCAAGTATTGCTTTTATGTAATCCAGTACAGCCATTGATCGTATATTGGCTGATATGCCATTTTCAGTATCATATTCATCAACGAGAATCTTATTGTTTATTATTTCTAATGATTTAAACAACATCCTCTGAAGCATTATGGCGCTTTCTATTCCTTGTTTTATATTAGAACAATCAATCCTGTTTTCATAATAGCTGCGTATGGTTTCAAAAGCCTTATTTGAACATTCCGCAATATATCCAGTCAAGCTGTTTGCTTTTTCATATTCATTAATAAGCTTCAGCAAAGTATTTTTATGTTTATCTAATGTTGTTTTCAATTTAGAAAGGTTTGATGTTATTTTATATATAACATTTATTTCTTGATATAAGCGTTCCGGCCAAATAAACTTCTCAATACTGCTTTGATCATTTATGACATCCAGAATTCCATCAAAACAGTATTGACTATCCACTAATTTGAGAGGAGTCATTTTAACCTTAATATTATATTCTTTGATTAATTCTTCATCGCCTTTTTCTAAATAAAAACGATGTACCTCAGATTTAAGCATACTAACATTTTCCATGATAAATGCATTAGGGCTGAGCTCAATTACAGCTCGAACATACTGCTTGACCAGTTTATTGTTAAGGCTAACAGCTGTGTTCTTCTGTCTGTTTGCATTTGAGAAACCTTGACACGGTGGTCCGCCAATAACAACATCAATCGTTCCGTATTTTCTTTTTATTTCGCTGTAATCTGCCGCACAAACATCCCCCCTGACATCAACTTTAGGATGATTCCTTCTATAGGTCTTCTGCATATTAGGATTGTTTTCAAATGCAACCTTTATTTCATATTTTTTTGTTTGAACAAATCCCAAACTTAGACCGCCGGCACCTGCAAACAGATCTACAACCTTATATTTTTCCATTGATTATTACACCTTTATACTATATATTTTTATTTTGGCGAAAAGCCTTCACCAACAGCCTTTTTTCTTAATTCCATCAAAAGTTTACACTGCCTCTCATTTGGAAACTGACCTTGTGAAATCTTCATCGCTTTATGAAGTGCAGCTGTTTCATAACTGTTGGCAAGAGGATGCTTGCGTAGCCAATTGTCTAACCTGATCCAATACTGTTCCCCTAAATCAAGCACAGCTTTCTGATCATCGATCGTATCTTCTATTTTTCTAATCTCTCTTGCTTCTCTTTTTATCGTTTCTGTTTCCTCGTATCCATGAAGAAGGGTTTTAAAGCCTTCAACAGGAGTTATTTCCAAAGTCTTGATCTTTTCCCAGCATTTTTCTTGTTTACACCATTGGGTTACGTTTTGAACTGGACGATCATCTGAAGTAATCGAATAATATACCGCTTTTGCAATAACCAAAAGCTGATTCATCAGTATATCCGGGCATTTTTGTTTTTGCCATATTTTTTGTAAATTAATCGTTTGCTTTGAATACCATTTTTTTATCAAGTATTGAAGCAAAGCAATCGAATATGTGACAATATTTGCTTTATATCCGCCGCCGTACCAAGATTGCTTCGGTATCTGTTTATCCAAAGACCTATACATTATGGTTATTGACACAGCATTTTGAAAATAGTTCTCATTAAAATCATCCTTGCGTGTTTCCCACATGGCTTCAGTTTGTTTTGCAAATTCTGAAAAATTGGATTCGGCACCCTTGCTGACGATATGTGGAAATCCTTTCCATGAATTCAGTACTTTAGCGAGGTCTGTTTTAGTAATTATCTGATCCTTCGGATTCTGAGCTGCAAATTTTCGTTCTTCAGCTTTTGTCATATTCATTGTTGCTTGTATATACTGACCTCGTGCACGTTCATAAAACCAATGCGTCTCATGCTGTGCCCCATCTTTTGCAGGAGCAAATTTTCTTCTGGAAATTTGTTCGAGTCTAATATGGTATTCATGAGTGGAAAAGAAATCAGCCGGATTAACCTTATTCTGACTATTGGCACTTCTTGAAATTAGCGGGACAATTTCTGCAGCCGATTCAGGATTAACCTGTGTTAATTTCATTAATACAGAAACCTTAGACAGATCCGCTCCGCTGGTTTTCCTTGCTGAAAACAGTGTAGCTGTTGTTTGCCCTCCATTTACTATCTGAAGATCTTTTGCTCTTAACAGTTTCCCATTTTCTACATCAGCCTCAACAGCAGTCGCTGCAAGCCCATTGTTATATACAAAAAACCTTTCTGGTTCATTTAATACAGTATTTCTTATGTTTTTATTTACACCTCTTTTACCTAAAAACGATCTGACATTTCCTTCAAGAAGCCTGCTTCCATACTGATCGTACAGATCAGCAATTACATCGCCCGGTACAGTACATAAATAGCTCTTGCAGTCTTCACTGTCTCCGGCATTAGCTGACAGACAGGGAATACCACCCTCAAGGTAGTCATTAAAATCAATTTCTATTTCTTCACGGCCTTCGCTTGCAGAAAAAAGACGATAAAATCTTTCCATATCCCAAATGCGGTATTCAACATCAATATCACATATAGGCTCTGCATCCAATACACCTTTGCGTTTGCTTTTTTTCTTTTTACCATCAGAATTATCTGTCAATACTGCCCTAGCACTCAAAGATTTATCTGTCAGCAAAACAATGACAAATCTTGATACATATTTTGCCTGTTCCTGTATGTATGAAGCAAGATCATAAGCATCTGTACTTATTTCAATTTTATCTGCAAGCTCATGTTCAATTGAGTTTGAAGCAAAAGCTCTGCATCGGTCAAGAGCGGTTTTAGCATCACTTCCCAAAAGAGTTTCTGACTGCTCACTGCCCGAGAACAAAGCCGTGAGAAGATAAAAAGATCCGTCATGTTCATCATATGAATAACCATCAACATTAACTATGGCATTTCTATATCCATAGCCACTATAATAGCAGGGATTATATTCCGGAATTACATCACCTTCAAAGAGTTTCAGCGCACATATCTTAACAAAGCTGGCAACTGTACCTATGGCTTCACTCTCTTCTGTAGATCTGGCATCTTCAAGAAACTCCTTACGGTATTCTTCAAAGCTCTGCATATTATCACTCCCTGCTGATTAATATATCATACGATTCTCCAGCCTTGTATTGCTGGAATACTTATCTCATAGCTTCCATCGCAGATTGATGCATCCAATTTGCTTCTTATTATTTTGGGAAAAGCTTCGTCAACCAAATACTTTTCTGTAGCTATGAGTTTATAACTTTCATCATAGTGATCATCTGTTTCATTATATCCATACAATATAAGACGCATATGGAATAATGACTTAAGATCGGCATCGTTACTAATTATATCATATATTCTTTGAGTTAACGTTTTAAGTGTAAAACTATCCGGATCTAAAGGTGATGTATTTTCAATTCTGTTAACAATCAAAAAACCGTCCTTGTCACTTTCAAACTGTTCAAAAGATGAAATGTTAACTTTATCCATGCTGGCAGACACTGCTTTCGCTTCATACCACGTATCATCGAACTGAAAATCCTGATCAGTTCCAAGCGGACCAACCCAGCCCTCAATAGCTTTCTTTACGCCATATTTATCAATACATATATCCCTAAGTAAAATGAGTTCTCCAATCAATCCCTTGACTTGAGTACTTGACATCTTATCCTTTGAAGCAGCAAACATCTTTTGCCATTTTTTGAATCTGCTTACAGCTTTATTAATTCCGACATGACGATCAGAGATATCATAAGTACAATTCATTATATCCCAAGTTAGTGAAAAAAACAGCTCCTTCAAAGCAGAATCAGTAAGTGAAAAGCAAATTGCAAATTTGCCATCATTTCTCGGGTTTGCACGCACTAAGATTTGTTTGCTGGAATTAGGCAGGACCGGAAGGATATCCGATATCAGCAGAAGCTGCATTCTGTTTTCTTCGTCATATGATGCAAAAAAATCCAAAGGATGCTCAGCATCAATTCGCCTTGCGGTAGTAACTCCAGTATTAACACTAATTACTTTCCAAAGATCAGAAATCTCCGTCGTCGTCATCAAACTGATCCTCCTCCGTTTCATCATCCACATCCATGTATTTACGCTGCTCTACAAGGTTCAGGTAATAAACAGCAGAAGTTGGCTCGGACCCAGCAGATCTCGGAAAACCCATTCCATATCCAACAAGCAGATCTTTATCCATATCGAAACCTAATATCTTAGTGCTTTTCTCCAAATCAGGTACAAGATAATGTATTACCAAAATAGGATGTCTGCCTTTAATCAGATATGCTCTGTCTGGGAAATTCATAGAGCTAAGCTTGTCTTTTGCATCTTTGCCATATTTTTTCTCGTATTCAGAACGTTTCAGTTCTCTGAATTCCACTTCTGCTTTTTTAAGTTCACTTTCACTTAAACCATGCTTCGTCAAGCCCATTGTTCCTATTCTCAATTTAGTGCCGTATGCACTGTACTTAACAGGCTTGTCTGCAAACGGACGCTTTGTCGGATGAATAGAACAAGTACATATTTTATGTGATTCTTTTGTATTTTTATTAGTAGTAACAAGAACATCCCATGTGCTGAATTGAGAGTTTGCATTAATATACTTTATTAATGTGTTGCCATTTGCCTCCATGTTCATCGGATGAGAATTATATCTTCTTAAAAACTCACAGATGATTTCAGACGGAACATTATTCCAAAACAGCGGCTGATTTCCAGAATCAACAGGTTCTCCACATTTTGTAATTATCTTTTGGACAATTTCATCTGTTACTTTTCTATTGTTCCTGATCACTTCGATGCTTGGCTGGAATCTTGGAGTCTCAAAGAATTCTCCGTCAAGTGTAATCCATCTTTCCACTTTTTCAGAATGCTTCATTTTATTCTTAGCGGTAATGATAAGGGTAGTCGGATGAGCACGAACCTTTAATCCGAAATCCTTTGGTTCCGCACCTATTCTGTTCATACGGAGTATCTCTTCACGCAGTTCATTTGATGCACTTGTGATGTGCGAATACCAACCAATCGCATCATCAGGCATCCATATACGGAACAAGTCTTTATACCCTTCTCTATAACCAAACCAACGCCCCATTTGCATGAGAGTATCATACATTTGGCTGTTACGGTGGAAATAGCTTACCATAAGTCCTTCTAAAGTCAATCCTCTTGATAAACTGAGTCCTCCGACAGCAATAACTCTCAATCCGCTGTCATCATATTCTGCATAATCAAGTATCTTGCTGCTGCTTCTTTGATTTATAGTACGAACCTCTATTTGTGCAGCAGCCATAAGAAATTCCTTCTGAACCCTGTTCCAAGGAATAGATGTATTATTAAAGAATGGATAATCAGATTTATACCACATATCACGCAATTTGCTTATATTAGGATTCTGACAAGCTGCATCCTCATCCATTTGACAATAGCTTTGAATATCACGTTTGATTTCAAACAGCCATTCCTTAATTCTGTCGCTTACTTTATCCTGAACAGCAGTGAACCTGCTGACATTTACAAGCATAGATCTATGTGCACTAGAATCATCTCTGATGTCGCGAACTACATTTGCTAAAATGAAATATCTCAAAGCTTCATATAAACTTTCCGGAAGTGTCTCAACAGGAATATGCTGTTTATGCTTATATGGGAAACACGCATCTGCATCATCAATGGTTATCAGCGATTTTTCAAATGGTGCATTATCTCCAAATATCTCATTGCAGCCTATATAATTTGTCGGTGCATCAAGAGCATAGATATAGTTTGAAGGAAACAGATCATCGTTTTCCATCTCCTCGGTTTTTTCCGGCAGAATAAAAATATTAGCAAACGGTGTAGCTGTTACTGCAATGTAGGAACTTGATGTAAACATATTAAGTAACGTTCTAATATTTTTGTTGATTGCCGTTGGGCTATTATCATCTTTAGTGTTGATTGAAGCATTATCTGCCTCATCATCAATCAGCAGTAAAGGAAGATCAATCTTACCGCTGGCAGATTTGTTATCTCCAAGCCAATCAATAAGATTTGTCAGTGTTCTGGCATTTTTCTTTAAAACCAACACTACCGGTTCATTTGTCATATTCTTCAGGCTTACATTCATGCTTTGCAGAGTTGCCTTCCTGAAGTCACTTGACTCAGTAGTAAATCCTGTAGCAAAATGCCTTGCATCCTTTAAACCTACTCCTTTTTTTACAGTTTGACGGCTTTTATTCAAAAAAGCTTTACTGCTTCGTCCAATGAAACCCTCATCAACACGTTCTTGTGTCTGTCGGCGCAGGCTTTCAATAGTACCGGTAAGCAAGACAATAACCTTATAACCAACATCCGCAGCCTTATTCATTATTGCGATATAGTTTGCAGTCTTTCCTGACTGAACATCTCCTATTATGAGACCGCGCCTATGAAGTGCTCCTTCCGCCTTCGGATTACCTGCCAAGTCAACTATTCGGTCTGAAACATCATCAATTGACGCAATAATAGTTGACGGGCGCTGCATATCTTCTTCCAGATACTTAACATATCTATTCCAATAAAACCAATAATCTGGATTTGAGCTTTGTTTTCTTTTCAGATCCTTAAGCCACGGTTCATACTCGCTTTCAATGTACACTCCAATATCCATATCAACATCAAGAACTGACTGCAGCTTTTTAATCAGATTATCAATTTCCTGTTCTGAAATTTTTGGGAACATAGGCTTTACGAATTCACAGGCTTCTTTCAGCTCCTCTTCCATAGGTGTACGGTTAGGCGCTAAATCCTGTATTTTTACTCTGACCATTTTTTCAAACATTTCAAAATCATTCATAATTCATACTCCATAGTAAGCATCTCGACTATACTTTTATAATTGCAGAACGGATCAGTTTGAAGCATAAGTTGGATCTGCTCTTTTCTTGACGAACTGTCTTTTATGTTTTCAAGAATTATTTTTGCAAAATCCATTGCCTCAGCTTCTGCATCTTTTTCTTTGCGAACATTGACTCTTTCTTCATTGTTGAGATCAACATATAGCTGATTCAAAGGAAGGTTTCCCTCAACCAGCTTTAAGTAACTGAATAAAATGTGTTTCTGATCGGAATCCAAAGACTCAGAAAGCATTTTCAAAAAAACATGATCTCTGTTGAGAACATATTGTACACCTTCTCGGGCTTGTTCCTTATTCCAAAGATGACACCCCTGATCACTTATTTCCCGTTTGCCTCTAAAAGTCCATGCACGTTTGCTTCCATTGGAAATTCTCTCCACTATTCTTTCCAGATTACGTTTTATTACATCGGGTGGAACTGCAGTTGATTTCCTGATATCCAAGGTCCAGAGGTGATCAAGAGAATTAGGGATATCAACTCTTATTCTCGCTAGTTTAGAAAGCTCATCTTTTCTGTGCATTCTAAACCATGTTCCCCATACCAATAAGCGTTTATTTCGATAAACATAGAAACCCTGGTTCTTAGTCAACCCTTCACTGCCACCTAAAGCTTCTTTTTCCGCTCGGGTCATTTTGCTGATATGCGGCAGCATATATGCCGACACCAGCACCTGTTCACCTTCAATTGAAAGCTTTTCATCATGCTGAAACACAGTACTTCTGCCTATTAGAAACGGATCTTTAGCTTTGATCTCAAAATTATTAATCGAAATTTTTAACTTCTGAATACCAGATTCTCCGGATATATATCGATGAAAAACAAGGGCAAGATGCTCTCTGACATCATCTATTTTTTTATTCATCAGCTTTTCGGGAGATGCAGCCCCTTCAAGCATTCTATCTAGTTTTTCCCATATTATAAGAGTACCATGCGAAAAAGATTCCAGTTGTTTATACTGTGGAATAGATTTAATATCAGATTCATCTAAAACAATAAGTGACCATTCACCGCTGGTATAAACGCTGTCAAGATCCCATTTTCTGCCTTCAACTCTTGTATTCTGCTTTGAAATAACCGTTAACGACCGGCACTGTGAAAGTGAAGCTGTTTTTAATCCCAAACCAAATCTGCCCAGATCAGTTCTATCACGTTCATCAAGAGAACTCTTGCTTCCATAACGCATTGCATTATTTATCTCCGTCTCATTCATTCCAACACCGTCATCTAAAAATGTAACATAAGGAACAGCGTCATATGGTGAGAAAAAAATATTTACTTCAGATGCCATAGCTGCTATGCTATTATCAACAATATCTGCAACAGCCGCTTCAAGATTATAACCAATGGCTCTAGTTGATTCCATTAAAACTGGAGCATAAGGGGGCATATTTTCATATTTCATAATAACCCTCCATAATTACAAATCAAATTCCTTTTTTAATATTTTTAATAAGTATTCTGCTGTTTCTTTATCAATTTGAAAGGATTGACTTATCTTACCAGGATTTTCTCGATCAGAACGACCATAAGTATCAAATTGAACATATTTTCTGCCATTATGAGTAAAAGAAGTATATGTTGTCGATACTTTTTCGTGAACTGTATTACGTTCTTTATTTAAAAAACTAATGTGTTCAATATCCATTCGAGCCATATTATCCCACCTTAATGATTTTTTAATATTATAACACATAACTACATAGAAATCAATATCGCGCTGCCTTTTTGGTTAAAACAGACAAATCATTTATCCATTCTGAACAAAGCATTTACATCAACTCATTAGACACACAATTATGATTTACAGTGAAAAGCAAAATCTATGTTATTGCAATAACTATTTCATATACAACAAGGCTCCCAGAATAAACTCTGAGAGCCTCGTTTCATATTAATGGATAACAGAACGGAAACCATATCCGAAAGCCATTACAGACCTTTTCCGTTCGCCTGAGAGCATATTAACTGCACTGTCAGAAAATCTGATCCGAATTAACATCCACCTTAACATCAAACTTATTTTTGAAGTGCAGCTCCTCAACTATGAGAACAGCGGTGTTATCGTAAGCATTCCTGAGCGAACCAACAAATGTAATAGTACCGCCTTTGAAATAAAGAAAGCTCACTGCACTTGCATTGTCATCAAAAGCGATGCAGGTAAATGTATCTGTCTTGACGGCATCAACACCTTTTCGCTTAGTCTGCTCAACAGCAATACTGAATATACAATATTTGAGGTCATCTTTTATAGTAACCGCAAGCTCGGTCAGAAGTCTGCCTGACATCATAACTTTGTTCAGCATATTAATCTCCTTTCAGTCCTCATCACTGCACTCCTCCAACCCATGTATAAGCTGGATGTAAACACACTCCGCCCGTTCACGTTCCTCGCCTTCGATAGTCATCATCTGTCTGAGAAAGAAGTCCTGTGCTTCTTCACGGTCTTCCCAGACCTCTTTTCTTCCGTTGCAGACAGTAGTTACCCTGCGTGATTTCGGCATTGCCAACTCGGGGATAGTATACATAAAAATCGCCTCCATAAGTTTTATTGTGAATCCATTATATCCGATAAAACTACCGGAGTCCAGAATATCAGAATGATTGTAATAATTCTTGTGAAAGGCGCAGCAAAAAGAGAAATAATACCAGTGCAATGCGCATTGTTTTTCTCAGTGTTTCAACTGTAAATTCTTCCCCTGAAAATAGATCATCGCCTGCCAGATCTGATACATCTTTTCTTTGATCTCTGCGATGTCGCTGTCAAAAGAATTATCATCACGGTCAACGTGACGCAATATCTGATTTATATTGCCGTTAATGTTCGTCGCCAGGCGATAAATTTCACGAAGCTCATCTTCGTTGAAACGAACGATATATCCCTCCAGTATCATCGCTCTCAGGAAGCCGGAAAATGTCTTCATTCCGCTGTTATTGAACTTGCGTCTGAACGCTTCAAGTTCTTCTTCAGTAACTCTGATCTTCAGGAAAATATCACGCTTGCTTTTCTGCATTTTATTCGTCCTTCTTCTCATTAAAAATACCTCTCTTTCTTATGTTGATCATCGGGGTCTGAGGGGTGTCCCTCTCACAAGCTTTGTATGGTGTGTTTTTCAAATTTGTACCCACACCATACCGTGCTTGCTAGGTGTGATCTGCACCCTTCGGGAGCATATTCGTAATGAGCCTTTCGGCTCTTATTTTTTTGAAAAATAATTCATCCCGGCATCAGTCACGGACGCCGTCTAAGAATGCTGATTATTTTCCCCCTCATATATATAGGTAGAAAATTCGCAGATTTGTTGTTGATTTCCGAAAATATTTACAGAATATCATAAAAAAATTTCAGTTCAACATTGCAAGGTTGCAAACATTATAAAAACCTGCAACCTTGCAACCTTCCTTTAGCAAAAAAATTATATCTAACATTTTCAGCTCTTTCGTCATTATGCCGACAGCAAAATCAGCCTTTTCGGGAACAGACTGCCGCAGAAGTTTTCAGAATACTTTATATTACCACATGACACAAGGGACTTTCGGTTTTTGCCCGAAAAAGTTTATTCAGAATACGAATTGATTTTTCTTTTCGGTTGATATAAAATGGTCGATGCAGCCGTTAAGATCTTTCACGAGCAAACAGAAAAAATTTTTTTGAAAAAAATGTCTACCGCCATGTCATTATGACGAAAGCTCTGAAACTTGATTTTTAAGAAAAAATCGTGACTCAAAGTTAAGTGAAGTTATTTGAAGTGATTTGGCGTGAAACAGGGTACCAGATTTCTGTCTACCAAGAGAAAAAATGCCCGGAATCTTTAGGGATAAAACGAGTAGACAAGCGGCTTCGGGTTCGCTATAATAGGTAATACAGCGCTGAAGATTTTTAATCGGCTGCAATAATAAAAGCGCTTTTTAATTCTGCGGAAAAGGAAGTGGTCAGGTTCTGATATCCTGCAGTGCATACCGCACAAAAAAACACGCTGCGGTTTATGCAAACATATGTTTTTATATTTACCTTGGACATATTTTATTATTTGTTGTACGTTTTCGTGCAACTTTCGGGGGTAAAAAGATTGTATACGGAGGGAGGTTTTCAAGCGGTCAGAAATACAACAGGAAAGGGAGTTTTATATTGCACAATGAAATGATATCCAACGAACTCATCTACATGGACAGAGTACAGGCTACGGAAACCAAGTGGCTGTGGTATCCCTACATACCCTTCGGGAAGATAACGGTCATACAGGGTGACCCGGGTGAGGGCAAGACGACACTGATACTGAATGTCGCCGCCCTGCTTACACAGGGTATGTTTCCGCAGTCGCAGGAGAAATGCGAGCCCATGAACGTAATCTACCAGACGGCTGAGGACGAACTTTCCGACACAGTCAAACCGAGACTTCTCAGTGCAGGTGCAGACTGCTCTCATATCATCGTGATAAACGAGAGCGAAAGGAACGTCACCATGTCGGACAAACGTCTTGAAGCAGCCATCGCACATACCGGAGCGAAGCTCGTTATCCTCGACCCTTTGCAGGCATATATCGGGGCGGAAGTTGATATGCACAGAGCCAATGAGATACGCCCCGTTATGAGTCACCTGGGAGCGATCGCAGAGAAGTACGGCTGTGCCATAGTGCTTATCGGTCACATGAACAAGGCAATGGGAATGAAGTCAACATACCGCGGGCTTGGCTCCATCGATATAACAGCCGCCGCACGAAGCGTACTGATAGTGGCAAGGGACAAGGAAAACCCGAATTTCAGAATGATCGCCCACACGAAAAGCAGTCTCGCCCCCGAGGGAAAAACAGTAGCCTTTGAGCTTGACCCTGACAGGGGTTTTTATTTCAGGGGCGAGTATGAGTGCAATATCGATGAGATACTTATGGGCGTAGGTACAAAGTCCAAGGGCAGACAGGCTATGGAGCTTCTGCAGGAGGAGCTGAAAAACGGCGAGATCTCACAGCAGATAATAACCGCCAAAGCGAAATTCTCAAATATCTCGAAGCGAACACTGGACGAAGCAAAGAAAGTCCTTGGTGTGAAGTCGGTCAAACGCAGCGGTCAGTGGTACTGGTCGCTGCCAAAAGCAGAACAGTAATGATGGAGGTAGCATATATGATGAGCAGTATTGAAAAGAAGATCATAGTTGACAATATCTACGAGCTGCTGATACGGCTCGTAAACGATGGTGCCGAGACGCAGCCTGAAAGCCGTGAGACCGCCTCACAGCCTGTGGAGATGCTCACCATCAGGGAATGCACCGAGGTCATACAGGGACTCTCAGAGCATACTGTGAGACAGCTGGTGGCGCAGGAAAAAGTAAAGTCAGTCCGCACCGGTGCAGGCAAGCGGGGAAAGATACTGGTAAACAAAGCTGATCTTATGGCATATTTCCGAAAATAACTGTTTTTGAAGAAGCCAGGCAGGCCGTGGATATGAAGACAGTTGCCCTCGGGTACGGACTGCACATTAACAGGTCGGGTATGTGCCTGTGTCCGTTCCATGCGGAGAAAACGCCCTCGGCTAAGGTCTACCCCCAAAGGCTCCACTGCTTCGGCTGCGGCGAGTCCGCCGATGTGATAAGCTTCACGCAGAAGATGTTCGGGCTGGCAAAGCCCATAGATGCGGTGAAGAAGCTGAACAGCGACTTCGGTCTTAACATAAGCATCGGACAAGCCCCGACTGCGAAAGAAGCGAGCGAATACGTGAAGCGAGCAGAAGAACGCAGGGCTTACGAACAGTGGGAGAAACAGGCGTGGCGAACACTCAATGATTACCTGTGGCTTATGCGTGACTGGCAGGAATATGCACCGCGCTCCCCTGCCGAAAAGCCCGATGAGCGTTTCGTATACAGCCTGCATCACCTGGAATGGGCGGAATACCTGTGCCGTGAGTTCATAGATTACAATAAAGCAGGCAGGTTCTCAATGAAAGGGGTCGTGAAGGATATAGAAAGATTTATGGAAAAGAAGGGAGGATAGCCGCCGGTCTTAACAAGTTCGGACAGCGTGCCTTGACAAAGCCGGTATATTGCGCTACAATTGATATCGGAAAGGTACGCTGTGATATTTCCAGGGAGGAAATTTTATGGCTACTATAAAAAAACGCGGCGACAGCTACTCCATAAGGGTGAGCTGCGGCTATAACAGCAAAGGCAAACAGATGATACAGTCTATGACCTGGAAGCCCGAAACGGGCATGACCAGGAAGCAGATCGAGAAGGAGGTAAACAGGCAGGCTGTCATGTTCGAGGAAGCCTGCAACAAGGGCTATCAGAGCAAGGCGATAAAGTTCGAGGTTTTCGCCGAGCAGTGGTTTGAGGAATACGCAAAGCCGAACCTCAGAAACACCACATACGAGCGTATGCTCCAGCTCAGGGGAAGGATATACCCTGCACTTGGTCACATGAGAATGGACAAGATAACCCCGAGGCAGATACAGGCATTCGTAAATTCTCTTTCAAGAGAGGGAGCCAATGAGCGCACGGGAAAACCTCTCGCACCCAAGACCATAAGGCACAACCTGAGCTTCGTATCCGATGTATTCAGCTACGCCGTAAAAATGGGCGTGGTGAACGACAATCCATGCTCAAAGGTCACACTGCCGAAGAACAATCAGGCAGAAAAGAAGATCTACACGCCCGAACAGGTGCAGAGATTCCTCACACTGCTGAACGATGAGCCTCTGAAGTACCGCACATTCTTCAACCTGATGATATTCAGCGGTTTCCGCCGTGGTGAGATGCTGGGTCTTGAATGGAAAGATGTGGACTTCGAGCATAATATCATCAGCATCCGCAGAACAAGCAACTACACAGGCAGAAAGGGAACGTACACCGATACCACCAAGACAAAGAAATCCCAGAGGACGCTGAAATTTCCGCAGGAGATAATGGATATGCTCCGTGAGTACAAGGACGAACAGGATATGCAGGCTCTCAAATGCGGTGACAAGTGGGTTGAGACCGACAGGCTATACACCAAGTGGAACGGACTGCCCATGCAGAACGGCACACCTTACTTCTGGCTGGGAGAGTTCTGTGAGAAACACGACCTTCCGTTCTATGGATTGCACAGCTTCAGGCACTTGTTCGCATCGCTTCTCGTCAACCAGGGCGTTGACATCGTGACAGTCTCGGGAGCGTTAGGACACTCGACGGTCTCAACAACGAGTAATATTTACTGTCATATGCTCGACGAAGCAAGGGCAAAAGTCTCCGAAGCAGTCAGTGCAGCGCTTGATTTTTCATGCAGTAAAAAAGAGCCGAGAGGTGCCTGACCCCAAGGCTCAAAAATTGTATTTTTCTCTATAAAGAACAAACAAAGAACAAATGGCAATTTCACATAAAAAGCAAAGCTCGGAAACCGCGTATTTACGCTGTTTCCGAGCACTCAAAAGTATGACCCGTACGGGAATTGAAAGTCTCGGCGCACTTTTCGTGACTTGTCGAGATATGCAGAAAATCCCGAAAATACGGCATTTTAGAACAAATCACAAAAGTCCGTTTATCCTGTTTTTCGCTAAGTTTTTGCACCCTTAGCGGACAAATAGCGGACAAAAACCATTCGACATACCCTTGTACTTATTCGTTTTTAACCGATGTGCAGATCATATCAGCGGACAAAATGAGCATATTTTTATGACCGCTCGCTGATACATCTGAACGATAAGTAGGAGGATTTTTTATGAGCAGATACACAGTAAGCGTATAACCCCCCGCATCATAAAAGCAAACAGCCGGGCAGATAACACCCGGCCGTAACATCATATTCTGGCTTTGATTTCTCCATTTCTCTTTGCGTCCATGTATATTTCTTTGAAATCAGCTTTGCTGTTCGGACCGAATATGATCGGCATAACAGATACCAGGCCATCGGAAATGATCGCATTTTTAAATGGCAGAAGCGCTGCATCAAGCAAAGTTGGCATCGGTGCATTTCTCAGCATTTCCTCCCAACTGCTGACAATGCCGTTTACAAGAAAAACAGAATTGTCATCGATCGATATAAATACCGATCCCTTTTTCCAATGTCGCTCAATGATAAATCTGCCGGTGATGCACCCTTTCCAGCTTTTAAGTATCTCCATGTGTTCTTCGGGCAGATCCGATCGCTCAAGATAATCATCAATGATCCATGTCCGTTCCCATAAAAAGTGGGCAACCTCCGCAGCGTCCTGTGGGTCGATCATTCCTTGCCCGAAATAATCTTCCTCAGGAAGTATATGATATTCTCTGTTCACATAGTCAAGCAGTGGAAAAAACAGTTCATAAAACAGCTTTGCATCTTCATTACTAAGTTTCATTTTCTTCCCTCCATGGTAATAATATCGTCCCCGCAGGCTGTGAAAACAGCTCGGTCAGGTATTTCTCAGCATCAACACCGTTCGCCTGTGCAGTTGAAATGATCGAATACAGCGTTGCACTTGATCTGGCTCCGTTTGCTGTATTTGAAAACAGCCAATTTTTTCGGCCTAACGCAAACGGTCTTATTGCGTTTTCGGCTCTGTTGTTGTCGATAGGCACGTCTCCGTTTTCAAGAAACGTGTAAAGATATTTCCGTTCATTCAACGCATATCTTACTGCATCTGTCAGCTTGCCCTTACCACTGACCTGAACATTTTCAAGCCACGCAAAAAACTCGTCAAGCAAAGGCTTTACCTTCACAAGGCGCTGTTTATATCTGTATTCTGTGGAGCTGTCGGCAAGCAGATTTTCTTCGTGATATATCTTGTTGAAATATTCTACTGCCTTTGCCGCAACAGAAGTGCTGTGCAGCTTTTGGTCGTTCGGAAGAGCCTGAATAAAACCACGCCTTGCATGAGTCATACAGCCGCATCGCTTAGCACCCTCGACTGCATTGTAGGCATCGTATCCGTCACAGATAAGATAGCCGATAAATCCTTTCAGGAAATTCGAGGCGTGCTCACCCTTTCGTGTCGGCTGATAATCGAAAATGATGATGCTCCTGTCATTCATTTTGCCGTTGCAGTAGACCCACATTCTTGATGTCGTGGTAGGCTTTCGGCCTTCCTCGCGAAGCACCTGAACGGTCGTTTCATCGGCATGGATCATCTGCCCTGCGATAAGCATCTCATGCATTTTCTCCACAATCGGCAAACACCATTTTTCGGCAGCAGTGCCTACCCAATTAGACATAGTCGCTTTGAGCAGAGGTATGTTTTTGGAATTAAAGTCCTTTTCCTGACGGTGCAGAGGTACTGACTTTGCATATTTTTCGTAGATGATATGAGCCAGAAGTTCGGGAGAGCAATAGCTTCCCGGGATCATAGCGTGAGGATATGGCGCACGGATGATATGACAAGGTTCGTCCCTTTCTTCGGGCTTTTCTCCGCACTCGGGACACTTGTACTTATGTACTATATGCCTGCGGATATGATATTTTGGCGGCGTAAATATAAGTTCATCGTAAGCCTTTTTCGGGAGTCAGTTCTTCCATTTCGGCGCCGCATATTTCGCATACCGGGTTGTCAATTTTGTGATGTTCTTCTTTTACAGGCAGATTGTTCATCCATTCATCGTGAGTGCGTTTTTTCTTGCGCTTGTGTTCGGGAACAGTAATTGTTTCGGCAGATTTTAGCTGCGGATTTTTCTTCATTGTTTCCGAACATGGAAAGCTGAACACCGAACTCCTTTTCCATAACAACAGATGTCTGCTCTGTTTTTCTTCCGAATATCTGCTTTCTGAACCACGCTAACTGCTGATTGGCAAGTGCTAGTTCTTCCTTGAGAACAGCGTTTTCATTACGGAGCGATACAATTTCCGATGTCATATTTGGTTCGGACATAAAGCACCCCTCCGTTCGTGATGATACTTTAATGATACCACGAAAAGAGGGGCTTTTCAAGCACATATTCTGAATATTCGGTAAGTATTGCCTTAATACAGCGCCCCCGGCTTTCCCTCACGGATAGCCTTCGGCTGCTCTATTTTCAAGCCTTCCAGAAGCCAGCGAATTTGCTGAGATGTGAGCATTACTGCTTCGGTCTCACTGCGCGGCCACTGGAATCTTCCGTTGTCAAGGCGCTTGTACAACAGCAGAAAACCATCGCCCTCCCACAGCAGACCTTTGATGCGGTCACAACGTCTGCCGCAGAACAAAAACAATGCTTTCGAGAACGGGTCAAGTCGAAGCTGAGCCTGAACGATAGTCGCAAGTCCGTCTATCCCGCGTCGAAGGTCGGTGTATCCCGTAACAAGATAGACCTGTGCGTCCGCTGCCAGATCATTCAGCATAGCTCATGCACCAAAGCGGTCAGAGTGTCCGCAGATATATCTGCCGGAAGAGATATTTGAAGTCCGTTTTTCTCAATGCGGATATTTTCGTTTGAGCAAGGAACTGATACAGGAACGATGGTCGGAGAATTTTCGATATACTTTTCACGAACTTTTCTTAGGCGGTTGTAATACGTGTTTGGCTTGATCCCTTTTTCTTTGCACCATTCCCGGATCGTCAGACCGCTTGCCTGCTGTGCTTTGATCTGCGCAGACCATTCCTGAAGCTGCATTTCTTTTTTGATTGTTGTGATGGATGTTGTTTTGTCCATACCTGTTACCTCCTTGTCTAATCGTCTCCAATGAACTCCATGGATCAATTTGGATTATTCAATTTACTTCATGGTGTTCCTTGGAGTTTATTATACTTTATTAGACTTCGGTGGGGTAGGTGCTGGGGGTTATACGCTTACGATACACAAGTGAGCAGACCGCATACAACCCACTGAAAAAGAAATACGTTCCACTGTGGAGACTGGACACCAATACCGTGACCGTCACACACTTCAATGCCGATACGCAGTCCGAGGAGAGCAAGACCTACAACACCGACTTCATCAGGTATCATCTTCACTATTCCGACAGCAAATGCCCTGACAGGCTTAGCAGGCTCGTTAATGAGGGGAAAATCATACAGTACCTTGATGATATGGAACTGAAAGTCAGTGAAGCTATCTCCCGCCAGGTGGAGCTTTGGAAGCAGACTGACAGTTGTTATCAGAAAGCTGCCCTCAGCGGTGATGCCGAGAAGATGCTTGGTCTCGAAAACTGCTTCATCAGTATGGCGAGAGAGGCGGTGTTTGAGTGTATGCTTTATACCTGAGAATTATCGGCTGTGCCTTCGGGTGCAGCCGTTGTTTTTATTTTGAAAATATACGATTATTCTTTTGAATTCCAATGTTTGATCATATTGCTCAATTCAATAATCTTACTTTTTAAATCAAGAATATTATTTGTATCATCTGCAGTTATTGAACCTATTACTTTGTGAGCAAAATTAACTTTATCAAACTTTGATTTACCGATAACTTTTTTTATGTAGTCCGGGAACAACTCATTTCTGCCACATTGTTTTGAGAGGTTACTATTATAAGCAGCGTTTATTGCCTGATAGGGAATATAATTCTCTATTTCTTTTCCTTGTGTTATCCAACAAAACATACCAACTGACTTGAATTCATCTTTAATTCTTTGCTTAGTCACATTGATACCTTTTCTTTTACCACATACATCACTGTCAATCACAATGGCAGAATTTCTGTTCGTAGAAAGAATATTGATAAGATTATCATCTTGGCTATCCGGATTTGCAGTGAAATGTGATAAGATGCGACCGCCATAGTATAGAAATTGATAATCTATACCTTCAACAAGTTCACTATCACCCCATAATTCAAGCCAATGCTTAATATAAACTTTATCAGATGGTCCTTCGACCCATATTATACCGTTAGCCTGGAATAGATCACTTGCCCTCACATCAAGGTCTTGCAGTATTTCGCACTTTGTGATATAATCTTCAACTTTGTTAATTGAAGACTTACCTTTTTCTTTAATAACATGATATAACTGAGCTTCTTTCTTATCAGAAAACATATTAATTGCAACATGGGAATGTGTCGTTAATAATATGGTAGTATCATTTTCAATACTGAAATGATATAGGTATTCAAATAACCTTCGTTGCAAAGCTGGGTGAAGATTGTTTTCAAGTTCCTCAAAAGAAAAAACGATGTTTTTATAGTTTATGTTCTGAGAATTAGCTGTACTGCCTATTATGCAAGGCATAACTAAAATATTCAATAAAACGAGTATAATGGTTTTTAATCCACTTCCCATTTGGGATAATGGAAATCTGTTGTCATTTTCATAAAGAAAAACTTCCCATTCTTCATTCTTTTCTTTTTGAATTGAAATATTATCATATTTTGAATCAGGATACATAATCTGATTAAGGGCATTCAAAACGTCTACACGGACAAGTCTTTCATCACAATTTGCATAGTTTAAAACATGGAGAATCACATTTGTGGCACCTGAACCGTTTTCTAACAGAAATATTTTTTTATCTTCTTGTTCTGGTAAGATGTTTCTTTCTGCATTTAATCTATAATGCTTTATTTCACATACTTTTCTATTAAAATCATCAACAATTGTATCAACGCTTAATTCATTCTGAAAGAAAATAGTTTTATTTCCATCATAATAAAACTCTCTATTTTTAGAATTATCAGCGAATCCTGACTTCATATTAAGACTAATTATCTTACCTATAAATTGACCCTTGTCTGGACGTATCATTGAGGTTTTACTATAATTGGATTTGCTCATCATCAAATCGTAATCTTTGTCTTTCATTCGATAATCTATTTGAACTTTGGCATTACCAATACTGATTTTATTATCAACTAAAGATTGCAACACGTCGATGCAACTTGATTTTCCACAATTGTTTTTTCCAATGAATACATTTATGTTTTTGAGACTGGAGATATATGAGTAATCTTCAAATGACTTGTAATTCTTGAATTTTAATACTTCATATTCTGGAAACATATTTCCTCCATAGTTATTCGATTGCATTTATTACCGGTATATAAACCATCTTCAACGGTATCATCTTCCTGTATTTCTCGCTAAGGCTGTCATAATATTTCAATATCAGATCGACCAACTCTTTACCGTTAATACCACGGATAATCGGTGTATTGTCGAGGTATTTCTGTGCCTTTTTAGTGTAGTTTGAGAGCGTCACAAACAGACCATAATCACCCTCACGCATAGCACCTTTCAGTGACTGTATAGTTGTCTCCTTAATATCACCGTCCTGGCTCTTGACCTGAACAAGTATCCTCGGCGGAAGCTCGTCTTTATAGGCTGTAATATCAATACCGCTGTCACCGCCGTGTGGGGAAATGGTTGTCCTATATCCCATAGCACTCAAAAGATCAGCCACAAATTCTTCAAGGTCATAGCCTTTAAGATTTCGGCTCAGTTCTTTAAGAATGTAGTCTCTTGTGTTTTCGATGATCTCGTCTGCCGTTGCAGCAACAGTTTCATCATCGGCGGTATCTGCTGAAACAGTACCCTTGAAGTTCTTGTCTAAAGCTGCAAGGAATTCGTCAGCATAATTCTTGACTGAAAAGAAAGATAATGCCGAACCAATCTCATACAACGCTCCTTGTGAAAAAGCAGTCCTCGGTAAGTGCTTCAACCATTTTACTTTACGCTGCTGAACGTAACTTTCCGTATCAGGTTCGTATATGTAGTTGCTCTCAACAGTTCCGATATTGATCTCTCTGTTGATCTTTGACGGGAATACAATGTAGTCACCAATCTGAACTTCATGGGCAAATCGGTATAGCATACCTGCACTGGTTGCAATTCCCATTTTCTTAGCATCAGGATATGTCTCAGTGTATTTTTTCTTGAATGCGTCACGGTCCGGAGCGATCTTGCTAAGGTCACCAATTTCATTCCAACCGATAGCTACAACGTTTTCTTTCAAGAACAGATTATCATCAAGGGTATGGATTCCCCATACTCGTTTTTCTTCTGACATGGTTAAACACCTCACCTTTTTGATTATGCTTTATCATCAATACCCATCATCATATTATATTGGGCAATATGCCCTGAAATATCAAACACTTCTTTGAAAACTGTTTTGTATTTTTCAATTGAATCTGAATAACTATCAATGTACAAATCATCAGGAATTGAATGTGAACCATCGTTTATCCAATAGAACAATGATTCACAGATCTGCTGTTCTTCAATAGTCTGAAACTTCTTTTTTATATGGTCGTATTTCCGATTTCCAAGCATACCAAAATAGTTTTCAATAATACGCCGCATTGTATTTTGAATTGTAATAAAAGATGAAGTGTTAGTATCTCTTAATTCACGCCAAAGAAGTTCATACGAAGTGTGAATGGGATTGTTATGCTTATACGTAATTATTCTTGAAACGGACTCGTCTTTATGCAATATCCAATAACTTACATCGTTTGAGTTATCAATTTTACCGTCAACAAAAGAAGCTTCTTTATGAAAGAACACATTATGCGTAAAAATGAATATCTGTTTTATATTTGAGTCGCCTTTTTTGACATCACATACTAATGATTTCACCAAGCAACTGACAATATATAGAATTGTACTATCCAAGCTACAAATAGGATCGTCTATTATCAATATTTTTTCAGTAGAAACTCTTGATATGTCTGTAGCACCTTTAGTAAGTTGTAAAAAATACAAAAAGGATATGAATGTTTCTTCGCCTTCACTCAGTGTGTTACTTGCCAATGATCCGTCAGGACGTTGAATCTGATAACAATTATCTTTTGTAGGCGAAGGAACAATCTTGAAATTATTAAAGCCATACGCATTAAGCAATCTGTTTATCTCATCAACTGTGGGTTGGACACTTGATATGTTTTTGTTTTTTTCTATTATTTGTTTTTCTTTTTCATCGATTTCTTTCTCATAACTGTCGATGGAACTACTAATCCCTGTTATTGCTTTATCATAGTTTTTATAGTCTTTTAAGTATCCTGAAATTAGTGCTTCTTGCTCATCAAGGAGAAAAGTCCATATTTCTGCTATAAGGTTATTCTTTTCAGTCGCAAAGTTATCAACCATAGTGTTATGATTCTGAATTGTTTCGTTTCCTGCACTAATCAGTTTTAGAATGGACTCAATATCGGTACGATTTAGCGTCACACTACGGCTGGGTTCTTTAATTTTTTTCTCTATTTCACTCTTATTAGCGTTGATATTTGCTTGCAAAGCATCAATAAGTGTCTTTATTCTTCCAATATCAACCTGTGATACTGAAAAGAATGAATCGTTTGTGAGTATATCTGTCAGTAGTTTGAAAATTCTCTGACTGCACTCTTCATAACTGGTTTGAAAAATAGATAATGTTTGCAAATATGTTTCATATTCTCTGTTGAAGAATTGTTCTAATTGTGATTTTAATGCATCAGTTATTGTGTCTTGCTGACAGAAAGGACATTTACAATCATCGCCTAAATATTTCATACCATTTTGCACCCAGTCTGAGTTGCCCAAATGAGAAATCAATGCTGCTATCGGAACATCTTGATTTCCAACAATATGCTTAGCCCAAAGATCAGATGTTTCCACAGAATGTAATTCTTCGAGAATATCTTTATATTCTAATTTTAACAGATCGTGCTTTTCTGGCTTTTCAGCAAATAGGGTTGACGCTTTTTTCAGAAGCTCCTCTCGTGAATGTGGAGAAGAATGTCCGTCTTTGTAACGCTTAATCACCTGATTGAAAAAGGTTTTCTTACTTCCTCTATAACCTGCAAATGCTTCCTGAAAATCTGCTTCGTTTTGTTTTAATATGACATTCCAGATCGTATCTTGAAAATCCTGTGTATGTTTCTCTAATTCTTCCTTCTTTTGTTGTAATATAGTCTTTTTCTTTATTACTTCATCTGATAATCCCTTTTTTCTCGCTTTCAAAGCATCTATAGCTGTCATATCATCAATTACATCTTTGCCAAGTGTGAAAATACCGTCTATATCACCAGAGAAATTTGTCTCCTTGAAATGTCTGTTATAAACCAACACCTCTAACGGTTGATTGAATTCCCATTCCACATTACAATCTGCATATTTGGGTTCTGTTATATCTTGAAAATAGTTGCTAATGGTTGATTTTCCGCTTCCGTTAGGTCCGTAAACAAAATTAACCTTTGAACACTCAGATAATTCTATGCCACTTTCATCGTATGTGGCACAATTACGCATTTTTATTTTCTTAATCATAATTCTCACCAATTTAGACAATCATCTGTTTACAATGGTATTTTCCCCATACAAATTCATTCAGTTCTTCACTAGTGTGTGATTCCAACAAATATGTCTTTTCTTCTTCAGAAAGCTCAGGTATTGTAAAATTCACTATGTAATTCTTCGCAAAAGCCATATATCCCTTAGAGTATGGCTTGCTTGTGTGGAAGATATAATACCAGAACGCTTCTGATTCAAGAAAAACTTTAAGTATTTTCAGTTCCTCAATATCCTCGGAGAGCAAAGCATATCCGCAGTAGAATAACACATCGGGATCTAAGGACATAACAGCGACAGGACTTCCGCTTATATATGGAATTAGAAGTTTCTTGCCAAAGTTATTCATGCCCTGAGTTCTTCCATACGCATACCAGGCAGGATAGTTTCCGTGTCCCTTATCTCTGTTAAGCAATATGGATTTGTATTCGGTAAGAAAATTATATGCTTCGGGAAAAGAAGATTTAAACAATTCCTCATCAATAAGCTGATAAGCATTATCCGTATGCGTGTATGGAAAAATAGCGATTTCCATTTTCTTTTCCAGCTCTGCTTCATTTTTGATGATGTTCGGTTTAGCAACTTTAATACAGAGCTTCTTTTCTATTTTATATGTCTTACCGTCATATTCTCTATAATAATATGTATTGTCTTCTTTTATCGGGGCAAAGAAGTAAATATCATTCTTCAAGGTGGCAAGACCATTACGGATTTTCCAGTTTGATAACGGAGTGCCTGATGATTCAAGCTTATGGATCACCTCATCAATACTGCTCTCTCTCATTCTCCACGGTTTGCCATCAGGGAAGTCAGTAAAATGATACTCAGAGAAAGTATGCTTTTCCAATGTATTGGATTCATTTAACCTGAAATACTTGATAGCATCTGTTTTAACAGACTTGTCTATAAGAGTTATGCAAGTATAGCTTGTAACATTTTCAAAAACCTGACTATCCCTGAAATCAATAATTTCAAGCTGATGCTGTTCAGCAGCAAAATACTTCCTGAGACTTCTTCCGTTTACGCCTTGCAGATAACTGTTTGGTGAGATATAACCAAGCCTGCCGTTATCAGAGAGCAGGTTAATACCTATCTCAAAGAAAGGAATGTACAGATCAACATTACCAATTGATGATGATACCCAATTAGTCAAATGACGTTTTGTGTCTTCACTCATGTTTTTATTACGAACATACGGAGGATTGCCCACTACGCAATCGAAGCCGTTCTTATGCATTTTCTGAAGTTTATCATACGTTTTCTTATCAAGCGTATCTGAACATATAAAATTAAAGCTGCATTTTTCTTCTTCGCCATTCATGAGAACAATTAATGATAGCAAAGACTTGATCCTGTCTATTGCATTGCTGTCTATATCAACACCATAAAGATAAGATGAGATTATATCAGAATACGAAATACTATATCTTTCGTGTATATATTCGGCAGCTGTAACAAGAAAAGCACCACAGCCACATGAAGGATCAAGTACGGTAGGTATATTGTTACAGTTAAGCGTGTGACTGACGATATATTTTGTTATGATCTCAGGAGTGTACACTACGCCTTTTTCCTTCTTTTCGCTTTGAGGAACGAGCATCTCAAAAATAGCGATAAGTTCATTTAATGTCAGCTTACTCTCTGTGATCTGATTGACCTTATCTACAATAGAATAATCAATATCTGATAAGTAGTTCTTCAACCACTGACTCTTATTAGTATCAACAGCGATTTTATCAGCAAAAGAGTAAACCAATGCCTTCTCGATGCTTGTAACATCACCTGATATTTTCAGCAACTTATTTACAAGCTGTTTTATGTTCATATCACTTAACTCCATTCAGAAGGTCGATACGGCTTACCGTTCGTCCCATATTAATAATCTGCTGTCTATCCTGAGCAGTTACTTTGTATAGTTCACAGCAAATATCATCAAGTTCAAACCATAGCTGTCTGAGTTGTCCTGCAATGATTTCTTTGGTATTGAAAGTCGCTGATAAATACTGTTCCTGTAACTCAGAAATCACATCATAATAGTTGGCGAGTGTTGCTACACATTTAGCTTTCTCATTGATTGCATTAATAGGAAAAGGAATAGGCATCAGGAATTGCTTATTAAACTTGTAGTATCCACCACTCTGAGGATTAGCTCCCGATTTGCCAAGAACCGTGAATATTGTTGAATTGATGATGCAAGTGATAGCTTTCATAAGATTGGCGGATGCTCCCTTAATAGTGATGAACCACACATTCGCATTATCCATATACAGACCTTTGTCGTTGATGAATGTTGCGATCGTATCTCTTGCAGTCATCGGAATAATGATCTTATCCACATTATATAGTGTGTGGTTGTGTTCACGGGTAAATCTATGCCACAAATCACCTTCATAGCACTCAACCTGCTCGGTGATCCGCTGTTTATTTGCTGACAGGTATTCAGCTAATAAAGGATATTTCTCTTTAAGCTCCGGAAAAGGAATAATGTCATTGTTTGCCCCTTCATAAGGGAATACGCAGTAAGCATCGGGCTCAACTTTTTTAAGGCAACACCGCACAAATGACCTCTAAAGCAAGACATACCCCAAACAGATATGCCTGCCCAAGATCCTGTTCGCAGGGCGCACTTTATCAAGCCAGCAAGTTTTTCTTGTCAGCCAGATAAAGATTCGCCAGCGCGAATATCATATTAAATTTGGCTTGTTGTTTTCGCAAGCCACGGTACCGCGTTCGTCGGAATCGGAACAGTCGCTTCACAACTCCGAAAACGTGCTCGACCTTTGAACGTACTGTGGACTTCGCAAACTCTTCTATCTCAAAAACCAACTGATCATTAGGCTCCAGTTTCTTCTTTGCACCGCGCCGGCGGTTGATGTGATACTCCCGCCCCTCTTTTTGCTTTTCCTCCGATATATGCTCCTCAACATTCAGATATCCCGAATCTCCGTATATTTCATCTTCATCGCCATCGATCACGTCATCGACGGCTTCCGTATCGTGTACATTTGCAGCGGTCGCCTTGACGTGGTGAACAAGGCCGGTGTCCTTATCGACACCGATATGCGCCTTGTATCCGAAATACCATTGATTGCCTTTCTTGACAGAATGCGCATCGGGGTCGCGCTGCCTGTCAGCATTTTTTGTGGAGGAGGGCGCGGCAATAAGTGTCGAATCGACGATAGTACCTTTCTTCAGGATGAGATGATTCTTATCCAGGATGCTGATGACCTGCGCGAATATCTGCTCTTGGATATTGTTGTCGATAAGCAGCTGTCTGAATCGGCCGATAGTATCGCCGTTGGGAACATCATCGGGAGATGATACGCCGCAGAAATCAGAGAAAGAGCGGCTGTCGAGTATCTCATACATAACGGCCATATCTGCGAGGTCATAGAAATTCTGGAGAATATGGATCCTGAGCATCAGCTCGATTGGGTATGGCTTCTGTCCGACTTTCCCTTCATAATAAATCGGAGATATTATAGAAACCCAGTCTTGCCAAGGGATCAGAGAATCCATTTTCTCAAGGAACTGTTTTTTGTTGGTCTTTGCACTCTGGAAGGCATCGCCGAAGAGTGAGGTTTGAAGATTGCTTTTCATACTTTTATTATATCATTTTTTGGGCTGCTGCGCAAGTTGTGCGGTGTTGCCTTAAAGGGATAGAATTCTCGGTTATAGATTACTGCCTTTACAGCATCCTTTTCGACTTTTACAGTTTCCTTAAATCCGTTCTTACCGATGATATATTTTCCATCTATATGACAATTAGTAAGATGATACATCTTCTTCCAAAGAGCCTGAATACCGTCCTTTACATCCAACTTCGGATAATCTCCCAGGACACCGCAGGTTTCGGCGAGTCTCTTTTTGATTTCTTCAATCTGATAGTTGTCATAAGACCAGCTCTCTGTGCCTGTTTTTATTGGTAATGAAGCGAAGTCGCAACTTGCAAAATCGCCGTTATCTTCGCTGTTTTCAAATATAGTCTTAATGTCCTCGGCTTCCGAAGGCATAAAGAAGTATTGAACGCTATCATTTTTCTTTTTGGAGAGAACCATGATCGAAACATAGGTGATTCTGCCTTTGAAAATATCTGTTGACTTAAAGTCGATCAGCTTTTCAAGGTACTTTCCTTCATTGATCAGAGTACGGATCGAACGTCCGTAATCAGTTTTGAACCAACGTCTCTGAATTATAAATCCGAGTTTTCCGTTCGGTGCAAGTATGCTGATACATTTCTCGATAAATAATACCGAAAGGTCAGCTTTACCCTCAAATGAGCTATACTTTGTGCTTAAATAATCGTGCATCAATGGCTGTGCTGCCTTGAAATGCTTTGTTTCAACATAAGGAGGATTGCCTATTACATAGGAAAAGCCTTTGTTTTTACTGAAAACATCAGCAAAAGCGATCTTAATGTCAAAAGGCTTGATTTCTGCAATATACTTTGCCGGAATATGATTATCTGTGCTTACCAACGTGTTTCCGAGCTTTATATTGCCGTCTATATCACGGAGTATCTTCTCACCAAATGCACCTATACCATTCCAAGCCAATGTATTGTTGCCGTCAACGATTTTCATGGCTAATGACATCTTCGTTACTTCTATGGCAGCTTCATCGCAGTCTATCCCATGAATGCAGTTTGTTACAATAGCTCGTCTGCCTGCTATCGTGAGCATAAAGATATCGTCTTGAACATAGAAATAATCGCTGTATTTGCTACGTTCATTTTCATCGGAGCTGAGGATTGCAATCATTTTCTTTGTAAGCAGTTCATAAACGGACACAGCAAAAACACCTGAACCGCAACAAGGATCAAGCACTTTGATATTGAAGATGTCATCTATTGTTTTTACAGCTGAAAGGTCAACAGTCTGCTTACAAATCATATCCACAATATGCTCTGGAGTGCAGACAGCTCCGTTTGTTTTAACATATTCGGATTTTGTGACTTCCTCTATCCTGCCATTGTTAATAACAAGCTGTTTACCAAGGAATTCTTCATAGATGTTAGCAATAACCTTAACAGGAATTACGTCAAAACGGTATGGAAATGGGTAATACAAGCCGTTAACAAACTCTGCAAAAACATCGTTGTCGATATTAAGGCTCTGGAATAGTTCGTCACGCTTGAACATAGCTCCGTCATAATGGTCATAGAACTCCATATAGCAGCTGTTCTTGAATGAATTCCAGAATCCGTTTTCGTCAGAAAGAAAATGCTTTAACTTTTCGTGTTTTTCTATTTCTTTCGATTCGCATACTCTGATGAAGATGATACGGTCAAGAATCACCTGAACATAGTAATTGAGCAGCGAATCGTTGTTTATTACATTGGGATTAAGCTCTACCAATCTTCTTGCAAGCTTAATTCTGAAATCAGACAGCATGAGCATAAAGTTGCTGTCGAGCTGGTTATTGCCTTCAATGGCTTTTGTCTTATAAAGCTGTTCAAGATGGTTGGAACAGATATTATCATGCCATAAATGCTCGTACAGGGTATCAAAATATTCAATATACTCATCTATTGAATACTGCTTTGTTCCCATAGCAGCACTCTGATCAGGCGATGGGACAAATCGGGTATCATAGATTACGAACTGCTCAAAGTTTGATACAAATGCACATGGGGACTGTGCAGACCAACCGTATGAACGAATTTGGAAGGCAGTTTCTTTACTGGTGAATATATTTACATCAAGAGATTTAGCATCTAAGAATGATTTGATATTAGTGCCGTTCATCAATGTGTAATCAGGCTTTTTATGGGTTGAACTGATTTCTTTGAGCTTTTTCACCTGCTGATTGTTCAGCACACGTTCCTGAAGTACCTGAGCAGTATTTTGAACATCCCAACCGAAAATAGCAAGCAATTCATTAAGCCAGGTACGGATAGTTTCTTCACTGATGTCTTTATGGTCTTTACCTTTGAGCGTATTATTATATCGTTCAATCAGCTCAGAGAGCTTCGATTTTGCTGTTTCTTTGCTTGAAATGCCCATAACTATTCTCCTTATGATGCTTTATATGTTAAAAACAAATATCCAAATTACATTATAACACAAATTTGCTGAAAAAGCAACCTGAAAACCCGTAAATTGCCTAAAATTCGATACCATATAACTTTGAACCCACTGGATTCAAAGTTCAGACTTTCTTTCCGAACCTCTCAACCAGCTCATCAGCCAACGCCTTTATCTCAGCCTTATACTTAGCCCCAAGCTCAAAAAGCTCCTTGGTCGGTAAACCGTTCCGTATCAGGCGTTTTTTGAGCTTGTCCATATCGTCCATACGCTCCTGTTTTGCCTGCATAAACTCGTCAAACTCGGCAGGATGATATTTCTCAATGCCTGCTTCTACAAGTATCTTCTTATATCTGCGGACGTAGGCATCATAATCACGCTTGACGGCAGAGTATTCCTTGGTATTCTCCTTGTAAATAGCCTCTTTCTGCTGTTTCTGTGCTTCGATGCACTCAGCAGAGCGACAGCAGACCTCGCCTTCCGTTCCGAGGAACAGCTTATGGCAGAAACCACACTCGCAGACTGTCCACTTGTTTTGATGAACGAGCTGCCCGATCTCCGCAAGGATAGTCAGCAGGCAGTTATCGCTTTCACGGAATACATTATAAGTGTATTCGTCGGCAGCAATGATCGTCCGCCCAGGCTGTATCATAAAATGCTCCATATTTGCCTTATGGCTGAAATACGCATCACTTCTCATAAGCGTAAATTGCGTATCCATGTAGTCCATGAGCTTTTTTGACACTTCGTCCTGTATCTTTCTTCTGTTGAGCTTGGCGATAACTACGTCATTCGGTTTCAGCAGGACATATCTCTCCTTGTCATAGAACTCAATAACTGAGCAGACATAGCCACGGAAGAATATGTTTTCCCCATACTCGGCAACGAACCTTGCAATCATATCATCGGTGCTGACATCAATGCTCCTGTCAATACGCAAGGCGCTGTTGAGCCTGTCCCTGAACGCATCGTAAGGCTCGGTATGCTCGCAGAACACTTTATGCTGATTCATCAGCTCATCAAAGTCGAACGTTCTTGTATTCAGAACAGCGCCATGAACACTTTCATCGGTATCATTAACAGACTGTGCGATATTTATCGTGCGGTCTGTTTCGTTTATACGGTAAATTGTCGTAGTTCCCATACGCTCTCCTCGCTTTCAGTATCTTTTTCCATTATAGCATATAACACGCAAACTGTCAATTATAATGCGTATTATTGCGTGATTATATTCGTATTTAAAAATATCTTGCGTATTATTTTGCGTAAATACGCAATACACGCACAAGCCCTCCGAAAGAAATGTTACAATGTTCATGTCAGTTGCGAAAGACTTCTGACAGCGGAGCAACATGACGATGTTGACCGCTATACATATAAAAGTGCTTTTATAGATCAAATCAGAAAGGACGATGATAATTCATTGGACAATGTAACACAGTGGGCAAAGCCCATACCACTACGTCCCGACGGGACGAATCTCCTGCCGTTCCCTGTGAACGCGCTCCCACCTATTATAGGTGATATGGCTGACGCAATAGCAACAACCACATCAACGGACGTTGCAATGGCAGGCACATCTATACTCTCAGCAGTGAGCTACTGCTTTTCGGGAGTATACCGAATGTCCGCCAAGCGTGACCATACGGAGCCGCTTGTGCTTGACACCCTGACCATAGCCGAGCCGAGCTTCAAGAAGTCACCTGTTATGTCGCTGATAAAGCGTCCGTACATTCAGTTCGCCCATGACTGGAACGAGAACAACAAGCAGGACATATTCACATCTCAGGCGGAACGCAAGCTCCTACAAGGCAAGCTCGAAGCACTTGAAAAGAAGAAAGACGTTACCGCTGAGGAGATAGCAAAACTGCAAACAGAACTGAGCAATATCCCGCCCAGCAACTTCCGCAGGATAGCCGTGGATGATGTTACTCCCGAATCCCTTGTGAACCTACTCGAAGAAAACGGTACTCTGCTTATGATCTCGGACGAAGCCGGAATGCTTGGTAATTTCAGCGGACGTTACAGCAACAACGTGCCGAATCTCGACCTTCTGCTGAAATCGTGGAATGGCGAGACCTACATCAGCGACAGAGCGACCAGGGCAAGCATCGTGCTGAAAAAGCCGTACATGAGCATCTGCCTTGCCTGTCAGCCTTATGTGTTCGACGGTATGATAAACAATCCCGTTTTCAGGGGCAGCGGACTGATAGCGAGGTTCATGTATTGTTTTCCTGTGAGCAATATCGGTTCACGCAAGTATGATACGCAGGCTGTGCCTGAGCAGGTCGCAGAAAACTACAAGAACCTTGTGTACAAGCTCCTCGGTGCGAAGTTCACATACCACGATGAAAAGGAGCTGTATCTGCATTTCGATGCAAAGGCATACAGCGAGTTCGTTGACTACTACAACAACTTCATCGAACCGCATCTCGTTACTGATATGGCTTTCTGCAAAGACTGGGGCGGCAAGTATCACGGTGAACTGCTCAGACTGTGCGGTATCATTCACTGCATCAAGTGTGCATTGAATGACAGGAACCCCGTAGAGAACCGTGTCACGTTAGATACATTCTGCAATGCCATTGAGATAGGCGAGTATTTCCGTGAACAGGCTATCTACGCTTACAGTCTCGGTGACGTTGATCTCGGCACGATTAAAGCTGAGAGGGTACTCAACAAGATACGCTCCAAGCACATAAACAACATCAGGCAGAATGATTTATACAAACTCTGCCGTTGTACGCTGTTCAAGAATGCCGCCGACTTCGGTGAGACAATGGAGATGCTGGAAGAATACGGCTATCTCCGTCGTGATACCATACCGGCAGCAAACGGCTGTAATCGTTCGGGGATAATGGTCTATATCAATCCCCGTATCCATACACAATAAACATTTTAGACATTATAGGAGCTATTGTGCTTAAAATGTTTAAAGTTCACAACATAAAAACCGTAGAAAGAGAGAGGTTTATTACTATGAATACAACAGAAAAGAAAGCAATCGTAGACAACATTCTTGAGCTTCTGATTAAGCTCACTGAGGACGAAGAATACTCCGTTCCGCAGACCGTCAAAGCACCGACTTCCAACAAGGTCGAGATGCTGACTATCAAGGAGAGCGCCGAACTCATCAGCGGACTTTCCGAACACACAGTACGCCAGCTTGTGAGACAGGGCAAGGTCAAGTCCGTAAGAACAGGTGCAGGCAGGAACGGAAAAATACTCGTGAACAAGGCTGACCTTGTGGAGTATTTCAACGGGAAGGAGGTGTGAGACATGAACAAACTCGAAACGCTGAAATTCTTCCTCTGGAAAAGAAGCGGTCTGCATCTCCGTGATGCTCTCGCTCGCTACTATGAGTACCTGTCGAATGAGGAGATCAGGCTCTACGAAAAAGAGATTAATCAGCTCCTTGAACAGTACGAAGTTGAGGTAGAGCTTCCGTTCTGATTTTACAATTTTCAGAATCGCATTTCTGAAATTTTGTAATGCGGATTTTTGAATAAATGCACCCACATTTTCGGCTGCTCCGTCAGCCGATAGGAGCCTCGCAGAGCCCCGGCATTTTTGATAGTCGTGTATGCGGCTGTCAAAAGTGCTTTGGGGTTACTGGCGGCACTCCGCAAGTAAATCCGGTGCTTCGCACCGTTTGGTTTGCCGATCACCACTGTATCGTTGCAAGCCAATCAAAGCCCATCAAGGGCGCTCGCATAGCAAAGGCATCAAGCCTTTTGCGTACCTGTTTTCCCTCGTCAGAGGGTTCAATAAAAATATAAAAAGGAGACATTTTTATGAGTGAAAAATCAATCTCTATGTGTGAGGGTAAAGGCAGCCTTTCACATAACAACAGAGAGTTCACTGCCAAGAATATCGACAGCTCCAGAACGCCGAACAACATCGTGTTCGTTCAGCAGGAATTGGGAGAAGCCTATCACCAGCTTTTTGATGAAGCAGTCGAGAAGTATAACGCCCGTCAGAAAAGAAAGGATCGCAAGATCGGTGACTACTTTGAACACCTGTTCAATCGTCCGCCCAGCAAGAGTTTTATTGTCAACGCCAACAAGCAGAAATGCTTCTATGAACATCTCGTTTACATCGGAACGAAAAAGGATTCAGGCATAGGTACTCCCGATGCAGAGATAACGAAAGAGTGCCTGCGTGAATACATGGAGGGCTTTCAGGAGAGAAACCCGAATTTCTATGTGTTCAACGCTGTTATGCACCTTGATGAATCGACACCGCATCTGCACATCGACTATATCCCCATAGGACATTTCAAAAACGGTCTTGAAGTTCGCAACGCCAAGAACAAAGCTCTCGAAGAAATGAACTTCGGAAAGGACGCAAAGGCGAACAACCGTTGGAGACTTGCCGAGTGGGATATTTTGAAGAATATCTGTAATGCTCACGGTATCGAGATCAGCGAGCCTAAGAAGTCCAGGGGTTACAGCTACACGGTCGAGGAATACGGCGAGCATCAGGACAAGATAAACGCCCTTAACGCTGAGATCGAAAGGCTTACCGCAGAGCGTGACGAGACTGTTGCAGAGTTTGAGAAGCTCTCCAAGAAGAAAGTGAATATCACCGAGATAGAGAGCATCGAAGCTAAGGAGTCTATGTTCGGCAAAAAGGTCACTCTCACTAAGGAGGACTATGATAAACTCAGCGACACCGCAAAGAAGTATGTCGCTATGGAAAAGAACATCAAAAAGCTGAAAAAAGAACGTGATGCTGCCGTGCAGGAACTTGGTGCTATGAAACAGCAGTTTGAAGCCGTTTCCTCGGAGCTTTCTGCCTACAAAAAGAAAGAGGAGGACAAGCGTTTCTTCTCCCGTGAAAAGCAGAACGCCGAAGCTAAGCGTATCAAACGTGAAGATCAGCTATCCCGTGACCTGCAAAAGGCAAGGGCTTTCATATCTGCCTGTGGACTGACGGAGGACTTCGCAAAGTACCGATATAACAGGTCGAGAAGTACAGAATTAGAATAACAGATCAGGACAAAAGAATAACATTATGACATACCCTGAAAAGATACGTCAAATCTCTTGACAACAGCGGAATATTGCGCTAAGATTATAGATGTACAAGGGTATGTCATAGATTTTTAGGAGGTAATTTATGGCAACCATAAAGAAACGTGGCGACAGCTACCTTATCAGAGTAAGCTGTGGCTATGATGTAAACGGTAAACACATGGAGCAGTCCATGACTTGGCGACCCGAAGAGGGTATGAGCAAGAAGCAGATCGAAAAGGAACTGAACAGACAGGCAGTCATGTTCGAGGAAGCTGTCAACCACGGCTACAAGACTTCTGCTATGAAGTTTCAGGAGCTTGCGGAGGAATGGTTCGAGAACTACGCCAAGAATGCTCTCAGAAGCACTACATACGAGCGTATGCTCCAGCTCACGCACCGTGTCTATCCTGCTATCGGTCATCTGCGTATCGACAAGATAACCGCAAGGCACTTGCAGGGCTTCGTGAACTCTCTCGCCAAAGAGGGAGCGAACGAAAAGACAGGCAAGCCCCTCGCACCGAAGACGATTCGTCACAACCTGAGCTTTATATCGGACGTGTTCAGCTACGCTGTTCGTATGGACTTGGTATCTGATAATCCGTGCAGGAAAGTGACTATCCCGAAAGGCGAGGTCAAGGAGAAGCCTATCTACTCTCAGGAAGAGATCGCACAGCTTCTGACGGCTATCAACGGCGAGGACACGAAGTACAGAGCTTTCTTCTATCTGATAGCGTACAGCGGTTTCCGCAGGAGCGAAATGCTCGGTCTTGAATGGAAGGACATCGACTTCGAGAACAATATTATCAGCATCAAGAGAACGAGCAATTACACGGCAGAGCGTGGCATCTACACCGACACCACCAAGACCAAACGCTCAAAGCGTGTGCTGAAGATCAGTCCGTACATTATGAATATCCTCAAAGAGCTGAAAGATGAGCAGGACGAGGAAGCACTCAGGCTTGGTGACAAGTGGGTAGAGAGCGACAGGCTGTTCGTCAAGTGGAACGGCGAACCCATGAACAACCAGACACCTTACGGCTGGCTGAAAGAGTTCTGCGAGAAGAACGATATGCCTTTCTACGGTATTCACAGCTTCCGTCATTTCGCAGCTTCTGCCTTGATCTCATCGGGGCTTGATGTGGTAACAGTATCGGGTGCGTTAGGACATTGCAATTCGGGAACGACTTTGAACGTCTATGCTCATATGTTCCAGACTGCACAGGCGAGAGTGGCTCAGGCAATGGACGGAGCGTTCAGCTTTCTTCCGCAGGATAGCACAAGTTAAAACAAAGCTGTCCGCTACAAAATCGCAGTAGCGGACAAGTAGCGGACAAACCCATTTTTCAGTATAAAAGAAAAACTCGGAAACGGCGATATTACGCTGTTTCCGAGAACATTGATTGGTGACCCGTACGGGAATTGAAAATCCCCCACCCATTTATCTGATTTTCAGTAAGTTTGAAAAAATGCGGAAAAATACGGCATTTCAGAGCAAGTTGCAAAAGCTCACTTACTCTGTTTTATGCCAACTTTTTGTGATGATAAAGAACAAATAAAGAACAAGAATCACATCACGGCGTATCTTTTCAAATCTATTGTTGATCGGATTTTTTTCATTTCAGATGAAATGAAAGTCAAACTGGAGGTTTTACAATGAGTAGAAATATTCTCGACGAACTTTACGATTATGACCTGTTCCACCTGACCGAAATTGAGGATATGGACGGTTCATACAAGAAAGCCCTCGACAGGCTCGTCAAGGCAGAAGCCGAACTGAAAAAAGCCTATCCCGACAGCACTGAAATTCTTGACGAATATCAGACAGCGGACATTGAACTGCACAATCTCTCCAACCGCAATGAGTTCCGCAAAGGCTTTAAGGTCGGCGCACAACTCGTCATTGAAATGATAAAGCCCATTAAGTGAGGTGGACGGTATGAGCAGATATAAGAGCGAACAGACTGCGTACAGCACTCTGAAAAAGAAATCAATTCCGCTGTGGAAACTGGACACCAACACCGTGACTGTCACCCACTTCAATCCAGATACACAGACCGAGGAGAGCAAGACGTACACCACCGATTTCATCAGGTATCATCTTCATTTCTCTGACAGCCATTGTCCCGACAGGCTTCGCAAACTCATCAATGAAGGCAGGATCATTCAGTATCTTGATGATATGGAACGGAAAGTCGGTGAAGCTATCTCCCGTCAGGTAGAGCTTTGGAAGCAGACCGATAGTTGCTATCAGAAAGCTGTCCTCAGTGGTGATGCTGAGAAGATGCTCGGTCTGGAGAACTGCTTTGTCTACATGGCGAGAGAAGCGATGTTTGAGTGTATGGTTTATATTTGAGAGCAGACGGCTGTACCTTCGGGTGCAGCCGTTGTTAATATTCCTATACGTTTTTTATTGCGTTCCAAAGCATATCTCTGCCGGAATAATTCCAATATCGTATATCCTGCTCGATAAACAACCATTTTAACGTTTTAATGATCAATTCTGTTGTAAATCCGGTTTTGAATGTCAGAAACATTTCATCTGCGCTTATTGACTCACATTTATATACCTTCTCCAATACCGAATAGAGTTGTCTATATTTCTTAGAACTTTCCTTCTTCTTTTCTGTTAGATCAATAATAATGTCATCATGTTTTGGATAACTGCGTCTTCTCCCGTTTGGATTGAAATTAATGTTTTCAACTCCAACTACAAAATCAAATCCATTATGAAGATTAGCAGGTCTTCTAAGGTATATCCTATTTCCGTCATTAAGAGTTTCGACGTAATAGGTATATCTGCTTGCTAAATCTTTCTTACCTTGACCAGGTTCTTCTTTTGAAAGTTCATTAACAACTTCCATTCTGACTTTATTCCTATCCCCAACTGCATCAAAATTGAAGTTGATTTGATGTTCTGCCATAATAATACTCCTTTTAAAGTCCTAAAAAATCTAATGGTAGTTCATTAAAAAAATAGTAACAACCTACATACTGTATATAGTTTAATACATCACGATACTTATCCTGCTTGAACCAATCGCTTAACACATATGTATACACAATATCACATCCAATTTGTGATACAAGTTTTTCATACTGCATTTTTTTATATGGTTATCCCTTTAACACACCACAAGTAAGATCACTGCACCAAAGCAGCCAAAAGCCTTAAATACGCACTGTTTCCCAGCTTACGACGGTTGAATTTGTAGCAGTATTCGGCAGCATATAACGCTGTGTGGATCTTTTCGTTTCCGTGGTAAGTTCCCATGATCATTGCTTTGAAGTTTGATATAACTTTATGCATCCAGTTCAGCTGACCGCTTGTCGGATCATATGTTTCAAAAACATGGAAGTATTTCTGTGCCAACGGTTTCTTGTAACTTCGAGCATTATCACTCTCGATCTTCGAGCCTGCGCGGATATTATCCCTGGCAAATCTACCAACAGTTATACCCTTTAAATTCGGCACATCGCTCATTTTAACGTACTCGGGATTTCCTGCTGCGTTCTTTGACAAAGCTACTATCATCTTGACTTTTTCAGTTCCTCTGCCACGCTTTTTACCGTGAGTCGGAGCACCGAGATACGTGTCATCAAGTTCAACGATCCCGTCAAGCAAATAGCGTTCTTCACGGCATTTCATAGCTTTTCTGATGCGATGAAGGATGTACCATGCAGTCTTGTAGGTCACCCCCAAAGACCTCATCAGCGTAACAGCAGAAACGCTGCATTTGTTGCTCATAATGAGGAATGCGGTGACTATCCACAGTCTGAGCGGAATATGTGTTCTGTGCATAAAAGTTCCGTTTGTGGCGGATATATCTGCTTTACAGAACTTGCATCGCAGCAGATGGCGTGACCTTATCCTGCGGTACTCAGAGCCACCGCAAAACGGGCAGGCAAAACCCTTTTCAAAGCGGATATCAAGCAGAAAATCCTTGCAAAAGCTTTCATCTGCGAACTTTGAGTATATCCCATCAAGTGTGATCTCAGGTTTCGGAAATCTTTTTGACATAGCGACAGCTCCCTTCGGTTTCTGTCACTATTATACTATATTTTCTGAGTTTTGAGGTCTGTTTATTTGGACAGCATTGTAAATTATCTGTGGTGTGTTAAAGGGATAACCATGTTTTTTTATATAAGCATGTTTGAAGTTTTTCATCGACAGAACCTGATACACTTTGGAATTTCTTTTCAATTATATATACGGTTTGATTTCTGACGTTTATGAAAGCATCATCTGGTTCTAAAGCATCTGAATTAACACTTAAATTCACTCCGTTTGCTTGTAAAAATCGTCTAAAATCTTTTTTTCTTTTGCTGAATCCTATATGTATACCATTACCATACACTTCACCTATTTTTGAAATGCTATATCCTTTTCTAATTAAAGCATCATCTAAGTCAGTAGTCTGTTCAAAATGCAACCCATTTGCATTTGTTAATGCTCCACCGCCGTGTGTATTCGGGGTTCTTGGCATAGTTAATCACTCTCCTTGAAAAATACAGTAATATCAACATTCAGCGTATTAGCTAACAAGTTAAGAAAAGAAAGAGAAACACTCTTATCACACTTAGCAGATTCCAGTTTCGTAAGATAGCTTAAACTGATTCCAGTTTTCTCACACAACTGAACTTGTGTTAGTCCTGCAATCGTCCTATACTTTTTTATATCATGGTTATCCCTTTAACACACCACAGATAATTTACAATGCTGTCCAAATAAACAGACCTCAAAACTCAGAAAATATAGTATAATAGTGACAGAAACCGAAGGGAGCTGTCGCTATGTCAAAAAGATTTCCGAAACCTGAGATCACACTTGATGGGATATACTCAAAGTTCGCAGATGAAAGCTTTTGCAAGGATTTTCTGCTTGATATCCGCTTTGAAAAGGGTTTTGCCTGCCCGTTTTGCGGTGGCTCTGAGTACCGCAGGATAAGGTCACGCCATCTGCTGCGATGCAAGTTCTGTAAAGCAGATATATCCGCCACAAACGGAACTTTTATGCACAGAACACATATTCCGCTCAGACTGTGGATAGTCACCGCATTCCTCATTATGAGCAACAAATGCAGCGTTTCTGCTGTTACGCTGATGAGGTCTTTGGGGGTGACCTACAAGACTGCATGGTACATCCTTCATCGCATCAGAAAAGCTATGAAATGCCGTGAAGAACGCTATTTGCTTGACGGGATCGTTGAACTTGATGACACGTATCTCGGTGCTCCGACTCACGGTAAAAAGCGTGGCAGAGGAACTGAAAAAGTCAAGATGATAGTAGCTTTGTCAAAGAACGCAGCAGGAAATCCCGAGTACGTTAAAATGAGCGATGTGCCGAATTTAAAGGGTATAACTGTTGGTAGATTTGCCAGGGATAATATCCGCGCAGGCTCGAAGATCGAGAGTGATAATGCTCGAAGTTACAAGAAACCGTTGGCACAGAAATACTTCCATGTTTTTGAAACATATGATCCGACAAGCGGTCAGCTGAACTGGATGCATAAAGTTATATCAAACTTCAAAGCAATGATCATGGGAACTTACCACGGAAACGAAAAGATCCACACAGCGTTATATGCTGCCGAATACTGCTACAAATTCAACCGTCGTAAGCTGGGAAACAGTGCGTATTTAAGGCTTTTGGCTGCTTTGGTGCAGTGATCTTACTTGTGGTGTGTTAAAGGGATAACCATATTTTATATTTTTGCCGATAACCGCATACAATTTTTCGTCCGATTCAAACAACACATCGCTCACCCTTTCTCTATGATAATTATAACATAAAACTAAAAGCCGTATGTTTCACATATAGTGAAACATACGGCTTAAAACCATTATTTACTTTCTGAATACGAATAAGTATTCGTGTGCTATCAACAGAAAATTGTACTTAACGCTGTTGGTTTTCCAATATCCCGTTGCTTTGCAGTTATGCTGTTCTTTGATGATAAGCTCTTTCAGCGTAAATCCTGCTTCTTGAAATATCTTCATCACGTCAAAACTCATAGGTATCATACAGCCCTTTTGACGTGTATCGCCCATAAGCACTGCACAGAACTTTCCTTTTTTCAGCACACGATAACACTCAGCTGCAACAGGCTTCATAGCTTCAAGAAAGTCTTTTACTTTGAGCTGCGATAAATCCTCCGGTATTCCATCGCTGTATTTGATTATATCAGCATAGGGCGGGTGGGTGCAAATAAGGTCAACAGACTCGTCACTCTGAAAATATAAATCACGAGCATCGCCCTTATACAAAAACACTTTGCCATGTGCAGGAGGATAGTCAAAATCTATCTTTTCACGGCAGCGTGTGAGTGCTTCATCGTTGCAGTCAACACCGATTATATCTCTGTTGAGCAGCTTAGCTTCGACGAGGGTTGTACCTCCGCCCGCAAACTGATCAAGAACTAAATCGCCTTCCTGCGAATATCTGAGAATGATATTTCTCGGTATATATGGCGACCAGTTGCCACGCCACTTAGCATCGTGGGTTGCCCAATCCCCACGCTTCGGAAATGACCAGTGAGTAGTCATTTCAAGTTCAAAATCATCGGGCTCCCATTTTTTGATTTTTTTCATTAGACCATTACATCCTGTTTCTGCATAGATATATATATATCAGTTTGACTAAGCTTCTCAAACAATTCTTCACATCTTTTACCATTTTTAAAAATATTAGCAGGATAAGAATCAGTAAAATCTTTGTTTTTAATTTCGACAAGTTGGTCTATGATAAGCGGTAAGTTCTTTCTAATATCATTTCTCAAATCATCAAGAGCTATTTCTGTTAAGAAACATGAATTTAAGTTATTTTTCATCGAAAAAACATTTAGAAATATATGCAATAAAAATCTATTTCCATGAACACTAATTAACTTATGTAATTTATTGGATTTTTTCTGATAATCTGTGTTTATTGATTCAAAAATACGATATATTTGAATATTATTCCAGATAAAATATGTGGAGTATTTAGTGCCGAAAATTTCAGTATATGGGGGTTTGTCTATTTTTTCAAAGATTTTACCATAATTGCTTTTGATTGTACCAACAAGTGCCACATTACTTAAGCCACAACCGATAGCAATGGCAACATCATCAATACTACAGCTTTTTTCTTCGTCTTTAATTGTATAGCCAGATTTATAGTAGTATTCAATACCTTCCATAGCAAAGTCTTGTTGTAGTTTTCTTTGATTAGGATCTAAAGAAACAAAATCCTTGTTCTCAATCCTATTTTGTGTATTTGAATACTTTGTGATTTTATCGTTCATATCAGTTGCTAATGATTCTAAGCTTATCATCTGTATTAAAACATAAGCATTTTCAATACTTTCTTGCATTTTGGAAAGCATTTCACCGATAGACCCTGTGGTTTGAGCGCCATTAACTATACTTGCATTTTCTAAAGAAAAAACTCCAAATTTACGTCCATTAGATCCATATGGGGCTTTATTTATTTTATCAGCAACTATTTTTATACCGTTATTGAAGAGTAAAAAGTTCTCTGGTTCATTCATCAAAACCGATTTTATACCTGCATTTACTTCAGTATCACCTTTATAGTACCTAATATTTTTGGAAAACAGGTATGTTCCGTATTCCTTCCACCAATTAGCAATTGTACTAACTGGTATTTTACCATAATACCCAATCTCTTGTTCATTTCTTTCCAAAATACCATAATCTTGTAGTCCGACGTTTTCCAACATTATTGTTCGGTTAATTTTATCTGCCAATGATTGATAGATATCTTTCAATTGAATAACTTCATAGCTTATTATTTCAATTCCATCGTTAGTATTATCTACAAACGAACGCATAACTTCTTGGCATTCATCTGAAAATTTTTGATTTGAAGTATATATTATAATCGCTCTGATTTTATAATCTGTAGATAAAATCGCATTATTTATAAAAACTTTTAACGGCTCAAATTTTTCATTAAAACCTGTAAAATCACCATTTATGAGTTTTGAAATGCCTGAAATAAAAACAGAAGTATCTCCTTGAGAAATAGAATGATTGCCATCATTACTCCACTTTGATTGAATTAAATACATTGTTTTTTGATCGTCATCACAATAAACAGCATCTATTCCATTATCATGATATCCATCTGTTAATGACTGAATTACAGTGTCTACATCACTGTCTGTGTTCATCATTATGCCATATAACGCTAACGACCGTGATAAGAACGCTTTATCTTTGTCACCATTAACATCTGATAAATCTATTTTACCAGCAAATAATTCTTTAAGTTTTCCAGCAACTCTATTAACCTGAATGTTCATTATAGCACCTCTTTTAAGATTCCTTTCTCTAAATCATCAATCGAATAAACCGTATCCAGCACATCAAACGTTTCCTCGAGGTTACGTCTTGCGCTCTGCCAGCCCTTGCCGTCGGTGAACCATACGAACGTAAATCCGTCAATGGTATCAACTTCCTGTGCTATCTGTTTATAGCTTCTTGCAGTTTCATTCAGCTTTGAACCACCGCTTGCATAGAAGTTTGTTTCAATACCATAAATCATATTTTCGGTCTTGATAACGAAGTCAAAACGCTTTTCCGCCTTGCCCTGATTGGATATAGCAGAAAGGTCGATGCCCCATTTCTCGGTTATTTCGTGAATGTACATCTCCTTGAAATAATTCTGACCCTTGATATATCCGGCCTTAACAATAAAGCTTTCAACAAGATCTTCCATGAGATGTCCGCCACGATTTTTTCTTCCGTTGGAATCAAGACCTGTTTCCACACCTGTTGCATAATCGACCAGGCTGTGGATAATATGCTTCTCCATAAGCTCAAACAAGCCTGTTTTACGCATAAATACAGTGTACTGTTCGGGAGAGTAGTTCATCTTCTTGAAGTTATAAGAGAATTCCCCGTCACCGTCTATTGCATATATTTCATTCGCCCTGACAGCAAGCAACAAAGGAATACATTTCAGCGTTTCGGGATACTTGCTTACTATCTGCATAAACTCGTTTTCAATATCCTTTGAGCCGATTAAGGCATTCAGAATATTAAGTTCAACCTTTATGCTGTCAACGTTTTTATGTACCTTTGCAAAGTCAATATAGTATTCATAGTTCGCTATACTGTCTCTGAATTTACCGAGCCATTCGTTAAAATCTCTTTTCATTTTGATTATCTTGCCTATACGTTATTAAGGTGTAAACTGTTGGCAGAATCAAATGATTGCTGCCAACAGTCACTTCAAAATCCGAACAGATGATTATTCATCATCATCGTCATCATGTCCACCGGAGCTTCTGCAATCACGGCACCACGACTGAGGTATTGTGCGACCGTCGCCCATATTTCTGTATCCAAACAGTTCCTCAATCTCATCTTCACCATGAGCAGTTTTTCCGCAATTAGGACACTCTGCGTACTCACCGTAAGGCATAGAAATCCTCCTTCCTTTAATAATTGCAAATCAGCAGTTCGCTAACTGTTCCTCGACCATTTGATTTGCTGTTTATCATTCTTGTAGCGGCAACTCTGTCGATGAAAAACATCTTGTAAATATCATCAAAGAAATTATCATTTTCATCTGTATTATGCGGATCAGAATTACTCGCTACAACCTTAGCACCCTTTTCAGAAATCTTTTCAATGAAATGTCCAAGCTGTATCTGCTGTTCATCGCCGAACTCTGTTTTGGCGTAAGAGGTAAAAGATGAAGTTGCATTCAATGGGCGGTATGGCGGATCTATGTAGACAAAAGCATTATCAGTAATAAATGATTCGCATTCACTATAATCGCCGCAGTGAACGTCTACTCTTTTTAGAAGTTCGCTTATTGTGCGAATATTTTCAGCATCGCAAATAGGCGGTTTTTTATATGCCCCCATAGGAACATTGTACAGCCCTTTGCCATTGACTCTATAAAGTCCGTTAAAGCAAGTCTTGTTAATAAAAATAAATAAAGCAGCTTTTTCTTCAGTCGATGCACTTTGCTTTATAAGTTCATTAAAGCGCTCTCGCTGAGAATAAAAGTATTCTTTACGCTTTTCATCATTCATATCCCAAAAATCGCCCTGCATCTCTGAAAGTGTGGCAATAATACTTTCAGCATTATCTCTTACCTGAATATAGGTATTTGTCAGTTCGGGATTGATGTCGTTTATCAGCACTTCCTTTGGCTGAAAATTTGCAAGCACATCAAGAAGCACTGCTCCGCCGCCGACAAACGGTTCACAGTAACGTTCGATCTTGGCAGGGTATTTCTTTCTTATTTCTTCAAGAAGCTGGCTTTTGCCGCCTGCCCACTTTATAAAAGGTTTTACAGTTGTGTACATTTCAATCACCCTAAAACAGCCTAATTATAGTTATCAATGTCCAATTTACATTATAGCACAAAGAGAGCTAAAGATCAATGCTTTCGGCTATTATTTCCGCCATTTTTCATTAAATTGTAACTTTGGATCCACCGGAATCAAAGTCTCCCTCATCACCTATTCTCCGCCAACGCCTTATCCCTGAAAGCCTTGATAACAGCTTCCTGTTCTTCGATCGTATGAGCCAGCTCTGCAACAGGCAATCCGAATTCAACACATTCCGCCAGCTTGCTGTCAACGACAGCCTTGCATTTCTTTTTCAGATCATCAAACTCGTCCATGACGTATGGGCTGACTTTGGCTATCCTCAAATCTTTTTTCTTATTTCTGACATAGGCGGTGTAATTATCCATGTCACGAGTGTAGTCGCTGTTTTTACGTTTCTCCCTTATCATCTGATTTTTCAGCCTTTTATTTTCAGCAAGACATTCTTCACGTTCACAGCACACAGCTTCTTCCGTCCCAAGAAAATGGCGGTGACAGAACCTGCACTCACAAACTTTAAGTCCGGCATTAAACACTGCGAAACTGAATTCATAGAAGAAAGTGAGCAGCGGTTTATCGGCAACACGATACACGATGTTGGTGTTCTCGGTGCGAATGACAGCAAGCTGTGACCTCTGAGTAGCGACCAGTATTTCTCCCGTAGCCGAGTAGTCAAAATTACGCTCATCGTTCATAGCCTGCAATATCTCGTCAAACTGCTTCTGAAGCTCAGCTCTTGCCGTTTCCACCAACTTTTTATGGTTGAATCTCTCCTTGACATAGTCCTTCGGCATCAGGATAGGCTCACCGATGTTCATATAAGCTACCGTAAGCAGATTACTGTAATACTTGAAAAATACGTTGTCACTGTTTTGGATAACAGCAGACCCGACATTTTTTACAAGATCCTGAACCTTGATACGCTCGTTCAGACCGCTCATCATAGTGATACGGAGATTTTCAAATATCTCACTGCGATTGTTGCGAAAATCTTCAAGCTGGGACAGTATCTCATCAAACGTATAGACCTTTTCTTTTTCAGAAGCCGACAGAAGTTCATTTTTATTGATAGACCACACGATACTCACGGTGCGGTCTTTTTCATTTATACGGTATAACAGCATATTCCAACCTCTCCCTTGATACGATAACTTATATATTCGTATATACTGATTATACGCTTGATACGGTATCTTGTCAAGACTATTTGCGTATTTTTTTAAAATTTACCGTATATTTTACAGTATATACGAATTACGTTTGATTTGCTATCGTTTCGTATGGTACAATGTTCATGTCAGCAAGAGAAAGAAAGCTGACAGCGGAACAACATACCTCATGTTGACCGCAACTATTATAAAGCGCTTTATAAAATATCAAACGAAAGGACGATGATCGATCGTTGAACAATGAAACACTGTGGGCAACCCCCACACCCCTCCGTCCCGACGGGACAAACCTCCTGCTGTTCCCTGTGAACGCTCTGCCGCCTATTATAGGAGACATGGCACAGGCGATAGCGACTACAACCTCAACAGACGTTGCAATGGCAGGAACTTCCATACTCTCGGCGGTAAGCTACTGCTTTTCGGGAGTTTACAGAATGTCTGCCAAGCGTGACCACACCGAGCCACTGGTGCTTTACTCCCTAACCGTTGCAGAGCCGAGCTTTAAGAAATCGCCTGTTATTTCTCTTGTGAAGCGTCCCTACGCCACATTCGCCCACGACTGGAACGAGAGCAACAAGCAGGATATTTTCAAGTCGCAGGCTGAACGCAAGCTGTTGGAAAGCAAGATGCTCGCTCTTGAAAAGAAAGATGATGTTACTGCCGAGGAGATAGCCAAGCTGCAAACCGACCTCAGCAATATCCCTCAGAGCAACTTCCGCAGGATAGCGGTGGACGATGTTACACCTGAATCGCTGGTACGTCTGCTTGAAGAAAATAACACCTTGCTGATGATCTCCGATGAAGCAGGAATGCTCGGTAATTTCAGCGGACGTTACAGCAACAACGTTCCCAACATTGACCTGCTTTTGAAGTGCTGGAACGGCGAAACGTTCATCAGCGACAGAGCGACACGAGCGAGTATTGTCCTCAAAAAGCCTTACATGAGCGTTTGCCTTGCTTGTCAGCCCTATGTGTTCGACAGCATGATAAACAACACGGCATTTCGTGGCAGCGGACTTATTGCACGTTTTCTGTACTGTTTCCCGAAAAGCAATATCGGCTCACGAAAGTATGACACGCAGGCTGTCCCCGAAGCGGTCATCGAAAACTACAAAAATCTGACATACAAGCTGTTGCAGGATAAGTTTACTTTCCACAGCGACATGGAGAAATATCTCCACTTCGACGGCAAGGCTTACGGCGAGTTCGTTGACTACTACAACAATTACATTGAACCTCAGCTTGTCACCGATATGGCTTTCTGCAAGGATTGGGGCGGAAAATATCACGGACTTATCCTGCGTTTGTGCGGTATTATTCACTGCATAAAATGTGCGCTGAACGGCTCTGACCCTGTTGAAGTTCGTGTCGATCTGGACACCTTTTGCAACGCAATTGAGATCGGCGAGTATTTCAGAGAGCAGGCGATATATGCTTACAGCTTGGGTGACACTGACTTTGCAACCGTCAAAGCCGAGAGGGTACTTGCCAAAATACGCTCAAAACATATCACGAAGATAAGGCAAAACAATCTGCACCACCTTTGCAGATGCACCCTGTTCAAAAACGCTCAGGACTTTAACGAAACGATAGATATGCTGGAAGAATACGGCTATCTTCGCCGTTTTACAAGCAAGGGCTCAAACAACAAAACCGTGACCGATATTGAGGTCAATCCGCACGTTTTCAGTTAAGGGAATCTGTCTTTTGCACCTTTTGGGCTTTTTGAGATGCAAAAGGTGCAAAAATCCCAAAATCCATAAAACACAAACCGTAGAAAGAAAGAGGTTTAATTTATGACTACAACACAGAAAAAAGCAATCGTAGACAACATTCTGGAGCTGCTCATTCAGCTCACCGAGGACGGAGAGAACTCCGCTCCGCAGACAACCAAAGCACCGACTACCGACAAGGTGGAGATGCTGACTATCAAGGAGAGCGCCGCATTCATCAGCGGACTCTCCGAACACACCGTCCGTCAGCTTGTGAAGCAGGGCAAGGTGAAGTCTGTCCGCACAGGCGAGGGCAGGAATGGAAAAATCCTTGTGAACAAGGCTGACTTGATCGCCTATTTCAACGGGAGGGAGGTGTGAGATATGGTCGATATGGAAAAGGTAAAAGCGCTGACTTCTATCCTTGAAGAAAGAAGCGGTCTTGATGTGCGTGAAGCTGTTGCTCGTTCGTTTTTCTATCTCAATTCTTATGAGCTTACGACTTACAGAAAAGAGATAGATCATCTCCTCGAAACTTTTGGTGTTGAGGAAGAGCCGACGTTCTGATTTTTGCAGTTTTGCTGATCGCATTTTTTGAGTTTATGTAATGCGTTTTTCGCATTACTGTGTCCACATTTTCGGCTGCTTTGTCAGCCGTTCAGCCCCGCAGGGCGCAATAGACACTTCTGATAGACGGTCGCTCGGCTGTCGGAAGTGTCTTTGCGTTACTCTTGCCAAGAGTAACAGAAGCAAATTCGGCTCCTGCCGAATTTTTCGGTGCTGCGCACCGATTGCCTGCTGTGCAGGCTTCAATATATATGCCGCTCCGTCGGCAGTTGGCGAATAGCCTTTTACCGCTGTGCGGTATCAATGATTTAGGAGATGATATTATCGTAAAAAGAACCCTGAGCGGCTGTATCGGCAAGGGTGATCTGAACCACAACAACCGCTCGATAATCACGGCGAATGTAGATAAAGAAAAAATCGCCGATGACATAATAATTTGTCAGCGTTCTCTCAAACAACTCTATCACGATCTGTTCGATGAAGCGCTGGAAGAATTCAACGCAAGACAGACAAGGCGTGACAGGAAAATTGCAAACTATCAGGAGCATATCCGTCACAGCCGACAGGAGAAAGAATTCTATGAAGTTCTGTTCCAGGTCGGCAACCGTGATGATACGGGTGTGGACTCCGAAATGTGCAAAGAAGCGGCGGCTGTTCTGGAAGAATATGCCCGTTCATTTGAGGAGAGAAATCCCCATTTGAAGTTGTTCAATGCCGTGATACACATGGACGAAAGCACGCCCCACCTGCACCTTGACTTTGTGCCTGTGACCGACGAGAAAAGAAAGAACGGAATGCGTGTCCGAAACTCTCTGACGGGTGCTTTACGTCAGCAGGGCTGTGAGAGCAAAGGTATCAGCAGGACGATCACGATAGACTGGCTCGAACAGGAGAAGGTTCACATCGGTCAGCTAATGCTGGAACGTGGTATCGAATGGGTGAAGCTGGAAGAAGCAAAAGAGGGTCTGCCGCTGAAAGAATTCAAGCTGAAAAAGCGTCAGGAGGAACTTGACGCAGCCGACAAGCTGATAGATATGAAGCTGTCCGAACTGAGTGCCGTGGAGGACAAAGTGAAGTCGGCTGAAAGCACGCTGGAAGACACAAAGAAAGATATTTCCGAAAGCGAGGAAAAGCTGTCCTCGGTGACAGAAGAAACCGAAAAGGCAGATGCCAAGCTGTCACAAAAGATCGAGCAGGTCAATAAGGCATTGACCTATCTTCCTGATATGGAGAAAAACTTTGATGATGAACACGAATATCTTGTCGCCGTATCGGAACTCGACAAACTGCTGAAAAGCGGTATGTCAATACTCAGGAACAAGGATTCTATCCTCAGTTGGATAGACACTTTGAAGAGCCTTACGAAAACAGCTATGGAGAGGCAGCGCAAAGCAGACCGCACCATTTTCAGTCTGCACAAGCGTGGTGATGAGTTTATCGCCGAGCGTGATGAAGCTCGTGAGAAGCTGAATGCTGTCAGAAAAGAAAATTCGGGTCTTTCTTCCGAGTTGAAAACGGTCAAGTCCGAAAACAGGAGATACAGCGAGGTGTATTCAATGCTTGAAAGGATAGCACCCGATATTCTCAGACAGGCGAAAGCGTTGGTGCAGGAAGAAAAAGAACAGCGTCAGCGAGAGCAGGCACAACAGATAGAATACCAGCCCACTAAAAAGAAAAAATCGTGGGGACTTGAATAACACAAGATAGAACAAGAGAAAAAATGTTACAGCGTACCTTGACAACGCCGATATATTGCGCTACAATATGTATTGAAAAGGTACGCTGTGATATTTACCGAGGAGGTACATATTATGGCAACTATTCAGAAACGTGGCGACAGCTACTCTATCAGGGTTAGCTGTGGCTACGACAGCAAAGGCAAGCAGGTGATCCGGTCCATGACGTGGAAACCCGAGCCGAAAATGACAGCAAAGCAGATCGAAAAAGAGCTGAACCGTCAGGCGGTCATGTTTGAGGAAGCCTGCAACAAGGGCTATCAGAGCAAGGCTATCAAGTTTGAGGTGTTTGCTGAACAGTGGTTTGAGGAGTATGCAAAGCCAAATCTCCGCAACACAACATATGAACGTATGCTTCAACTCCGCAAGAGGGTGTATGCCGCTATCGGTCATCTCCGAATGGACAAGATCACGCCGAGACAGATTCAGGCTTTCGTGAACTCGCTCTCGAAAGAGGGTGCAAACGAGCGCACGGGCAAGCCACTCGCCCCTAAGACGATAAGGCATAACCTCAGCTTCGTGTCCGATGTGTTCGCTTATGGCGTGAAAATGGGTGTAATCAGCGACAATCCCTGTGCAAAGGTCACGCTCCCCAAGAACGAACAGACGGAAAAGAAGATCTATACGCCCGAACAGGTACAGAGATTTCTTTCTCTGCTGAACGATGAACCCTTGAAGTACCGCACTTTCTTTAACTTGATGATATACAGCGGTTTCAGACGTGGCGAGATGCTGGGACTTGAATGGAAAGATGTGGATTTTGAGAACAACATCATCAGCGTCCGCCGCACAAGCAACTACACGGCGAAGAAAGGCGTTTACACCGACACAACCAAAACACGCAAGTCGCAGAGAACGCTGAAATTTCCGCAGGCGATCATGGATATGCTGAGGGAGTACAAGGCAGAACAGGACGAGCAGGCGCTCAAATGCGGTGACAAGTGGGTGGAAACAGACCGTCTGTATGTCAAATGGAACGGCGAACCTATGCAGAACGGCACTCCTTATTTCTGGCTCGGTGAGTTTTGCGAGAAGCACGACCTTCCGTTCTACGGCTTGCACAGCTTCCGTCACTTGTTCGCTTCACTCCTCGTCAATCAGGGAGTGGACATCGTGACCGTTTCGGGAGCGTTAGGACATTCGACGGTTTCTACAACAAGTAATATTTATTGTCATATGTTGGAAGAATCCAGAGCGAAAGTCTCCGATGCTGTCAGCTCGGCACTCGATTTCTCAGGCAAGAAAAAAGAGCCGAAAGGTGCTTGACCTACGGCTCAGACCTCCGCATTTTCAAAATAAAGAACAGATAAAGAACAAAGCGGATTTTCACTATAAAAGAAAAACTCGGAAACGGCGATATTACGCTGTTTCCGAGAACGTTGAATGGTGACCCGTACGGGAATTGAACCCATGATTACGCCGTGAAAGGGCGTCGTCTTAACCTCTTGACCAACGGGCCATATTTTTACGGGAGATAAGTGGTGGCGGTAACTGGATTTGAACCGGTGACACCCTGGGTATGAACCAAGTGCTCTAGCCAACTGAGCTATACCGCCGTTTGGTTATCTCCCGTAACGACTTAATTATTATACACCAATTTCACGCGATTGTCAATAGTTTTTTTCAAAAAAATCCTCATTTGTATACTTGCATAGCTAGATATGAAATCAAAGCGATATTATTGTGCATATATGCTTATAAACTTGCATATTTCTGCTGCTTTTATCCACTTTTTCTTAGTTGTATCATTATGATTATGGATCTGTGATCGTATCATAACAATTACAATTTAACGGGGCGCACTCTGTTCACGGAAATTTTACAACAGAAATAAAGATATCTTCCGCAAAGAAATAAGTCCGACTAACATCAGTCTCTCAGATCCAGACTTCTCACCTTTTCACGAAGCGGAAGCACATAGGAAGGCGATACCGACAATTCGTCAATACCCATTCGCAAAAACGTTTCCGTTAGCGTCAGATCCGCAGCCAGTTCTCCGCATATACCTATCCACACACCATTTTCATGAGCATTCTTCGCTGACATCTCTATAAGGCGCAGCACTGCCTTGTGGTGAGTATCAATGAATGGATCCAGTTTGGCATTCTGACGATCGCAGGCGAGGGTATACTGTGTCAGATCATTAGTTCCTACGCTGAAAAAATCCACCATAGTTGCCAGCTGATCGCTTATAACTGCTGCAGCCGGAGTTTCGATCATTATACCTATCTCGGTATTTTCATCGTATCTGATACCCTCACTTTTCAGTTCGTCCTTGACCGAGCTACACATTGACAAACATTTTTCCACTTCAGCCGTACTTGTTATCATCGGGAACATTATGCCAAGCTCACCGAAAGCAGATGCTCTGAACAACGCTCTCAGCTGAGTTCTGAATATTTCGTGACGGGTAAGACATATACGGATAGCACGAAGACCCAGAGCCGGATTATCCTCTTTATCCAGACCAAAATAGTCGATCTGCTTGTCAGCTCCGATATCGAGTGTACGGATTATGACCTTCCTGCCTGCCATGCTTTCAAGCACCTTACGATAAGCCGCAAACTGCTGTTCCTCCGTCGGGAATCCATCTTTTTCAAGGTAGAGAAATTCACTCCTGAACAACCCTATCCCACCCGCATCGTTGGCAAGTACAGAACCTATATTCTCTGTGCCGCCGATATTCGCGAATATATTTATTCTTCTGCCGTCAATGGTGATATTCTCCTTGCCTTTGAGTTCCTGCAAAAGCTGTTTTTTCTTTTCGTCATCTGCCAGCCTGCGGGTATACTCCGTTATAGTCGCTTCATCGGGAGATACTATTATATCCCCGGTATGGCCGTCAACTATCACCGTATCTCCGTCGCAGATAGCATCAAGAAAAGATTCGCCCACACCTATAACGGCAGGTATGTTCATGCTTCGTGCCAGTATAGCCGTGTGAGAATTCGGAGATCCGAAGGCTGTAACAAATGCCAGTACCTTATCTTTGTCAAGAGATACAGTTTCGCTGGGTGCAAGGTCATCCGCACATATCACATATTTTTCGGACGGATCATTATTATTCGCTCCACCACCCGAAAGGCACAGGATCAGCCTGTCGGAAATATCCTTTATATCCGCCGAACGCGCCTGCATATATGCGTCATCCATAGAAGCAAACATCTGTGCAAAGTTATCCGATGTAACAGCAACTGCATATTCAGCATTGACCCGCTGGGTCATGATCATGCTTTTTATGGAATCGTTGTAATCATCGTCATCAAGCATCATTATGTGTATACCGAATATCTCTGCATTTACTTCACCGACTTCTCTGAGTGCCTTTTCGTATATCTCTTCAAGCTGACTTACAGCCAAAGCCTTTGCAGCCTCCACACGGGCAAGCTCTTTTTCGGTATCGCTGACAGTTTCACGGCGTACCTCTGCCGATCTTCTGCTGAACACCCTGATCCTGCCGATACTGTAAGCCCCGTAAACGCCCCTGCCATGATATACTGTCATATTTCTCACCGACCTTTCGCATACTAAAGGTTTTCTTTCATGAATTCTTCAATGCCCTTTACTGCTGCATCTTCGTCATCACCTTCAACAGTGAACCTGACAGTATCACCGCGCTTGACCCCAAGACTCATCAGCTTCATGAGTGCTGTGCCGTTTATCGGCTCTTTACCTTCTTTTTCAATAGTTACAGTACTCATAAAGCTCTTTATCAGCTTTACTAGATTTCCTGCAGGTCTTGCATGGATACCGATCTCATCCTTGATAGTATAACTGAATTCTTTCATGCTTCATCTTCCTTTCATATCTCGGGTATTTCTTCAAGTGTTGGATAGGATGCTATAGCACCTTTACGCTGAACGCTCAGCGCACAGAATCTGTTTGCGAATTCCAGACATTCCTTCAGCTTATCCTCCGTCAGCTGTGCGAGCAGATCATCGCCCGAACTCATAGCTTTTAATTTCCAAAGAAATGCACCTGCAAATCCGTCGCCCGCCCCTGTTGTATCAACAGCCTTGACATTGATCGACGATGCGTATACCTTTGCATTTTCAGTGAATGCGTAAGCGCCCCTGCTTCCACAGGTATACAGCACAAGCTTCACGCCTTCTGCAAGGATAGCCTTTATACCTGTATCCGCATCATCATAGCCTGTCACAAACTCCAGTTCCTCATCGGATATCTTTACTATATCGCTCAGAGGTATGAACTCACTTACAGCCGATCTCAGAGCTTCCCTGCTGTCCCACAGGGCAAAGCGAAGATTCGGGTCAAAGCTTATCACGCCGCCTTTTCGCCTTACTGTATCTATAGCCTTGATGTGAGCACGCTTCATGGGAAAATCACCGATATCCACGCTGCAGAAATGAAGTGCGAAAACATCATCAAAGTGATCCTCCTTTATGCCGTCTTCATCAAGCAGCATATCTGCCGAGGGTTTGCGGTAAAAGGAGAATGTCCTGCCGCCGTCCTTATCAAGTGATACAAAAGCCAGTGCTGTGTTTGCCTTGTCTGTAAGAGTGATACAGCTTGTATCAACATCAGCCGCGTTGAGCTCATCTATTATCTTATGCCCGAAAGGATCATCACCAAGCTGAGTTATCATCCTCGACCTTCCGCCCAGCTTTGAGAACGCTGCACATACATTTGCAGGCGCACCGCCTATTTTCGGTGAGAACGCCGATACCTCACCGAAACCGCAGCCGCTCTTATCCGGTATGAAGTCTATAAGTGCCTCACCTATGGCAGCAAGCACATCATTCATCGTTTATCACCTCTATCCCCTCAAGTTCATACACCGAACCGCTTACACCTTCCACCAAAAGGGATATATCGGTATCCTCCGGATACATCCTGGTTGAAAATACGATCTTTCCGCCGTTAAGATACACCTCCGCCGATGAGGTGTCAGCTATCAGGCGTATATCCCTGCAGCTTTCAAGTTGTGCATACCTCACATATCTTCCGCAGCCTGCATTTTCCGAAATAAAGCTAAGCATGACCTCACCGTTCTTGTATTCCAGAGTTAGTATGCCTTCAAGAGTGACTTTGAATTCCTTATCTGTACGCCCTTTGAGTTCAAACGGAAGAATTGTCTGTATACTGTCACCGCTGTTTATCTCTTTTTCTTTTCTTCGGAGAGTCTCCAGTTCCCTTACAGGATTCTGAAGGATATCTCCATTATCATCTACTGTCAGTTCCCGCGGAAGAGTCAGGCAGTGCTGCCAGCCGCATCCTACAGTCGGATTGCTGTAAGGTATATCACCAATACCTTCCCAGCCGATAAATATCCTTCTGCCGTCAGGGGCTTCAAAGGTCTGTGGGGCATAAATATCAAATCCCTTGTCCCATTCGCGGAAATTTTCTGTTCTACCGTTCGCCAGACTGAAATATCCGGAGCTGTATACATTCTGATGGATATACTTACTATGTACCAGTCCCTGCGGAGATAACCCCAGGAACCTGTTCTTCCCGATAGTGAACTCATCGGGACATTCCCACATATAACCCATATCCTCAGCCGAATATCTTCCGATTTATGCCCAATGTTCAAGATCATCTGATCCGTACTTCAGTACACAGCCCTTGTCCTGCAAAGTCCTTGCCCCAAGCACCATATAGTATTTACCGTGTTCTTCCCATACCTTAGGGTCACGCACATGGCACGAGCAGTCTGCTGGATAGTCACAATTACGCAGAAGCACCTTCTTCGGACTCATATCCTGTCCGTTCTTCGTGGTAACAAGTATCACATTTGCACCGCGCCCCGATGTTACATAATCGTGGTCGCCTTCTTCCTTGACGTTGCCTGTATAGAAAAGATACAAAGTATCCCCTTTCACAAATCCGCAGCCCGAATATACTCCGTCCTTGTCCTCAGGCGTATCAGGATATAAAACGATGCCGGCATATCTCCATTTTATAAGATCCGGACTTTTCCAGTGTCCCCAGCATTTCCTGCCTTCCCCGATCGGGCTGTCAGGCGAATACTGAAAATATACATGGTATTCGCCATTGAAGTAGCAAAGGCCGTTTGGGTCGTTTATCCAGCCGCTTTCAGCTTCAAGATGAAGCTTCTGTCTGAAATTGTTTTTCATATAATGATATCACCGTCCGTGTGGATATATCACTTGGTTGTTTCAAGCAGTTCATCAAAGTAGTTTATTCCGCCGTCAGTTGTTCTGCGGATATCCTTGTATTTCTCGGAATTTGTTATGATAACAGGGCTTATGACGCTGTATCCCTTGTTCTTCAGAGTCTGGATATCAAAGGTTATGAGGGTATCTCCGCGTTTTACCCTGTCACCCTCCTTAACAAAAGCATCAAAGCCTTCACCACCGAGTTCAACAGTATTCATACCGATATGTACAAACAGTTCCATTCCGTTATCCAATGTAAGGCCAACAGCGTGATGAGAATCAAAGAGTGTGGATACCTTGCCGTCTGCAGGTGCAACTACCTTGCCATCCATAGGATCAATGGCTGCGCCCTGTCCGAGTGTGCCTGATGCAAATGTCTTATCGGGAACTTCTTCCAGAGCGATAGCTCTGCCGCTCATAGGAGAGTATACACAGTTGTCTTTGTAATTCTTTTCAGGAACTTTTTCCTTTGTGGGAGCATAGAGTATCCACGAAAGAACGAATGCTACAACTGCCGCTACTGCAAATGTGAGCAGATAACCAAGGAAGCTATCCGTAGTGATCAGGAATCCGAATATACCTGTAACGCCGCTTGCGGTTGCATAAACGTTCATGATAGAAGCTACTGCTGCGCCGCAGGCACCGCCTGCCATACCTGCTACCAGAGGCTTGCCGAAACGTACATTGACACCGAAGATAGCAGGTTCGGTAATACCCATGAATGCGGAAAGAGATGCAGGGAGAGCCATAGACTTGAGCTTCTTGTTCTGAGTCTTGACTGCTACCGCCAGTGCAGCAGCACCCTGTGCTACGTTTGCAGCGGTAGCGATTGGCATCCCAGATGTTTTTGGCGCTGTCAGCCAGCATGGAAAGCTCGATAGCGTTGTACATATGGTGAACGCCTGCTACTACAGTTGGAGCATACACAGCACCCATAATGAACGAACCGATACCGAAAGGCAGAGCGATGAGCCACTGTGCACCGGTAAGTACCCAAGATTCGACCTGAGCAAATACAGGGCCTATAACGGTCATTGTAAGGAATCCTGTTACAAGAACGGATACCAGAGGTGTAACGAAGAGATCGAACATCTCGGGTACGTGCTTGTGCAGCCATTTTTCAATGACTGACAGAAGAAGTATCGCGATGACTACGGGTATAACGTGACCCTGGTAACCTGAATTGTTGATTTTCCAGAATCCCCACGACCAAAGTGTCTTCAGATTGACTGAATCCCATGCATTTACAAGACTCGGGTGTATCATTATCATACCTATGACCGCACCCAGATAGATGTTTGCACCGAATACCTTTGCAGCACTTACAGCTATAAGTATAGGCAGGAATGTCAGCGTTGCATTTGAGAACATATCCAGCAGTGTATACAGGTGGCTGTCCGCCATACTCGGGAACGCTCTTGAAAGACCGCCAAACAGTCCGCACAGCAGACCTGTTGCAACTATCGCAGGTATGATAGGTACGAATACATCACCAAGTGTCTTGATACCCCTCTTATACCAGGGAGACTTTGCAGCTGCCGCTTTCTTCACATCTTCCTTTGAAGCAGCTTCTATTCCTGCAAGCTGTATGAATTCGGCATACACCTTATTAACAGTACCTGTTCCCAGGATTATCTGAAGCTGTCCCGATGCCTCGAAAACACCCTTCACACCTTCAATGCCTTCCAGCACAGATTTTTCTACCTTGCTGTTGTCAGCTATCACCAGCCTTAAACGTGTAGCGCAGTGTGCTGCACTTGCAAGGTTCGCTTTTCCGCCTATCGCATCAAGTATCTCAGCTGCGATCTTATTATAATCCATAGAACCCACCCTTTCATAAATTTATCACCATTTTTTTGCTGAAAGTTTATCACAATAATATGTGATACCGTTTTCATATTGTACCATCATTATATCATAGTTTGCATTTCTTGTCTATTGGCATATAATAAGAATTCCGGATTCCTTTTCGGTTTATTTCACACAGTTTCACACTCTTCTTTGTACAATTTATCCAATGCGTCCGGTTGACTCTCTTTCTATAATATCATACTCCAGCTGCACTATACGGTGCACCTCGCTGCCCTTCTTCATTTCGTTCAACAGCATATTCGCACTTTCTCTGCCGGCAGTCTTGTAATGAAGATGTACCGACGAAAGAGGTACATACAGCACATTAGCTATACGCGAATCTCCAACAGCGCCCACCATAAGGTCATCGGGAATGCGTATCCCGTTTTCACGGCAGTACTGCATCGCACCCACAGCAATATTATCCGTGGCACAGAAAAGACAATCCGGCTTGATCCTTCCCGAAAACAGATGCTTTGCCTTTTCGTAGCCCGATTCCATACTGAACCTGGCTATTTCACAGAACTTCGGTTCAAGAATCAGCCCCGCATCGCGCACAGCGTTTTCAAAGCCTATCCTGCGGTCTTTTCCTGCCGCCATGTCTTCAGGGTTCGCACCTATGAATGCAGGACGTTTCGCGCCCTTGTCGATCATCAGCTTTGTCATACTGTATGCCGCCCCCAGATCATTATGACATACACAGTTGAATCCCTTCAGCCTCTGACCGACTATTATCGTAGGCACACGCATTTTTGCAAGCAGTGAACGATGAAGATCGGTGATAACACCTGCAAGGAGTATGACACCATCCACACGGTTCTGCCTGAACAGCTCCAGAGAACTTATCTCCCGCTTATTGTCATTGGACGTGTTTACCAGCAGCAATTCAAAGCCTTCTTCTCCCAGCACCTCACCGATCCCCTCGGTCACCCTTGCCGTACTCTCACTTGAAAGCTTAGGTATTATAACGCCCACCAGCTTTGTCACCTTCGAGCGAACTGTCCTTGCTGAATAACTTGGCACGTATCCCGTTCTCTCAAGTGCTTCTTCGATCCTGGCACGTTTATCCTCCGAAAGATAGCCGTCATTGAAATACCTGCTGACAGCAGATACCGAAACTCCTGCTTCCTTTGCAAATTCAGAAATATTCATACCGCACCTCCTGTTATGAAAAACTATATGATATCGGTTTCATATATATTATCACTTTTTATCACAAAAGTCAATACGGATGTAAATTTGTTTACATCTGTCGTAAAACTATTTCACATTCATTTTCATAACATAAAAGACCTTCCTCAGCTAATGCCTCGGAAGGTCTTGTTATTTGTTATTATGCCATACTATTGCATCAGTTTCCCGATGCTCTGCGGCGCTTGCTCCTTGCTACCAGAGATATTCCGCCTACCGCGATGATAAGACTTGCAGCTCCGCCGGCACCGATCCAGATCCTGGAGTTGCCCACAGAGAAGTGTTCAACTTCAGTGATTATGCGTGTATTGCCCGCCTTATCTACCAGCTTTGCACCAATGGAATAGCTTCCGTTTGGCAGAGTAACTGTAAGCTCATCATCCTTAACGCTGTAAGCTGCACTGATGATCTTGCCATCTACCTCAGTGCTCAGACCATTCGCTGTTATCTCCTTGCCGTTGACGTATACCACTGTTTCACCGTCATCAAGCACTTCACTTATGTTAGAGAATGTAATGGTCTGCTCACCCGAGCCCTTGAGCCAGCCCCAGTTTTTCAGGTAATCCGGAACTGCACACTCAGGCTTGGTATTGTCGATATACATCTCGCCCAGATCAACATATTCGCCCTCATTCTCCGCTCTCAGATAAAGTCTTGTATCAGTATCCTCAGTGAAGTTGGTAGCGAAATAATCACCCGTAAGCTTGTACCTTTCAGCGTTCACCATGTACATATCATTATCAATGACCTTCTCACTGACAGTTGTAGCATAGGTATCTGTTTCAGCATCAGTATCCTTATCGACCAGAAGCAGCTTAGGTGATGTACCTTCCTTAGAGAACATTACTATGTCAAGATCCTTGAAGCTTGTGGGCTGTTTAGAGATAGGACCATATTCATCATCCTCAAAGGAGTACCATCCGGTGCCCTCCTCCTTGCTGCTGTTTTCTATATAAGCAAGCATGGAAGTGTTCATCATACGTACATAGGTATTCTCGCTTATCTCACTCTTGTTGCCTGCCAGATCCACTGCGTACAGCTTTACTGAATATACGCCGTCATCTTCAAATTCAGGCAGCGTGTATCTGATAGTATCCTGTGACATAGCCGACTCAGTTTTCTGTATCTTCAGTGACTTGTCCTTAGCGTAGTCGCTGTAATCTTCTTCAGACTTCTTCTCAACAGGCTCTATCTTACCTATTTCCCTGCCGTCGCTGTATACGGGATTGAAGGATGTAAGCTCATAATCAAGTCTGTAAAGGTTCAGATCGTTGAATTCAACGAATGGTGCTTCATCTTCAAATCTGTCGATGTCATACACAGCCAGTGCTTTGTACTTGTCCTCTGTCAGCTCAGCATAATCGCCTTCGCTGCGTGAACCCAGTACAGGCACAGTTGTATCTACCTCGAATATATCTGTACTGCTCTCAGAACCTTCTGCGATATCTCCCGTATTTCCTGCACGGTCAACAGGTGTTATCTCTATCCTGTATACACTGTCCTCATCCAGTTCAAAATTCAGTGTGTGGCTGTCCTTTGAAGTATCGTGGATCCAGTTGTAATCAGGACGGCTCTCGTACCATTCTTCCCCATCCTTATCTTCATGAGCGCTTCCGGGCTGCTTTGTCAGTACCCTTATGTTAAGATCCTCCTCATTGAAGTTCTTATCTTTTACGTTTACCTCAAAAGCTGCTTTTCTGTCGTCCTGATTGTTCAGATAAAGCTCTGTGCTTCCGCTGATATCATCAGCTGTACCTGTCTTGAAATCTGCAAAGTTGTTGGTTATCACAGGCTTGGTCTTGTCTATAATAAAGTGCTGATCAGGTGTGTATGTTCCGGGGTTGCCTGCAAGGTCACTGTATTCAAGACTTACAGTATAATCGCCGTCCTTAGTCAGATTTACAGTTGCAGTGTGAACATCGCCGTTGCCTTCCTGACCTGACCATGATACCTTCTGCTCCTCACCGTTTACAAGCACCTTTGCATCATTAGGATCAAAGTTGTGCTCAACTATCGAAAGGTTTACAGACTGATCCTTATCATAATACATACCGTTTCTGGCATCTGTATTTCCAAGTCCTGTACTCAGTTCCGGAGCTGTCAGGTCAAGGGAGTATACTGCAGAGCTCTGTATGGTATTGCCTGCATTGTCTGTCATTATTACTTCAACAGGGTTGTCGCTGACATCACTCTCCACCTGTATCTTGAATGATACCTCGGTGATAAGGTTAGCATCAGTGTTTACTATCTGCTGTTCAACATCATAGTCGCTGTACAGTGACATATCTGCTGTTGAAGCTGTCAGATGACCGTTCTTGTTATCCTTGCCTACTGACCAGCTTATATCGGATATACCTGAGAATGTATCCTTTACAGAAACATTCAGTGTGAGTGCATGATTATAGAATCCGTTCTTCTCAGTACCAAGAGGTGTTATCGTGATAGAAGCGTGCTCCGAATGGAGAGCCTCGTCCTCGATAATAGCGCCGTCAGGCGTTTGATTGCCTGAATCATGGCCGACCTTATCATATGCCTTAGCAGTGATATATCCCTTGAATCCCTTGCGTATCGGGAAATTAACAGAATAGACACCGTCTCCCTCATCATTCAGCAGTGAAGCATCAACAGACCATGTAGTTTCGTTTCCGTCTGCCTCATTAAGACAAAGATCAACGTGTGATATGCCCGATGCAAAGCCGGGGTCCTTTACATATACTATAGCTGTAACGTCATCCTTGAAGAAGTAGCCGTAATTATCATCACGTACAAAGGGCGCCTCTTCATTATTATCACCGATATTGAAATTGAGTATCTCTGGTGCTTTGTTATCAACATAGAAATGTTTAGAGTCTTCGCCGGTATTGCCCGCATTGTCTTCTGCTACAGCTTTCAGATTATACTCGCCCTCTTCTTTTATACTGTATGAATATACGGGGTCACTGTCAGTGTATTTGCTTTCATTAAATTTCTTGCCATTATATTCATCTTCATTAAGAAGCTCTTTGTCGCCGTTAAGGATTTTTACTCTCTTCAGACCGGACATAAGTGTGCCCTTGTCATAAGCTTTCACCTTACAGTCTGCTTTATCGACGTACCAGATCTTTTTACCGATCTTCACGGCTTCTTTATTTTCAACTATAAGATCTACAAAAGGAGCACCATTTTCAAGTGTCATGGAAAGATGCTCTTCAGCATTTTCAGGGTCCTCCATTATGATCTTACCCGGATCTTTGTTTAATGAGTTAGCTGTGAAATAGTAGTTGTTCTCATTACCCAGTCTATCTCTGACTACCAGATGAGGTACACCTGTTCTTATAGGTGCAAGATCTTTAAATACTATTACGCCGTTATTGTCAGCTTTGACAGTATAGCCCTTATCTTTGCTTTCAAGGGTCTCGCCCCACATAAGCGTAGCACTATCAACACCTATACCATAAGGATTATCCTTAGCATTTATTACCAGATCGACTTTTTCTTTGCCGAAAATACCAAACCTGGTAAAATTCATCAGGCTTTTCTTATTTTCGTCTTGATCACTTGATCTGAAATCCACACTTTCGATCTGAGGTGCAATCTTATCAACATAGAATTCAAATACTTCTTTGCTGTTGGTTCCTCCGTTGTTCAGATTAACAGTTGCACCTGCCAGATTGGTCACACTTCCGTCTATGGTATATCTGCCTGATTCCATATCAACAGGTATCTTCACAGGACCTGCCTCCATGACAGGAGATGGATATTTTTCCTCATTGGTATAGTCTTCCGAATCACCATGACCATCTATCTCACTGCCGTCATCATTATGGAAAACTATATTGTGTGATCTGAGTCCCTTATCTTCCTTGAATGTGAATTCAAAATAATTGCCCTCTCCGGCACCAAAGTACGGTATCTCTGAACCATCTTCTCCATCAACTATTTCTACTTTTTCACCCACTGCTTTACGGATCAGCTGAGGCGCAGTACTATCGACCTGAAGAACTACACCTGTAGGAACATTCAATGAAAGCTTTTCACCGGTCATCACAGTCTTATTATTATCAACTGTCTTAAAATAATAAGTGTTCTTATTACCCACCTTATCCGGGATAACGATAGATATCTCACCGCAGCAATCATCTTTTATTCCCTTGAATACCAGATTGCCTTCTTCTAATTCTGCCGTTCTCTTGGTGATGTCATCTATTTTGAGCAATACCTTAGAAGGATCTATACCGCTCAGATCATTTTCAGGCACTATAGTCAGATCGAACTCATTGTTTGCGTAGATACCGTCTTTAGTATAATTCAGTTCCTTGTTTGCAGTGTAATCATTACCCTTAATCACAGGCGCTTCTGTATCTACTATAAATCTGTGATCGTATGTCTGTTTGTTTCCTTCAAAATCGAGAAGTTCTATATGCACCGCATAAGTGCCGTTTTGATCTACATCGATCGCTTCCGATCTTATTTCAGTTTTGGGCACTGAGTAATATACAACTTCACCGGTAGTTTCGTCTTCGCCCTTCGTAACAATACCATCTCTCAGATCGACCCGGCGCTCAGGCATAAACTCCTTACCATCTTTAGTAATATGTGCAGAATACTCAGCGATACCCACATCATCTTTAAGAGTAAATATCAGCTTGTTGCCTGTTTCGGTCTTGTCAAAAAGGTATGCTGTTACACTGTCTTCAAGTTTGGATTCAAAATCATAAGGTCTTATTTTATGTTCACCCGGGATATTAAATGTGGAGATAACATCACCGTCATTTGACTTTGAGTACCAGAAGAATACATCCGCATCGGTGTGACAAGGTTCTGCGGGATAGCATCCGTCACTTGCCTCTATAGTGAACTGATAAATGCCATGCTTCGCGGAATCTTCCAGACCCAGCTCTGAGAACGGTATGTATACCACGTCCTTTTCAGGCTCTATATCTTTGGGCACATGAAGTTCGGATATGTTGAATTTTTTGAACTCATCGTCCTTTGAACCCCATTTGACTGTCACCTTGCAATTATCTCTGTTTGAATCGGTGACCTTTACCTTTAAGTAGGAAACACCACTGACATAGGTATAATCGGTGTGCTTGTTATCCTTTACCCTGTCATCACCGTACTCATGTCTGAAGGGTTCCTCTTCTGTATACTCTTCTTTATCTTCTGTCTTTTTGATTATATTGCAAGCGCCCTTATATTCCACAACAGGGTTGTCAATATCATTAACAAATAATACTTCCGAAGTGGTAAGATTACCGCTCATGTCATAAGCATAGACATATACATTCTTGAAAAGGATATCCGAAGTACATGGTATGCAGATATCATATCCGCCGCCTTCTGCATTGTGCTTATCAAGAAGCTTGGTTTTTTTCGGATCCTGTATATCATTATCCTTTTCATATTTGGTTCCTACAGAATAATAGATCTTGTCGATATCCGAAACCTGATCTTTGATAGGCGAGCCATTTCTGATAATCGGCATGATATATGGCCAATATCCGATAGTACCGTATCCGATTCTGAATTCGTCAGGCGGATCTTTATCCAGCTTATAGTTCAATACAGGTGATATCGCTATTTTGCTCTCATCTTCAGTATCATTCCACTTGGCATAAAAGCATACGTACTTATTGCCCTGCTGAAGATTAGAAGTGTCGCTGTAAGATGCTGCCAGACCTGTTCTTATATCAGATGCATCAGGCGAAAAAGATTCATCCGACAGTCTGAAATAAATACTTGCACCATCATCGGTCTTTAACATCTCCCAGCCAGAGAGTTTCTTTACCCAGTTGCTCGAAACATGGGGCGTACAATAGAACTTAGGAGCGTTTTGGTGCACAGACTTACTGCGAGTCTGTTCGTCCGTAGTCACCTCGTCTGATGTAGTCAGTTCATCAGATTCAAATCTGTTGTTATTCTCCACCGATCCCCTGTTCGACGAATTTTCACCGCTTGAGTTGATCAGCCCCATAGGGATGCTGTTGTTAGAAATTATCGAAAGTGCTGCCACCATCGATAATATCCGCTTGGCGATAGTCATATATCTTCCCCTCTCCTTCAATTTTTATTCTCATTGAACAATATATTACTGAATGCCTTGTAAGATGTGCCTTTCATGTAAGGCTTGCCAACAGAAGAATACCTCCTGTACTTTTTCAAGCCGATGTACACCGCATACAAGAAAAACACAACTGCCGCACCGATGAATATCTTCACCATCAATATCAATGCAGCGGAATTATAACGAATATCCCATTCGTTTATGATACGTTCAAGTTTACCTGTGAACCTTAACGCAGCTATTGCCGAACCGAGCAGGAACATCGAAATGCCCACCGTTATCAGGAACGGCTTCCTGCCATGCTTAAAATATGCTCCAAGCAGTTCTGCCAGCTTCGATAACAGACCCAATCTCAATTTATCACACCTCTCATTCCTCAAAGCTTTCAAGATTATCCCTGACAGCACGTCTGACGATAGCATCAGGCTCGTCACTTTCCTGCTGTTCAACTATCTTGTCGATCTTTTCGTCAGTATTCAGCTGCTTCGCAAGGTATACCAGTAAATTGCGGTACTCATTCCTGTCACCGTACTTTACAAGCACCTCATAGCAATCATTTGCATATCGCGGCTGTCTTGACTCGTATATCTTCTCCAGTATCTCATAGCTGATACATTCGCTGTCATCCTTGATATCAAGATCTGCAGCTGCAGCATATTCCGAGAATACCATGAGTACCTGCCTGTCGGTATTGCCAAGAAGCTCATCGAACTTCTCCCGTGAATACCTCTTGTCAGGTATCAGATCCAGCAGCTGTGCCAGATCCTCAGCCTCCTCAGCACTCATGCCCTTTGTATCAGCACCGTCATTTTCATTATAATAAAAATCGTATATTTTCTCGTAAATACCCTTCCTGCCCTCAGGATCTGTCGCCTTCATCTGCTCCTTTGCAGCCTTTCTCAGCGCATCATGCTTTGAGACCTGATAGCTTTCCATAATGGTATCTATCTTCTTCTCTGCAAAATAGCCGCCGAAGAAATACAAAAATCCGAGAAAACACAGAAGTGTCGTCAGCAGCCCCATAAAGACTGCACTGACAGTAAAGGAATTACGCACCTTTATATCATCAGTCCTCAGCACCGCAGGTGAACGTTCCTTTGCATCTATTATATCATCCCTCAGCGATGCGTAGTCGTGATAATAATTCTTGTTGTCCTTGTCATAATAATCATGGGTCCTGGATCTTGTCGCCTTTTTGATTATCTGCTCCAGTTTTTCATAAAAATGCACCGAAGCCAGCGAAAGATCACGGTTGCAGTATGCATCCTCATTAAGCATCGCCGGTGTATCAAAAAAACGCTGATAGTGATAACCGTTTGAGAATTTCTTGCGGTACTCTGTATTGTTCATGTAGAGTACAAATATATTCATGCATTCCCACAGCGTCGCGCCAAGTGAAAAGATATCGCTCTCCACTGTCAGACGACAGCCATTCTCCAGCTCACCGTTCATATTTTCAGAGGTAAAGTGTGCATGAGGGACCATCACGGGATTATACGCCTCAGGCGCTGCATATCCCACTGTACCGTACTCCTCGGCACTTTCTCCGCCGAACTGCACCGTTACGTAATCCTTGCCGTAATCCATGTAGCTCGCCCTGCCGAAGTCAATAAGCACTACCTCATCGCCCGCATTTGTTATCATGATATTATCGGGCTTTATATCCATGTGGAGTATCCTGTTCCTGTGCATATAATCCAGCACATCACACAGCTTTACAGCGAAGTTGTATATCACACTCTGAAAGCGCAGACAGAAATCATTGTCCGTAACATACTTTCTTGTACGTTCCTTGTTTTCATCGCTGTAATCATCATACCCCGTAACAGCCGTCTTTGTTCTCATGACCAGAGGGAACTCACCGTATTCCAGACAGAATTCTTCAAGAGTTTTGCCCTCGATAAATTCCTCGACCACACAGAAAAATCCGTGACGGTCTATGTAGAATTCTTCCTCACCCTCAGCCACGTGTTCAAACCTGATAGAAAAATCACCAAGATCCTCTATAAGATCGTATATCCTTACGACCGAACGGCAGCCCTGAAGATCATTGAATATCTTCAGATCCTTGCTTTTGAAACGCCTTAGTATCCTGTCATTGATACCTCTGCGCTTGAATTTGAGCACACAGCTCATGCGGATGTTCTCGCTGGAGATACCCTCCGCCGCTCTTATGCCTTTGTATACTATACTCTCTGTACCGCGTGCGATAAAACCATCGCCGTATCTGTACAGATCTTCATAGCTGGTATCTATCGTGTAAGTGAATTTAGTGCCGTGTATCTGCATAAAGCTGCGATGCTCCAATCCGATCAGTCTTCGTCTATAAATCCGAGCAGATCAAATATATTGACCTGAAATTTCTCTTCGACTTTCTTTTCGGTCTCATACTTCTTATTCTGCACCTGTACAACTTTTTCCTGCGGGTCGAATTCCTCTTCCTGCTGAAAATTGTCAGTGCTGTTCACAAAACCATTTGCCATAACAGAATGTTATTCCCCGTCACTGGCTTGTTGCCTATTGAACTTGCCAAGCTCATCGTCAGCGTCGCTGAACTGCTTTCTTATATCCGCGAGAGTAGTCGAATTGATCGCTTCTATCGTAGTTTTCAGGTCACCTATCTTTTCAAGGATATGATCTGTTTCCTGCTTGTACTCATCAGCGCCTTCGCCTACCCAGATAGCCAGCAGCTCACTATTGACATTATTGAAGTCTTCTTTGATCTTTTCAAACTCATCTACAAGCCCCGGTGCTTTATTTATAAAAGCTGCAATTTTAGTTATATCAACGGACTTGAATACGCTGTCATCTACTACAAACTCGTCTGCCATCAGAAATCCTCCTCTTGTATCATCTTAAACTTTTTCAGGCTGTCCGCCTCTACGTCATAATAATAACCATCGCCCTTTTCACAGAGCGCGTAATCTGCTTTCAGCATCTTTACATCGAGATCACCGAATATGGTCTTCTGTCCTTTCTCCGATACGAACTCCGCGATATTATCAAGCACGAATGCCGTGTGTACCAGAGTATTGAACTTATCATTCATCTCGATGTCCGACATTTTCCTTACGTCTGAGAATATGAATATGTAATCTCTTTCCTCCGCCATATCGGAAAGTATCGGCATGATGTATTCAAGGAACTGCTTGTTTTCCCGCACCGAGCTGTATACCAGCTTGCTGTGCAGCACGAATACCGTCGGGTCACGGAAAGTATCCAGGCACCCTATAGGCACATTCGGATTTCTCTCCAGCATGGAAAGATACTCCTTGCCCGTGTAAAGCAGGCTCGCAAAGTTGCCCACATCCACGCATTCCTCGTGTATGTATTTTATAAGCTGCTGCATAGGTGAAAGCTTTGATCCCTGAGGTATCACAGGCTTGCTTATCTCGGGGGGCTTCGCGAATCTCGGCTCAGCCTTCTGCCCGCTGAAAAAGCTTCCGCCTGCCGATGTCCTACCACCCATCATAGCTGATGCCGCGGACACCACAGGTTCGGGCTCTTTCGGCTTTTCCTTCTCCAGCTCGCTCCTAGCCACATATTGTGATATGTACGTTGCCGCCGGGAACTTATCTTTGAGCATCTTCAGCTGACCGCGTCCGTCATCAAAGAGTACAAGCTTTCTTGTGTCATGTTCCATCAGGTTAGTAACGATCCTGTCCAGAAGCTGATCCTGTCCGGCACCTCGCTTAGCGTATACCGCCAGAAAACGTGAATCCTTGAAATTGACCACAACAGGCTTGAAATCTACATAGTCCAGCCCAACAGCAACTTCATACTGCGGATCGGTTATATCCTGTTCGCCCTCCAGCTGATGATAGTATTCAGCCACACCGAAGGTCTGCGGGAATATCTTGTACTTCTCCACCTCTTTACCGAAGCACTTCTTATCTGCATCGTACTGAAATTTCTTGTGGAGATTTATCCTGAAATCACCCTTGTTTATATCCTCTGCGAAGCTGCAGTGTATCTCATAGGGCGAGTTTATGTTGTAGGTACCCGTTATCTCGTGATACTTCCCCTTGCGGTCCTTTTCGCGAAGTCTCATGGTAATATTCGCAAAACCGCGTCCGGGTATGTTTCCTATGCTTGATACCTTTCCGCCGAAGATCTCACCGTACCTGTCATCAGAAAGGTTGAGAGCGATCTTCTGCCCAAGGTTATTGATGTATGAAGTCATTCCCTTGTTCTCCGATGCAGTCACCACTACGGAGATACCTTTCGACAGACCGTCACGGCAAAGTCTTGCAAACTTTTCCTGATAGCCCTGATATCTCGGTTCATCAAGGAATGAATTGAAGTTGTCTATAAAAAAAGTTATATGCCTTGGCTGACCTTCCTTTTTAGCAGCAAATCCCACACCCTGCAAAGCCCTTGTGTTTTCTTTCAGCTTGGTTTCCAGTATCTTGAAAACACGCTTTACGTACTCCTCATTGGAATTGTCAAAATACGCTGATACCAGCGGCATAGTCTGATAATCAGCCAGTGCGCCGCCGAAATCGAGTATGAATATCTGCTCGTCCTCTACATTCATCTTCTTGTGAAGGATATTGATTATCAGCCTTATAAGATTAGTTTTGCCGCTCTGGGGTGAACCGAACAGGAGTATGTTCGACTTCAGCAGATCGACCTCAAAATCAGGCTGCTTCTGCAGAATGGGAACATCGTATTTTCCAAGTTGAACTATGATGCTTTCCGTCATCTGTCAGATACCCTCCCATTCTGTCTTGTCCATCACCGAATCAACATCAGCCTTCAGCGGATTGAGGAACAGTTGTATTGACGGCTCATAATCATCTTTCAGCGCATTTATCGTGTTGATGATGTAGTTGAGCTGATTGTCATCCTCATTGACATTCTTGTTCTGTCTTGCCATTCTGATATTGTCCTTTTTGGAATTATAGAAACTGTCATCAAATCCGCCGCATTCAGGCACTAATGTCATATTGACATCTCCCTTGATGGACAGGTTCCTGTTGGCACCGGTGTATGCAGACTGGAAATACTCGTATCTGCTTCCCGTACCTACCAGTATGTACGCTCTGCCATGTCCCGGCATAGTTGCCGCAGCCGCATCGGGCGTACCTATCATGTCCTTTGATGCACTCTTAGTAGCCACCTTCAGACATATCCTCGCCTTGGAGTTTACACGTATATCTTCGGTTATAGCACCCTCAATGTTCTGTGACACCAGTATGATATGGAATCCCAGAGTTCTGCCCACACGGGCGATGGTGGTTATATCCTTGATAAAATCTATATCGTTGCTCTCGCTTGAAAATCTTTTCAGCTCCGTAAACTCGTCCACTATCAAAAGCAAATGTGAAAGCGGTTTGGGTTCGGGGTTTTCGGGATCACAAGCTTTTATCCTGTTATCTTTGTTTATGAATTCTTTCTTTATCGAGGTCAGCGTCCTTGTACCGTTCTGTATCTCCTCGCGGTATTTCAGGACGGTCTTTCTAGTCCTCATATACGAATCTATATTATCCGTATCAAGTTCTTTCAGAACTACTTCGCGCCTCTTTATCTCGGCATTCAGCGTTTCCAGGAATCGCTTCAGCATATACTCGGGCGCGATACCCTCAGCCTCACCTGTGGTATTGGTAACAGCGCCGACCAGATGCGGCAGATTGCCAAGTCTGTCAGAAAAGCCGCCGCCCTTCATATCTACCAGCATGAAGTTCAGCTCATCTGGCCTGTATTTCATACAGCAGCCGATAACATAGGTTATCAGTGTCTCTGACTTACCTGAACCTGTAGTACCCGCAACAAGCCCGTGAGGTCCGTCACCGTTCTGGTGCATATCCAGATAAGTGACGCCATGCTCGTTCTTGCCTATTGGCACACTGAGCCCCTTGGTGATATCGTTCTGCGGAGAATCCCAGTAGTCCTTTATCATAGTGTACACCTTGCTCTGTGCAGGGTCATCCGTGACAGCCTCCTGGTCTATCCCCCATATCTCAAAAAGTGATACCACATCAGGCACCTTGCCGTTTTCAGCTATACGCTTGTAGTACAGCGAACTCAGCTGCCTGTAAGCAGTGCCGAAATCTTTCTTGACATCGACCCTGCAGGTATTGTTGTTATGATCAAGATACTGAAAATGATCCTTGAAAAGGTAATCGCTCTCAAATCTCTTTTTATCCACCATACTGCTTGTATCTGCAGCATTACTGTTGTGTGCCAGTGTTTCACGGGAGAGTACGTTGTAGCGCCTTGTCAGCTCACCTCTCGGACCTGTGCAAAGCTCTATCAGACTGCTGCAGTATTTAGGCAGCATACCCTTCTTGTCTTTCAGGAATATAAAAGACAATCCCAGTTTGTTCTTGAAATCCTCACCCTGCTTCGGGGGTTCGGGCAGAAATCTTGAAAACACCGTTTCCTTGATATCGTAGTCGTCAAACATTATGCAGACTATCTGCGTGAAATTCGGATCCTCGGATTTTTCATCGCCGCCGTCACCGTTATCATCACCAGTCTTTATGCTTCCGCTTCTCTCGTTCATTATTCCGAACAGCGCACTGTACACATCACCGGCGCTCTTCTTATCGAATACGAACTGCGAAAGGGAATTTCCAAACAACTCGTTTGTATGCGGAAGGTACTTGTAGTTCTCGATAGTGCGGTCACGCTCGTCAATATCGTTCGTGCGCTTGAAAAAGAATACGAACTGCAGATTCTCAGGCGAATGATAATACGAAAGTTCAAACACCACATGACGTATAAAATTAAGCGCAGGATCGCCTTCGTTCTTCACCGTTTCTTCGCTGACAGGATCATATATAACGCCAAGTGCACCGCAGTTTTTCATCTCAAAAAGCAGTGGAGGCAGATTCTTGGGATTCCTGTAATCCCTCAGATATCTGAAACCTACCCTGTTTCTTGTGTTGGCGCTGTTATCCGTAGTGCTTATGTCCGCAGGATCATTGTGCGCCAGATCATAAGCCAGCTCCGAAAGCAGCAGCTCGTCAGAGTTATTGACATCAACGATGTTTTTAAGCTCCGTCGTACCCTTTTTCTTATCCTTTTTGCGCAGCTTTCGCTGTGTCTTGCGCAGTTTCGTCCTTGCCTTTTCATCGGGCTGATCTATCCTGAAAACAAAGTGAGTATCGTTCGTCGGATTTACGATCTGTTCCAGCCTGTAAGTTATAGGCTCAGAAAGACCCTCATCTTTTTTCTCTGCACTTATAGTGAACATAGGCTCTATCTGCCTTGACTGTCCAAGGGATATCATAAGATAGTCATCATCATTGTGCGAACGTGAGAATATAGCATCCGAAGCATTTCGCACACCGTCAAATAGCTTGTCCACATTTGGGTATACAGTTTTCATGTACTGTATATCCTGTCTTTGATAATCCTCTATCTGCTTGAGTTTTTTCAGTACGTAAGATTCGTAGTTGCTCACCCAGTCATCAGCGTTGCGTATGGACTTCCTTCGCTGGCTTATGCCGTTTACAAGCATGGTCGTGGCGGATACAAGACCCATTCCCACCGACATGATTATCATGGAATTACCCATTGTTGCCATAGAGTTTCCGCCCATATAGCGCATACCGACACGCATACCGACACCCATCATAATGGATATCATAGATGTAAGCATCGAACCGCCCAGCGCGCCGCCCTCTATCTTGGGATATTCTCCCGCAGGTGCTATCTCTATCACCGAAGGCTCAACAACGTTTATATCACGTGTACTTATGTTGTATTCCAGATTCTTCTCCTTTACAACATAAGACGGCGATGTCATTTGCTTATCATCACTGTCTGTAAATATATATGGTCCTGCCGCTTTAACAGCATCAAGCCTGAAATCAAGCACCGAAGCCGTAACTATACCAAGTTCTTCCAGCGTAAGATCGTATATCTTAACATTCTCCTCGCCGTCATAATCTGCGATGATCCTGTTGAAATCAATACAGCTTTCCGTGATCAGCTCCTGCTTGATATCCTTGCAATCAGTAAATCCTATGGACTTGTACTTAATATTGATAAAAGGATATTTCTGCAAATACTCCTTCATTATCTCATAGCACTCAGTCATTGAAAGCTCAACATCACCGAAGTCGAAACCACTTTTGGCTTTTTTCCTCAGACCGTAGAATATTCCCTCTGTCAGCTCACGCAGGGTTATGCTTTTCAATACAAGAAATGTCAGCTCGCGCGACTTTACAAAAGCATCTCCGTCTTTCTTTGAAAATCGTGCCGAAACCATTATCTCATTGTTTTTCATTCGCTAACTCACTCCGCAATTTTTTCAGGATCTCTGCAGCTTCCGACTCGATATCGGCGCTTATCTTTGGCACTACTACTTTTACGCCCACCGGTTTTGCTATCTCGGGCTTAACAAAGTTTACCGATGCCACTTCGGGTACTACAGGTTCTACTGCTGGTACCGAAGGCATTCTCGCTATCTTGCCTGCCTCACCGAGAGATATTTCGGGTACGACCACCTTAACATGAGGCACAGCCGCCCTAACAGGCTTTTTGAATTCAACCTTGCTTACCTCGGGCACTACCGTCTTTACTTCCCTGATAGCAGGCATCTCAGGCTTTTTGAACTCTACCTTGCTTACTTCGGGTACTACCTTCTTTATCTCCCCGATAGCAGGCATCTCGGGCTTTTTGAATTCTACCTTGTTTACTTCGGGTACTACCTTCTTTATCTCCCCGATAGCAGGCATCTCAGGCTTTTTGAATTCGACCTTGCTTACTTCGGGTACTACCTTCTTTATCTCCCCGATAGCAGGCATCTCAGGCTTTTTGAATTCGACCTTGCTTACTTCGGGTACTACCTTCTTTATCTCCCCGATAGCAGGCATCTCAGGCTTTTTGAACTCTACCTTGCTTACTTCGGGTACTACCTTCTTTATCTCCCCGATAGCAGGCATCTCAGGCTTTTTGAATTCTACCTTGCTTACTTCGGGTACTACCTTCTTTATCTCCCCGATCACAGGCATCTCGGGCTTTTTATACTCACCCTTGTTTACTTCCGGAGTCACTACCTTGAAGCCCTTGACCTTTACAGGTTCCGGTGCAATATACTTATGTGCACCGACAGAAGGCACAAACACCTTGTAACCCTCGGGTTTCTTCATTTCGGGCACTTTATATTCTCCCGATCTCACCTGCGGTACCGGTACTTTCGGTGCAGCAACAGGCTTCTTTTCGATCTCCTTGAAGTTAACTTCAGCCGGCTTGAGCGTTTTCGGAATAGGCTTGAGATCCAGTTTTATCTCGCCAAACTTGACTTTAGCCAACCTCTCAAGATTCTCTACAAAGCGTACTCTTTTAAGATACATATCTAAATTGTATTCATAGATATCTCTCTGATCGGGAGTCAATCTCTCTATCTCTTCTTCACTCAATACCCGAAAAGCCATTAATTCCACCTCATTTATTTGCCTACACAGAAATACTATCCAAAAAACTAAAAAACTGATAACTTTAATGAATACAAAGCACCGCTTACAAAACAGAACAACTTCAAAGCTATCAGACAAATTACTGCCATATATAATTGAAAAGCAGTATGCAGCAGTATGTCCACAGGACATACCTGCTGCTTACCAGCTCAATTCAGCACTGTCCCCGCAATACTGCGGAAGAATGCTTTAAAGATCCGAAAAGGATATTACTGTGCGCCGCCCTTGATGCTCTCAGCTATGGTATGGTCTACAGAAGCGAACTGTACACGGTTAGATTCGATCAGATCGCCAAATCCCATTACCATTGCGGGTATACCGCTCTCCTCGCTGCTTACGAGATCACGGATATTGGTATTGAAGAACTCTTCCAGAGCGTCCTTAGTCTCACCCTTCATATCAGCGATAGCTGCATTGAAAGAAGTAACGAGAGCAGAACCTGCAGTTGCAAACTCATCCTTTATAGTAGTCTTGATAGTGTTAGCTGCGTCCTTGACCTCAGCATTTTTGATCATACAATCCATAGTATATTTCTCCTTTCCGTTATATCACTGTCTGTTGACTTTACCAAGCTCATTGTCTACGCCTGTCTCGCCGGGGATCTGATCGCGTGCAGCTTCACAGAAGCCCTTCAGAGCGTTCAGCAGCTGATATACGCTGCCGTCCTCCTGCTTCAGCATAGCCTCTATCTTGTTTGTATAGAATTCCTGCAGACCGTTAGCAGCATCACCTGTAAAGTTTGATGTAACGTTAGCGTACTGTGTGTTCAGATTATTAAATGCAGTTTCGATAGCTCCCTTGTATGCTTCGATAGCCTTCAGCGCATCTGTCATCATCTGAGTTGACATGTTCACAGTACCCTGAGTACCCATTGTTCCTACATCCTGAATTGTTTCAGCCATTTTCAAATACCTCCTTGAAAACTCTCATTGTTCTGCCGCATAAGCGGCTGTGTTTTTTATTTGATCGCAGGTATTTATATTCCTGCAATAATAACTTGTCTATCACCACACTTATGGTGTGATGCCTTTCTGCAAATTCTCGAAATCATCGAATATATCCTTGTAATAACCGCCACCCTTTATGAGTTCAAGGGTATCATGTACTTGCTTGAGAACAAGGCCCAGATTCTCGATGGGTTTAAGTACTACTTCCTCACCGGTGATCTTCAGTTCGTCGCCAGTTTCGCACAAAAGTGCATTAGCAAATCCATCGTAAAGATCTTTAAAATCAGTTTTCAACTGATCTGCACGAGTGATGAGTTTATTCAGCTCATCCTCAGCTTTATCAAAAGCCTCATCATTTATCGTAACATCTTTTTTAAGTCGTGCCATCCTCTGCTCCCTCCTCAGACTTCTTCTGAGCATCCCTTATCTGTTTCATAAGCGGCTCTTTTACGTTATTGGAAAGCGTTCTGCAGTAGCTTATAGCCTCATCATACTTTTCCTGATCTATATAGCACTGAACCTTGTATCCAAGTACGGATATATCAGAAGGATCCTTGATTATCTGCCTGTTGTAATACCTTATGAGCTCATCATACAGCCTCTCGGGTTCTGACACTCCCATGTCGATACGTGCCTTTGTTTCCAGGTATCTCGCTGTATTCACCAGAGTCGCTTCCTTGCTGCTCTGAAGTTTTATAGCGTATTCAAGTACTCTGTCATATTTATTGAGAGCTGTGTACGCGGTAACATAAAGCAGATTCATCCTGTCCTTTACTTCTTCACTGAGCTCTCTCGGCTCATTGGGGAGTTTGTACTCCTCAGGCTTGTCCTCGGGTATAGGTGTCAGCATATCGGGATCTACAGGTTCTTCACTCTCCTGCATCGCCTTTGCCGCCATAGCCTCGGCTTCCCTGTTCAGTTCCTCAGAACTCATGCCGTCATACTTAGCCGAATTCGCCGCAAAATAAGCATCACTCAGCGGTGAATCAAATTCGGGAGGTTCTACCCAAGGCAGTACCGAGAATCCGCCGTTGAAAGACTGCACAGGCTGATCGGCAGCCTGCAGCATCTGCAGTGCCTCCTCATATTTTCCTGCCTGTAAACAGATATCAGCGCTTTTTATATAAGCATTCACAACTTCTCCGACATCAGGCTTTGTTTCTTTAAGACCCATATCCAGCATACACAGTGCAGCCACAAGATGATCATTTTCCTTGTCGTTCTTGTACATCTCCATCTCGTAGTCCGAAACACTGAAATAGTATTCCATCGGGAGTTCCTTGACGTACTTCTTCGCTCTGAGCAGTTCTTTGTTGGCTTCCTCGTATTGTTCAAAATTGACCAGTATCGTGTAAGCCAGTTCGTAACCGTCATACGAAGTCGGAGCAAGCTGCTTGATCATGTTGGCTGTTCTGAGCGCCTCACCGTATTTTCCTGCCATCGAGCAAGCTACAGTCTTGTACATAAGCAGTTCAATATCTATCGTGCCGGATTCCTGAGCCTTAGTGAAATTTACAATAGCATCCTCATACCTTCCCAGCTCCTGATCCACCATAGCAAGTGTCCTGTACATACCGCTCAGGTGATCCTCAGATATCTCATGCCTTTCAGCTTCCGCAAAAGCCTCCAGTGCCTTCATGGTATCTCCGTTACTGCCGTAAGCTACACCAAGCTCCACATATCTGTCGCCGTTGTCGATATCACATTGTGCAGCCTTCTGAAAGTAGAATATAGCTTCTTTGCTGTTTTCCATAGCCTGATAGGCTTTAGCTGCCAATTCAAGCGGTTCGGGATCTTTAGGTCTGAGCTTATGTCCCTCAACGCCATATTCAGCAGCCGTTTTGAAATCTGCCGTAACAAAGGCATTTTTTCCGACCGCCATCAACTCATCAAAATCCAATTTATCACCTTCCTGTTGTTCTGTTTTTTTATATTAAGGATCATCCAAGCCATGGTGCTTCCACAGTTTTGAAGAACGTCCTTTGAATAATATCGTCTACACGGTTATGTGGTTTAGGGGCTAAATTACCAAAGATCCCATCATCCATTAAATGTTCCATTCCTTTTTTGAACATATTATCTGCACAATTGTTCGCAAAGGAATTCTGGAATATGTTATTCATAGTATTCATATAGCTTGTATAGTCCTGCATTACGCTATGGCGGAAATCATGATTAACGCCGCTGATGTTGTGAGTCATGAGCTGCAATGAACCACTTCCGCCGTCAGTAGCCCTGTATGCCCATGACGGAACAACAGATACATTAGAAGTTCCTGCCGCTCCACCGGCACTGGTATCAAGCGTAAAGCCGTTATTTCTCAGTGCATCCCAGAGATCATCTCCATTTGAAACATTTCTCATATCAACGCCAGTGCTGTCCAGCAGTTGTCTTGAAAGTTCATCATTGCCGTTAAGAGTATTGAATAAAGCATCACCGGAATTACCCGAACCGGTAGTGACATCTACTTTCATTTGGGTAAACGAATCTGTAGCAATATTGTTGCCCGACACTGCTTCAGCAAGGGTATCACTATTTGAGTTCAGCATATTATCATAGCGTTCCATATTTGATGAACCGGCAAGTCTTGCAATATTGTCCAATCCAAGTAATTTGATCGCCGTTTCACCCACAGGCTGCCCACTCTTCCATGCGTTGAACAGCGCCTTACCTTTCTTCAGATCATCATAGCCTGTCAACATTTTCAAGCCGCCTGCTCCAAGGTTTTTAAAGCCCTTTAGAGCACCGTCTTTAAAAGCTTCTTTAACAGTATTAAGTCCTGCTTTTCCTAATCCCTTGAGGGACGTTATCGGATGTCTGAGCATATTTCCGAAATTCTTGACCGCCATATTGTTTCCAAGTCCCTTGAGTGATTTGATTGGATGTCTTATTAATTCTTTGAACGTTGTTTTATATGCGTTCGCTCCCGCAGACGGCAAGGCACCGATCGGCAAAATTACGCTCGCTATATCAAGACCTAATCCAACGCCTTTCCAAATCTTGCTAGCTGTATGCCATCCCATGTCTTCATCCATCCATGTTGCAACATCTTTACCCGTAGCAGCAAGGCAAACCAGATCTGCTATACCCATAAGCGCAGATGCAACACCTACTATTATTGAAAGTATAGCACATACAGCCGCAGGACACACTATCACGATGACTATCGCAGCTATCACTATAAGTGCAGCTATGATCATATCAAGGTGTTCGTACATCCATTGTTTGATAGCTTTTGCTACACCTGAGATCTTTTCTTTAAATCTCTCCCATCTGCTCTTTTCCGAGTCAGGTCTTAGATAATCGTATTTCTTATAGAAATCTTTTTTCTTCTTTACTATCTCATCAGCCGCATCTTTTTCATGCTGTACTGCAGATTTTACAAAAGTATCCAGCTTGGATTTTAACTCTTTTGCCCTCTTGACCTTTTCTTCTTTGCTTTCTTCAGAGTTGGAAATATCATCAATCACTGCTTCAAGGTCGCAGGTCGTGCTGTCAACACCGCTTGCAGAACGTTTGAGTTCTTTCATAGTAGAGTCATAGTTTCCAAAACACGAACAAAGCTTGTCAAGTACACTTCCCAGACCGTCGAATTTCGTCTTGTGAAGCGTTATAGTACTAGCCATGTTATCGCCTCCAAATTTATTCTCTGAGATATGCAGATCTCAGTATCCGTTCTCACCCTGCGTTTGCAGCGGCTGCAGCAGCGGCTGCTTCAGCAGCCTCTCTCTCAGCCTTTCTGCGGGCTTCTTCTTCCTCCGCAGCAAGCCTGCGTTCAAGTGACAGATACATCTCCATCTCATTAGCCTTGTCGTTCTTGACACCGTCCCAGTAGCTTATCTGGTTTTCAAGCCTCCTGATCTCTGCCTCAGCGTCATCTATCTCTGTGTTTGTCTTCTTGATGCTCGCTTCCAGCTCAGTAATCTTGTCATCCACCTTTTTCTTTGCATTGTCAAGATTAGTGAATATCCTGTTTACTACCGATTTTCTGTGTGTCTTGTCGTCCTCATTCATTATGTGCTTGGTGAGGTCGATAGTGCCTGTGCTGGATTCACCCAGCGTCTTGAAATATTCGGTAGCATCGTCCATTTCTGTATGAACACTTTTAAGATCATCGTCTACCTTATCACGGATATTTGTCTTTACAAGGGCATCCTTAGCAGTGGTAAAACGTGTCTTGTCAGCTGTAAAATCATTAAGCCTTACCTGTGCTTCTCTTTTGAGTATCTCCTGCCTGTATTTGCTGTCACTGCAGGCATTTTTCTCTGCGATCGCATCTTCATACTTTGACTTAGCGTTCAAATAACAGCTGTGTGCTTCACCCGAAGTCATTAGCAACTCTCCCTTCTTCAAACTTTACAGCAACGTGTCAAATTTGCACGCACTGCAATTGGATATTATTACAATTATTTTACAAAATATATTTTTCTCCATTTTTGATTATACCATTTCGGTGAATTCTTGTCAATACCTTATTTACTGTTTTTTTTACAAAAAACCTTCTTAACCCCTTAAAACTTTTATCGTAAAGTACAATTCATTTGAGTAAAGCACGCAGGTACGCATTCAAAATCATGCCTTAATTTTATGTTAATTTTCTTTATCAATTAATTGCATCGATTTTTACAAACTTTTCTGTCTATTTAACACCTCATAAACTTACTTCAATATACATTTATAAATGTATATATTTTACGAAATCATCTCAGAAACCGCAATTTTTTGATCAATACGATCGTATTTTGCTCGCCTCTCCCAGTCCTATATTATATATGACTCCATTATAGATGATAAGGCAACAATATTCCAGCTCTGTAAAGATCCGTAACTATTCCTGTAAAAAGCGCAGCAATACCAACACTTTCCCCGGTGCAAAATAACGTGAGTGATAGTATCGCTTACCTGTGGCATACTATTAATAACAGGTCATCAAATCAAAGCTATTGCTTTCTGAATAACTTTTCACTGAATTTTTATTCAGAAACTTAACAACAGCAAAGCACTGTAGCATAATATCCGGCAGAGAAAAAGAACTCAGGCAGTTAAACGCCGAGCTTTCCTCATGGAAACGCAGGACGGCGGTGCTGGTCTACGGCAAGTGCAGAGTCGGAAAATCCACGCTTTTGAGCGAAGCTGCAAAGCGCTTTGAGGGTGTTGTCATCAACCATATGTGCGTGACAAGCTCCTTTGAGGGCAATATGGAGCTGATCTACCGGAGCGTTTCGGAGGGGCTCGGACTGCCGAATATCCGCTTCGGCGATCTCTTTGAGATTATGGATCACCTGAAAACGCTTGACAAAAAGATACTTCTCATCATCGACGAATACCCCTACCTCAAGCAGACCAAAAAGAAGAACGAAGTAGATTCGTATATGCAGGCGGTCATCGACAGACTGCCTGAAAATGTCAAACTGGTGCTCTGCGATTCATATATCACAGTGATGAAGGAACTGCTCGACATGGAGATCATTCAAAAGACCGACCCGATCAACCGACGAAACGACAAGAAAAAGCAGTTCTATGAGATCGTGGATAACCTGATGCGGTTCTATTTCACTTTCATTTTCGATAAGGCAGGAACGATCGCCCGTATCGGTTAGGGTGACAAATGGGTGACAATACACATTATCGTCTTAAAAAAAGTAAAATCCTGACAAGTCGTAAAACCTGTCAGGATTTCGTTTTTATGCGATTTATAGCCGTTTAGCTATTACTTCATAGCCTCTTCAACAGCAACTGCGCAAGCAACTGTTGCACCAACCATGGGGTTGTTGCCCATGCCGATAAGACCCATCATCTCAACGTGTGCAGGAACAGAAGAAGAACCTGCGAACTGAGCGTCAGAGTGCATACGACCCATAGTATCAGTCATACCATAGGAAGCAGGGCCTGCTGCCATGTTGTCGGGGTGCAGAGTTCTGCCGGTACCGCCGCCGGAAGCAACAGAGAAGTACTTCTTGCCTGCGTCTGTTCTTTCCTTCTTGTAAGTACCTGCAACAGGGTGCTGGAATCTGGTAGGATTGGTGGAGTTACCTGTGATGGAAACGTCAACGTTCTCCTTCCACATGATAGCAACGCCTTCGGTAACATCGTTAGCACCGTAGCAGTTAACCTTAGCTCTCAGGCCCTCGGAGTAAGCCTTGCGGAATACTTCCTTAACCTCGCCGGTGTGATAATCCATCTCGGTCTCAACATAAGTAAAGCCGTTGATACGAGCGATGATCTGTGCAGCGTCCTTGCCCAGACCGTTCAGGATAACTCTCAGAGGCTTCTGTCTAACCTTGTTAGCCTTCTCAGCTATACCGATAGCGCCCTCAGCAGCAGCGAAAGACTCGTGACCTGCCAGGAATGCGAAGCACTCGGTATCCTCTTCCAGAAGCATCTTGCCCAGGTTGCCGTGACCCAGACCAACCTTACGCTGGTCAGCAACAGAACCGGGGATGCAGAAAGCCTGAAGACCCTCGCCGATAGCAGCAGCAGCGTCAGCAGCTCTTGTGCAGCCCTTCTTGATAGCGATAGCGCAGCCTACAGTGTAAGCCCACTTAGCGTTCTCGAAGCAGATAGGCTGGATGCCCTCAACGAGCTTGTATATATCCAGACCCTTAGCCTTACATACATCAGCGCACTCCTCGATAGAGTTGATGCCGTATTCCTTTATAACAGCCAGGATCTGCTTTTCTCTTCTCTCATAAGATTCAAATAATGCCATGATACTGATCCTCCTTATGCCTTTCTGGGGTCAACGAACTTAACGGCATCAGCAACTCTGCCGTACTGACCCTTAGCCTTCTCAAAAGCTGTATTAGCGTCGTCGCCTGCCTTGATGAAGTCCATCATCTTGCCAAAGTTTACGAACTTGTAGCCGATGATCTCATCGTCAGCATTCAGAGCGATATCAGTAACATAACCGTCGGTCATCTCCAGGTAACGAGGACCCTTAGCCAGTGTACCGTACATTGTACCAACCTGAGAACGCAGACCCTTACCCAGATCCTCCAGACCTGCACCGATTGGCAGACCGTCCTCGGAGAATGCAGACTGCGAACGACCGTAAACGATCTGCAGGAACAGCTCTCTCATAGCGGTGTTGATAGCGTCACAAACGAGGTCTGTATTCAGAGCCTCCAGAATTGTTCTGCCGGGCAGGATCTCGGAAGCCATAGCTGCGGAATGTGTCATACCGGAGCAGCCGATAGTCTCAACGAGAGCCTCCTGTATAACGCCCTCCTTAACATTCAGGGTGAGCTTGCAGGTACCCTGCTGGGGAGCACACCAGCCGATGCCGTGTGTAAAGCCCGAGATATCCTTTATCTCCTTTGCCTTGACCCACTTAGCCTCCTCAGGGATAGGAGCAGCGCCGTGAGCAACGCCCTGTGCGATAGGGCACATTGTTTCAACTTCGTGCGAATAGATCATTGATAATAACTCCTTTCGGTTATTTGGCAGACCATGCTGCCTCTATAATATAATACTACATTTTCTCTCACAATTCAAGTCTTTTTACAAAAATTTTTAATTTACCGATAATTTTCTCACCTGCCCCCGAGCCCCGATTTATAAGCTTTTCGGGCAAAGTTAGATTAGTACATCCTAACTCCGTTTTGGCTATTGCAATTGTATTCAAAATGGTGTATAATATATACCGCAAAAAAACACACGGTACTATACCACCCAAAAGGAGCTTGATTATGTCAACAGATCATTCCGATAAAGCCTGTGAACTTTTCGCAGGCGGCTTCAATTGTGCACAGTCCGTATTCGCTGCCTTTTCAGATGTCACAGGCATGGATAAAGAGGCTGCCCTTAAACTTTCATCAGGCTTCGGCGGCGGCATGGGCAGGCTTCGCGAGGTATGCGGCACCTGCTCAGCTATGTTCATGGTGCTGAGCATTCTTTACGGCACCGGCGAGAACTTCACCTTTGATGACAAAGCAGACCACTATAAGCGCATACAGGCAGCAGCTGAGCAGTTCAAGGAAAAACACGGAACGATCGTCTGCCGCGAACTTCTGCAAGGACTGAAAGTTACATCAGATCCCATTCCGGAACAACGCACCGAAAAGTATTACAAGGTGCGTCCGTGTATCAAATTCGTCAAAACAGCTGCTGAGATACTGGACAGATATATAAGCGAAAACCCACCCGAAAAAGATAAGAAGTAAAATCAGACAACACAAATTACAGTTATTTATGCAAACCGCTGAAATTATTAAGAAAATATTGAAATAGCCGTCACAATGAGTTATAATTATATCATTAAATCATTTTATGAAACAGGGGGATATTTTATGGAACCGATCAAGGCTTTTATACAAAAATGGCGTGATAAATTAGCATACATGGAATTCAGTGACCTCTTCCCGCAGAACAAGAAGTGTGACATCCGTGATATCAGGAGTGTCATATTCTTCATCGGCATCTATCTTGCCGCTTTGATTTTCTGCGCTCTGTTTTTTGTTTTACTCGGTGCGATACCCTACATTGGCTGGCTGTTCAGATTCATAGGTGTTGTTGTTGCGATCTATGCGCTCATAGGCATGGGGCATATCCTGTTGCAATACATGAAATATAACAGCTGATACAACTGTGTCTTTACTGCCCGCGGATGTTTTCCGCGGGCTTTTTTCAGTTCATATTGACAAAGTCCCGCGGGCATGATAAAATAAATCTGAGGTGATGATATGTCGATCATGACTGACAGACTTGAGAATTCAGGCGGAGGCTGTTTTTTACGCTGCGTAGGCGTATCTGACACCTATATCAATGATATACTGGAGCTTGACCGCCGTTTTGGCGGCGAGGGCTATCTGCGCCTTGATAAACTGGATACACCACAGAGTACGGATGAAGTGGAAAGGCTCAGGAGGGGATCTGCTGATTTCGCCGAAAGCTTTGAGGGCGCAAGACTGCTTGCACTCTACCGCGAAAGCGTGACAGGCATCAATACATCCATCGAAACCAACCTTATAATAAGCCTTCTCCATTGGAGCAGGCTCATGGGCAGCCGTACAGGCGGTGTACTTGTGTACTGCGGAAAAACAGGCTATAAGGAATACCTCTTCTGCTACCTTGCTTATATGAAAGGCTGGCGTGTCCTTATGCTGATGCCTGAGGGAGAAGGCAAGCTTTCACCTGTGCTTACAGATAAGTCCGAGCTTATCACACTGGGTATGCCATATTCAGCAGATATCCCCCCATACGTTCCGCCAAGACCTGCACCACCCCCTCCGGTAAGACAGCCTGCAGCTTCACAGCAGTCATATACCCGTCCGGCTCAGCGTCCTCAGCATACGGATAATATCCGTGTTGCCATACCTCCCCGTGAGCGCAGGAACGGTCCCCGTCCAAATGCGCCCATCCGCGGCGATGAGGGCAATATCAAAGTAAAGATACCGCCCCGTCAGCGCAGCAAGGGCAATACAAACGTACCAAGGCAGACAAACACTGCTACCGCTCAAAATATCGCATTCGATACCCACAGCGATATACCGGAGGTAGATACAAAATACCCGTCCGACCCCTGGAAGAGAAGCACTACTGCCCCGCAGACCTATACTGCCCGCCGTGAGCTTTCCTCAGAGGAGATAGCAAGACTTGCCGAGTCCGTAGTCATGATAACTATATGCGATAAATACGGTGATATGACAGGCAGTGCCTCGGGTATTGCCATAAACCACAATGGGTATATTCTCACCAACTACCACGTCATATCCAATGGCAGCTACTTCCTTGTGCGCTTTGAGAACGACAGGACAGCCTATCCTGTCCAGATAGTAAAGTACAACAATGTCCATGATATGGCACTGCTGAAAATAAACCGCAGCACAAAGCCCATCCCTCTTTACAGAGAGGCACATCATGAACTCGTCCGCGGACAGAAGGTCATCGCCATAGGCAGCCCCCTGGGACTTTTCAATACCGTATCCGACGGAATAATCTCAGGTTTCCGAGTTGTAGGCGATACCGATATGATACAGTTCACAGCACCGATATCCCACGGAAGTTCAGGCGGTGCACTGCTCAATACCTGCGGCGAGATAATAGGTATGTGTACTGGCGGTGCCAAGGAAGGTCAGAACATAAACCTCGCCGTAAGCTGCCGCCTCATCGAACCATTTATCATGAATTTCATCTGATAACAAAAAACAGCTGCGCTTAAGGGCAGTACTTATATAGAGTATTTATGAACACTACTGGAGGAAACCTTTCTGAAGAAAGGTTATCCTCCAGACCTCCTTCCAAAGACTTCTATTTCTATTTGGCAGGGGCAGCTATACTTTTATAGCACAGCAAAAGGCAGACATTCTCTGTTCTTTGAGAGAATATCTGCCCCTGCCAAATAGAGTTAAAAGTTTTGGGAAGGGAGTTTGAGGGATAACCCTTTTTCAAAAGGGTTTCCCTCAATAATGATCACAAACGTCTATATACGTACCAGCCATGAGCGGAGCTGTTTTTTATGATATCATTTTATATTCTTTTTGCCCTTGACATGGCCTGCAACACGTGAAAGGTCACCGACATTTACAGAGCCGTCACCGTTAACGTCTGCTGCGACGAATACATTACCCGTAAGGGACTTCTTTGACTTTATGTGTGCCGCGATCTTTGAAAGGTCAGTAACATTTACAACACCGTCACCATTGACATCGCCCTTCATCACACCGGCAGTACTATTACCTGTTATTGAGAAGCTTGCAGCGGTCACGCCGACATAGTTTCCCTTGCCCTTTATTACAACTCTTGCGGCGCCTGCCGACTTGTTGTTCTCATAGGTCATTTCGTAATCAGTGCCTGCTGTCAGCACCTTGCTGCCGTCGGTGACCCTTACCGCCGGGCGTATCTCCTTGCCGCTGAACGCATACTTATTCTTTTCAAGCTGAACTCCGAGGCAAGCCGCATTCCTGCCCTTTATCGCAAAATTCTTCACGAACGAGCCCGAATAATTGCCCTTGCCTGTTATCTTCACAGAAGCTGTACCTGCAGCAGTATTATTAACATACGCAACAGTGTAGTCCCTGCCTTCGGCAAGCTTCACACCATTCAAGGTAACTACAGCAGCAGGAGTCTTTGCATAGCCGTCATACTCGTAGGTATCTGCTGACAGTGCAGCCTGAGCTGAACTTATGCTCTTTGGCGATATGGTATATTCAGCCGAGACCTGATCCTTGTAGCCGTTCTTGCCTATGGCGATGATCCTAGCCTTGCCTGCTTCGATATTGTTCTCGCAAATCACTTCAAAGTTCTGTCCCTCATAAAGGGTAACAGTACCGTTTGTGATAGTTATCGTCGGTCTTTTTGCAGTGCCGTCGTATACGAACGTATTCTTATCCATGGTCACTCTGAAACCTGATATGGATTTGGCGGATGCCGAACCTATAGCGAAACGCTGTCTTACGGTACCGTAGTAATTGCCCTGTCCCGTTATGGTAACATAAGCAGTACCTGCATTTACGTTTGAAGAATATTCCACACGGTAGTCCCTGTTCTGAACCAGTGTCCTGCCGTCCTTTTCCACTGTTACCGAAGGATTTCTCTCGCTTCCGTTCGCATCATAGCAGTACTTCTCCAGTACCACCGATGCCTTTGAGATATCGCTTGCCGCTATCTTGAAGCTGCCGGTCTCAGTGCCGCTGTAATTGCCTGTAAAGCTTACCTTGACAACTGCATTACCTGCTATCATATTATCTGATATCGTAACAGTATAGTCGTTCTTTTCCGTCAGTACTCTGCTGCCGTCCTTAACTGTAACCGAAGGCTTCTTTACTTTACCGTCATACTCATAGCCCGATGGTGTCAGGGTTATGTCAAGTCCCTTGGATGACTTGGGGATTATCTCGAAGCTGTCCTCATATATACCCGTATACGAACCCATACCTGTTATAACTACCTTAGCTGTGCCCGCATTGACATTCGCTATGTATCCAACAGTATAATCAACATCCTTTGTCAGCACTGTAACACCATCTCTTACTATCACATCAGGTGTCACAGCTTTGCCTGTGTACACTGCCTTATTCTCAGTAAGCTGAATGCTGCATTCGGATATATCATTTGAACTTGCATCCTTGGCGGTTATAGCAAAGTCAGCCTGCTTTATACCGCGGTAATTACCTATGCCGTTTACGTAAACGTGACCTATGCCTGCAGCGATATTGTTTCCGTATGTGAGTATGTAATCCACGCCCTCCGTCATGGTATTCATACCCTCGGTAACTACAACTCCCGGCTTCTTCTCAGTACCGTCATAGATGTAATTATTCTTCAGCACATTTACTATAAAGTTGTCAACGCTTGCAGGAGATATGGTGAATCTCAGTATGCCCGTACCTGCATAATCACCCATGCCGGTAACGATGACGCTACCCTTTCCTGCGTTGATATTATTGTCATAGGCATAGGTATAGTCGATGCCGCTGCGAAGTGTCTTGTCACCGTTTTTGACAGTCACGGAAGGCTTTTTAGCCATGCCGTCGTATACGAATGAATCTGAATCAAGTACAGCCTTACAATTGGTAATATTTACAGCCTCAGCCTTGTTTATAGTGAAGTAAGCTGCCTTGGTGCCTGTAAAATTGCCCTTGCCTGTAATGGTCACTGTAGCTGTGCCGATCTTTGTATTGTTTGAATAGGATACAGTATAATCAGTACCGTTCACAAGCTTCCTTGTGCCGTAAGCAACAGTTACCGAAGGCTGCTTTGCACTGCCGTCATAGGTATAAGAAGTAGCTGACAGTGTCACCTCAAGGTCGCTGACAGGCTTTGCGCTTATCCTGAATGATTTGTTCAGAGTACCCGTATAGTTGCCCGCGCCCTTTATGGTGACTGTTGCAGTACCAACATTCACATTGTTTGAATAAGCCACGGTGTAATCCTTACCTGCCGTCAGTGTCCTTGAGCCGTCAGACACGGTAATATCGGGCTTTCTGGCAGTACCGTCATAGGTATAGCCTGATGGTGATACCACTGCAGTGAGTCCGCTTACAGACTTGGGATTTATAGTGAATGTCCTGGTCAAAGTACCCGTATATCTTCCTGCGCCCGAAATGGTAACAGTTGCTGTGCCCGCATTGATATTATTGGTATATGAAACTATATAATCAGTACCCTTAACAAGTGTTGAAGAACCATACTTAACAGTAACAGAAGGCTGCTTTGCAGCACCGTCATAGGTATATGATGAAGTTCCAAGTGATGCAGTGCAGCCGGTCAGGGATATTGCCGCAGGTTCGCTTATGGTAAAGTTCAAAGATCTGGAACCCGAGTAATTGCCCTTGCCCGTTACAGTCACCGTTGCAGTACCCACCGCAGTATTATTGAGATATGAAACTGTATAATCGGTATCCTTTACGAGTGTCGTACTGCCATTCTTCACAGTAACCACAGGGGTCTTTGCCTTGCCGTCATAGGTGTAGCTTGTGGGTGCAACAGATATGTCAAGACCGCTGACATTCTTAGGCTCTATGGTGAAGCTCTTGGTTACAGTACCTGTGTAGCTGCCCTTGCCTGTAATGGTCACAGAAGCTGTTCCTGCCTTGGTATTATTGGTATATGAAACTGTATAATCAGTACCGTTCACAAGAGTTTCAGTACCATACTTAACAGTGACCGCAGGCTGCTTAGCTGTGCCGTCATAAATATAATAAGTAGTTCCGAGCGAAACAGTACCGCTGCTTATTGCCACAGGAGCAGCCTTGCTTATGGTAAAGTTAGCGGACTTTGTTCCTGTGTAGTTGCCCATGCAGGTTATCTTTGCAGTAGCTGTGCCGACATTGGTATTATTTGAATATGAAACAGTGTAGTCCACACCATTCGCAAGTGTAACGCTGCCGTCCTTAACAGTCACCGACGGAGTTTTGGGCTTGCCGTCATAGGTATAACCCGTTGGCGAAACTGTCATTGTCAGGGAATTTGCGTTCTTGGCACTTATGGTGAAAGTCTTGTTGACGGTACCGGTATACTTACCTGCGCCGGAAACAACCGCAGCAGCTGTACCCGCATTGGTATTATTGATATATGAAACGATATAGTCCGTACCCTTTGTAAGAGTAGCAGAACCGTTCTTTACAGTGACAGCAGGCTGTTTTGCTGTGCCGTCGTAGGTATAGGATGTTGTTCCCAGGGTGATAGTGCAGGTGCTTATCTGTGTTGCTGCCGCACTGCCTATCGTAAAGTTAGCGAACTTTGTTCCTGTGTAGTTGCCCTTGCAGGTTATGGTCGCTGTTGCTGTTCCGACATTAGTATTATTGGAATATGAAACAGTATAATCAGTGCCGCTGACAAGAGTTTTTGAACCGTCCTTTACCGTAACTGTTGGCTTTTTCGCTGAACCGTCATAAGTGTAATTGGTTTGCGAAACTGTCATTGTCAGGGTGCTTGCGCTCTTGGCACTTATGGTGAAAGTCTTTGAAGCGGTGCCTGTATATTTTCCTGCGCCTGTAATGGTCACTGTTGCTGTTCCTGCATTGGTATTGTTTGAATATGAAACTGCATAGTCCGTACCCTTTGTAAGAGTAGTAGAACCATTCTTTACAGTGACAGCAGGCTGTTTTGCTGTGCCGTCGTAGGTATAGGATGTTGTTCCCAGGGTGATAGTGCAGGTGCTTATCTGAGTTGCCGCTGCACTGCCTATTGTAAAGTTAGCAGACTTTGTTCCTGTGTAGTTGCCCTTGCAGGTTATGGTCGCTGTTGCTGTGCCGACATTAGTATTATTGGAATATGAAACAGTATAATCAGTGCCGCTGACAAGAGTTTTAGAACCGTCCTTTACCGTAACTGTTGGCTTTTTCGCTGAACCGTCATAAGTGTAATTGGTTGGTGAGACTGTCATTGTCAGGGAATTTGCGCTCTTGGCACTTATGGTGAAAGTCTTTGAAGTGGTGCCTGTATATTTTCCTGCACCTGTAATGGTCACTGTTGCTGTTCCTGCATTAGTATTGTTTGAATATGAAACTGCATAGTCCGTACCCTTTGTAAGAGTAGTAGAACCGTTCTTTACAGTGACAGCAGGCTGTTTTGCTGTGCCGTCGTAGGTATAGGATGTTGTTCCCAGGGTGATAGTGCAGGTGCTTATCTGAGTTGCCGCCGCACTGCCTATTGTAAAGTTAGCGGACTTTGTTCCTGTGTAGTTGCCTTTGCAGGTTATTGTCGCTGTTGCTGTGCCGACATTTGTGTTATTGGAATATGAAACAGTATAATCAGTGCCGCTGACAAGAGTTTTAGAACCGTCCTTTACCGTAACTGTTGGCTTTTTCGCTGAACCGTCATAAGTGTAATTGGTTGGCGAAACTGTCATTGTCAGGGTGCTTGCGCTCTTGGCACTTATGGCGAAAGTCTTGGTGGCGGTGCCTGTGAAATTCCCCTTGCCCGTAACAGATGCAGTAGCAGTACCCGCATTGGTGTTATTGGAATAGGTTACGGTATAGTCAGTATTCTTCACCAAAGTTCTGGAATTATATGTCAGTCCGGGAGTTTTTGCCGATCCGTCATAGGTATAGCTTGAGGGTGAAAGTGCCGCACTGCCGATATTTGCGGCATTGATGGTGAAAGTTTTTGTGACAGTGCCTGTATAGCTGCCCTTGCCTTTAACCGTGGCTGAAGCAGTACCTTTATTTGTATTGTCGGAAAACGTAACGGTATAATCAGTACCTTCGATGAGTGTTTTTCCGTCTAACTTTACAGTTACAGCAGGCTGCTTGGCAGTGCCGTCATAGGTATAGGAAGACGAACTGAGAGTCACTGTACCGTTGGAAATATCAGGCTGATTTGTCACAAGCTTTACGGCATAATTAGCTATATCCGAATTATATTTATCAAGATCCTGTACCAGTACGAGATTATATATCTTCTTTCCAAGGGTAAGATTTACGGTCTGAGGGCCGTTACCGTTCATATAAACAGTATTTCCCGAGCCGAATGTTACATGGCTTGAACTGCAGCTGAAGTTTCCGCCGACATACATTTTGCCTGCAGTCATCTGTGTGGAACAATGAGAAGAACCTGCCCAGTTTTTAATAGCGAAATTTCCGCCTACGTTAACAACATCACTGCTGTTCGACATATCAAGTCCCGCATCCGAGGATCCGAGTTCACCCAAGCTGGTAAACTTTCCTATACTGTAATCTCCGCTGACGTTCAGCTTTCCGCCTTCGAGTTTTGTTTCACCGCCTTCAGCAATAAAATCACCGTTGATAGTGAGCGTACCGCCGCCAAGTTCGATATCCTTTTCAAATTGAATGACCTTTCCGGTTATCGTAACATTCTTTCCGCCCATGACCATACGGGTTATTTTAATACCATTCTGAGTTACGATATTCAGATCAGAGGTTAGAGGGGTAGCAGAATCAAAAAAGCCCTCCAAATCAACTGTACGGTTATTTGTGATGTTAAGCTTTGCTATAATAGAACAGTATCCGCCTTGTATAGTCTGGATCCCTGTGCCATTGAGATTTAGAATTCCAGTACCTGACATTCTAAATGCATTCGGATTCACGTACGATGTCACATAATCACGCACATCACCGGCAAGATTTATAGTACCTGCTGTAATATATTCTCCGATATACTCACTTTTTGCAACATTCCAATTCAGATCACCTTTGACGGTTATGGATGCTGAGCTGTCCTGCATCCTGATGTGTGCATACGAACTCGCATTATATTTGCCTATATAAAGATTTCCGTTTACTACAAGTTTACCTGTACCCATTTCCAGCATACCTGCTGTCATATACAGATCTCCGTTGATAGTAAGAGTGTGTCCGTTTAGGATGATATCACTATTGGTTTCTACTGAGCCTGACACAGTCATATCTGATGTAAGAGATCTTACCGAAGTCCAGTTTTCAGCAGAGGCACTTATAACACCTGCACCTTTCCAGAACTGATTTTCGGGCAAAGCTGTACCCGAAAAAGTCATCATGACAGCCAAGACACCAGCCAACACTTTTTTCATACGATTACCTCCGTTTAATTATACACGTTTTCTAACCCAACAGGACGCGCCCTGCGCCCTTAACAAATAAATCTTCTTTCAATATTTTATTATATCACATTCCCATATCCTTTTCAATATTATTATTCAAATATATCGTGATATTTTCATCGTATTTTACTAAATACAAAGCCTATTTTACGCATTTTTCTCGGTGTGCCCGAATCATTCGATGAAGATAAAACTTACTGCAAATTAATTATGAACTCATGGAAATACACAGCAGCAGATTTCTGATCATGCTGTGCCTTTAATGCGAAATGTATCTCCGTGAGAATTGTCAAGCTGCTGTCCTCTGCACAGTATAGCACGTCGCTTCATATCCCGCAGTCATAGTCAGCGTCAGCCTGCCATCGTGCGTGCCGAGGTCGATATATGTAAACGGCACTTTTGATGTGCCGGGATTTTCATGTCCCTCTATATACAGCGAAAAACCTCAAAAAGTTGTACGTTTTTGTACAACTCTTGCAGAAATATGTCCGAGTTAAATATAAAATCATTTGTTTATACAAAGCCCGTCAGCGAAGCATTGGCAGATCGTACAATGAAATGATGTGCTTAAATAATGATCCTGATAAAAAAACATGGGTATCCCTTTAGCACGCCACCACAAAGTACTATATAATAACAGAACATCGTGTTGAAGTTATCCTTCCCACGCCGCAGGTGGGGAAAAAGGATAACCGCCAAGTATTTCAAGTTCCGATATAACACCATTTAATTGAGTGTGTCAGCGGGATAACCATAAAAAATGCCCGAAAAAGGATGTTCCTCTTTCGGGCTTTGTGCTTTATTATATCAGTGCAAGTGCAGCGTTTTTATAGGATTCGTCATCGGTGACTTCCTTTATCACCTTTATGAAATCAGGGAACACTATCTCGGTGCTCTCGTTACTGAGTTCTATCTCTGCGATAGCCTTGTCATCCCAAAAGGGATAGACATCTATCTCGTAATATAGGTTGTTCTCGGAAAGACAATACCTTGTCTTTCGTATCTGTCTTCTGGATGTATCGGCTTCCATAAGCATGGCAAGGTATTCTTCCTGAGTAAGTCTGCGTTCTATCTCAACGCGCTTCATCTCGGATATCTTTTTCTTGCGGGTGAGGTAGTATACGAAACTTCCGCCTGTGCCGCGCTGGCGCACGCGGACTTCATCGCCGTTATCTGATTTCAGATAGGTCTGTATTATCTCCACACGCGAGCAGTTGGGCAGTGCCTCCAGCATAGCAGTGTCGGGATATTCGATAAGAAATTTACGCTCTATCTCAAGGGGCTCAGGCTCCCCAAGGAACGAAGCTATCTCAGCCATTAGCCTTTGCATTTTGCCTTCAAAGTCGGTGGAATTATCTATTACCCTGAGATGAGGATGACCAGTCCATGAGGCGATTATCTTTTCATCTATCTCGCGTGCCTGCTCGGGGGTTTCAGTCCTTGCGGTATTATTATCAAGGGTATAGAACTTTTCAGCACCCTTTGCCGCAGTAACAAGGTGAAACACCGCATCATAGTTGTCGCGGAGCTCGACCTCTTTCATGCCGATACTGTCAAGCACTTCGGTAAACTCATCAGAGGACATATATGCCTTATTGTCAAGAGCTCCCCTGTCGCACACTATCAGGTACTTATCCTTGCCCATAGTCATAGCTGCCTGACGGAATACCCTTTCTTTTTCAAGCTGCAGGGCAAACAGACATTTCTGGAAATCAACATTTCTGCCGCAGGTCCAGGGGGCTACTCCGCCGCCTATGAGCTCGCTTGCTGTTTCAGGCACGAAAAGCACCGTATAACCGAGTTTATCAAACTCTTTCATGATAAGGCTCATAGCCGTTGATTTTCCTCCACACGGTCCGCCCGTGATGACGATCTTTACTATATCCATAGTATGACCTCCCGATGCTGTTACTTTAAGGACGGGACGTTACGCACCGTTCTTCGCATATATATTATAAAGCAACAGCGCTGAAAAGTCAATACTTTCAGCGTATCACGGGCTGTATCTGCACGCCCTCAAGTGCAAGGGCGACAGTATCAGGGAGGAGAGAAAGATCTGCAACCATTGATGCAGGCTTTCCTGCGTGGTCATCCTGAGAATAGGGAGCAAAGTAGTAATGGCGGTAGTTATGAAGGATGCCTATATTTTTTGCACAAGCGCCAAGGGCATCATTTGTGGATATCGCCACAACAACAGGTCGGCCGCTTCGGAGGTGGCTCTTTACTGCCATAGTCAGGGGCGTATCGGTAATGCCAAGTGCCAGCTTGGCGGCTGTATTGGCGGTACAGGGTGCAACAACCATTATATCGCACAGCTTTCGGGGACCTATTGGTTCGGCATCAGCGATAGTTTTTATTACGGGTCTGTCTGCGATAGCTTCAAGGCGGCGGATGAAATCTTCAGCTTTGCCGAAACGGGTATCAAGTGAAGCGGCATTGAATGACATGACCGGAAGCAGTTCGGCACCCATTGAACGAAGCACCTCAGCTGCAGCAAGGCTTTTCTCAAAGGTACAGAACGAACCTGACAGGGCATAGCCTATCCTTATGCCATTCAGTTTGTTCTCTGTCAGCAATTGGTCATCCCCCTTTCTTCTAACATCTCAATAATGGTTTCAGCAATATACCTTCCTGATGCGGCAGGTGCGGCTTTTGCAGGCAGTGCCAGGGCATGAATGGCTTTTATGCCCAGCCTTTCGGCAGCAAAGAAGTCTGTGCCGCCAGGCATTGATGCCAGATCCACAATAAGGCAGTTTTTTTGGACACATGACAGTATTTCCTCCGTGAGCACCACAGCAGGTACTGTATTTATAATAGTATCGAAGCTGTCCGCACTATTGGCTATATCGGAAAGATGAACGGTATGATGACCATCAGACCACGCCTGTGCAAGGATTTCGGGGCGGCGCGCGGCAACGGTGCAATCAGCGCCAGCCGCGCTGAACAGTCGCGCACAAGACTTTCCCGTTCTGCCATAACCCAGAACGAGGATCCTGCTTTGATAAACAGTGCCGGTGGTATTCGCCATGACCGTCATAAGTGTACCTTCAGCAGTGGGGACAGCATTTTTCAGCGCAAGACTTTCACGCAAAAAATAATCTTCTGCAGAAAACCCCATATCACTGAAAAGCTTTTTCTGACCATGTGAAAGTCTTCCGCCAAGAACAAGTCCTCCAGATATTAAATGTGATGTGACCATAGCCGGGTCAATATCATATTCTTCGCCCGTCATCATCGGCAGCACAAGAACGTCAGCTTTTTCGGGCATATTCTCGGGAACCGCACCGTCTTTTCCAATGATATATACATTTCCGAAAGCCCTTAGGCTTTCACACACATACGCCTGCCGCGTATCTCCCTCCACGCACAGGAATACAGTACTTTTCATTATGTGACCTCCCTTTATTAATTTATCATATTTTATGCGGGAGAAGACGGGTGGGTGAATAAAAAAACTGCCCGAAGGCAGAAAGTCATTTGTGAAAGGTGGGGTCGTCAGTGCGTTCTAAGAGGTAATCTATGGAAACTCCGAAATAATCAGCAAAAAGGATAAGCGTTTTATAATCCGCTTCACGCTCACCAGTTTCGTAACGGCTTATGCTATTCTGGTTCATGTTCAGATCCATAGCTAGCCTGAGCTGAGTTATGTGCTTTTTCTTTCGCAGTTCTTTCAATCTCATGCTACCACCTCTTGACACTATTATACCATTATGGTATAATAGAAATATCCCAAGTCGGGATATTTTATAAAATGAGGTGATCATTATGAAAAAACGGATATTCCCATTTATCCTTGCTGTGATCGCAGTTATGTCATCATGTGGTGAAACTGCAAACAGCACAGCAAAAGAAACCACGACCACAACAACCGTTGCAAACACCAACGAAGCTGAATCTGAACAGCCCACTGAAACAACTGTTACAGAAACAACTACTACAGCTGAAACGACAACGACCGCACCTGTCATCGAGCCAATAATTGAGCATGAAAAACTGCCAATGCAGGAAGCGTTTATAAAAGTTGTTGAAAATGATGCACAAGAAAAAGTTACGAAAATAGTCGATTATAGCGAAATATCAGAATCTGACGCTCCTTGGAAAGTTGCTATGACAGAAAGTGGAAAAACTTACTTATATAAGTTCTATAATTATGGAAGTCTATCAAATTTGGGTAAAATGCTTTATGATGATAACGCCTTAGTTGATGTAAGCACATTAACGATTAGACCAACAGAAGGAATGTTTTCAAACGATAAATACATATATTATGAAAGTGAATATTCACCAAACGGATTTGCATCTGAAAAAGAGGAACTTACTTTCTCTGAAATATTATCAAGGTACACTGGTGCAGATATTTCTGTTGAAAAGATTGAACGTAATGACGATTATACTACCTGTAAAATAACTTGCAATCATGGAATAATAATAGATTGTTGGAAGTTACTATATCCTGATATTAATCATAAATATCAAGTAGATGAAAACGACTCTTTGGATATAGATGCTGCAAGTGAATATTGGGACGCTATCATGATTCCATATTTTTCAGTGTTAAATGAAATAATAAACGAAGAAGAAAAGAGAAATATCTCAAGAAGCTGGGATAACTGACAAAAATCCCCCGAGATCCTGACGACCTCGGGGGATATATCGTTGCAATTAATTGGGATTAGCCCAGCTCTGCAAAGTACTTGATAGTTCTTACCATCTGAGATGTGTAAGAATTCTCGTTGTCGTACCAAGAAACAACCTGTACCTCGTACAGATCATCAGAGATCTTGGAAACCATTGTCTGAGTTGCATCGAACAGAGAACCGAATCTCATGCCGATAACGTCAGAAGAAACGATAGGATCGGTGTTGTAACCGAAGCTCTCGGAAGCAGCAGCCTTCATAGCAGCGTTGATGCCGTCAACAGTAACGTCAGCCTTCTTAACAACTGCAGTCAAGATAGTTGTAGAACCTGTAGGAACAGGAACTCTCTGTGCAGAACCGATCAGCTTGCCGTTCAGCTCAGGGATAACCAGACCGATTGCCTTAGCAGCACCGGTGCTGTTAGGAACGATGTTAGCAGCGCCAGCTCTAGCTCTTCTCATATCGCCCTTTCTGTGAGGACCATCGAGGATCATCTGATCGCCTGTGTAAGCGTGGATGGTGCTCATGATACCGCTCTGGATAGGAGCGTAGTCATTCAGTGCCTTAGCCATAGGTGCGAGGCAGTTAGTTGTGCAGGATGCAGCAGAAATGATCTTGTCATCCTTAGTCAGAGTCTTCTCGTTAACAGAGAAAACGATTGTAGGCAGATCGTTGCCTGCAGGAGCAGAGATAACTACCTTCTTAGCGCCAGCGTCGATGTGAGCCTGGCTCTTAGCCTTTGAGCAGTAGAAACCTGTGCACTCGAGAACAACGTCAACACCCAGCTCGCCCCAAGGCAGCTCAGCAGCGTTAGCCTTTGCATAGATCTGAAGAGTCTTGCCATCAACTGTGATGGTGTTAGCCTCATCATCAGCGGATACAGTGTGAGTATTCTCACCTATTCTGCCGCAGTAACCGCCCTGTGCGGTATCGAACTTCAGCAGGTTAGCCAGCATGGAGGGCTTTGTCAGGTCGTTGATAGCAACGATCTCATAACCCTCTGCACCGAACATCTGTCTGAAAGCCAGACGGCCGATACGACCAAAACCATTAATTGCAACTTTTACATTTGCCATTGTATTGTACCTCCTAGAAAAAATTTCTGAATCTATTATACACCATTTCAGAAGATATTTCAAGTCTTTTTCAGAAAAAACTTATTATTTTTTACATCTTTTCCCGAATTTTTCGGTTTTTTCGGCTTTTTTCGGTACAGCATACAAAATTTGCATGGTGTATATCGGTTTGGGCATTGGAAGTGGACTCTTCGGCTTATATCCTCCCCACTTCGCACCAACAAAAAGCGGACAGCACAACGTGCCATCCGCTAATGAAAACAATTATAAATTAAACAGGATGTACCTTGTTGTCAGCATCGGAATGAGCACCGTCAACGCCGTACTTCTTATCGCGTCTGTCCTTGAAGAACTTTGGAGCTACCTTCGGGAACATAGCGTAGGTCAGGATATCCTCCTCCTGCTCTGTCCACTCAGCGCATTCCTTCTTCATTGTATCAAACTCAGGCTTGAGCAGGTCTGCGGGACGGCAGTCGATAGGCTCTTCATCGCCCAGTATCTTCTTACGGAATGCAGGGTCGATATCAACAGGAGTCTTACCGTATTCGCCCTTGACAAGACCCTTGAACTCCTTGGTAACAGTCTTGTATCTTTCGCCCATGATAACGTTGAACACAGCCTGTGTACCAACGATCTGGGAAGTAGGAGTAACCAGAGGCGGGAAGCCTGAATCCTTACGTACTCTCGGAACTTCCTTGAGAACGTCCTCAAGCTGATCTGCCTTGCCTGCCTGCTTCAGCTGGCTGAGCAGGTTGGAGAGCATTCCGCCGGGTACCTGATACAGGAGTGCATTTGTGTTTGTAGCCAGCATGGAAGGATCCAGCAGACCATTGTCGATGTACTTCTTTCTCAGACCCATGAAGTAATCTCTTACTTCGTTGAGCTTTACGAGGTCAAGACCTGTATCGTACTCTGTGCCCTGGAATGTAGCCACGATAGACTCGGTAGGAGCGTGGGAAGTACCCAGTGCGAGAGGAGACATAGCGGTATCAACAGCATCAACACCAGCCTCAACAGCCTTCATGATACACATGGAAGCCAGACCTGAGGTATAGTGAGTGTGGAGCTGTACAGGGATATCAACAACAGACTTGATATCTCTTACCAGTGTTTCAGCCTCATAAGGAGTGAGCAGTGCAGCCATATCCTTGATACAGATAGAATCAGCACCAGCCTCCTGGATACGCTTAGCGTAATCCATATAATACTGATGAGTGAATACTTCACCAAGAGTATAGGAGATAGCTACCTGAGCGTGACCCTTCTCCTTATTGGCAGCCTTGATAGCTGTCTGGAGGTTTCTTATATCGTTAAGTGCATCGAATATTCTGATGATATCGATACCATTTGCGATGGACTTCTGTACGAAATACTCTACCAGGTCATCAGCGTAATGACGGTAGCCCAGCATATTCTGTCCTCTGAACAGCATCTGGAGCTTTGTGTTGGGCATTTCCTTTCTGAGAGTTCTGAGTCTCTCCCAGGGATCTTCATTCAGGAAACGGATGCAGGAATCAAATGTAGCACCGCCCCAGCATTCAGCGGAATAAAAACCTATCTTATCCATTGTTGAGAGGATAGGCTTCATATCGTCCATAGACATTCTCGTTGCCAGCAGAGACTGATGGGCGTCACGGAGAACTGTCTCGGTTATTTTAAGCTTAGCCATTATATATCGTTCCTTTCACTTATTGGTAAGTCTGATAAGGGGCATCAGCCGATAACAGCCAGTACTGCACCTGTATCTACCTGTGAGCCCTTAGTAGCGGTTATGCTGAGTACCTTGCCTGCTACGGGTGCGTTGATATCGTTTTCCATCTTCATAGCCTCAAGAACAACGATAGCCTGACCTGCGGAAACTGTATCACCTACAGATACCTTTACATCGAGTACGTTGCCGGGCATAGGAGCAGTTACCTTTGTACCCTCAACATTAGCTGCGGGAGCAGCAGCGGGTGCAGGTGCAGCAGCGGGCTTTGCAGCAGGTGCGGGAGCAGCAGCTACAGGAGCAGCAGCGTCAGCGCCTACCTCCTCAACAGCTACATCGTAAGCCTTACCGTTAACAGTGATATTATATCTTTTCATAACTATACCGTCCTTTACAATTATTTACATATTAAAGCTGGATATTGCTGTGCTTCTTGGGAAGTCTGGAAATCCTCTTGCCGCTCATCATAGCCAGAGCGTCAACTACAGCACTTCTGAGCTGTGAAGCATCAACGATGCCGTCTACCAGACCGTTCACAGCTGCATTTGCAGCACTTGCCTGAGTCTTAGCGAACTCATCAGCCAGAGCATTTCTTGCAGCAGTCAGGTCTTCAGCGCCTGCCAGCTTGTCATGCTCCATGAACTCGACAGCGGTAACGGGGTCGAGAGCGGATATAACTGCTGTGGGCAGAGCGTATGCAACATCAGCATTTGCGCCCTTGCCTGCCAGTGCTATATATGCTGCACCGTAAGCCTTGCCTGTAACTACGCTGACCTTAGCGGTGGTAGCCTCAGCATAAGCGTGAGCCAGCTTGCTCATGCTCTTTACAGCGCCTGCAGCCTCGGTATCGTCATTTCCTGCAAAGCCCTCGGTATCAACGAAGGTAACTACGGGAACGGCAAAAGCATCACAGGTGCGGACGAATCTTGCCAGCTTAGCGCAGTCGTCCTCGGTCAGCCTATCCTTGGTCTTGTTTGTTGCGGCAACGCCTACTGTTTCACCGTTGACAGTTGCCAGAGCGGTATAAGCAGCACCGCCGAAGCCCGCGCTGAGTTCGATAACGCTGTCAGCGTCGAACACAGCCTTTGTCAGGCTATCTATATCGCTGCCTGCAGCAGCTGTGGGTTCTTCATACTCATACACAGGTACGGGTGAGAGGTTGTTGGAAGGCAGCTTCAGAAGAATATCCTTTGCCTTTTCAACAGCAGCCTTATCATCATCGCATACAGCGCATACTGTTCCGTTTGCAGCAGCATTTTCAGCAGAGCCGTTGCTCTTTGCATTAGGAACTGCGTACAGGCTGGCATCCTTTGCCATAACAACAAAATCAGCAGCCTCAGCCAGCAGTGCGGCAGTACCCGAGCATACACCTGCAACAACAGCTATCTGAGGTACTACGCCCGAAAGATTTGCTGTCCACAGCATAAGCTCACCGTAAGCCCTCAGTGCAGCTGCGCTGTCATTAACATCAGCACCGTAGGAATCATAAATACCTACAACGGGTGTACCCGTCTTGGCAGCCAGGTCATAAACCTTAGCTATCTTTCGCGCACCGACCTCGGTCATAGCGCCGCTTTTTACGGAAACGTCCTGAGAGAACGCATATACAGGCTCACCGTCAGCATAGCCGTAGGCAGTTACAACGCCGGCAGCCTCACCCGCAAAAGCATCAAGCTCGGTAAATTTTCCTTCATCAAACAGATATGTCAGCCTTGTTCTTGCAGCGCTGTCAGCAATAAGCGCCTGGAGCTCTGCCAGAGACTTTTTCGTTTCAGACATACAGTTTCCTCCATTCAAATATTTTTGCAGGATAAAAAACTTAGATATAACATAGTTTTTATCATAATTACACGCTTACCATTATAACATTTTTCTTCAGATATTTCAAGCCCGTATCAAGAAATTAGTGTCTTTTTACTTTTTGTTCACATTTTGATAAATGATAATACAAATACAAAGCATACTAACAGGGTAAGTTACACAGGTAACATCTGATTTATTGACAACGGCTCAAATAAGTGCTATACTATACTAACTAAAGACAGAAAAAAGACAACAAACGAGGAGTGCTGAATAATGGAAATACTTAAAATGCTGGCTGCACCGCTGATAGGTGCGGTCATAGGATATTTTACTAACTACATCGCGGTGAAGATGCTGTTCTTCCCGCAGCATGAGGTTTACTTCATGGGTCACAGGGTACCATTCACACCGGGCGCCATTCCAAAGGGCAAGCCGAGGCTGGCGAAAGCAGTGGGCAGAGTTGTGGGTACGGAGCTTGTGACAAAGGACGATATCAAAGCTAAGCTGCTGGGCGGCGAGATAGAGGAACGCATAACCGACACGATAACTGCAGAGCTTTCAAACAAGCTGAAGGATGAGATATGCAAGCTGACAAAATGTTCGGAGGAAACTTACGCTGACGGAAGTTCAAAACTCAGCGAGATGCTGAGCAGACAGATAGTCGATGAGCTTACGGCTTCACAGCTGCCCGAGATAGTTGTCAGCAAGTGCAACGATTCTATACAAGAAAAACTTAGCACCACAATGTTCGCAAAGCTGATACCCGAGGAGAAGATACAGTCATTCACCGCACCGCTGGCAGGTAAGATGCGTTCGATGATAGAACGCGACGGCATGGAGTTCGTGAAGCCTGTGATAGAAAACAAGCTGACTGACTTCGGTGAAAAGAGCGGCATGGAGCTTCTGGAACTCATCAAAGTTGACGAGGAACGTCTTGGCGAGCTGACAGGCAAGATCTACCGCAGTGCTGTGAACAATTACGTGGACAAGCTTTTTGAGAAGCTGGATTTTGCGGCTATGGTAGAGGACAAGATCAATGGTATGTCTGTAGAAAAGATGGAACAGCTGGTACAGACGGTAATGAAGAAGGAGCTTGGCACCATAGTCAATCTGGGTGCGCTGATAGGCTTTGTACTTGGTCTTTTCAACCTGATAATCAAATAGCGGATAAACAAAACGGGAAACAGCTCACGATCGGGCTGTTTCCCGTTATTTTATAATCTGATCTCCCAGTAATAGCGTCGGGCTGAATCAGGAAAATCGTCAAGAACACCGTGTTCGGGATCATAGAACGTGCCATCGCAGTACAGTGACCAGTGCCAGCATCGGGGCGTTTCAAGACTGAGCATACAAACAGGCGGCAGAGATGACTTTTCGGTGACCTGCACACGTACATCGGATACCCATGCACCGTGGGCACGCAGATACGACTTCATCTCTTTCAGATCAGTCTCACGATCGTTTTGAAGGTCCTCAGCTACCTGTGCCACAGGCAGACCAAGCACCATAGCCAGCACCGCCTGTCCGCACTGGAGGTCGGTGGGTTCGTGGATATATGTTACATTCATAGTTGTTCCTCATTTCGGGTAAAAGTCAGTTATCAGGTCTTACTGCCTGCGAACTGGGTGCGGTAGAGCTCGTAGTAGCAGCCTTTCTGTGCGATAAGGTCTTCATGTCTGCCTTTTTCGGCAACCTTTCCTCCGTCTATCACCACTATCATATCTGCATCGCGGATAGTTGACAGACGATGGGCGATTATCAGAGATGTGCGGTCTTTCATCAGTGCCACCATAGCGGACTGTATATGCATCTCGGTTCGGGTATCAACGCTTGAAGTCGCTTCGTCAAGTATGAGTATCTTCGGGTCTGCCAGTATCGCCCTTGCTATTGCAAGGAGCTGTCTTTGTCCCTGAGAAAGATTGGAGCCGCCCTCGGCAAGCTGTGTTTTATAGCCTTCGGGGAGATGTTTTATAAAGCCGTCGGCATTGGCATGGGCAGCGGCACGACGTACATCCTCATCGGGTGCATCCTCCCTGCCGTAGCGGATATTCTCCTCCACAGTGCCTTTGAAAAGCACTGTATCCTGAAGAACTATGCCTATTGACTTTCTAAGTTCATCCTTTGGTATATCCCTGATATCCGTACCGTCTACTGTCATGCGTCCGCTGTCCGCTTCATAGAACCTTGTGAGCAGATTTACAACGGTGGTCTTGCCTGAACCCGTTGCACCAACGATAGCTATCTTGCTTCCCTGCCTGATATCAAGGTCAAGACCTTTCAGCACAGGCTTTTCGGGGTCATAGCTGAAATGGATATCTTCAAAGCGGATATCGCCGCGTATATCCTCAGCAGTGACTGTTGCTGTACCTTCATCGGGCTCGGGAGGAGTTTCCATTACCTCAAAGATACGTTCAGCACCCGCGATAGCTGTCTGAATATTAGCGTACTGGTTGGCTATCTCATTTATGGGACGTGAGAACTGCTTTGAGTAAAGTATGAACGCCTGTATAGTACCTACGGTTATCCAGCCCTTATAGCTGAACCAGCCGCCGAATGCAGCTATCATAACAAAACCGAAATTCGATATGCAGTTCATGAGAGGTCCCATGATACCTGCGCATATCTGGGCGCGGATACCCGTTTTGCGGAGCTCATCGCTCATAGCATTGAACTCTGCCACAGCAGCGCTTTCCTTGGAATATGACACTACAGTGCGGTAGCCTGTTACCATCTCCTCAACATGGCCGTTGAGCTTGCCGAGTATTATCTGCTGTTTAATGAAATAGCGGCGCATATACTTGGTCATCCTGCCCGATACGAATATCGTCAGTGCCACGGTGGAAAGAGATATAAGTGTGAGCAGAGGCGAATAGGTCAACATTATTATTATGGAGCCGATGACAGTCAGCACACCCGATATAAGCGAGCCTATGGACTGTGAAACGGTGTTTGAGATATTTTCAACATCGTTGGTCATACGGCTCATGATGTCGCCGTGGCGGTGGGTATCAAAGTACTTTATGGGAAGCTTTACCAGATCACCGAAGAGATCACGTCTCATGGTAGATACTGTGCGCTGGGAAAGTCTTGCGGAGAATATCCCCTGAAGATAGGAAAATACCGAGTTGAGCAGATATACAATGCCAAGCACAATGAGTATTTTAACGAGCCTTCCGGTGTCAACATCGAGCTTCTTTTTATCAAGTGTTATGCAGTCTATTGCTATCTGCTGTATATACGGTGCGGCAAGACCCAGCAGGGTCATCACGAGCATGACAGCCATAAGCACGAAGAAAAGGTATCTGCTCTTTCCTATATATCTCAGCAGTTTTGCCAGAGTCAATCGGGCGTTCTTGGGTTTTTCGGCATTTATCAGTGCAGCATGTCTTCCGCCCGGCTGCTGCTTGTTATTGGGATTCTGGGGCATAGGAGGCATTACACTTCACCTCCCTGTGTTTTTACCTGTGAACTGTAGATATCCTTATAGACCTCACAGCTGCGGAGAAGTTCGTCATGGGTATCGCAGCCAACTATCCTGCCGCGGTCGAGGACAACTATCCTGTCGCAGTTTTTCACACTGGCGATACGCTGAGCTATAGTTATAACAGTCGTTCCTTTCAGTTCTTTCCTGAGATTTTCACGCAGCTTTGCCTCGGTGCCGAGGTCGAGTGCTGAAGTGGAATCATCAAATATAAGTATATCGGGCTTCTTCAGTACAGCCCTTGCTATGGACATACGCTGTTTCTGTCCGCCTGAAAGTGATGCGCCTTTTTCAGCTATGATGCTTTCATAGCCATCGGGCATACGGCTTATGAATTCATCCGCCTGTGCTATACTTGCGGCTTTGATGACATCTTCATCCGTCGCATCATCATCGCCCCAACGGATATTCTCGGCAACGGTGGCAGAGAAAAGCTCGCTCTTCTGCAGAACTATACCCACACGTCGGCGGAGCTCATCGAGCTTATATTCCCTGACGTTTATGCCGTCAACCAGCACCTCGCCATTATCGGGGTCATAGAAACGGGGTATAAGATTGACCAGGGAGGATTTTCCCGAGCCTGTTGCACCGAGTATCGCTATGTTCTCCCCTGCCCTGATATCCAGGTCGATATCTGTCAGTACAGGTTCACCGCTTGAAGTGGGATAAGCGAAAGTGACGTTCCTGAAAGTAACTGTACCTTTTTTAGTACTAGCAAAGCTTTTGTCGCCGTCCTTTATGACAGGCTCTGTATCAAGCACCTCACTGATACGCTTTGCGGATGCACCTGCCCTTGCCATTGTCTGGAACATCATGGATATCATCATTATGCCGTGCAGCACATATGTGAGGTAGGTTATGGCAGCCATGACCTCACCTACTTCCATCTTCTTAGCCTGCACCTGCCAGCCGCCTATATATATGACGGCTATGACAGAGAGATTCATTATCACCATGAGAAGCGGCGACAGCAGTGCCATGAGCTCCTGAACCTTCAGGTTGGCTTCGGTGAGCCCCATATTAGCGCCTTCAAATCGCTGCTGCTCATGCTTTTCGCGGACATATGCCTTGATAACTCTTGCACCTGTGACATTCTCCTGCATGACTGAATTGACACTGTCAAGCCGCCCTGCGACTATGGCATACAGAGGGTTCGCGCGGAGCATTATGAATATGACTATAGCTGCCTCGACAGGCAGTGCCACTGCGATTATCATGCCAAAGCTTTTTGCAAGGTTAAGCATCATGATTATGCCGCCTATGAACATTATTATATTACGGACAAATCCACGGATAAGAAAATCCACCATCTGCTGGACAGCCGTAACATCGGCAGTTATCCTGGTAACAAGGGAACCTGTTGTGAATTTATCAGTTTGCTGGAATGAAAGACCCATGACCCTTCTGAAGAGGTCATTCCTCACACCGCGCGAAAAGCCCTGAGAGGCACAGCCTGCGAAAAACGCAGATGCTGAACCACAGATACCTCCGAATATGATGGTACACAGCATGATTATACCGGTCCTGATTATGAGTCCGTAGTTGCTTGCGAGAACTCCGTCATCGACTATTTTTGACATGAGCTTGGGCTGTAGAAGGTCCATAAATACCTCACCAACCATACAGAACGGTGCAAGGAGCACGAACAGCAGGTAGGGTCTTATATATTTTGAAAGCTTCACTCATCTTCCTCCTATAATATATCTGCACGAATTTTTCTGTACTGAGTCAGACAGTATACAATTTGATTATATCATCACAGCAGGCGGTTGTCAATTCATATTAATGGTTGCACAGAAAAAATTTCGTAAACCCCTTGATTTTTTTGAAAAAGTGTGCTATAATAAATAAGCTGTTCTGAACAGTACGCAGATGTACCCAAGTGGCTGAAGGGTCCGCACTCGAAATGCGGTAGGGCGGGAATACCGTCGCGAGAGTTCAAATCTCTCCATCTGCGCTTGATATTTATTAAGTCCCGTATCATGTATATGATGCGGGACTTTTATTATCATATCACTGCTCAAGGCAAAAAAACAACCGATACCCTCACGGATATCGGTCATATAAAAGAGCTGCTACCCAGATTCGAACTGGGGACCTCATCCTTACCAAGGATGTGCTCTACCACCTGAGCCATAGCAGCTAACAGTCGGTCGTTTTGAGTACTCTCGTCAACCGACTTATATATTATACACTATAAAACCTGATTTGTCAAGTCTTTTTTTCAATTTTTTTATTTTATTTTTCTGACGCCCTTAACAGCAGCCGCAATCGCTGAAATATCCGCAACATTCACCTTGCCGTCATGTGAACAGTCCGCAACTTTGGACTGATACTCTTCACTGAATGACTTCGCACGCTTGACATACGCTGCTGCCGAAGAGATATCAGTAACGTTTATAGCACCGTCGCCGTTTATATCGCCGAACACTCTCAGATCAACATTGCTGAGTTCAGAGGGAACACGTTTGCCGGCAGGAACATTCCTGATGACCCTTTCAACATAGCCCTCCTTGCTTATGGAGACATCATAGTGTCCTCGCTCAAGATCAGCAGTAAATTTATTTCCGGTGATATCGCACTTGATACTGCTGTCAAATACAGGTGAGCGGTTTTCGGTATACCTGCCTATCTTAACATTGAAGCCGGTAATTGGCTGTGGGCTATTGGACTTTTTCTTTTCTACAACACTTCCGCTGAACTCGCGGGTTCCGCCGCTGTAGCCCTCGGTACTGAACGTGAAAGTGACTTCCACCTTTTCATTTACATTTACTGAAGAAGCATCGAAAGGAGGACGATCCTTTGTTTCGCCAAAGCTATTGAACAGCTCGATGCGGAAATTATCGTTATCCTCGCCGTCATTTGCGCCGTACACTATTGCAGAGGGATCAAAATCAAGATGTCTGCCGTCAACTTTAATGGAATCGACCCTGACAGTACCTATATCAAAATAGCAGTCTTCCAGGTCTATAGCCAGCATACCGATACCCTTCAAGCCGGAATACTCTCCCTTGCTGTCCTTAGGGGATATAAGAGTCACGGTATTTGTGCCTTCGGAAATATAATCCCAGTTCCATGACTGATAATCGAATTCTTCGCTGGAGATCACACTGCGGACATTATAGACCCTGTTTTCTTCAGCGGAAACACATACAGCGGTATTAGCGCAGATCGCCATAGCAGAGAGCAAAGCTGTTATTTTTTTGATATTCATGTTATTCCTCCATTTTTACACTTTGTCTTTTGGTATACATTTATCCCGCTGACAGATATCTTTTTATTGGTCAGAGAGATGTCATCTTATAACTACGTTATATTTTACAACATATAAGGCACTTTGTCAACCGCCAGACAGAAATTGGCATAAAATACATCCCCGAACCGTAAAGTACGGAGCTGCATCTGCAGTTACATGATCGGTATCAGGTCTGCTGTTCCCTTTCGCGTTTGGAAAAAATGCAGCCGCAGTAGTCCTGACGGTAGAGATCATACTGAGCGGAAAGCTCAATAGAGCGCTTATAGCCGTTTTTCTTTTTGAAATCGGCAGGCAGTGCAGCTGTGGAATAGACTTCTGAAAGCTCCTCGGATATCTCATTGAGTTTTGCGGCATTTTTATACGGCGATATAGACAGGGTGGTAGTGAAGTAATCTGCACCCAGCTCCTTTGCCAGCTGAGCAGTACGTTCCAGCCGCAGACGGTAGCAGGCAAAGCAGCGCTCACCGCCCTCGGGAATATTCTCAAGCCCCTTCACCGCGGTATAGAATTCCTGCGGATCATAACCGCGTTCAATAAGGGTGACGGGATTCTTAACAGGAAGCTGAGCGATAAGACGTTCAAGTTCTTTTACCCTGTGGTCATACTCCTCGGGGGGATATATATTAGGGTTATAGTAAAAAACAGTTATACTGAAATACTGTGACAGATATTCAAGCACGTATGACGAACAGGGAGCGCAGCAGCTGTGCAGGAGAAGCTTCGGCGGAGGCGAAGCCTCATCCAGTCCGCGTATAATATCATCTAGTCTGCGCTGGTAGTTGATCTTGATCTGCTGTTCCATCCTTTCACCTCATCCAATTATTATAGCAATATCCACTACTGATTATATCACCGCCGTGTACTGGTGTCAAGACATAAAAAGGCAGGGGCAGGCCGCCGTATAAGCGCACCGCCTCTGCGGATAAATGACATATAGAATTATGTGCGGTCAGTTTTTTCTGAACCGGAGTGTTGCGGGAACAATGAACGTATGACATCCCGTTTTTCAAACAGGACACAGCCGCCGTTATGTTCACTTTCAAGCACGCCCAATTCACGAAGCTCAGCAAACAGCCTGGATTCCATTATCTCGGTCAGGGACTTATCGCGCACATTACTGTCTGAATACGGTGCAAACGGACAAGGCTCGGCACCGCCGTGGGAGTTTATATGGAAGAATCCTCTGCCCGCAGACAGACATCCGCCTGATGAATGTTCATCGCCCGGGAAGGATACGAACAGAAGTTCATTATGATCTTTCCTCAGTTCAGCAAGGCGGGCATCAAAGGAAGCACGCGCTGCTTCATCGGGTGCGAGTTCGTCCCTGCCGTCAACAGGCACATACTCAACATAAAATACAGCTCTGCAGCCCTTATCCCTCAGCATAGAAATGAATTCCTCGCCAAGCACCTCGTCCATATTAGCCTTAGTCACGGTGACGGACGCACCGAAAAGTATCCTCTTTTTCTGCAGTGCGGTCATCTTGTCCATAATGGTATCGTAAACTCCGCTGCCGCGTCTGCCGTCAGTCGATGCTTTGCCGCCTTCTATACTTATTACTGGGAACAGATTGCGATGCTTATCAAAAAGCTCGGTATACTCATCATCTATGACCGTACCATTGGTAAATATAGGAAAGAATAAGTTCTGGCATCTTGCCGCTGAAAATACAACATCTCGCCTTAACAGAGGTTCACCGCCTGCCAGTAGTATAAAGCTTATGCCACAGTCAGCCGCCTGATTGAAAACATCCAGCCATTCATTGGCACTAAGGTTATTTTCATCCGAACCGTGACAGTGATTTGCTCTGGCATAGCAGCCTGCACAATGCAGAGGACAATCCTCGGTAAGACTGCATATAAGGAACGGCGGCACATGGCTGCCGTTCCTGTTTGAGCGTTCTCTTTTTTTGGAAGCTTTCATACATTCCGCTGAAAATTTCAATACGAAAGCACTCGTCTTAGGATCGCGTGCAGCCACACGTATCATATCACGAACCATGCGCTCTACGCCCTGGGCAAGATAACTTTCAAGCGCAAAACGATCCATGTCAAAGCACCTCCAGAAGTTTTTTCTCCAATTTTTCGGGGGTCGTTGCGGAAGCAAAGCGCTCTACCACTTCGCCCTCGCGGTTAACCAGAAACTTAGTAAAATTCCACTTGATGTTATTTCCAAGTACGCCTCCGCGCTTTGCTTTAAGAGCAGTATACAGCGGCGATTCGTTCTCACCGTTGACATCTATCTTGGCAAACTGACGGAAAGTAACACCGTAATTCGCTTTGCAGAAAGCGATGATCTCATCCTCGGATTCAGGCGCCTGATTTGCAAACTGGTTACATGGGAAACCAAGTATCTCAAAACCCTCATCCTTATGCTTTTTGTACAATTTCTCCAAACCTTCATACTGAGGAGTAAAGCCGCAGCGTGTGGCGGTATTTACTATCAGCAGCACCTTGCCTTTGTACTCAGACAATGCAACGTCATTACCCTTAGCGTCCTTAACAGTAATATCATATATCCCCATAGCAAGACCTCCATTCGCGAGTAATCGTTATATTCATTCATTTCCCTTCAATTTTGATTATAGCGGACAACTGCTTGTTTTTCAAGTATGTATTGATACCCAATTGTGAATTTTCTCTAAATAATCGCGACATTAGCCTGAGAGTAAGGTTGATATGATCTAATTGGTTCTTGATAATTGTATAACTTTGACAATTATCTTAAACAAAAACCGCGTTTAATTAATAATACGATATGTTAAATTATTTGTATATGTTACAAGTAAGAAAAAAATAATATATTCATCAAAAAAGCAGTCACACTAATTGTGACTGCTTACAATTATTTTTTGCCAATATTTCGCTGTCAGGCAAGAACTTTTGACAGAAATTCCCTCAGTCTGGGATTTTTTGGATCCTCAAAAAACTCCTTCGGGGTGTTCTGCTCCATTACATAGCCTTCAGCCATGAACATCACACGGGATGCAACCTCCTTGGCAAAGCCCATCTCGTGAGTTACCACGACCATAGTCATACCTGCATCAGCAAGCTGTTTCATTAGTTCAAGCACCTCGCCCACCATTTCGGGGTCAAGTGCCGAGGTAGGCTCATCGAAAAGCATGACTTCGGGATTCATGGCAAGCGCCCTTGCTATGGCGATACGCTGTTTCTGTCCGCCGGAAAGTCTAGTGGGGTACTCGTCAGCCTTATCAGGCAGACCTACTCTTTTCAAAAGCTCCTCAGCCTTGGCATTAGCCTCGTCTTTTGTCATAAGACCCAGCTTTACGGGAGCAAAAGTGATATTCTTTCTGATGCTCATATGCGGAAACAGATTGAAATGCTGGAAAACCATGCCCATACGCTGTCTGACATGGTCTATCTCCTTTTCTTTCAGCTTAGTGATATCCTTTCCCTCAAAAAGTATCTCACCTGCGGTAGGCTTTTCCATAAGGTTAAGGCAACGCAGAAAAGTTGATTTACCGGAACCCGAAGGTCCGATGATAACCACTTTCTCGCCCTTTTCGATGTGTTCGTCGATACCCTTGAGGACTTCTATCTCACCAAAATTCTTTTTAAGACCCTTAACGTCTATCATTTGCAGACAGCCTCCTTTCAAGTTTACCGACAAGGAATGTCAGGAACATGACCATCACCAGATATATCACTGCCACCGCGATCAGAGGCAGGAACGGTGAATATGTCTGTGCACGGATCTCATCTCCGCCTTTTGTAAGGTCATAGATACCGATATAACCTGCAACAGATGTTTCTTTCAGCAGCACAATGCACTCGTTGGCAAGTGCGGGAAGAACTGTCTTTAGTGCCTGGGGCATGATGATACTGGTCATAGTCTGCCTGTAATTCAGACCAAGGCTTCTGCCTGCTTCCATCTGACCGTTGTCGATGCTCATTATACCGCCGCGGACTATCTCAGCCACATAGGCGCCCGAGTTTATACCGAATGCGATTATCGCCACCAGCGTTTTTGAAACGTTCACGCTGGCAAATACAACAAAGTATATTATGAGCAGCTGAACCATCATAGGCGTGCCGCGTATTACCGTGAGATATAATCGGCACAAGGCATCCGCGATCTTCATCTTGCCTGTTTTAAGATATGTACACCTTATTATAGCTACTATAAATCCGAGCAGCAGACCCAGCAGCACTGCTGCGCCTGTTATCTCCAGTGTGACCACCAGACCGTCAGTAAGATACTTCCAGCGATCACCTTCTATAAAGTTCTGCCTGAAGCTTTGTACGAAGTCCATTTTTTCCTCCAAATTTCAAGGGCTGTCCCCGATCTACGGGACAGCCCGCTGTATTTATCTACGGATCACTTTCTTACCATAACCACAAGATGAGTAGTTGTGTAAGAGTCGCTGAACAGAACATTCTGCTGTCTGTCCTCGGTAACTGTCATACCTGCAACGCCAACATCTGCCTTACCCGACTTGACTGCGGGTATAATGGAATTGAAAAGCATATTTTCTATCTCAAGCTCATAGCCCATTTTCTGGCAGACAGCGGTCATCATATCAACATCAAAGCCGACGATATCCGAGCCTTCCTTATACTCATAAGGCGGGAATTCGGCGTTAGTTGCCATTACCAGTTTGCCCTTGCTTGTATCGGCATTCGCATCGGGAGTGAATTTATTCTCTCCTGCGGATTCACCGTCGTAATAATTCTTGATAGCATCAAGTGTGCCATCTTTTTTAAGCTCATCGAGAGCGGTATTTATCTCAGCCTGAAGAGCGGTATTATCCAGATTCATGGCAATAGCGTACTCCTCATCGGCAAAGCCCTCGTCCAGAAGCTCGATATCATCGTTTTTGTTTATAAATGCCGAAGCCGTATCGCTGTCGATTATGACTGCATCCACCTTGCCCTGTTTGAGTGATTGTACAGCATCTGCATACTTGTTATATTTTTCCACCTTAGCATCATCGATATCACTTGCCAGAGTATCACCTGTTGTACCCTGCTGCACACCTATCGTCTTGCCGTTAAGGTCATCAATGGAATGTACTGTATTCTCGGGAACTTTACCGCCGCAGGCTGTCATCACAGCTGCTGAAATAACTACCGCTGCCATTGTCGCAAATATCTTCTTCATTTGACCATTTCCTTTCAATATTTTTTACTTCGCCTATTATAGCACACAAAGATATGATATTCAACCTTTTAGAAGAAGTTTAATAATTTTGCAATCATTTTTTGCCTTTTATCAAATATCACAGAAGATCAAGCCCTTTCGGGGAAAGCACAGCAAATGCAACGGCAAATGTACGGCTGTGATGAAGAAATCCTATCAGCGGTGAACGGCTGTCAACGGAGTCAGCCCTGTTATCGCCCATGACGAATACACATCCATTCGGCACAGTTAGTGACAGCGGTATATCAGGTGTGCGCCTTCCGCGCAGATATGGTTCTTTCAAAAGGACAGAATCCACATAGACCCTGCCTGTGCCATCGATACGCAGATGCTCTCCGCCTATAGCTATCACACGTTTTATCATCAGGCTGCTGCCGCGGTGAAGCAGCGCTATGCTGCCCTTTCCGGGGCGGTGCGATCTCATACATATCACAAGATCACCGTCATGCAGTGAGGGTGCCATACTGCTGCCAGTAACCCTGTATACGCAGAGTTTCGTTCTTATGGCAGCTGCCAGGAGCAGCAACGCGCCCAGCTTTATCAATGCTTTATTCTTCAACATAAGTCACCTTACCATCCTCGGCAAAAGCTAACCTGCCACGCTGCTTTGCCGCCTTTATTCCAAGAGATACTGCGACCTCCAGTGCAGGAGTCACCCTTGTAAAGCCAAACAGATGAGCAGTTTCACGCAGAAGATCATCACGCTGCATAGCTATCTGTCTTGACAGTATAAGTATGATACCGCTGCCAAGCTCTTCGGGTGGGATATCCTTGATATCACGTCGTGAATCGTGATCGCACTTTGCCCTGCAGATATCATAGGCAGCAGGATCCTGATCACGGCGCCATATAAATTCGTTATCACCCGAAACCACAGACTTTCCGTTTGATTTAACAAGAGCTATATCAAATGCTGCTTTAGTGAGATTGCTCTGCCTTGCCACGCCCCAGGCTGTCAGTATGCGCTTCTGAAGCACTTCCCTGCTGATCGGAGCTTCGGCTTCAAGGACGGTATCTATGCAGGCTGCTATCTTATCGGAGGCAAGCTCGTTGAAGTCCTCAGACTTGCCCTGAACAGGCGGTATGAACGGAACATATTCAGCGCATTCATCGGCAAGTGAGGAAACCTCTTCGCGCTCAAACTGCAGCGGCTCAGCCTTTTTGGGAGGCTCTTCTTCAGCGGGAGCAGGAGCGTTCTTAGCTTCTATAGCTTCATTTATCGCGTTTATTATAGAGGTCATACACTTGTTTTTATCCGTGAGCCAGTCGAGTATATAAACGCTCACAACGTTCCAGCCAAGACCTTTCAGCACACCGGGCTGAGATATTGTACGGTCATAGGCAGTACCGTTCTCATAGTATTTTCTTCCGCAGCAGTTGATGCCGATGATATAGGTATTTTCGTCCTCGGGATCTGCTACTGCTACATCTACTTTATAATCGGAGCAGCCCACGCTGCACTTCACCCTGTAGCCCCGCTGTTCAAGTTCGGCTGCAACGAGCTTTTCAAAGCCCGTACCAAGACTTCCGCTGCCTGCACGCACAGGAAGTGCCGCCCTTCCCTTTGCAGCGAATTCAAGAAAGCCTTTAAGACCGTCAACGCCCTCGGAACGGGTTCGGGACAGGTCTATCATCTCGGGACGTATAACAGAGTATACTATCATTTTCTCTCTTGCACGGGATATGGCAACGTTGAGTCTTCTCCAGCCGCCGTCACGGTTGAGAGGACCGAAGTTCATGCTGACTTTGCCTTCCTTATCCGGACCGTAGCCGATAGAAAATAGTATAACATCACGCTCATCGCCCTGAACATTTTCCAGGTTCTTGATGAGTATAGGTTCATACATGGAATTTGCCAGTTCTTCAAGCTGTGGTTCTGCGCGGAAAGCGTCTGCCAGGACATCCTCCACCAGATTCTGCTGAGGCAGACTGAAAGTTACCACACCTATGGAATGCTTTATCAGCTGAGGATCTCGCAGACGTCGGCATATCTCGGCTGTAACAGCTTCCGCTTCGGCGCGGTTTGTCTTGGTGCTTCCCTTGTCATAGAAGCCCTCAACGTTCACCCAGCTCACCTCGCTTATCTGATCGTCAGGCGAGGGGAAAGTATAAAGCTTGTTTTCGTAATACTTTGAATTGCTGTACGCAATAAGGCTCTCGTGACGGGAACGGTAGTGCCACAGCAGATGCTTCTGGGGCATGGAGAGAGCCAGACAGTCGTCCAGCACACTTTCAAGGTCTTCCTTATCGTAGTTTTCCTCGTCCACCTGATTTGAGGAGAAAAAGCTGGTAGGCGGCATCTGCTTGGGGTCACCTACAACTATGACGTTCTCACCGCGTGCAATAGCGCCTACAGCTTCGCAGGTGGGCAGCTGAGAAGCCTCATCGAATATAACAAGGTCGAACTTGGGATATGAAGGGTCGATATACTGCGCCACTGAGATAGGTGACATGAGCATGACGGGGCATATCCTTCGCAGCAGATTCGGTATGCTGTCAAAGAGTTTTCGTATGCTCATCATCCTGCCGCCGCTCTTGATAGCACGCTGAAGAATGCCAAGCTCACTGCTTTTTGCTCCGTCACCGGGCGCAGGTACTTTTGCAGAAAGCTCTGCCGCCAGCTGCTGTATAGTCAGCTTTTTGAAGCTTTCATGGGCATCATTAAGGCGGCGTACAGTATCTTCAAACAACGTGCCTGTGAATGCGGTCAGCGCTTTGCTGTTTCTTACAGTGAGGCTGACTTCGGCTTTTGCCACTGCGCAGTCAAAAGCAGGGATAAGCTCGCTGCTGTCCGTTTTTCCGCCCAGATAAGCTTTCGCTATATTGGCGGCATCTGCTTTTTCCAGCTTATCAATGAAACTCATTATGACAGACCAATCTTTCAGGCGGTGAAGTTCTGCAATAAGTGCGGAGATACGTCCGCGTGCATCGTTCAGAGTACCATTAGCAAGGCTCATGGTGTCTGTTTTGTAGTTCTTTTCAAGTTCATCCAGTACTTTTGCCAGACTGTCTTTTTTGTATGCAGGAAGTTCACCTGCACCGAGTTTTGCAGCAACAGAAGCTTTCTGTTCTGCATCAAGGGGAGCTGAATCGAGCTTAGCACGCACGTTCAGGGACTTATTAAGTGAGGCTGATAGTGTGTTATACTGCGTACCCTCACCCTGCCATAGTGCACCGAATATCTCCTGCGAAGCCGTCTGACCGTTTTCGATTTCGGCTTTAAGCTGTGATGCGTTTATCAGCTTGGTATAATAATCGGTGATATTCTCTTTGGTGACAGCATCAGCTTTCTTTGCGTAAACCGCAAGTTCCCTTACCAGTTTTTTGCTGCCGAAATACTTGGGTATGAACCATTTAGCCTGTACCGTCTTCCACTCGGTCTGTGCCTTTGCGGCATCGTAACCGAAAACGGCATCCTCGAATATTTCAGATATCTCCGCTTTACAGCTTTGCAGGCTGTTCAGCGAAGCCATAGTCTTTTCTATCGCGGGTCTTGACATATCCCATTTATTGCCTGTAAGCACTGCAGGCAGAACGAATCCCTCGTCATTCCCGACAGCAGCACATATATCCATAAGGCTCATCAGCTGTTCAAAGGTTGGTTCATCTATGCCCGCAAGGGCTGAAACGCCGCCCTGTTCCAGCTTTGTGAGTTCAGTATCAAGTTCTGTAAGCTTTGTGCGGAAATCATCCGCTGTGGATATGCCGCACTCAGTAAGGCGGCAGTATCTGAGGGGAGTATCGCCTATCTCACCGAACTGTCCGCCGAGGTTGGCAAGGCTTTCTGCCAGTTCTTTCCATACAGTATAGGTATCGGAGGTCATGGCGCTTATCTGGGCATCCGTGAACGACATCCTGCCGTCAAATGCTCTGTTCTGTTCGTAGCGCACAGCTGCATCGTACATGGAGATCCCGTAATTGCGTACTTTATGTATCTCGTCCATGGTACCATTCAGCTCTGCACGGAGAGCTTTCAGCTTATCCGCCTGAGCCTGATAATCTTCGGGCTTTTTGATCTTGCCAACGTTGAGCGTTTCATTCAGCTGATCAAGAACAGCACGCTTCTGGGATTTATTGGAATGCAGTTCTATACAGAAAGGTCCGAGACCTATCTTTGCCAGCCTTTTTTCAACCACCGACAGCGCAGCCATCTTCTCCGCTACGAACAGGACAGTTCGTCCGTGATAGAGAGCGTTGGCTATCATATTGGTTATGGTCTGGGACTTGCCTGTGCCGGGAGGACCGTGGAGAACGAAGCTCTGACCCTGACCTGATGCTACCACCGCTGCAAGCTGAGATGAGTCTGCCGCAACAGGCACTGCCATATCCGATGGGGCTATCTCATCAAGATCATTGGGCGAAACGGTGATATCTCTGCCCTCCCATTCTGTTCTTCCCGAGATAAGGCTTGCAACAACTTTGTTCTGTGCCAGTTCATCTGCACGGTTGCGGATATCGTTCCACATTATAAACCTGTTGAAGCTGAACTGTCCGATAAATGCGTATTCGTCAACGTCCCAGCGGCTTCGGGACATAACGCCCTTGCGTACAATGCTGAATATCTGAGGGATATCCACACCGCTCTCATCCACCGGGACAGGGTCAAGACCTTTTATATCTATGCCGAAGGACTGCCTGAGCATTTCCAGCAAAGTAATATTTACCTGGGTATCCTCATCGCGGACGCGTATGGAGAAACTCTTGTCCTGAACCTTTTTGATGATATCCACAGGTACCAGAACAAGGGGCGCATAGCGCGGACGCTCGCTCTTGTCGGTTTCATACCAGCGCAGGAAACCGAGTGCAAGATACACAGTGTTTGCACCATTTTCTTCCATGCTGACCTTTGCCATACGGTGCAGTTTCTTCATGGTCTTTTCAAGTTCGGCTTCGGTCATAAAGGTGCGCAGGCGCTTTGAGCGGAATTCTCCCGCTGCTATCTCAGATATCTTCTCGCGCTGAGTATCTGTTTCATATATCTTATTCTCGTCCATCTCCATTTTGAGATCAGAGGGGACAGGCATTATCCTGAAAGTTTCATCTGCAGCTATCTCGTCTTCAAGTGATGCGAGATCATTCACCATAAGCTGCACATTCGATGAGGTGGGGCGGAAGTTAAGCAGGCTGTTGCGCAGGCTGAGGTCAAGGAGCTTTCTCTCCCAGACCATCTGCTTGGTTATCTCCCGCGGACTGCCGACATCAGGGATATTATCCGGTGAAACACCGTCAGCAGGAGTATCACGCCTTTCAGGCAGACCGTGATCCACGATCCTGAACCCACCGTTCCCGTCGGGTTCAAATGAAGGTACCGGCTTTATACCGCTGCTGCGGGTACGGCTCACATCTATGGCAAAACAGAAATCAGCCGCCTTTGCCAGGACATCAGCTGCGTGCACAGCTGATGCCTCACCATCATTTTCTGTACAAATATCCGTACATTCGATAAGTGATATCTCATCCACACCGTTTGCCATACGCTTTGTAAGTGCGGTCATATCGTACTGCAGGCTGTCGGGAAAAGAATCCTCTTCAAGCCAGCACCCCGCTATAGCATGGTTGGAAGTCATAACGAGCAGACTGTTAAGACCTGCGGCTTCAAAGCACGAACAGAACAGCAGTGCAAGATCAAGGGATGTACCGCTTCTTCCTGAAAGCACCTCATTCGGCATGGTGACTTTCTGTACCTTATCAAAGCCTGAGGCAGGCTGTATACAGGTGATGTTCTCATTCGATATAGCCGTATATATGGCATTTATCTGCTGTCTGACGATATTCGGATTACGTGTCAGATATCCTGTGAACGAAGGCTCTCCTCCCTGCTTTGCCATTATCGCCGAAGCCTTTGACAGCACCTCGCGTACCGCGGGATGATTAGGGGTTATGAACGCTGCAGCCAGTTCAGGCATGAAGTTCACACCTGTCCACGTATCCCTTGCCAGCAGTTCAAGTTTTTTGACCTCTCTGCCGAGAATGACTTCACCCTCATCTGTGAGTGTAACAGCTTCTATGCGTACATAGCCCTCGGAGTTCCCGTCAATGGCAAGAAAGACCTCCGGACGCATAACAGCCCCTACAGGCGATATCTCAGCGGGGGTATCAGGTTCAAGGTCTATAACAGCAGACTCATACCCCTCAGCAAAATCAGGGTCGAAGGTAAGTCTTAAAAATACATTTTTGAGTTTTCTGTCCGAAATATTGGTCATTATTATACTGCGTATGACAGGTACAGCATTCTGCTGCATGGCATAATTGATATGCGCTGTCATGGCTGCGCTGAATGTTACTAGCTGTTCCATAAAGCTGCTCCTTCCAAGGATACAATTTATTTATACTTAGTTAAGATTATACCACTATTTTAAGAAAATGTCAACGATTTGAAAACATAAAAAACGGCGCATCAATGCGCCGTTTTGAGGATCCTATTATCTGCTGCCCGAGCTCTCATACCAGCCATAGCCGTCTCTGCCATGATCCTTGACTTCATATAGTGCGGCATCCGCGCAGGCTTTGAGCTGTTCAAAGTTCTTTGCATTATCCGAGCACATAGCACCGCCGCAGCTGCAGCTCAAACTGTAATAATCATCTTCCCTTCGGGTGATAGGACGGATCTCATGCGCCCTTAATGTCAGTTCTGCAAGCTTTTCTTCTATCTTCTGCTTATCCGCATTCTTTATGAACACAAGGAACTCATCACCGCCGTACCGCGATATAAGTCCGATATCACCGAACAGATCTTTCAGCAGTGCAGCAAACTCCTTGAGCACCTTGTCACCTGCATCATGTCCGTAACGGTCATTTACCTGCTTGAAGTAATCAACATCTATGAACAGCACTGCACATTCTGGTCTGAGCATACGCTGGAAATAATTATTTGCCGCAACATCCAGAGCACGTCTGTTCATTACATCCGTAAGGGGATCATGTATGGAAAGATTTTTGAGTATCTCTCTGTCTGCCACATCACGTCTGTGGGTAAGCAGGAACATTACAATAGTAGCTAACAGAAGAAGTACTATATACAGTATCACTATACTCCTGAAACGCTCCATCGCAGATGACATAGCACTGCTCGGCATCCTTACAACTACGTTCCAGCCATGCATGAAATTTATATCTGCATATACCTGTGAATAGGTGACATCTCCTATCCTGTATACCACACCCGTAGCCCTTTCATCATTGTGCATGGATTCCTTCCATTTTTCAAATGCAACAACATCTTTTTTCTCGATCTTGCTGTCAAAGATAAGCATGGCATTTGCCCAGCTGCCTATAGCGTACTTGTTTTTTCCTGCACACTGTATAACATTATCGGACTCCGAATCCATCAGCCATATCTCCGTATCATCCGCAAGAGTTTCGGTAGATGCCATATTCTGTATCTCTTTCAGCGGATATGTCAGGAACAGGCAGCCTTTCTCTTCTTTGCCGTATCTGAATTCGGCAAACAGCGTTATGACAGGTTCACCTGAAAATCCCGAACGGTAAGGTGAGGATATGGACACAGGATCGGCCTTGCGGGCGATCTCGAGAAGTCTCCATTTCCTGAACTCATCAAGCTCGGTATCTGTGGCATACACCTTGTCCCTGCTGTCAATAAGTCCCATACTTATATATCCGTCACCCTTAAGATCGCTGAACTCGTTATAAAGCAGCTGTATATCACTGTGCTTCTGCGCTGTCAGCATGGCAGACATATTCTGCGCTGAGGTCGTCATATATTTTATTGAATTGTTCATCTTTTCTGCGACCAGGTCGCAGATCTGTCCTGTGAGCTTTTTATCATGCTCCCTCATCAGTGAATTGATAGCAGTTATCATCACAGCCAGTCCCAAAAGACATACTGTAAAGTATACGATCATCATCCTGATAAAAGAACCTGTGCTTTTAAGTTCACCTGTCTCCGTGATCGTTTTATTCATATTATCCTCGGTTATGATCCAGTGCTTCCAGAACATCAGGATCATTGTAGTTTTCTGCGTTTACAACAACTATACCAGTATCGACAAATTTCTGTTCGATCTCTTTGCCTTCTGTAAGTTCAAGGGCTGTCTTAATACCCTCATAAGCCATTTCATACTGTCTCTGCAGTACAGTAGATACAGCATAATCACCGTCTTCTATAAGCTCGGCTATCTCAGCGGAATAGTCAAATCCCACCAGGGCGATATCCTTCCTGTTATGTTTTTTAAGTACGGATGCAAGCGTAAAGGCAGAGCTGTTATTGGTCCCGAAAACACCTTTCATAGCAGGGTAATCCCTGAGAAGTTCTTCCGCACATTCATAGCCTTTTTCGATATCACCGTCATTATACTTTATATCGGATATGATCGTCCAGTTATCAGGGGCATATCTTGCCCAGTACTGAAGGAATCCTGCAAGACGTTCATTGATGGTCTGGGATGTGGTGGTTATTACCTGCACACCTATTTCCAGCTTCTCATCATCGGAATATCCCTTGCTGCGAAGCTGCCTCATCATCTCTTCCGAAGCAAGCTGACCTGCCATCAGGTTATCAGTCATATAGCACACATCATAGTGCTCGGTATTGGCTGCTGTATCAACAAGTACTATCCTTACGCCCTTTGAGTACACTTCATCTATCTTTTCCGAAAGCTTTACGGAATCATTAGGTGATAGGAGTATAGCATCAGCACCTGCGGTAACTGCTTCATCCATAAGTCTGCTCTGGGATTCCCAGTCGCTCTCATTATTACAGCCGCTGTAATACAGGTTGCAGTCGAAATCGACACTGCCTGCCTTTGCACCTTCTACCACTATACGCCAATAGCTGCTTTCAAGATCCTTGATTATGAGATATACGTCCTTTCTGCCTTCCTTGATCTCAGTAAGTGCCGAGAATGGCGGAGCAGGATCAAAAGCAACGGCAGATTCTTTTTTCTTTTCACAACCTGTCATACATAACAGAACCGATACACACAGTACTGTGGATATGATCCTTTTCAAAAACTGTCGCCCCCCGTAATTAAGATATCTGAAATATACTATCTCAAAGTTGTTTATATTATATCATACTATTCTCCAATATTCAAGAGTTTTTTCAGTTATTTTGATTTATTATGTATTTATTGTTCTGAAAAATTGACCAACCGTTCAGTTATTGAAGTATTTTTAACATAATCCAACAAAGGCCACACTTCTATTGTTAATGGAATATTCATCAAAGGTAATACTTTATACATAATAATATGCTACAATATATTAGTTTTTATGGTTATCCTCATGACATACCACATCAGGCAGTCTTTCGACGGACAATGACCGGTGATGATCTATACCGATGTATTATTGTCAACCATAATATGGTATACCAAAGGGATGACCATATCGTTTTTTACATCCTGCCTTCTGTCCGTTAATGGGACTGGCAGAAGATGCTTTACTGAGGAAAGAATAGAATGAAGATATTTAGAAAAAATGAAAACGATGACACTCCCTTTCCCCATTTGTTCGGACACAGTATACTGAGAAAGCTGTCATTCTCTCAGTTCCTTATGTTCGGGTATTCTCTGGTGATACTTATCGGTGCAGCACTGCTGTGCCTGCCGGTAAGCAGCACGGAAAGAGTATACACCCCACTGCACCACTGCATTTTTACTACCACATCTGCACTCAGCGGCACAGGACTGACACTCCATGATACATACACCTACTGGTCACTTTTCGGGCAGATAGTGATACTCATAATAATCCAGATCGGCGGCGTAGGTTTCATGAGCATCGGACTTTTCGCTCTGAGCTTCATGGGAAAGAAGATAGGTCTTAAACAGCGTGCGACCATGAGAGAATCAATAGGAAGCGTATCATCGGGCGGCGTAGTGAAGATGTCCAGATTCATACTGAAAGGTACGGTATTGTTTGAATCACTGGGTACGGCAGCGCTCTGCTTCTGGTTCGTACCACGGCTCGGCTGGGCTAAGGGTATATATTTCTCCCTTTTCCATTCCATATCAGCTTTCTGCACTGCAGGACTTGACCTTATGGGATACTTTGAACCCGGAAGCTCACTGGTAACAGCCAATGACAGTGTCTTGCTGAATCTGCCTATCATAATACTGCTGGTAGTGGGCGGCATAGGATTTTTCACGTGGTCGGATATCGTTGACCACAAACATCACATAAAAAAATACTCTGCACAGACCAAAATAATACTTGTCGTGACAATAGTATTCTATGTATTCGGTATGCTGGATATGGCTCTGCTTGAGTGGAAAAACAGCGGCACTATGGGAGAATTGGGTACAGGCGGCAAGATCATAGCTTCATCCATGCTGGTAACATCCGGCCGTGATGCGGGTTTTGCATCTGTTACAGTGGCAAATCTCAGACAGACTTCCATAATGCTGCTTATATGCTTCATGTTCGTGGGAGGTTCTCCGGGATCTACCGCCTGCGGTATAAAAGTCACCACATTCGCGGTAATGATGATGACAATATCCACTGTATTCAGGAAGAAAAAAAGCGTGGAATTTTTTGGCAGACGTGTAGACGATACCACGGTGCGAAACGCCTGCTGCATAACTACCCTTTACCTGGTACTTGTCATAGTATCAGCCATGATAATAACGGGCGTTGACGGACTTGCGCTTACCCCTGTGGTATTCGAGCTGGTGAGCGCCATAAGTTCTACAGGACTTTCCATGGGGATAACCACTTCCCTTTCGGATATAAGTATTATAATAGTCATAATGATAATGTTCTTCGGGCGTATAGGCGGCATATCGTTTATAGTATCCCTGCACAACAACTATGCATCGAACAGGAGCCAGCTGCCTGAGGAGAAGATAATGCTGTAAATCATAAAAAGGACAGATATATGAATATAAACAAGATCCTTGAAACATCGGTGATAACTATACTGGTTATCACAATGGTGTCACTCATCCCTTCAAAGATAGACTTTCTGAAATACAGGGATTCAGAAAGCAATAGAGTGTACACCGAAGAGGACATTGAACGCCTGACCGGCACTAACCTGACTCCAAGAAAAGAGATCGACGAACACACTACCGGTGTTACCATGATCGTAAGGACGGACCAGATATATGACATAGAATACACGCAATGTTATCCTTCAAATCCGGCAACTTCGCAGAACAATTATCAGCGGTTAGAATATATGCTGTTAGACTCACCTGCAACCGCACGTAAAGTATTTGAACGTAAAAGTTCCATATATAAAAAAGAAGAGGATACAAAAGGGATATACGACTATATTTTCGGCAAAGACACCGATGACGAGGAACCGTTCAACTTTATTTCCGGCTGGGAAACAGGAGTTTTAGATGCATCCATTCATAGCTTTTACCTTCTTAAAGACAATATGCTGGTAACAGCAGATGTAGCGATCGGATTATATTACAGAGACAAAGAACACAAGGAAAGAGTAGAAGCTCAAAACGGAAAAAGTAGAAGTGAGTATGAAGAACTGATGGAATGGGTGCTCAACGAAGCCGAAATATAGTAATGCAAGGAAAGATATGAAAAAGGAGAATATATATGGCAAGATCGTTTCTGATAGTTGGTCTGGGTCGTTTCGGAAAGCACATGGCTAAATCACTTACAGCCATGGGTAATGAGGTACTGGCAATAGACATCAACGAGGACAGAGTTAACGCTGCGCTGAAATACGTTACGGATGCACGTATAGGCGATGCTACCGATGCGCAGTTTTTAAAGGAGCTGGGTATAAACAATTTCGATGTATGTATATGTGCCATAGGTGATAATTTTCAGGCTTCGCTTGAAACCACCTGCCTTATGCACGAACTCGGTGCCAGCTATGTTTTTGCAAGAGCAAACAGGGATATACACAAAAAATTCCTGCTTCGCAACGGCGCTGATGAAGTAATATACGCAGAGAAAGAAACTGCTGAGAGATTCGCGGTGCGTTTCGGCTCGGAGGGTGTATTTGACTATTTCAACCTGAATGATAAGTACGCGATCTACGAGATAAGCGTTCCCGACAGTTGGATAGGCAAGAACCTGCTTGAAAGCAACGTTCGTCAGAAGTACCATATCAACGTGCTTGCGGTAAAGCAGGACAACGATTTCAAGATGGCGACTATTGACCACCGCTTTACAGAAGACGAAAGACTTCTCGTTATGGGTACTATGGAGAACATACGCAAGATGAGAAAGTAATTCACAAGTAAAAATAATAGTCATAGGCGAGAGTTGTATCACTCTCGCTTTTTTGATATGAAAACAGCCCGTGAGTTCACGCTCACGGGCTGTTGATCTTTTATTTAGCTTTCCAGGTCGATCTCCATGATAGGCTGGCTTACATCTGCACCTGCAGGTACCATTGGCAGTACGTTGATATCCTTGTTGATGACAACATCTACCAGTACAGGTCTGCCTGCTGCTGCGTATTCAAGAGCCTTTTTCAGCTGAGGTTCGATCTCATCCTTTTTGGTTATGCGAACGCCCTCAATACCAAAAGCATCTGCAAGCTTCATGAAATCTGTTCCGCGCTCGATATTCGTCTGGCTGAAACGTTTGCCGTAGAAAAGTCTCTGCCACTGGCGAACCATGCCGAGAACGTCATTCTCGAACACAAGCTCGATAAGGGGCAGCTTATGCTTTGCAAGACTTGAAAGCTCGTTGCAGTTCATAAAGAAACTGCCGTCACCTGCGATATTGACTACTGTTCTGTCAGGGTTGCCTATCTTACAGCCGATAGCTGCGCCAAGTCCGTAGCCCATAGTGCCAAGTCCGCCGCTGGAAGCAAAGCTTCTTGCGCACTTGAAATCGTAGTACTGTGCAGCCCACATCTGATGCTGACCAACTTCGGTAGAGATTATAGCCTTGCCGTCAGTCAGTCTGTCCAGAGTACTTATAACCTGGTCAGGAAGTACTTCATCCTCACTCTCGATAGGTACCATACGCAGTGCGTACTTCTTCTTCCAGCCCATAACTTCCTCGAACCAATCGGGGTGGGTCATATCGGGCAGAAGTTCATTCAGCCTTGCGATCGCCTTTTTAACATCTCCTGTTACATGGTGGTACACTTCGATGTTCTTGCCTATCTCGGCAGGGTCTATCTCTATATGGATTATATGTGCATTCTTAGCGAATGTATTTGGGTTGCAGAGAACTCTGTCAGAGAAACGTGAGCCCAGCACTATCATAAGGTCACAGCCGCTGACAGCCTTTGCTGCAGCCTTTGTGCCGTGCATACCCAGCATACCGATATAATTCTCCGAGGTATTATCATAAGCGCACTGACCCATCAGCGACAGAGCTACGGGTGCGTTGCACTTGCGGACGAACTCCTTCATCTCATCAACTGCATCAGCAGCTACCACACCGCCGCCTGCATATATGAAAGGTCTTTCACACTTCTTGATAAGCTCAGCAGCCTCAGCTATCTCAGCCTCAAAAGTATCGGGATCCTTATACTCGGACTTCAGAGGTTCTTTCTTCTCATATTCAATCATCGCTGCAGTTATATCCTTGGGGATATCTATAAGCACAGGACCCTTTCTGCCCTCATTGGCAATTCGGAAAGCTTCTCTGATAGTGTCAGGCAGCTTTTCGGGATCCTTGACGATGAAGTTATGCTTGGTAACAGGCATAGTTATGCCGCATATATCCACTTCCTGGAAAGAGTCAAGACCCAGCAGATTTCTTGTTACATTACCTGTTATTGCTACCATGGGAACAGAGTCCATATAAGCGGTAGCGATACCTGTAACAAGGTTTGTGGCACCGGGGCCTGAGGTAGCCAGAACAACGCCTGTTTTACCTGTGGTACGTGAATAACCGTCCGCTGCATGGCAGGCTGCCTGCTCGTGAGCTGTAATGATATGTCTTATCCTGTCGGAATTTTTATAAAGTGCATCATAGATATTCAGCACTGCACCGCCCGGGTAACCGAAAATAGTGTCAACACCCTGTTCTACAAGGCATTCAACGATAACGTCAGAACCGTTAAGCTGCATGATGGATCTCTCCTTTATGATCTCAAAAATTATTGTAACCAATTACTTATTATACAATATTGTAACGCGGTTGTCAAGAGGTCAGATCAAAAGCATCGGGGTATATGTGGGCAGTTGCCAATTATCCCTCACACATATTTATCCGCCTTATCATAACACACCTTTTCTGACATGAAAACGCGGAGGATGACCGCACTGTAAGAGTACAGCTATCCTCCGCCAAATTATTTTCAGATCATACTTCCGAGCGATATCATATAACGATCATAGCGGTATCTCGAACCAGAAGGTGGAGCCTTTGCCTTCTTCTGAACGAACGCCGAATGGAAAATCGTGACACTTCAGTATCTCCTTGCATATAGCAAGACCGAGTCCTGTACCGACAACATCCCTTTTTATCTTGGCATCACGGTAGTATCTGTCGAACACCTTAGGAAGAAGTTCCTTGGCGATACCCTTGCCGTTATCGGATACTTCAATGCGAACCGACTTCTCGGTATTTATCTGTTTGATGCGGATGACCTTGTTATCGCCCGTATAGTTTATGGCATTGTTTATGAAGTTATATATCACCTGATCAAGCTTATCGGGATCAGCATCCACCTGCCTGTCCTCATCGGGTTCATACTTCATATCATAGCCGTTCTGTTCGATGACCAGCTGATATCTTGTCATGTAGTCATTGATCTTATCGACAATAGAGAACTTGCGTCTGTTGAGCTCCATATTGCCGCTTTCCAGCTTTGAGAGTTCCAGCAGATTGTTAACAAGGTTCGACAGTCTGTCCGCCTCGTCTATTATGACCTGAACGTGTTCAGCCCTTTTTACAGGGTTATCGCCTGAAAGATCACGTATCATCTCGGCATAGGCTTTAACCATTGTAAGGGGTGTGCGCAGATCATGGGAGATATTTGCTATAAGGTCTTTTCTGAGGTCACTTACCTTGCGTATCTCATTTTTGGCATCGTTAAGTACCTCTGCAAGTTTTTCGGTTTCCTTGTAGCCCTTGCCCCTGAATTTAACATCGAAGTCACCCTCACCGAACTGTTTTGCAGTTTTGGTTATGCTGACTATGGGGCGCGACAGCCTCATAGCCGCAAGGGTACCCACGATTATCGCAAGCTCGAACAGTATTATGGAAATGAACACAAGCTGTTCCCTGATGATCTTGACTGTTGAATCTATAGGTTCGATAGTTGATTCGATGAACAGGTATGCCTGCACAGGTGAATCGTCAGTATAGACCTTTGCGCAGTATATCATCTCCTTAACATGGAGATCATCATTGTCAAAGGTGACAGTATAGCAGTTATCATCCTGCTTTTCAAGATCGCTTTTAAGCTCATAGATATACATCGAATAGTTATGCTCGATATCGTCGTAAAGCTTTGAATAGGATCCCAGATTGTTCTCCGAGGTCAGGGGATTTCCGTCTGCATCGGTTATGACTATACACATACTGTTTTCGTATGCGACCGTCCTGTTAACGTGACCCTGCTCCTCAGTACCGTATGCCTGTATGATACGGTTTGCCTCGTGGCTTATATTGTTCACCTTAGCAGATTTATAGTAATTGTACAAAAATACGTACTGTCCCAGCCATAAAACCACAAGTATGAGTATAGCAAAAAGCACAAAATATATCCAGACATAGGTCTGCATACTGCGCTTGCCCTTTGCGATATCAGACACTCCCCTGCGGAAGCCTCTGCGCTTCTTACTGGATCTTTTCAAACTTATACCCCATTCCTCTGAGGGTGACTATAAGGTTGCGGTACGGTCCCAGAGAGTTTCGCAGCATCTTTATGTGAGTATCTATCGTTCTGTCATCACCGTAGAAATCAAAGCCCCAAACTTCTTCCAGCAGCTTCTCTCTTGAAAGAGCGATATTCATATTTCTCACAAGATAGAACAGCAGATCGTACTCCTTTGGTGTCATGGATACCTTTTCACCGTCGATCTTTACTTCCCTTGCGGTAAAGTTTATCTCCAGACCCTGATACTTTATGATATCCTCGGTATTGCCCGAAGCCTTTGCGCGGTTGAGAACAGCCCTTACTCTCGCCATGAGCTCCTTTGGTGAAAAGGGCTTGACCATATAATCGTCTATACCTATCTCAAAGCCGAAAAGCTTATCGTATTCCTCTCCCCTTGCTGAAAGCATTATCACGGGTATCTTCTTGATCTTCTGTATCTCCTTGCAGGCAGAATATCCATCGAGTCTGGGCATCATGATATCCATTACGATGATATCGAAATCGTCGTTCTTGACCATTTCAACAGCCTCCATGCCGTCTGCCGCTTCAGCTACCTCGTAGCCCTCAAACTCAGCATATTCCCTGATGATAGTGCGTATCTTCGCCTCATCGTCCACTGCCAGTATCTTTGCCATCAGTTTTCAGCTCCTTTTCATAATTCCGCCTGACGCGGAAATAATTGCCACTTGTCATATTAATACCACAATGTGTATTCTGAGTGACCGATCATTGTAAACGGAATAAATTTTACTTTTCGCCGCCATTGATCCGCGGTACGATATAGTTCCTTATCTCCTGTAATCTGCCGTCCTCGAAGGGGTGAGGTCTGCCGTCCTCCTGCATTGAAGCACGGGTCTTGCTCATAAAGCTGTATGTACCCGACTTTGCGGTTATCGTCAGCGTTTCGATATAATACGGAACTTCCCTCAGCATAAGCGTTTCCACAAACTCATGACCGACTGCGACACTCTCTATATCCTGATACGGAAAAACATATTTTCTGAACAGCACCCTGACGCGCAGTTCATTGTCATCCGCACTTATACTGCATGGGACACACGCCGCCAGATGCAGTGAGGATATATGCAGTGCAAGTGCAAATACAAGCACTATCAGTCCCGTCACCGTAGAACCCATTGATACAGCCGCAATGACAGGCAAAAGCACCACTGCTGCGGCACCAACCATAGCAATGGTAAAATAATATGCGCTTTTGAAGGTAAACTTTTTCTTCATAATATACCCCTGCCATCTGTTTAAAAATCGCCCCCGCAGTTATGCAGAGGCGAAAAGCTGTCAGTATCCGTAGCCCTGATCGTCATAGACGGTATCATCATATCCGCCCTGATCATCACTGCTCTCATCACTATCGCTGCTGCCGTCGGGGGCATCTACTGTTACACCCAGCTGTGCAGCATAGTCCTGCTGGGATATCCCGTCAGCTGCATCGTCATAGTTCGATGTCACACCCAGGTATTCCTCCAGACACAATCCCTTTGAGGTCATATCCTTTGCGATATCAACGCCCACATACCTTATGTGCCATGACTCATACTCATACCCGGTGATATCTTCTTTTCCCTTCGGGAAGCGTATGATGAAACCGTAATCCGCGCAGTTTGCTGCTATCCATCTCGCCTCGGCGGTACCGTTGAAAGAAAAATCCGTAGAATTCACATCAAAGCACAAGCCTGACTGATGCTCAGAATGTCCCGGACGTGAAGAAACTCTGTCCGCCTCAGCCACACCTCTTTCCAGGGCATAGTTATAATACAGCATATACTGCTCATCATAGCTGCGGTATCCCGAATTGACATAAAGATACAGTCCGTCATTGACAGCAGCCGCTGCCATATCATCAAATGCAGCCTGTGCCGCGGAGTTTATGCCGGGTGCATAATCCTGCGGCAGAGAATAGGTCTTGTTTACGATAAGTATACCGTCCACATAAGTAAGACCATCCACCTGCTGTATCTTGTGACCTACTTCCTGCTGCTCCTCCACGGAGCTTTCCTCATCTTCGGTCTTCTTTGCCGGGATCTCAGCTCTGCTCTCCGTCGTCTTGGCATTTGCCTTCTGTTCATCACGCTTTTTTCTGTGTGATGCGTAGCAGCCTCTGCATACGATAAACAATATCACAACAACTATTATCAGCAGAACGGTACGGTTTCGCTTGATGCGTCTGCGCTCAGCTGCACGCCTTCTGTCCCTGATACGCTGCCTTATCATTTCTTCGTAGGCTTTTTCTTCGGGAGTCAGTTCATACCTGGACAGATCGTAGTCTATGACAGGTACATTGTTATTAACAGTCTGCTCCTCGCCGGGAACATCCCTGTTATTGTTTTCGATCATATCTTCCTCACTGTTTCCGCTGCATCTGCAAGACAATATCTGCAGTATATTTAATGCAGCGTTATCATTTTACATAACCTATACTTGATTATTTTAACATACCCCTCGTAAAAAATCAAGTCGAAAGCTGTAAATGGCAGCAAGTACTGATATTTTTTAGTTATTTGTTCATTATATATTAACATAATATATAGTGAATTACTATTTATTGCCAAGAACTGCCAGTCTGACCACCTTATATGCACCGTCATATATACCTGCATTCTTAGCGGTCATGATATTCCCACACATCTTTTCAATGATATCACCGTTATGCTGTATAAGCTTCATCATTCCGCAGATCTCTGAGGTAGAAGTGCATTCATAGGTACCGTCACCGACCTCCGCTGCACGCACAGCGCCCCAGGCTTCGTGACCGCCCACCCGCTTTATCATCAGTTTGGGTATGGGATAGAATGCAAGCTCGCTGGGCTTGGTGATAAGCACATCAGAGCAGCGCATTAGCAGGTTGGTGGAGTATACCGCCGCAAATATATCGCTGTGACAGAAAACGTGTATACCGCTCACCTCACCGTCTATTGCATCAGCCGCAAACCTTGCTGTTTCCGTAAGATCATCTATATGCTCGGTAACATACTCAGCAATATGCGGCAGCTCGGTCCTTAGCTGCTCCCAGACTTTTTTGTGATCCCCAACGTTTATGAAAAGCACTGCCTTTCCTTTTTTTATCTCGGGGAGCATCCTGCGTATCAGTGAAACGAATATATCCTTCTGTGCGCCCGCACCGCCGACTGACATCATCCAGCGGACGGCTTTTCCGTTTCGCACCCTCTCGATACGCTTTGCACAATCGTACTCAATATTGCTAACCAGCTCATGGTCGATATAATGACCGGTATACACTATGGAATCCTTTGGCATGGGCTTCAACAAGCGGTGCTTGTCCATGCCGCGGAGAGCACGATAACCAAGATAGGATGACGGAGTCTGTACAGTATGTACAGCACCCTCCGACAAATGCAGCGCCATAGGCCAGTTATCGGGAACAGCATTGACAACATGGGTCAGCCCTGCATGAACTGCCGCCTGTGACGGCCATACGTGTGTGGCAACATAGGGTATATCCTTCGGAAGATCTCGGAACACAGGGGTCATGAGCTCCGCAGTCTTCTGGTCGGAGCAGTTGTAGGTCAGCTGACGGAATCCCTCGCTGTTGAGAGGCTCCCATACAAGCTTGTTGAACAGCGCAGACTTCTGAGATATACGCGAGCCCAGTGAATACAGCTGATTCTGACCTGCTATGATCTTGCCGCAGGTGGTATCGCTGAATGAGCACAGATCGAACCAATAGGGATCATACCCCATAGATCTTGCCGCAGATGCTATCGCCATAGATATGCGGTAGTGCCCGAAGCCCATGCGTATATTTCCGATCACAAGGCTCCTGTCATTGAATGTAACACCTGTTTTTCCCGATATCTTCAGTTCCTGCACCCCGAGGATATCGCCTATTGCAGGTGCGGGGGCAGCACTCAGGTGGTATACCCTGTCCATATCACTGCCGTACTTTTTAATGAACTTCTCCTTCCCCTTCACTGCCTTCCTGTAAGCTGAATCTGACATCTTATTACCGAATATTACCTTTGATCTTTCCATATCTGTACCTCCATTGTATCCTGAACCCTTTGTGTCTGATGCTAAAAATTGTGTCGTAACTTTTAATATTATCAAAAAACTCTTGACAAATGACCATTTATATGATAGACTAACTATCAGTTGATAGATAGTCTATCATATTTTAGGAGGTTTGTCAAGTGGGTAATGAGATATATTCAGATCTTTCCAGAAAAAGTTTAAAACTTCAGCGCACCGACCGTGCAGTCATCACAGCCTCGCAGCTTTTTCTCAAACACGGCATCGAGGAGATCAAGATGACAGACATAGCAGATGCAAGCGGTGTCGGTGTGGCTACTCTATACCGTTACTTCGGCACTAAGCCCCATATGGTAACAGAAGTGATGACATATCTCTGGGAGGAGATAAACGAGCTTTTTGCAGGAGTGTTCGATACAAGGGAATTCATGCAGCAGCCCGGCATAAAGCAGATAAATGACCTTATGCGTATGTTCATAGTGCTATATGAGGCACACAGCGATTTCATGCGTTTACTGGGAGAATTTGACAATTATATAGTGCGTGAACAGATACCCAAGGAAGAGCTTGTTAAATACGAGCAGGCTATAATAAACTTCTATCCCGTACTGGTACGCGCTTACGAAAAGGGTCTTAAAGACGGTACTGTACGCAGGATAGAAAGTTTCAAGCTGTTTTACCTGACATACGCCCATGCACTTCTTGAGCTGTGTAAGAAATTTGTCGGCAGAGAGATACTTCCATCGGATAACCGTGCATACGCTGTCAAAGAGCTGCAGATACTGATAGACTCGGGTGTCAGCTATCTAAGAGCATAATAGATGAGATAAAGAATATTCCCACAAGGGGGTGCGGATATGGATAACAAAAAGATAGCTTCAAACAAGATACTATGGATATTTGCAATAGGTCAGCTGGGTTGGTCAACTCTGGCAGGCATAATCACAAACTGGATGGTAAAATTCTACGAACCCGATAAACTTCCAGAGGGTCACAGCTACTTTACACCCCAGGGCAGGATAGTACTTGGACTTCTGACGGCAATGGGAGTTATAGCCGCTGCAGGACGTATATTCGATGCAGTGACAGACCCGTATATCGCAGGAAAATCCGACAGCTTCAAGCATCGTCTCGGCAGACGCATACCCTTTATGAGAGTTGCAGCGATACCATTCGGAGTAATGACAGTGCTGATATTCACTCTGCCCTTCAAGGGTGAAAGCTATGGCAATTTCGGACTGCTGTTTTTGTTCTGTATGCTGTTCTACCTGTGTATGACTGCTTACTGCACACCCTACAACGCACTTATCCCCGAACTTGGCAGAACACAGGAAACGAGGATAAATCTTTCCACCTATATTTCCGTGACTTACTTCTTCGGTTCGGGCATATCTTATCTTGTACCGAACATCGCAGGGATATTCTCGGGGTCTATGGGCTACACAAACAGCTTCAGGCTGACGGTGGGCATCCTTTCAGCCATAGCCGTTGTGTGTATGCTGGTACCCGCTTTCCTGATAGACGAGAATACCTATGCCGACACCACCCCTACCGAGGGCACAGCTTTCTCATCTCTGATGGCAACTTTTAAAAACGGCGATTTCCGTACCTTTGTGGCTTCGGATATATTCTACTGGATAGGACTTACAATGTTCCAGACAGGACTCCCCTTCTACATCACTACTCTGCTGGGACTTAAAGATACATGGGCATTCCCCATGTTTGCGGCTATGACTTTCTTCTCGCTGCTGTGCTATGCGCCCGTTAATATCTTCGCCAAGAAGATGGGCAAGAAGAAACTTATCGCTTTCGCTTTCATGTTCTTCTCCGTGACTTTCCTTGTAACTGCACTGGCAGGCATACTGCCCATACCGGGTGTGGCTTACGGATTCATCATAGCAGCACTGGCAGCTATACCTATGGCAATACTCGGCATACTTCCGCAGGCAGTGGTAGCTGATATATCCGAGGCTGACAAGATAGAAACAGGTGAGAGCCGTCAGGGTATGTTCTACGCGGCAAGAACTTTCGCCTTCAAAATGGGACAGTCGCTGGCTATGCTGCTGTTCACCAGTATAAAGACCATCAATTCGGACGTACCCTCGGGCGAGAGCGGTTACGGTCTCGGTCTGAGGATCACTGCGATACTGGCTACTGTGCTTTGTCTTATCGGTGGATTTATATTCTTCCGTTACAACGAAAAGGACATTATAGCTAAGCTTGAAAGTGCGAATAAGGAGGACTGACCATGCTCAGGTTCAGACATATAAAATTCGCCTACATCACAGGCGGAAAGGTGTATTCCGTAACCACTGACAAGACAGTGGAAAATCAGCGCGTAAAGCTGACGGTCACCAACAAGGACGGGGTCATCTCAGCATCCGTTTCCTCGGCAACACCCATAGAGCTTCTCAGGCTGTCAGCAGAATTTGAGTACGAATTCAAAAGTGTCAGCCGCGTATACCTGAATGGTTATCAGTCATGGACAGACAGTGTTGAACATCCGATAAACGGCAGGCTTCGGAGTGTTGACCATATCCCCAAGCCCATAGCCGACAAATACGCCTTCTCGCAGTACGGTGACTACACTTTCACAAGATACAGTTCCAAAAAAGGCGTTATGCATGGCTTTACCTACGGGTATATACGCAGCTATGATATGTATGACTTTATAGGTTCGCTGAATGAAAACAGCGGCTTTACAACTATACGCACCGACTGCGGCTTCGGACGTGTCCTTGCTTTCAAGGAATGCAGTGAGCTGCATATCGAGGATCATTTTGAAGGTCTGAAGCTTTACATCGGAAGCGGCAGTGAAGAAGAAGTCTTCGACAGATGGTTTGAGCTGATGGATATACCAAAGCGTGATATCCCAAAAATACACGGCTATACCAGCTGGTACAGACATTATCAGGATATCAGCGAGGAGATACTCATAAAAGACCTTGAACAGAGCGACATCGGTGAAGATGATATTTTCCAGATAGATGACGGCTGGCAGACTGCCGTGGGTGACTGGCTGAGCATTGATGAAAAAAAGTTCCCGAGCGGTCTGAAAGCTGTGACCGACAGGATAGCTGAACTCGGTAAAGGCAAAGCCGGGATATGGCTGGCACCTTTCGTATGCGAGGAGAAATCAGAACTTTTCAAAAGTCACAAGGACTGGCTGTTGAAAGACAAGAACGGCAGAGTCGTAAAAGGAGGAAGCAACTGGTCAGGATTCTATGCGCTGGATATCTACAATGAGGGATTCCGCGCTTATCTGAAAGAAGTTTTTGATACTATTATAAACAAATGGGGCTTTGGCAGACTGCTGAAACTGGACTTTCTCTATGCCGCCTGCATAGTTCCCCGCAGGGACAAGACCCGCGGCATGATAATGGCAGATGCAATAGACCTTCTTCGTGAACTGGCAGGTGATACGGCTATACTTGGCTGCGGCGTGCCTCTCGCATCTGTATTCGGCAAAGTTGAGTACTGTCGTGTGGGCTGCGATGTCAGCCTTGACTGGGACGACAAGCCATATATGAAGCTGATGCACCGCGAACGTCCCAGCACAATGAACTGCATACTCAACTCGGTCTTCAGAAGACAGCTGAATGGCAGAGCCTTCGGCTGTGACCCGGATGTATATCTTCTTCGCGATACCGAAAACACCATGACCGCGGCACAGCGGCGCTGTCTCGCGGAGATAAATGCTCTTACAGGCAGTGTATGGTTCACTTCTGACAATGCCAAAGACTACGGCGATGAGCAGAAAAAGATGTATCAGGATGCGATCGCACTTTCTGGCTGCAAGGTGATATCCGCCGAGCTCAACAGAAAGGAACTCGTACTGCAGATACTCCGTGACGACAAAAAGGAGATTCTCACCTATGATATGAGGGATATCCTTTCGCTGCCCGTGAAAAAGCTTCTGCCGTAACACTAATGTATTGCTAATTCCTCACCTCCTAAATTTCTCGGTAAACCGCCCGCAGGCGTTATCCTTACGGATACATCTGCGGGCGGCAACTTTTTGCTGTGATGTGTTGAAGGGGCAGCCATATTTACATATTGTGGAAGCCCCGAGTTTGCTATGGTAAATTTGCATAAAAGCCGCGGATCAATTTTGTTTGGTATTCTTCAGTCAAAAAACTCTGCCGCGGTTGACAGCAACAGGAAAATGTTATATAATATAAAAGTCGGCTTTATTGGGTAAAAGCATAAAAGCGTTAAAACGTTGATGTACCATATCGAAGCCGTCAATTTTTTTAAGGAAGTGTTCATATTGGTATTAAGATGGATCATTCTTGTGGTGTACCTTATGCTGATGATAGGTATCGGCGCGTACTACCGCAAAAAGACAGCGAATGTTAATGACTTCGTCCTCGGCGGCAGAGGTCTGGGCCCTTGGTTCACAGCTTTCGCTTACGGTACTTCGTATTTCTCGGCGGTTATATTCGTGGGATACGCAGGAAAATTCGGCTGGGCTTACGGTGTGGCTTCGACTTGGATCGGCATAGGCAACGCGCTTATCGGTTCACTTCTGGCATGGCTGATACTCGGCAAGCGCACACGTACGATGACAAAGCATCTGGACGCTAAGACAATGCCGGAGTTCTTTGAACTGAGATACAACTCAAAGACCCTGAAAACGGTGTCAGCACTGATAATCTTCATATTCCTTATCCCCTACACCGCTTCTGTTTACAAAGGTCTTTCAAGACTGTTCGAGAAGAGTTTCAATATCGGATACGAATGGTGTATTGTGGCTATGGCTGTGTTCACCGCGATATACGTTATCTTGGGCGGATACAAGGCTACTGCCCTCAACGATTTCATTCAGGGCATAATCATGCTGATAGGAATTGCAGCTGTTGTTGTGGCTGTGCTTAAAGTAAACGGCGGATTCTCGGGCTCCATGGAGGCTATGGGCGCTATCCCCGATGCAAAGGGCAACACAGGTGTGTTCAACTCTATAATAGGTCCCGACCCCATAAACCTGATAGGCGTTGTTATACTGACTTCTCTCGGTACATGGGGACTTCCTCAGATGGTACAGAAGTTCTATGCTATCAAGGATAACAAGGCCATTGTTACAGGTACTGTAGTTTCCACCATATTTGCTGTTGTGGTTGCAGGCGGCTGCTATTTCCTGGGCGGATTCGGCAGACTGTTCATGGAGAAGAAAGAGAATGGTGAACCCATTGATGGCTCTGACGCTATCGTTCCTGCTATGATGGATTCTCTGCCCAGTGCACTTTTCGCACTGATAATCGTGCTGGTACTTTCGGCTTCAATGTCTACACTGTCTTCACTGGTGCTGACTTCCAGCTCGACACTGACCATCGACCTTATCAAGCCCATGAAAAAGAAAATGAGCGAAAAGGGCGAAGTATGCATCATGCGTATATTCATCGCAGTGTTCCTGATAATATCCGTTGCTATCGCGATATACTCAGAGCAGAAGAAGGACGAGTTGGTGATATCCTCACTGATGGGCATAAGCTGGGGCGCACTGGCAGGCGCATTCCTTGCACCTTTCATGTACGGTCTGTTCTGGAAAGGCGTTACCAAGGCGGCTGTTATGGCAAGCTTCATCTGCGGCGTGGGCATAACTGTTGTTCACATGATGATCTACACCTTCGGTGTTATCCCCGATGCACCCAAGACACTTGGCGGTCTTGCACTGGCTTCACCTGTTAACGCAGGTGCATTTGCGATGCTGTTCGGTCTGATAGTTGTTCCTGTTGTGAGCCTTATCACTAAGTCCAACGACGAGGACAAGAAAGCTGCCGAAGCTGCATTCGAGTGCTACAAGTAATGATAACTTAAATGCTAATACCCCCGTGGTCAGCAGACCGCGGGGGTATCTTTATATGCTGTTATCAATACTCATCTTCGTAAATACGCCGGTTGGAGTCAACCTCTGTCTGAGGTATTATCTCTCCGACCTCTCTGATAAATTCATCTTGCTTCTCCTCAGGGATATCGAATAAAACACTGAAATCATTTCGGTGAATAATTTTTCTTCTAGAATCAAAGTCACTGTCATCACTTATGCTTATATTTACATTAGTCCTTTCTCTCAGTCTGTCGTCATAGTAATTACTTCCATTTAACATCACTCCTTTGAAATCTTCAAAATCTCTGTCGGTGATGTCGTAATACTTGTCTATCAGCGCATTCAGCTTAGTGATCTTCTCATCCATTTCAGCCTGACTTATCATATCAGAAGGCTCACCATCGATAACGACATTATTGTTCGAGCCCATGTTTTCTCTGTATTTCTCTTCTATATGATATGACTGATAGAATGAACAAATATCGTCTGAGTAGTAATTTGCACTGAGCCTTACAGTATCGTTCAATGTGTTCTTTATGCGCAGCTTATAGTGTCCGAAACCGCCTGTGAAAAAGCCCACAGCCATTATTATCACGAACGCCGCTAGACTGACACCGTATTTTAGAAGCCATGTCAAGAATGTCACGGGAGTTATCTTAGCCCTTGCAGCAACGATCCTTATCACAAGATAGATTATCAGCGCAACAGTGAGTCCGATGCCCCATTTTTTTGCGTACGAGAACATGGTAAACAGTGTGAACAGACCCGTGAACATGAAAAGCTCCATGAACAAGTCATATACCATAGGCTTACCGACATGTCTTCCGTCACGCTTGCGGTAAATAAAGAATGTGACAAATATCAGCAGACAGCTGAGTAAAATATTGATAAACAGAACAGTTATACGCTCAGCCGTTGCATCAAATATCCCCGTATCAGGTATGCACATTCCTACCAGTGCGCCGAAGGATGCAAAATATTTTCCGCTTTCATCGTCGCCCAGATATACGCCCGAAAATCTTTCTATCGTGAAATTGAATACCAAAAACGGGGTCATGCTCGCACAAAGTCCTGTTATGATCGAGGTATATACACCCTCTGCCTTAGCGCCGCAGCAGCTCATGCAGAATATGCATATCGCATCAACGAACAGTGCCTCAGCCAGTATCACACAGTGCAGCTGTAACAGATACGATATACATTGACCCATTATCACGTCGCCCTTTATCGCACCTGCTATGATAACGAATATACCCGCACCAAGCAAAGGCAGTATATGCAGCTTTGCCACAGCCAGCAGCTTTGAAAGATATCTGTCCTTAGCGCTCATGGGCAGTGAGAGCTGAACATCCGCGGTCTGCTTGTTGGTAAGATCACTGAAAACTCCGAATACCGCAAACGCACCGAAGGCTGCTGCAACGAACATCAGGAAAAGTCCGAAAAATCCGTCAAAATTGGGAGAATACTTTGTCACTGCACCATATTCATAATTATTACTTACCGTGAAATCACTTGCTTCAAACAATGCTGCAGCAATAGTGATTATCAGTATCATCAGCCTTATCTTGCGTCCGTTGCGGTATTCCGCCTTTGAGGCCAGCTCAATTTTCTTTAAGTATGTCTGCGCCATAGCCTCTCACCTCCAGCTCGTATATGAATATCTCCTCTAATGTCAGCGGTACTGCTTCAAGCAGTATGGGTGACAGTCCCTTCAGCTTTGCAAGGCATTCATCCGCAGCGCCGCGCACTATCATCTGTGCCACACTGCCGATGCAAGAGAACTGCATTATCTCCAGCCCTGACTGCTCCGCCATTTCCTTTGTCATCTGCCTGTCCTTCAGCGCCAGCTGAATCTTGCAGAAACCACTCTTGATCTCATCTATCTCATCGGCAAATATCAGGTGTCCCTTATGTATCAGCATCGCCCTGTCGCAAAGCTCGTTTATCTCGGCTACGTTATGGGAAGATACTATCATCGTAGCTCCCCTGTCCATAAGCTCATCGACTATCATGGTCTTGATTATCTTTCTCATAGCAGGGTCAAGTCCGTCAAAAGCTTCGTCCAGCATTATGTACTTGGTCTTGCAGCTAAGTGCCGCCACAACTACCGCCTGTCTTTTCATACCCTTTGAGAACTGTGACATTCTCTTGTTCAGCGGAAGTTCCAGCTTGCTTGTAAGTCTGTCGAACACTTCCTCGGAAAACTCAGGATAATAGCTCGCGTAGTAGTTTTTCAGGTCTTTAAGGGTGAAGTTTGCATACTGTATCGTTTCATCGTTCACGAAGAATATCTTTCCCTTGGCTTCAGGGGAGTCGTATACCTCAGTATCATCAATCCTGACACTTCCGCTGCTGCAGGGGTATACCCCGCACATCATTCTCATCAGCGTGGATTTGCCTGCGCCGTTTGAACCGAGAAATCCGTATATGCACCCCTCGGGTATCTCGATGGATATATGATCGAGGGCAACAAAATTTTCTTTATCATCCCTGCCCTTCTCAAATACCATCGTGACATCTTTAATGTCTATCATTTGTTATCCTCCTTCTGCAAAGCGTCCAGTCTGTCTTTCAGCTCTACGACGGTCACACCCGCCCTCAGTGCCGCAGATGCCGCTGCATCAAAATCTTCAAAAAGCTTTCTTTCTATATGCCCTTTCTGCTTGGCTACAAAACAGCCCTTGCCCGCAACGGAATAGATTATCCCGTCATGCTCAAGCCTGCTGTAAGCCTTAGCTACGGTATTGGGATTCAATCCCAGTTCCTTCGCCAGCGTTCTCGCCCCGGGCAGCTTGTCATTCTCCTGCAGAGCTCCGTTTCCTATAAGTTCCGCGAAGCCGTTGCATATCTGCTCGTATATGGGCACTCTGCCTGTAAGGTCTATATTTATCAAGAGCTTTCCTCCTCTCGTTTATGTTTTGTTGTCTGTTAACATTTTAACACCTGCGTACACGCCCGCCGAACTGATATAACTATTGCGTTCAGCGATCTCTTTATATAGTGTATACTCAGGTTGATCCTTATATCGGTGACTTCAGTCATCCACTTTAACTTCAATTATCTGTATGCCTGCATCGTCCATCGCCGAACCATTTGAGCAGAACACTATGTTGCCGTATTCTTGGCTGTTGGTGATACTGCGAAGCTCCTTATAGTCGGAGTGACGCGATGCCAGTTCATCGGAGAGCGTTTTTGCATCATCAGCAGAATCAAGCCAGTAGAACTCTATGAACGTGTCTTTCCTGCCGCCAATAAGGTGTTCGCCATTGTCGGTTTTCTCCACGCTCACATCATACCCTTTGCCTGAAAGATTTTTCTGCATCTCAGCGCTGTCAGGAAAATATGTTCCCCTGCCGTCTGCATAGCATCCGGTCATAAGTACTGCCGTTATCATTACCATCACAAGCGCGTAAAGTTTTACATATCGCATTACTTTTTTCATATCATTTTTCTCCTTATCAGCCGCCTGCCGGGCATCATTCCAAAATAACTGTTTCCGAACTTACACACTCCCATTCGCCGTCTTTTTCTCTCGCGAACCAGAACTGCGTGCCTTCGTGCTTATCAGTATCATATTTTCCGCCCAATGTTCCCCTCAGCATCACTATCGGGTTTTTGGAGTAATGATAATCCACCTCGTAGCCTATGCATTCCACAGCTTTGCTGTCCTCCTCAAGTGCTCCTTCTTCCTTGAGTTTCTTCAGCATCTCATCATCACAGTTCTTATCCCCGAAATATCTTATCTTGTCGGGTATCTTGCCCTGTGCTTCGAGAGTGACCTCCAGACTGTGTACCGTATGCGGTAATTCATTTCCGACATATTTTTCAGATGATACATCTATATCAACACTGGTCTTTTCTCCGCAACCTGTAAGCGTGAACGCCATGATCACTGCTGCTGATAATGCTGCTATTTTCATACTTATCTCCGTTCTTTCATTCTGCACCCTTCAGCTTTCATCGCTGATGAGTTCTGTCTTCTCATGCTCACATTATTTTTCGTTTTGTTGTCTCCCGTCTTGTAAGCCGATGTAATGCTGTTATCTTTATTTTCTGTCACATCGGCGCTTGTGTCTTTTCTCTTTTTTTCTCTCAGTATACCGTGTTCAACATCAGTATGTCATATCCCCATTTCTTCTTCGCTGTCCTCTTCCGTCATCTTCCATTCGCGTACCTTTCTGAATTCCTGTCCTGCCAGAAGTATGCAAACTCCCAGAACGCTCACTGCAAATATCATAAGTTCTCTCATGTTGTCCTGCCTTTCTGCCCTGTCATCTTTTTATAGAGGGCGCTGTCTTGTTGTTTCGTTTCATTTGTCCTGCGTGTACTAGGTGTATTATCTGTAGTAGTACACTTAGAGTTTACCACCACTGCCTCAATTTGTCAATACCCTTCATGCATTTTCAGCACTACACACAATCGACAATGTTGTAAACTTTGAACAATACAGCACATCGCACAAAAGTTATACCTCGTATCAAACATTTCTGCCTCATCACAGGTGTACTGCACCGCCCACAGCATAGTACACCATGTAGTACACCCACAGTACACCACCCTGCAGTGTACTGTACCAAAGCATTATTATAACGGAAACATGGGCTTATAAGGCACAAAATTCGATAAAATTTAATATTGACTTCACAGTTTGAAAGTATTATAATAGATGTGTGATATGCCGTCCGTGAAAGGGTGGTTGACGGCAAAAATCAGGAGAAGGTGATTGAATATGTCAAATAACGTTATCATACTGGCAGGCGGCCAGGGCAAGCGCATGAAGATAAATTCGCCCAAAGCACTCTGCAGTGTGCTTGGCGAGCCCATGATAGAATGGGTAATGAGCGCCTGCGAAAAAGCAGGACTCGATGAGATATGTATAGTCAAAGGATTTGCAGGCGAGCAGATAGATGCTTTTGTTGAAAACAGATCATCAAAAGCAAAGGTGTGCACCGTACTACAGTCTGAAAGACTTGGTACAGGTCATGCCGTTATGATGGCTGAGGAATTCCTTCGTGCTAATTATGACGGAAATACCCTTGTTCTCTGCGGTGATGCTCCCTTTGTCGATGCAGCTACCATCGAGGGCGCTCTCAAGCTTCATATCCAGAATAACTGCGGTGTTACTGTAGTTACTTCCGTAGTAGAAGATGCAACAGGCTATGGCAGGGTTATCCGCACCAAACACGGGATATCGGGTATAGTTGAACATAAGGACTGCAACGCCGACCAGCTCTCTGTAAAGGAGATCAATTCGGGCTGCTACTGGTTCAAGACCTCAGATCTGCTGGAAGTGCTGTTCGAGATCAAGCCCAATAATTCCCAGGGCGAGTACTACCTGACAGACTGCGTTGAGCTTATGATAAACAAGGGCAAGGCAGCTGATGCCTTCATATCCCTCAATCCCAACGTGGCTCTCGGTGCTAATGACAGACGCGGTCTGCTGAAACTGAACGATATCGCAAGGATGGAGATCATCAACAGGTGGCTCGATGACGGCATAGAATTTACCTGTCTTGACGGTGTATCCGTCGGAAGGAACGTTACCATCGGCAGAGGCACCCGCATAGACTCCGGTACTGAACTTCGCGGCAATACCGTCATCGGTGAAGACTGCATTATCGGCAGGAACTGTATACTTGAAAACACAACGATCGGCAACGGCGTGGTACTCAACAATGTTCAGGCTTACGATGCCATAGTTGATGACAATGCCAAGATAGGTCCCTTCGTTCAGCTGCGCCCCGATTCTCATATATGCAAGGGCGTAAAGATAGGCGATTTTGTGGAGATCAAAAATTCCACTATCGGTGAAGGCACTGCAGTATCCCACCTTACTTATGTAGGCGATTCCGATGTGGGCAGCAACGTTAACTTCGGCTGCGGTGTGGCTACAGCCAATTATGACGGCGAGAAAAAATTCCGCACAGTAGTTGAGGACAATGCATTCATCGGCTGCAATACCAATCTGGTTGCGCCCGTATGCATCGGCAAAGGTGCGTATACAGCTGCAGGTTCAACCATTACAGGCGATGTCCCGGCAGATGCACTTGCTATCGAACGCGGTCAGGCTGTCATTAAAGAAGACTATGCCAAGAAAAAGCTGGCAGCCCGCACCAAGAAATTCGAGGATGCTCATAAAGACTGATAAATGCGGTAAAATGCATATCCTAAGCGCTCACGCCCGTTCGTGAGCGCTTTTTGCATAGTGATCCTTTACCGCAGATGTCTTTACTTTTCCTTTGAGATATGGTATAATGTTATTCAAAGCGTGGGATAGCCATATCAAAAAAAGTATGAAAGGAAATTATTATGAGAGTACGATTCCATTTACCTGATTTTGCCGGTCATTTCAGATTCAATCTTATCTTTGCGGAGATGCTAAAACGATGTCCGCAGTATTTCCGTGATGGCGTGGAGATAGCTTCTGTATACGGATGTTTCCCACCCTCCCTCTGGAACGGCGGCAGGTTCTGCGGCGGCTACTGTGACAAGGATTATGTCAAAACTGTTCTCAGTGCTTTCAATGACAGGGGCATCCCTCTCAGATTCACTTTTACAAATCCTATGATCGAGAAAAAACACCTCAGCGATGATTTCTGCAATATGGTGATGAACGTTGCCAACAACGGACTTAATGAGGCTATCGTTTTTTCTCCGATACTTGAGGAGTATATAAGAAAACAGTATCCCAAATACAAGCTGACAAGCTCCACCTGCAAGCGTATAACCGACCCCGACACACTTTATTCCGAAGTTGAAAAGGATTATCATATAGTCGTTATAGACTATGACCTTAACAATAAATTCGATGTGCTTGAAAAGATACCCGATAAGGATAAGTGCGAGATACTCGTCAATGCCTGCTGTGACCCGGGCTGTGTCAATCGTTCCGAACATTACAGGGCTATCGGTCTGCAGCAGATAGATTACGCTAACCATGTTAAAAAGCACCCGAATGCCGCTTATTCCCCCGACAGCTTCTATAAGCAGCACCCCGAAATAAAGCGCTTCGATAAATGTCCCAGCGTTAGCAGGACTGTTTTTGATATACAAGACCTCAGCACCCATATCACCCCCGATGATATATGGAACAAATACGTTCCCATGGGATTCACCCAGTTCAAGATAGAGGGCAGAACATATGAGACCTTCAATCTTCTTGAACACTATATGTATTATATGATAAGACCCGAATGTAAGGATATCGCAAGATTGACCTTCCTCAGACAGCTTCGCGCCAACGGTGTTATAAACCTCAGCGAATAAAGGTCTGTACAGCATAGTCGATTCTTTTCTGCCTGCTTTATACTGAGTATAGAGCAGGCAGTATTATTTTATCCGCTCTGGTAATAATATAGGAATATGGGCAGCTGATATCTTTACTTATACGCAGTATCTGTCTGCTTTCAAGCTATTCTTCAAGCCGATATTAGTTTGATCATTTAAATATTTATTTGATAAAAGTCAGGCTTTGAATTTGTAAGATGTGCACAAGAATGATGTGAAATTAACCAAATCTAATTAAAACCTCTTGATTATTCTGTGGAGTATGGTATAATATGAAATAGAAAGATATACCCTTGTTATCGTAGCATTTGTATGATGTGCAGTGTGTTCGGCTGCGGGTACCGGAAGTCCCGCTGTCAGGCACTTCAAGAAAGGAAATAAGGATATGAAAATAAGCAGATTTTTCGCAGGACTATGCTCTGCAGCACTTGCAGCAAGCATCCTCCCCGTATCTGCCGAAGAAAGCAAGACAGCATTCTGTGAGGCAGTGCCGGATAATGTAAGGATACTGGGCAGAACAGTTTATAATGATGACTCACTGTGGCTGGCAAATTCTGTTTCAGGTGTTGAATTTACCGTCACAGGCACTCAGGTAACTTTCAACCTGAATGTTTCGGGTGACCCTACACGTATCGGTGTTTACCTGAACGGTCAGCTTTATCAGAGAGGTCTTATAGGGGGATCCTCCAAAAAGGGCAGCGTGACTGTGCCTCTTGCAGAGGGTGAGAATACAGTCAGGCTGATAAAACTATCCGAATCCATGCAATCCGAACTGGGTATAGACAGTATCGAAACTGATGCCGGATCCACCATAAAACCCACTTCCGCCAAAGAGCGTAAGCTTGAATTTATCGGTGATTCCATAACCTGCGGATACGGTATAGATCTTCCCCTGAAGGATCCCTCAACAGGTGAGAACAACAAGTTCTCCACCCTCAGCGAGGATGCTTCAAAGACCTATGCTTATCAGATCGCATCGATGTTTGATTCCGATGTTGATCTGTTCTCAATGAGCGGCTGCGGAGTATGGTGCAACTACGGCGGCAGCAGGGATCATACCATGGAAAAGTACTACAGAAAGACCAGCCTTAATACCTGGAACAGTATATCCTCACAGGATTATGTGCCCATACAGGATTTTGACTGGGATCATTCACAGTATCAGCCCGATTGTATCGTTATAGATCTGGGTACTAACGACTGGACATATTTTGACAGCCACGAAAATGAGAAGGAGAAATTTGAAGACAGCTATACCGATCTTCTGAAGCTTGTAAGAGAATGTTCTCCCGATGCGAAGATCGTATGTACACTTGGCATGATGGGTGCTGAACTCTACCCACAGATCAAAAATGCTGTAGATGAGTATAAGTCGGATACAGGTGATAAGGAGGTATATACCTTAAAGCTTGGGCAGATAGATCCTGCACAGGAAGGCTATGGTGTTGACTATCACCCTTTGGCGGCAAGCAATACCCGCGTTGCAGAAAACGAACTCGGGCCGTTCATCGCCGGTATCATGGGCTGGGATCTGGGTCCTATGCCCGATGACGGCACACTTACACATACCCCGGATGATCTTACGGTAGGTGAGTATCATGAACAGCCCGCAGATAATGTTTCCGATCAGAGCGAGAGTAGTGATCCTGAGAGCGATGTATCCGAAAGCAGTACTTCATCTGCTGTGAGTTCCACATCTTCAGCTTCGTCAGTTTCTGAAAGTACTTCAAGCTTCAGAACAACCACGAACCCGATTCAATCCGAAGATAACCCCACCACAGGCATGGCAGGAGGAATGGCTATGATCGCATTGATGGGAGGCGCTGTTATAGCATCAAAGCGTAAAAAATAAATGATCACAGATCAAATCACAGTATTCACTCTGCTGTATATATGCAATCAAATTGCACATATACCGCGGGTCTTTTAAACGACGTTTCTTTATAATAATAATTGTGAAAAATTTTCAAAATTACTTGCAATTTAGAAAATAATGTGCTATAATATATATACGGATATATATAGAATTTATCGTGGCTCAGACCATGTGAATTATAGCAAGTATATGATCAGGGAAGGAAGATAGTTATGACATATATGCTCAACAATCTGGATGAAGCTGTTGACAGAAAGTTTCTTGTGACTAAACCCATGAAAGCTCAGGCTGAGCCGGGAAGTATTATTCACGTTCTTGATGTTAAGGATCGTAAGAAGGATGGTTATCTGGTAGAATACCGTGTTACCGACGTTGGTAAGGGTTACTCTTTCAGAGATTACGCTGCAAAGTTCAATAACGTCAAGGAATTCTGCACCTGGGCAAGACCTGACAATTTCATAGCAAGACACTATGAGGCTTTCGATCTCAAGGAGATACAGAATTACATCAAGGTAACTGACAGAAGCTTTATCACTTCTGCTCTGCCTATAATCGTAGTACTGACACTGGCACTGTGGGGTCTTGGTATATTCGTTATCAAGCCTGTACTGGGTATCGTCATTGCAGCTATCGGTACTGTTATCGTATTCTGCGGTGTATCCTACTTCTTCCGTTGGCAGAAGAGCCGCGTTAAGCTGAATCTTTACAGCAAGATCAGTTCCGACTGGGGCGTACAATTCAAGTAAACTTAAAGCCATGCAGATATATGCTGCATGGCTTTTTTATGCCTGTTTGAATATTCCCACTAACACCGCACTATAAAGTCTGTTAACGTTCAACGATCAGTTACAATAAAAGATCATACTGTGTCAGATCAGCTTCAAAACATAAGTACATCTTGCTCAGAACACCGGTATCTCATCCTCGTGTTTCATGGATTCCTCTAAAAGCCGACCATATGCACCCATCGTGAAAGCTATGTCACTGCTGCGTATAGATAGTAGTTTCATACCCGGTTCGATCTTCAGAAATGACATCATCTCTTTTGACAAAATGATCTTTCCGTCATCAGTGATATTCGTCCATGAATATGAACGTCCTTTATACTTGATGAATTTACCCTGTTCAGCTGTATAATCCTTCAGTCCGTCAGTTTCTCTCAGTATGTGTCCAAGCAAAGACGGTTCAAGCAGACCCTTTCGTGTCACACAAAATCCGCCTGTGCTCTTGCTGCCGGTAAACAGATAGACCCTTCCTTCCGAAGTTATGTCGTATTCACTTATTGCCTGTTCCGGAAGCCTGATAACACCATCTTCCCTTATCAACGATTTTCCGAATATAAACTTTCCACCTTTGTTCATCTGTGGCATAACGATCTCCTCCGTGTAATGTATTCCGACTGTATTAATAATTATGGTCATCCATATAGAACATCACTTCTTATGCCGGTATAACGATATACATTTATTATCGTATAGCTAATAAAAAGGAGTGCCGTCAGGACAGCCGAATATGATTATATCACATTATTCATGTATTGTCAACAAAAAAGCCATAGTATTTCCGACCAAACATCGGAAATACTATGGCTTTATATTTTTGGTATCAGAATCCTGAATCTCTCATCTTCTTTTTGAAGTTGGCATTTAGCTTGGCATTCTTCTTTTTCTGCTTGGCAGCCTTGAGCATATCTTCTCTGCTCATAGTGCCGTCATCCTCATCTTCGTCATCATCAGGCTCAGCTGCACTTGATGAATACTTTGAGATTTCATCAGTGTTCAAAGACTTGATGTTCTGGCTTACAGGAATAGATGTTGCAGACTCAGATACCTGTATCGAAGTCTGTCCTACACCGGGCATCTTCATCATGGACTGCATTACGCCTGCCTGAGGAAATCCGCCTGTGGTAGTTGTACCGGTATTAAACATTGTACCCTGCTGAGGATAACCACCCTGCATTCCCTGCTGGGGATAACCTGCGCCCTGCTGAGGATAGCCGCCCTGCTGCATTCCCTGCTGGGGATAGCCCATACCCTGCTGGGGATAGCCGCCCTGCATTCCCTGCTGGGGGTAACCCATACCCTGCTGGGGATAGCCTGCCTGCATTCCCTGCTGAGGATAACCCATACCCTGCTGGGGATAGCCTGCCTGCATTCCCTGCTGAGGATAACCGCTCTGCTGCATACCCTGCTGAGGATAGCCCATGCCCTGCTGAGGATAGCCGCTCTGCTGCATACCCTGCTGAGGGAAGCCCATGCCCTGCTGAGGATAGCCGCCCTGCATTGTCATTCCCTGCTGAGGATAACCTCCCTGAGGGATATTGAAGCCTGCAGCGCCCTGTCTTGTAGCATCCTCGGGCTGGTCAAACATTGACTTAACACCGCTGTCGATAGTTTTAACTTCAGAATCGGGAGCAGTAGCTGCTTCCTCGAAGAAAGGATTACTTGAATCTACGCTGAATCCGTCAGCAAATTCTGCAGGTGCGCCCATTGGCTCAGATGCAGCCTGTTCTGTCGAAGTAGTATCAACATCAAAGCCGTTCATCAGGTCTTCCATGCTGGGTTCAGCCGCATTTTCAACGGAAGGAGCTTCACCAGCCGCAAGTGCTTCTTCTGCTGCCGCAGTAGCTTCTGCAACAAGAGAACCTTCGGAAGAAGATGACTTATCTACAGCCGAAACAAGTACTACTTCCTTCAGTTTAACACTGTCTTCAGCTGAGGTCATAACAACGCATTCACCGTTGGCAGCATTGGTCTGTCCAAGCATAAGCAGGCTGACCTTTCCTGTCTCAATGACCTCGTAGTTCTTGAAGAGCATTGTAACAATGTATTTTGCAGGCGCATCACCACAGTGATCGATAAATCTCTTTACTGCAACTGTCTCTGCGGGGATAACCTCGACCATGCCGCCTCTTACGGTAACAGTGGTGATACCTGTGATTGGCTGGTCGTTATTGTCAACTATAACGCATATAGCCGACTCATTTTCCGAAACATAATTGGGCTTATTATTTGTTATAAGCTCAGCATACTGTTTCGCAAGATCGTAAAGCTCCTTGATTTCCATAATCGTATTCAACTGCCTTTCCTGTGAACTTGCCTAAAAATCAACCGCGGTTAGTGTAGAAGCAAAGCTGGTTCTTACCGCTTTCCTTAGCGTTGAACATTGCAGTTTCAGCGCATCTGAATACATCGTCTGCTGTCATAGCGCTCTCGGGGAAGCTTGCTACACCGTAGCTTGCTGCAACTGTATAAACATTACCGCCCATAGTGATAGGATCGCCGAAGATACCACTTATACCTGCAGCGTACTGGTATATAGCCTCATTGGTCATTCCGCTGCCGAGAACGATACCATACTCATCGCCGCCGATCTTTGCTGCAAATGCCTTGTCGCCGCAGTAGTTCTTGATCTTTTCGGAATACTGCTTCAGCAGTTCATCACCTATTGCATGACCGAAGTTATCGTTTATACGTCTGAAATCGTCCAGATCAATATAGATCATAACACAGTCGCCGCTGTTTCTGATCTGTCTTTCAAGATTCTCCATGAAGCTCTCTCTGTTGGGCATACCTGTCAGCTTGTCATAGTAAGCCATGTGCTTGAGGGTCTCGCCCTGCTCCTCTATGATACGATTCTGTTCAATAGCCTCGTGATAGCTCTTCTGGAGCTCCTCGTTCATGTTCTCTGTCTTGCTTGTGTAAAAATAGATGACCGAAGCGATACCGATAGAGATCAGTGTTACTACAACACCGGGCATTGCTTTTGTGCTGCCAGGAATGATCATCTGGAATATCAGTGTGTACAATGTATTTATAGAATTCAGTACCAAAGCTGTTATGAAGCCCTTCTTCTGAGCAAACAGTACGAGAACTACTGTTACAACGACCTGTATCTGTGATATAACACCGGCTATCGGGTTATTTCCGCTCTGTACAGCGGCCTTTGCTGCCTCGCCTGCTTTCTTAGCAGCTTCCTGTGCTGCCATCGCACCTTTACGGCTCAGCATTGCCTGTAATACACTGCATAACAGATATGCTACTATACCTACGATCACAATTATCCAATTTTTGGTTTCTTTTTTCTTATCCATTTCAAATTACTCCTGTATCCACCTATAATTTAGTTAACCGATATCCCGGTCAAAAGTTTGCGGTATGAAGCTTTGCTTTTCTTTCAGCCGCAAGCCTCTTATTTCTGTCTATCATTTCCTTCAGCAGAGGTTCCTTCTCAGCCGCGAATTCAACATCATATACGCAAGCCAGGGATATATCATCCTCTGTACCGAAATGAGACCTTTTTGTTATATTCTTTACTACCGATGCCTCGAGCACAGGCGAGCTGAGCTGAGATGCCAGTATCACATGATAATCCCTGAAGTCGTACTCACTTCCGAAGGAGGTATAAAGTCCGTCGGTAGATGAGAACATCGCTATAAGACGCTTGTCGTCTACATAGAAACTTTCAAACATCGAAGCTGCATTGGCGTTGCACATAGAGGATGTTATGTTGGCGGGATTCGCTTCCTCATACTCCATGGGCATTATAGCCTCGCCGTCCTCAAATATCGCAACAAAGCTGCCGTCGCCTATCTGTACACCGAAAGTGAAATCCACACCCGCAACAGCAGCGATAAGCGTAGTACCGTAGTACTGCTCGGGATTGATGTTTTCAAACTCTTCGGGAGTAAAGGGCTTCTTTTCAACAGCCGTAACAGGATGTTCCTCAAGATGCTTCATCACCTTGTTGTTCCATGTTGCGATTATCTGCCTTTCGATATTTCTGATTATCATCTTGTGGTTCTTTGGCATATTAGCTTCAAACTCGTCCGCTTTCTCATAGAACCTTTCAATAGTCTCGATAGTAGCCTCAACAGCGCACTGCGAGCCTATGTTGCTGCGAAAGTGTTTCTTGCTTCCGTGACCGTCAGCCACCACAGCTATAGCGTAACGGTCTGTTATCTTGTGTGCCGAGCTGTCCTGGCAAACTATACCCTTTGCCACATGGCTGGCACCCATAACAGATTGGCTAAAGCCATTAAAAGACATTTCTAAACTACACTCCTTCCGATGACCGTCGCTTTACCAGCCCGTATCGTAAGGAACGTCACTGCCGTCCGTCTGATCGCCTACCAGTTCCTGTATCTGCTGACCGAGCATCTTCTGCTTTGCAGCGTATACATCCTCCTCACTGAGCTCCTCATTAGTTTCATCGGAAAGCGTCATCGACTTACTTCCTATCTGCGAAGCTGTTACCGCGATGATCTTGATCATCGAAGCCAGCTGTCCGCCTGTGTAAGCATGAACAACAGTTTCCTTGGAACCTGTGAATTCAGCCAGCATCTCATCGTTAGCCTCATCACCGATACCCAGTGCAGCCTTCAGACCGAACTTGTACCAGCTGTTGGTCTGCAGTGCCTTCAGACCCGACTTGTAGTCATCCGAAGGATAACCGTCTGTCATCAGGAACATTACAGGTGCGAATGACAGCGAAGGCGAATTCAGGAAGCTGTTTCTTGACATTCTGGCTGCCAGCTCGGTAAATGCAGCACCCATGCTTGTAACGCCCTGTGCACCAAGTCTTGCCCACTCAAAATCCTCAATGGAGATAGGAGCGGAGTACATCCACTTTACATCAGTGTCAAAAGTCAGTACTGCTACCTTAACATCGGTATCAGCCTCACCGACTTTTCTTATCTCGGGTATAAGCTCCTCCATAACGGTATTGAGCTGACCCATCTTCTTGCCCTTCATGCTTCCTGAAGTATCGATCAGGAAGAATATTACGAGGCTCTTTTTAGATACCGCAGTCGCACCCAGGGGATCATCGTCATCGAAATCCAGCAGATCGTCGACTGTGGTGTTTTCCTTAACATCAGAATTCAGATTATTATTCATAGATCTTTATACGCCCTTTCCTTTAAATTTTGTTACATACCGGCTTTGACCTTACCGAAGTCGACTTCAAGATCCTTCCAGATCGGGAAGCCCTTACCGGGCTGTATGGGATAGTACTTTCCGTCAGGGAGCTTAGCCTGCCATGTATCCTCGGTACAGTTCTTTATACCGAGCACACCGGGTTTCAGCTTGTTCTCCACCAGTTCACCCGCCACGGTCAGGAAATCATCGCAGTCAGGATCGATCTCACACTTGTAGAATCTGCATCCGACATACAAAGGCATCCTGTTATCCCTGTTGTCAAAACCGAGTGTCAGGAACTCAGCACCGCACTTGGGGCAGCGGAAAGTCTTTTCATCAACTTTTGAGAACATGGAAGTGAAATTCGTCCTGCCGCATACGCACATGATTATCTCACTTCTCAGGCGAATAAACAGCTTCTGCCATTCATTCTCGATTATACGCTTGTTCGGATCGGTTATACCCTGTGTGAATGAGAGTATGAAAGCTTCTCTTATGTACTTGGGGTATATTCTCCAGAACTTGATGACATTGTCATGTATACCTCTTACAGGTCTGTTGGTAGCATTGTCGGGATCATATACGAACACAGCATCCTGTCCGTAGTGTCTGAGCTCGGAGGATTCTGTCAGGCATACATCCTTGACAACCTTTTCACCCTCCATAGGATCACCTCTGAACAGCAGCTTGAAAAGTACCACAGCAAGTGAATACTTATCGGTCTGTACATCAGGCTTAGCGATACCTCTTACTACTTCGGGAGCCATATATCCCGGCTTACCGCCTATACCGAAGTTGCTTCCGTCAGGTGCGATATTATCGCAGTCGCAGACGAGCACTGCACCGGTATTGACATTGATAAAGAAACCACCGTCGTTAAGGTCCTGATAGCTCTTACCAACACGGTGGAGCTGTCTGAACGCATTCGCGATATTGATAACAGCTGTTACCATGGCATAAAGGCTGGTGAACCTTACGGGCTGCTTTGCAGCTCTGCCTGTCAGCGGATCGATGACCAGCTTATAGGTATTGAGTATATCCACGAAGGAATCGAAGCTTTCGGGCTTCAGCTCCATGATATAACCGAAGGTCCCCTGGTCGTTCTCCTTGGTCAGATACTTTGGCCACAGGAACTTATTGCTGGGAGCACCGTCCTGTATATTGTTCTTGATGTTCTGTCTGAACTCCTTGGGGCGCTTGATCTTATCAACATCATACCATTTGAGCGCCCATTTCTGGGAGTTGAATTCCACGAGGTAAACAATACCCTGACCACCGCTGCCGATGACCTTGAGGACTTTTGCTCTGCCTCCGAATTCCATCTCGACCTCCTGGCCGATCTTCAATTCAACCATCTGATATTTCCTCCGATTTCATCCTTATATTGGTTTCTGCTTCAGACCTACGCCCTGCGCAACTGTCTCATAGTCGATATTATAAGTAAGGCAATACTTATGAACGTATGAATTGACATAGCAGCGTATCGTAAGCTGCGGACAATACGAGAAAGCGTTTTTATCAATGAACTTGACGCTGTCAGGCAAAAACAGCTTTTCCAGCTTTTCACATCCCGAGAACGCCTCAACGCCTATACTGCTTACAGTATTAGGCACATCTACAACAGTAAGGTTCGAGCAGAACTCAAAGGTATTATCCGGTATTTCAAGGATACCCTTTGGTATCTTTATCATAGCGAGCTTTCCGCACTGGCTGAAAGCACCCTGCTCTATGACTTTAAGTCCTGCCGGCAGCTCTATACCTTTCAGGTTCTTGCATTCAGCAAAAGCATAATCGCCTATCGCCATCATGGTAGAAGGCAGTGTTATGGATCTCATAAAGCCGAACCTGTCAAAGCAGAAGCTGTCTATCTTGGTGAATCCCTCAGGGATAACTATATTTCTTGCAAGTCTGTGTCTGCCTGCATCCGATGTCCTGTAGATCTTGCTGTCGATCTTCAGCTTGGGCTCATCAGGCTCCTCATCCTTGGGCTCATCTTCCTTCTTTTCTTCCTCTTTCTTGGTCATGGAAGACTGATAGGGCCAGCCCAGAGTGTAGGTAAAGCAAGCAAGTACGAACTCAGCGGCATTTTCCGATACGAAAAGTTCATTTATCATATAGCTCTTAGCACTCAGCAGAGCGTATTCCCTGTTGGTCTTTTCTTCCTTGACCATATTTTTCAGTACGCCTGCCCTCATGGCATTCACTAGGAGCCTGCGTTCCTTTTCGTAGCCGTTAAGGTAATCGTTAAGTGTAGAAACGAACTGTGTCGGATCATTGATAAGTATGCTGCCATGTTTTTCCATTATTGTCTTGAGTATATGCTGTATCTCAATGGTATTATCAAAGCCTTCGATATTCTGCGGAGCAGGCGCGCCGCATTCGGGGCATTCAATGGCATTCGGGGGCAGCTCGGCATTACATCTTTCACATTGCATTTAACTTCTCTCCTGTCATAATTATTTGTTGACCGCCTTCATCTCAGCAATATACCCGAGATCTCCTGTCACATCGTTGACTTCAGGACAGTCCGAAAAGGAAATTTCAATTATAAACTAAGCCAATTACATTTATTTCAGTATACCACTATTTGATAATAATGTCAAGTAAAAATGATATCTTTAAGCCAAAATTTACGTAAGATACACAAAGATAACGTTTTCGAAATCGCCTCAAACATCCATTTCGTAAAAATGGGCGGCAAGTCCCGCAGTATTGCAGGTCTTAGCCGCCCGTTATCGGTGTCATCCTACCGAACAGACCGTGTTCGACGAAATGCCCTCCAGTGCGTTTATTTTTCGTGCAAGTTCGTCAATCGTCTCCTCGGGAGCATCGACAGCAACGCTGATTATGTTTATACCCTTGTTCCTGTAAGGAACACCCATTCTTCCCACAACGTATTCGCTGTACTCATGCAGAAGACCGTTTATGCCTTCCACGGAAGAACCTCTTTCAATGATTATCGCTATGACCGCGACCTTTGAAGCCATGACTCACCTTGCCTTTCCGCCCTGAAGTACGGGCTGTATTTTATGATTTCTTTTCGCTCGCCTTGTGGAGAGTATTGTTTATCTCCTCAACAAGCCTGGTTATCTCACCGATGGAGTTATTGATAAGTCCCGAACTCTCATTAGTCACATTAACATTGTCATCAAGTGCGCTGAAAGCATCTATGGTAGTTTCGAGTATGTTTATCAGCTGGCTGACACTGCCCGAATCCATAGTAGGATTATCGTTGCAGAATGCAACTACATTGGTGAGCAGATTCCTTACAACATCGGCTCTCTCACTGGTCTTCGCAGTAGAATCACCGATAGTCTCCATATTCTTGAGTATATTGTCAACATCCGCTTTCAGCTTATCCGAAAGTTCCAGACATTCATAGGTGATCTCTGCCAGCTTCTCATGCTGTTCAGCCAGTTCGCTGTGTCTTGCCACCATGACAGTCTTTGCGTGTACCACGCAGTTATCAGGTGTATTCAGACCTCTGTATATAGCTATAGCCATATCGCGGCATGATCTGTGTCCGCAGGCATGACAATCGTACTTCTTGTCATCCTCGGTATGCTTGCCCATGCTTTCGTATATAGGATCCAGCTGTCTTTCCGTAGGTACGGGTGTAGGAGTAACGGGCTTGTAGTTTCTGAGGAAGTCATTGAGCTTCAGTTCATCATCGAACTTCTTGAGCATCTTGTCGTCGCCTCTGCCCATAAATCCTGATTTACGGCGGCTCTTAGCCTCATTCTCAACTTCCTTCATGGTCAGCATAACATCGAACATTGTCTGGTTCGTGCTTGCGCCGGGTCCCAGGTTGCAGCCGAATTCACATGAAAGCACATCAAATATCTCAGGGTGCTTGAAGTCAGGCATCTCAGCATACATATCAAGCTCGGGGAACACCTTCTGTGCACCCTCGGATGTTGTGATGTTTATATCCTGGTTGTGCAGCCAGATATTATCTCTCAGTCCGCCGGGACGTGAGTATATAGCGCCCACCTGACCCTGCTGGTCATCGAATTTGTATTCATAATCCTCAGTGCTGGATACGGGTATGGTTATACCGTTTCTCTCAAAGTAATCATTCAGCTTTTTGAAAGTTACATTGAAATCAATAAGACCTGTTTCCTCAGCCTCGAATTTCTTAGCTATGCAGGAAGACAGCACTGCTATGGGGTTATTCCTGTTCAGATACTTCTTGATGTATACAGCACTGCAGGAAACAGGGCTGTGTATGGGAGACAGGTTAGCCAGCAGCTTGGGCTGATATGTCTCTACATACTTTACTATGGCAGCACAGGGCTGTGTTATTATATTGCCGACCTTTTTCTGCTCTATTGCTCTCAGGTGAGCCCATGTGCAGATATCCGCACCGAAGGATGCATCGTATATCATGCAGCCCTGCTTACGGAACCAGTCGAGTATACCCTTCCACTTCGTAGGGAATCCTGTCTTGATAGAGGGATCAGCCAGTATGATTATCTTTTCCCTCTTCATCCTTGTCATGCACTCCTCAGTGTCGTCGATATAATCTCTGGCACCGTGGTTACAGCTTTTTACGCATGATCCGCACCCTATGCAGCGGTCAGGATTGACGGTAGTTACAAACTTGCCGCCCTCCAGCATCTTGGTTATATTTGCCTCAGGTGCAGGACATGATCTTACGCATGAATTACAGCCCACGCACTTGTCAGGTCTGGTTATTATCAGTTCGCTCATAATGAATACACTCCTTACCAATTATTATCGCAGCAGCCGATAACTACTTTTTCAATGCACTAGCCTGCTTCATAAGATCGGCAAGGTCTACGCCGCCCGATTTTTTGCCGTCATCTTTTTTGTCGGCAGCCTTCTCACCGGACTTATCATCGGTCTTTTCAGAAGCTTCTTCCTCTGACTTTTCCTCATCACCCTTTTCGGACTTGCCCTTGTCGCCGCCGATGGATGCTGCCATCTTAGCCAGTTCTTCAAGTCTTGCATTGGACTTCTTGGTCTCCTCAGCAGACTTTCTCGGCTCGGGCGCATCAGGGAGTTCAGCTTCAAAAGTTTCAGGTATCTTGAATTCAGGCACACCGCCCTCGTTAAGCTTGTCTTCAGTGGTCTTCAGGATGTTCTCAGCCTCGGTACTCTTTTCCTTTATAAGTTTGAACACTTCGCTGAGTGCAGCCATCTGTTCATTAAGACCCTCTACCTCTGCGAGCATGGAAGCTCTGAGGTTATTGGAAGCCACCTTCATCTTCTCGGATGCGTTCTTTGTTTCAGCATCAGTCTCGGCAGCCTTCTTTTCAGCCTCGTATACTATCTCGGCAGCAGTGTGGTTCGCATCGTCGATCATCTCTTTAACGAGCGCTTCTGTCTGTGCCTTCTTCTCATCAGCTTCTTTGTTAGCATTTGCAACTACTGCTGTTGCGGAAGCCTGTGCAGCAATAAACACCTGGCTGAGCGCATTCGCCTCATTGTCAGACTCATAAGCGTTCAGCTTTGACTTGACATCCTCCAGTTCCTTCATTGCCTCTGCGTGAGCAGCCTTCAGCGCCACAAGCTCCTCCGAGAGCTTAGCTTTATCTTCCTCGGAAGCCTTCAGCTTAGCCGAAGCTGTTTCATTCTGTACCTGCAGACTGGTCAGCTTGACTCTCTCCTGACCGAGCACAGCCTCATGAGCCTTTTCCTCGGACGAACCTTTCTTGTATTCCTCCATGAGCAGCTTTGTTTCGCGCAGTTCATTTTTAAGGTCAAACAGCTGAGAGTTCAGAAATTCAAATCTCTTGATAACGTCATCTCTGTCATAGCCGCCGAACTCTACCGTCTTGATAAATCTGGTTTCCGCCATTGTATCATCCTCCTGATGCCGTACCGTACTTCACGGCTGCGGCAAGCTTTTCATTATTATACCCGTAAACTGTACACTTGGCACAGTTCATAATAATTCACATTAATAGTATAAAGCTTTTTTTCATAATTGTCAATAGATTTTTTTACAAATAAAGAAAGTTTTTCTACGTTTTATGCAAAACAGTTCAGTTAGTTAAGATGTTTCTCTGCTGTTTCACCGATTCTTTGGGCTTTTTGCCTAATTTCAGCAATTCACTTTTATCAAACTCACACAAAACCGTTCAGTTTTATTGAACGCAGAAATTAACCATGCCTTTTTGTGCAGTTCTTACAAAAAAGCGTTTATTCATTTATATTAAAACATGGTTATCCCTTTAACACACCATTACAAAATGCTATATAACAATGAATCATCGTGTTGATGTTATCCTTCCCCCGCCTGCGGCGGGGGAAGGATAACCGCCGAGTATTTCTAGTTCTGATATTACACCAAATTAATTGGTGTGTAAACGGGATAATCAGATATTAAAATAAAATATTATTGCTAAGAGCGCAAAAAACGCCCACTGTCGCCCAGTGAGCGTATATCTTACCAATCGTTCTCGCAATCCTTTATAAGGGTCTGAACTTCCTCATTAAAGTACAGCCCCACATCAAAAAGCTTGTCTGCCTGCTGTTTGGTTATCCTGCCCGTCAGCGAATATACGAACTGTCCATGCTGACGCTGCGTACCGTCCCAAGAGTCTATTATTTTTATCCAACCCGCCTTGCCGAGAGCTCTTTCAGGGAATTTCGCTCCGGGTACGAACTTATCTGCCAGCATTATGGCACATCTGTTGTGGTTGGTATAGTCGCAGGAATAGGTATCGCCCTGAGGTGACATCCACCCCAGCTTGAAGTTATCATCGTTCTTCAAAAACATCTTCTCCAGCGGGAGAGGATATTTCTTGTCTGATTCGATGACCTTGACAAAATTGTAGTCATCCTTCTTGAAAGAAAAGTAACCGCCGCTTCCGTCCAGCACTACGGGGAGCTGTTCTTCCTTGATAACAGTCTCAAACATAGTACCTTTAAGTGTATCAAGGCTGTCATGGTACTCATAGCAGTACAGACCGTTGGCAGACCGATACACAGCATATTTTTTCACAGCGTTTTCTCCCCCCTCCTGAATGATATCAGCAATAGTATTTTATCACATTTCAGCCTTATTTGTCAATAGCAAATATTAACATAGCCTTATATCACACTACCTGGAACAGATAGAATTTCAGATAATCAGTTTCGGGCACATTCATGAGTATAGGGTGGTCGGGTGCCTGCTGCCTTGCTTCTACCAGCTTCAGCTGAAAACCTGCATCATGGGCAGCGCTCATAAGCATCTTCACAAACAGCTCATTCGTCATAAAATGCGAGCACGAACAGGTGGCGAGATATCCTCCGCGCGGCAGCATCTTCATGGCGCGGTAGTTTATCTCCTTGTAGCCCCTTTCAGCGGAATTCACGGTCTTACGGCTCTTGGTGAATGCAGGCGGATCGAGGATTATGAAATCGTATCCCGCCTTTTCCTCTGTCAGCTTGGGAAGAAGATCAAACACATCGCCGCACACGAAGTCCATTTTATCGGACAGTCCATTCCTCTCGGCATTTGCCTTTGCTGTATCCACCGCAAACTGAGATACGTCCACAGCCGTGACGTGTGCCGCACCGCCGAAAGCCGCATTCAGCGCGAATGAACCCGTATGTGTGAAGCAGTCCAGCACCTTCTTGCCCTTAGCAAGCTTTGCCGCCGCCAGACGGTTGTACTTCTGATCGAGGAAGAATCCTGTCTTCTGACCGTTCTCAACATCCACCTTGTAATATATGCCGTTCTCGCATATCTCAGTAACAGGTGTTTCGGGCGGTGTGGGAAGGAAGTCAGCCCTGTACCAGCCCTTTCCCTGCTCAAGACCTTCAAGCTCACGTATAGCCACATCGTTGCGCTCCATTATTCCGCGGAGTGTAACGCCGTCAGCGGCAAGCTCCTCCGTCAGCAGGCGGTACAGCATATCCTTTCTCTGCTCCATGCCATAGCTCAGCACCTGTACCGAGAGTATGTCATTATAGCGGTCAACAGTCAGTCCCGGCAGACCGTCGGATTCACCGTGTACCAGACGACACGCAGAGATATCATCGCCCATGACCGTCTTTCTGTGGTCGAGCGCATACCTTATCCTGCGGCGGAAGAAGCTTTCACCAAAAGTTTCATTGGCATTATCCGAGAGTATCCTCACCCTTATCTTGCTGTTCAGGCTCACAAGTCCCGAACCCAGATAGCTCCCCTTAGGTGACAGAACATCGGCTATACAGCCGTTCTCCACACCCTCGTCAGATACCTCTATCTCGTTGTCATACACCCATGGGTGTCCGCCTTTCAGCCTGTTTTCGCACCTTTTGCTGACTTTGAAAGCAGGAAAGCTCCTCTGCTGCTTCATTTATTTTTCCTCCTCTTTTTTCCTGTACGTCAATTTCATATCCACCGCGAATATGATAAGATCAAAAAATATCATAATAACTCCGAAACCGTAGATATAAGTAAACAGCATCCTCATGGGAAGCTGCCTTATCACACGGTCAGCCCACACGCCGCAAAAATACAGCGTAACTATAAAAGCCGATATATCAAAAGCTATCTGCAATCCCGATATCACCCTGAGTTGCAAGCCGCTGTTCTCCAAAGCCCTGCGGCTAACTATCCTGCGCAGAAGAACTATCGTCCAGCCCCCAAGCAGAAGTGCCGCCGCAGATACAAAAAACGGATAGAATACCAGAATTCTGTTGCCGGTAACATCATAAGGCTGATAAGTGTGAAGTATCTCATGCAGCCTTTCCGCCGCGGACATACCTGCCGTCATTTCGCTTATCGACTTGAAATGCACACCGGTTTTTTTCGGGAACTTATGATATACAAACAGCATCCGTAAAAAGCTGATATCGAAAATTATCCAGCTGAACGCCCTGAATATGATATGGCAAAGTGCTGTATGCCCTATCACAGTTTTATCATCGCCGTCACAGCACATGATCCTTCCTATAAAAAGTCCGTGTGTACCTTTGCCCGTAAGCAGCCTTTTCAGCTTCTGTTTTTTATCGTCAGTCATTGTTTCGTCACCTGTCCGCAGGTACAAAATCCACCTTGCCCGAATTCACATTCGCGCCCAGCACCTTTACCCTGAACCTCTCGCCCACGCGGTATTCCTCGCCTGTTGAGAAATTTTTCAGCTTCATCATGCCGTCGCACTCGTAGTAGCCCTCAGGCATATTATCAAGGTGCAGCAGACCCTCGCAGGTGTTGTCAAGCTCGATGAACATACCGAAATCCGTAACCGATACGATAACGCCCTCGTATTCCTCACCGATATGACCCATCATATACTCAGCCTTGTAGCAGTCATCGCAGGCACGCTCGGTCTGCATAGCAGTAAGTTCCGTTTCGGTGGAACGATCGGCAGAAGCATATACGAACTTATTGAACCTGCTGCGGCATTCCTCAGCAGTCATGCCGCCGAGAAAAGCCGACATTATCCTGTGTATGGAAAGGTCGGGATAACGGCGTATCGGTGAGGTGAAATGAGCATAGTCCTCCAGCACCAGACCGTAGTGACCGATAGGCTCGGTATCGTACTTCGCCTTTGACATACTCCTCAGCACTGCATTGTTTACTATTTTTTCAGCGTCCGTATTTTTGGACATTTCAAGTATCTCCGCCAGCTGTTTCGGTTTTGGGTCATCACCCATAACATACATGATATCCAGTCCTGCAAGCAGTTCTTTCAGACCGTCTATCTTCTCCGCAGAGGGCGGCTCGTGAACACGGTATACAAAGGGCAGTTCGTTGTCCTTGCCGAATCTCGCCGCACATTCGTTGGCTGTCAGCATGAAATCCTCTATCATTTCCTGCGCAAAGCCGCGGGTGTACTCGCCCACACCAACACAGACGTTGTCCTCGTTTATCATCAGGGCACTTTCGCTGGTCTCTATCTGTGGTGCACCGCGGGCGATACGCTTCTTGCAGAGTATCTCCGCCAGTTCTTTCATCAGCGGCAGCTGTTCCATTACCTCGGCATATTTCTCCGAAAGCTCACGGCTCACAAAGCCGTCAAAGATATCATTTATCTCGGAGTATACGCCCTTTACCCTAGACCTTATCACTGATTTCGCAAACTTGTAGCTGACTATATTTCCCGCATTATCAAGCTCTGTCAGGCAGGTGAAAGCCAGTCTGTCCTCCTTAGGATTAAGCGAGCATATACCGTTTGAAAGCTCCGCGGGCAGCATTGGTATCACCCTGTTTGCGTAGTATACACTGGTGCCGCGCTGAAAAGCTTCGTTATCCAGCGGCGACCTTGGTGTTACGTAGTGCGATACGTCTGCGATGTGAACGCCCAGTATATATCCGTTATCCGTCCTCTGCACCGATATAGCATCGTCGATATCCTTGGTATCTGCGCCGTCGATGGTAAATATAGGCAGATCTCTCAGATCGAGCCTGCCCTCCTTTTCCTCATCGGATATCCCCGCCGAGGATACTCTCCTTGCCTCATCGATGACCTCCGCAGGGAATACAGGTGTCAGCCCCGCAGCTTCAACTATGCCCAGAGCGCATACCGCCGCTTTCAGCGAACTTCCCAGACATGAAACTATCTCACAGCGGTGCTCGCTGTGCTTTTCGCCGCGCCTTGTTATCACAGCGATAGCCTTGTCGCCCTCGTGCAGCTCCAGCCCGAAAGGATTGACGAAATCCAGGGCATACTTCGATATCACATCGGGCATTATTTTCAGCTTGCCGAATTCGTCAACTATCTCGCCGCTGAACCTGTTGAAATTCTCCTCTTCGATGGATACCACTTCACCCTCGGGGCTGTCGCCGCGGCTCTCCCTGAGCTGTACCATTACGATATCTCCGGGCATAGCGCCAAGCAGGTGCTTTCCGGGAATAAATACTTCCTCCCCCGTGTCAACGTTCTTCACAAAGCCGAAACTCTTGTGCAGTCTTGTGACCTTGCACTTTTTCAGCTTGCCGCCCTTGCCGAGAGTGAATCCCATCTTGCCCTCGATGATCTCGCCTTTTTTCTTCATTTTGTCAACGGTCTTGGCAAATTTATCAAAATCAAAGTTCCCCTTTCGGAAACTTTTCACAAGCTCCTTAAAAGTCACAGGGCGCTTGCCCGATGCTTTCAGCTTGTTGTATATCATTTTTCTGTAATCCTGTTTCATATATTCTCCTTTTACTTCCTGTAATATTTCACCTTGAAATACCGTTCGGCTTCACGCAGGGTGTCGAACCTTCTATGGAGCCAATCTTCACTGCGTTTCCATGCAACTCTCAGCTGAGTAATATCCTCCATCGGTATGCGCACATCTCATATCTCCCAGCTGTCATAAAGCCGTTTATATGCGGACTTTCCTCCGCATATACTGATTCTGCGGACCGCCCTGTTGGCAAGTGTCTTGGCTTTGTATCTGTGCGGACCTTTGTTATCACTTATTATGAAAGCCGCAAATCTCTTGTAACTCCTGCTCATGCCGCACCTCCTGCTGTTTTGCTGCCTTTATCTCACCCGAGATACTCTCACTGCGAATAAATATACAGTACGGTTTATTATATCCATTAGTTCTATCCTAAACAGCTCATACACTCACTTTTCAAACTGAAGCGCAGTATACTCCTCTTTCAGAGTATACCCGAATTTTGAAGCTATCTTCAGCGACATCGTATTTGCCGCGTCCCAGTGGGCTTTCAGACCTCTCTTTGCGCACTCACCGATGAATGCCGCACCTGCTATCGTTGCCAGACCTTTCCTTCGGTAGTCGGGGTGAGTAGCTATCTCTACCTCAACTCCCCTGCTGTACACCGAATAGCATGAAGCCGCGCAAATAAGCCTTCCTTCATGGGTTATACAGCATCCGAAAGCATTCTTATGAAAATCATTGTAGTCCAAAAAGTTTCCCACAAATGCCCATGACCATGTTTCAGCAAGCGCCTGACGATAGACATCCTCGCTTATCAGCTCGAGTTTGCAGTCCGTAAATCCGGACATATCTGCAAACTTTTTCAGATTGTCCGTATCGAAGCTTTCTGGCATTTTAGTGCGGTAGCGGACAGTCCTCTCCAGACCCTTATCAAGTGCGAGAAGCGCCTTCGTCCACTCCTCGGAAGCAGGCATGAACACCGCCTCGGGGTTGTTCTTCGCTATCTCAAAAGCCTCTCGGGCAAATGCAGGGTCTCCCGCAGTAAAATAAAAATCACCCGCTTCGATGACCCCCGCAGCGGGTCTCTCGGGATCATCACACCAGCATATACCCGTTCTGCCCTCAGCACAGCTTATCAGCACCGAATCCTCAAAGCCCTCAAACAGCGGCATCAGAGCCTTTCGGTTCTCCGTTTTTACCATATTCTTACTTTCCTCCATATGAAAAAAAGCCCCGCTGCGGCAGGGCTGATGTTCTCTCCACTTGATCTACGCAAGCAGCACAGATATAGCCGCCCGCTTTTTGATACAGCTTATTTGCTGAGATATTTGTGGATAATACTTACTGCGATAGTCAGTACAAACATGACGATCGCTGCGTTCCTGGTAAGTCTGTTGAGCTTGGCATCACGAGTGTTGCCCGCATTCTTGCCGTAGAACGAATCATTGTAGCCGCCGCCTATAGCGGAAGTAAGACCGTCATCCTTGGAATCCTGGACCAGAACTACCAGTATGATAACAATGCTGCAAAGTGCAAGCACTACGCCTGCGCCTATTTCAATATAGCTCATAATACTTTCCTCCGTAGCTGATAACATAATTTATCATATTATAGCACACTTTTCTGAATAATGCAAGGGGTATTCATAATTTTTTTACGAATATACACGCCCATCCCTTTATTTCATCAGTATATTGACCGCCCTGTGTTGACAATCTTCGCCAAATGGATTATAATAGTTTGGAAACACCGGATATGCAAAGGAGAATTTTCTGATGAATAAAAAAATAAATTTTCGTTCTGTCGGCGTGGCATCTGTCATTGTCGCCGGGATATTTCTTGTATGTATGGTATTCATCATCGGCAAGGTGGTTTTCGCAAGTAATTCCGAAAATCCGCCTGCAGGCATCGACACTGCCACTATAAATACCAACGTCACCGAACCCAGGATCAGCAATAACGCTAAACCCGTCACCACCGCTCCGGCTGACAGCGCTGACATAACAGAGAGCGGAGCTTCCGACGAGAGCAGCCCTTCTTCAGCTGCCGAGGAAAGCTCATCCGCACCCAATGAGACGGAGACAAAGTATATCACCGAGTATGCATACCTTCACACACAGCCTTCCAATGAGGCTGAGAATATCGTATGCATGACCCCCGGCGTAGCTGTGACAGTGCTTGGCTATGAAGACAACGGTTACGTCAAGGTCACATTTACAGGCAACGACGGTGAGCTCACAGGTTATATCTACCGTGACTACCTCTCTGATTACCAGACCGTCCTGCCGCCCTGGGAGCAGTAAAGTCATGGCAAAGTTCCTCACCTGCATCACCCTGTCGGGCGGCAGAAAACTGAACTTTATACTCGACAAAGGAAAACGCAGGAATGCTGTTCTTGCAATAAACGAGGGCAGGCTGACCGTCCGCGTCCCGGAGCGTTTTGACCCTGCACAGATACGCACATTCATCGAGCAGCACATAGAATGGATAGACCTTAATCTTGAAAAAAGTGCTAAGCATTCAGGTCTCCCCGTGACCTTTGAAGACGGCGAGGAGATACGTCTGCTGGGACAAAAGGCGATAATCACGGCCGTACCCTCAGACAGATACTTCAAGCCCCGTTTCGAGGACGGCAAGCTGCTCATAGCCGTATGCGGCAGCGTTGACCATGAGTATATGGTACGTCAGATACAGACATATATAGTTGAGCTTGCAAACCGCGAAATAACCGAGAGTATGCAGCGGCTCACGGCACTTATGGGGCTGTTCCCGAAAAAGATCACTGTGAAGGATCTCAGCGCCAGCTGGGGAAGATGCAGTTCCAACGGGACCATATCCATAAACTATAAAGTTGCCGCTTATTCAAAAGCCCATATCGACTACGTATGTATACACGAGCTGGCACATCTGGTGCACATGGACCACAGTGCCGATTTCTGGAAACTGGTAGAGCGCTACTGCCCCGACTGGAAAAAGATACGCGGCAGTATGCGATCGGATAATGACGAAGAATGAAGCCCTTATTTTTATAGAGTATTTTCCCCGAGGTGTTTACCGGCACTTCGGGGATCTTTGTTTTCTGGATTTGTCTGAATAGTCGATGGTTTTGTTTTTTATCTCGCCGCGTCCTCTTCCATCTCCGCATTCCAATCATCCATAAGGGGTGCCGATTCTCTCATACAGCTCACAGCCCTGCCGACTGCACCGTACATCAGCTTTGTACCTCTGCCGTCGGCTTTGTAGTTTGAAGCGTGTCCGATACCCATAGAGTCTGCAGTCGCCGCCGCATCTATGTTCGCACCGAGGAATATGAATTCCCAGCCATACTTTTCCTGCTCCTTTTTTATCAGCCGCTTTACAGTATCGTACCTGAATTCACGGCTGGCATTTTCCATTCCGTCGGTGGTTATAACGAATATGGTCTTTGAGGGCACATCCCCGGGACGTGCATATTTGTGTATACCTGCGATATGCTGTATCGTCATGCCCACAGCATCCAGAAGTGCGGTACAGCCGCGGGGCACATAGTCCCTTTGGGTGAGGGGCTTTACCTGCGAGATATCTTCGCGGTCATGGACATATACAACGTCTGTATCAAACAGCACAGTGGTCACAAAAGCCCTGCCATCTGATTTTTTCTGCTCTTTGATAAGGGAGTTGAATCCGCCGACAGTATCCGCCTCCAGCCCTGCCATAGAACCGCTTCTGTCCAGCACGAATACCAGTTCGGTAATATCGTTCTTCCTGATGATGTTATTCTTTTTCATAGTCGTTCCTCCTTCAGGTCATGTGGTCTGTGTTTCTTACTGTGACTATATGATACCACATTCCGAAGGAGATAAGGTCGCTTCACGGGCGACATTTTTTGACCGCAATATTTTTATATAAACAAAGTACCCCGGCGATCAATCATCGCCGGGGCATTTTCTTTTGGGCCTTACTGTTCTCTTGAGAGGGGGATACAGTATTCCTTTGTCTTCACCAGTTTTTCTGCATATCTTCCACATACACATTATAGCTCATCCTGAAAAAAACACATCACCCATAATGATGACCCGAAGTGTAAAATATTTCATTAAAATTTCTACACTTTATACAATTCGTTCGTCCGTGAATAGTAGAAAAAGCTGTATCAGACCGTAAAGCAAGTTATGCTTTATCTGACAGGATCATCTATCAAGCTATATTCTTGTCGGGAAGGCTCTTTTTGGACTTTACATGGGCTGCCATAAGGGATAGATCCGAAACATTCACCCTGCCGTCCCCGTTGATATCTGCTGCTCTGCGGCGGCTTTCCGACATGAATATCTTAGCTTTTACCTGTGCTGAGGTCAGTGTGACATCGGTAACAGTTATCTTACTGTCGAAGTTGACATCACCAAGCTTGTAGCCCGAAAGATCGGCAGGATCAATACAGTATCTGACTTTAGATGAGCCCTTGAATGAGCCTGTACCGGTAACTGTGACGTATGCATCACCTATATTCCTGCAGTTTTCGTATGCGATAGTGTAATCGCTGCCCTCATTGAGCCTTTTGCCCTCAAAGGTGACTGTAACGGCAGGCTTGTGTTCATTGCCGTCATATGTATATGAATTCTGCGAAAGAGTTATCTTGCAATCACCTATGGTCTTTTCAGCGACTGTGAATGTCAGCTTTACAGTGCCGGTATAGCTGCCCTTGCCCGTCAAGGTGACAGTACCCGTACCTATAGCTTTACCGCCGCTGTAAGCTGCGGTATAATCGGTACCGTTTGTCAGGGTCTTGCCGTTGTAGGTAACAGTGACTGAGGGCTTATGCTGAGTGCCGTCATAGAAGTACTTAGTCTGTGAAAGGACAGCCTTGCATTTGCTGAGGTCGGTCTTTGAAACAGAACTGCCGTAATAATTCTTGACCAGAGAATCTACAACAGGTTCAGCGGTGCTGTACCACGCGAGGGTCTTTCTGTTTATATAACCATGACCTTCACCGTTATTGTAATTATCCTTGGGAGAGTTATTATCCCAGAGCACTATCGGTATACCCTTCTGCTTTGCAAGCGTTGCATAGCTTTTAGCCCACTTGACGCGCTCATCGGTATTGTTCTTGTTTGAAGAACTGAACTCACCTATAACAACAGCCTTGCCATTGGAGAGGAAGATACTGTTGATATTATTGAACAGCTGTTTGAGCTCATTTTCCTGAGCGCTGCCGAATACACTTGTGGCACCGCTGCCTGTATTCATTGTGAAATTATAAGGTGAATAGGCGTGTATGGATACCATGACATTAGGGTCATCGGGTATGCTGAGTGCACGCATCGCAACGGTAGTGGAGCTTGCGGCATAGGTAGGTATCATCAGGCAGCGTGTCTTGTTTTTTCCGCCCGTTGATCTTACGGTATCCACGAAATCCTTATCAAGCTTGTTTATCACCTTGCGCATATCATCGGTACCGCCGTCCCACTCATGTGCACCTCCGTAATTACGGGGCTCGTTCATGCCCTCAAATATAAGGTGACGGTCATAATCCCTGAACTCGGTGGCTATCTGTTTCCAGAAAGCTTTCAGCTCCTTTGAAGCAGCTGCGTAGTTGGCATTGGTGGGGGTGTTCCATTCCTCGTGATGGATATTGAGTATAACGTATGTATTCTCATCCACAGCCCAATCGACTACCTGTTTTACTCTGTTCATCCATGCGGTGTCGATATTGTAATTTGCATCTGCATGGGGATACCAGGTGACGGGTATACGTATAGTCCTGAAACCCTTTGCCTTAACGGCATCAAAAAGTGCCTTTGAAGCTTTGGGATTGCCCCAGAAGGTCTCGGATTCAAGACCCATCTTTTTGTGGTTAGTACCGTCATGGGCTTCAAGTGTATTGCCGAGGTTCCAGCCAAGACCCATATCTTTAGCTATCTCCACAGCGGTCATGGAGGATACGTCCTTAGCCTGTGCACTTACAAAAGGCAGTGCGGAGGCAGTTATAATGCCTGCCGTTACAAGGCTAAGTATCTTTTTAAAATATGCTTTCATAAAAAGCTCCTTTCATAAAAATGTAATATATATGATTATACCACAAAGTGTTATTTTTTTCAATAAGCGGCAGATAATTTTATTCAAAATCACAGACATCTTTTTGATACTATCTGCGATAATATTTACACGGTATCGGGTCATGGGAGTTTGCCTGATCATAAAAATTCATTTGGACCGGAGATATTATTATTCTGTTGTCAAGCTGCTGATGACCTCTGTACAGTATAACACGTCGCTTCATATCCTCGTAGTCATAGTCAGCGTCAGCCTGCCATCGTGCGCACAGAAATCTATATATGTAAACGGCACTTGGGGTGCCGGAGTTTTTATACCCTTCTATATACAGCGAAAAACTGCCAAAAGTTGTACGTTTTTGTACAACTTTTGCAGAAATATGTCCGAGTTAAATTTAAAATCATTTGTTTGTACAATGCTCGTATACGGGATATGTACAAGAACAACAAAGAAATGAGGTGAGACAGGTGTTGAAAAATATCCGCCGTTATGGTATGATGATATATGATATAAGTAAAAAAGGGGGCATACATAAATGGGCAGGATAATACTTGCAGACGATATCGAAAGCGAAGAGCTGGCACCTTACAGGGATACTGCAGAGCTTGAGCTGAAAAATCGGGGGCTTTTCGTGGCGGAGAGCCCGAAAGTGATACGCACCGCACTTGATGCAGGATATGAGGCTGTATCGCTGCTTATGGATGAAAGGTACATCTCGGGGCAGGCGGCGGATATCGTTGAAAGAGTCGGGGACGTGCCTGTATATTCGGCAGGAAAAAAGCTGCTGGAAAAGATAACTGGTTTCAAGCTGACACAGGGAGTACTCTGTGCCATGAAGCGAAAAAGCGAAGACACGGCACTTCCTGCAGAGGTACACAGGGTAGCGGTGCTGGAGGATATCATGAATCAGACCAATATGGGTGCTATATTCCGTTCGGCAGCGGCGCTTGGCGTTGATGCCGTGCTTCTGACAGACGGCTGCAGCGATCCTCTGTTCAGGCGGACGATACGTGTCAGCATGGGTACGGTATTTCAGGTGCCTTGGAAGTTCATCGGGAAATCGGACAGCGGATACATATACAGGCTGAAGAAAGAGGGCTTTCTGACGGCGGCTATGGCGCTTAGGGCGGACACTGTCAGCATTGAGGACGAGGGGCTGAAAAGGGCGGAAAAGCTGGCGATAGTCCTTGGCACCGAGGGCGACGGGCTGAAAGCTTCCACCATAGAGGACTGCGATATGACGATAAAGATACCTATGGCACACGGAGTGGATTCGCTGAACGTTGCCGCGGCGGGTGCTGTGGCTTTCTGGGAGATGAGGTACAGGGGTGATAGGAATGAGTAATCCCTGGGAAAAGATAGGGCTTGATGATTATGAAAGACACATGAGTCTTGACACGGTATGGCAGTTACAGGCGCTTGACGGCATCATGAAAGAACAGTTTAACGCATATCCCGCTAAAACAGCGATGATCTTCGGTATCGCAGGCGGTAACGGGCTCGGCAATGTGTGTGCGTGGGACTTTGAGAAGATATACGGAGTCGATATAAACAGGGAATACCTGAAAGCAGTGGAGAAAAGGTATCCTCAGCTTTCGGGAATGCTGGAATGTATCCGCGCCGACATTGTGACAGAAGCGGAGAAGCTTCCGACGGCAGATATGCTGATAGCTGACCTGGTGGTGGAATACATAGGGTATGAGGCTTTTGTGCGGGCTGTAAGCAAGGTGTCGCCCCGATACGTCTCATGTGTTATACAGGTGAATGGCGATGAAAGGGAGTGGGTATCGGATTCGCCGTATATCCATGTGTTTGACATCCTTGAAGAAGTTCATCACAGCATAGATGAAAAAGGGCTGGCGGCAGCGCTTGGTAAAGCAGGATATAAGGAAGTACTACATGACAGGGTGGCGCTCCCTAATGGCAAAACGCTGGTGAGGGCAGACTATGTTAAGGAATAAGACTCATTAAGACCATGCGCTGCGGAATGTATGGATACATATGTAAAATATCGATAGTATATGTGTGAATTACAGCTTTCCGCAGTTGACAAAAATGGCGGAATGTGGTATAATTACAGAATATCCAAGGAAAGTGAGATGAACATGAATGGTAAATGATACAGCGAGGAAACTGCTCTGTCAGCAGTTTGTGAAAAACAACACCATAGACCCCGGGTACTATGACAGGTACAGCGTAAAGAGAGGTCTGAGAAATGCCGACGGCACAGGTGTTACTGCGGGTCTTACCAATATTTGCAACGTTCACGGATATGTGGTGAATGAAGGAGAAAAAATGCCGATCGAAGGTCAGCTGATCTATCGCGGCTACAATATAAACGATCTGGTTGGAAATGCCGTTAAGGAAAACCGCTTCGGCTTTGAGGAGATAGTATACCTTCTTCTGCTGGGTGAACTGCCCAATAAGGATGAACTGAAGGCATTCAGGCACATGATAGCGGAGAACCGTCCGCTGCCTGCTGATTTCTTCTCGGATATGATACTCAAGGCACCGTCTAAGGACATAATGAACAAGATGTCACGTTCCATACTGGCGCTTTATTCATATGATGACAATCCCGAGAACCGCGCCCCCGAATATGAAATGGCAACAGCGATATCCATAATATCGAAACTGCCCTACATAATGACACTGGCTTATCAGGTTAAGAAGAGGACATTTGACAATCAGACGATGTTCCTGCATCCTCTTGACCCGAATCACAGCACTGCTGAGATGATACTGGCGGCTATACGTCCCGACAGGAAGTTCACGGACGATGAGGCTAAGCTTCTCGACCTGCTGATGATGCTTCACGCTGAACACGGCGGCGGAAACAACTCCACCTTTGCCTGCCGCGTACTGACATCTTCGGGCACCGATCCTTACTCTGCATACTCCGCTGCTATCGGTTCACTGAAGGGACCCAAACACGGCGGTGCGAACATCAAAGTATCTGCTATGCAGGAGTGTGTAAAGCAGCACGTTGCAAACTGGGACGACGAAGGCGAAGTCGCAGATTTCCTGACAAAGATACTGAAGAAAGAGGCTTTCGATCAGTCGGGTCTTATATACGGTATGGGTCATGCGGTATACACCCTTTCCGATCCCAGAGCTGTGATACTGAAAGCCAATGCAAAGCGCATGGCTGAGGGTACGGAGTTTGAGAAGGAATTCCACCTGCTGGAAACTATCGAGCGCCTTACACCTGAACTGTTCCTGAAGATAAAGGGCAGCACAAAGGCTATGTGTGCGAATGTTGATATGTATTCGGGCTTTGTTTACAGAATGCTGGGTGTACCTCAGGATCTGTTCACACCTATGTTTGCGGTATCGAGAATGCCCGGCTGGTGCGCTCACCGTTTTGAAGAGCTTGTTACCGGCAAGAGGATAATCCGTCCTGCTTACAAGGCTGTGGCTAAGGAAAGAGCTTATGTACCTATAAACGAAAGATGACAGATATATGCGTCTGCGGAGTTTTCTGCGGACGCATTTTTTATATGGCGGTGTGGTCAAGGGATGACCGGTCATTCAGCCGTAAATATAAAAAACGGATAATTTTAATTTTTTCTGTGAAAGGGGTTTATTTTTTGTGAAAAATGTTGTATAATGAAAAGTGAACAGTTTTGCGGACAGATGATGATATATCGTGGGGTCAGTGAGGCTGATGTGACAGTTCGGGAGAGCGTGATATGGAATTCGATGAGCTTTACAAAAATGATGCTGACGGTATAAGGGAAATGTCAGCTATGGCATCGGAGATAGTCAGGGAGCACTATGACCCGATCATAGGCAGAAAACAGAACGATTATATGTTAGCTATGTTCCAGACGGAGGATGCTATAAAAAAACAGCTTGACAGCGGATACAGATATTTCTTTGTAAGGAACAGCGGCAGGAACGTGGGCTTCATGGCGTTTTACCCGAAGAAAGACAGTATGTATCTCAGTAAGTTCTACCTGTACAGAAATGAGCGCGGCAAGGGCTATGCTCGGAGCATGATGGGATACGTGAAGGATGAAGCAAAGAAGCAGGGGCTCGGAAGGATCGAGCTCAATGTCAATAAAAATAACAGTGCCTGCAGGATATACGAGGCGCTGGGACTTCGTATGATACGGTCGGAAAAGAATGATATCGGAAGTGGATACTTCATGGACGACTATGTATACGGACTTGATATATGATATACATTAATTTTATTTTGCAAGGAGGAGTATGCTATGGCAACCTACAAAGTCACGATAATGGGAAGGGATTACAACCTGACAAGTGAGGACAACAAGGATTACACAGAAAGACTGGCGGCGGCTCTTGACAAGCGCCTGAAGGATATGAAAGCGCGTTTCACCAGTCTGACAGTAACTGACTGTGCTGTGCTCACAGCCCTCGACTGCATGGACGAACTCGGACAGGCAAACAGGAACATAGACAATATACGCACACAGATAAAGGACTATGTTGACGATGCAGGCAGAGCGAGAAATCAGGCTGCAGCTGCACAGAGAGAGATAAAGTCACTGCAGGAAAGGGTCGAGCAGCTTGAAAAGGAGCTGGCTGAAAGGACTAATTTCAGTGCGATGAACAATGTGGGTGAAGCTGTGAGCGCTGAAGATATCCTCAGGGGGGACATCAAGGCAGCGATAGGCGAGAATACTGTTACAGAAACAAAGCCTGAGATAAGTGACGCGCAGAGGAAATCGATACAGGACAGCCCTTACATGAAAAGCTTTGAGCAAGCTATAGCTGCAGGCAGCAGCGGACAGGGGAACGATAAGTAAATGGCTGAGATATTAGCACCATGCGGTTCGGTCGAGGTACTTACAGCTGCACTGAGATCGGGCTGTGATGCGGTATACCTTGGAGGAGAGAAGTTTTCTGCAAGACAGAACGCAGAGAATTTCAGTGACTCTGACATTGAAGAAGCGGTATACCAATGCCACAAGAGAGGCGTAAAAGTATACCGTACTATAAACACAGTGATATTCGATGAACAGCTCGACGATTGCATAAAAGCGGTGAAACACTGTGCGGCTGCGGGCGTTGACGGCATCATCACACAGGACCTTGCACTGGCTGAGATAGTACGCAGGTGCTGTCCCGATATGCACATACACGCATCTACCCAGATGACCATACATACCCGCCGCGGAATGGAGGTCACGAAAAAGCTGGGGTTCAGCCGTACTGTGCTTTCAAGGGAACTCCCACTTGATATAATAAGGGAGCTTTCCGCACTTGGTATCGAGACAGAGGTGTTCGTACACGGGGCGCTCTGTATGTCGGTATCGGGTCAGTGCTTCATGAGCGCTGTGGTGGGTTCGAGAAGTGCCAACAGAGGTCTTTGTGCACAGGCTTGCAGACTTCCCTGCAATGCAGGGGGCAGAGGAAAGGACAGGTATGACCTTTCCCTGAAAGACCTTTCCTACTGTGATGAACTTAAATGTATAGTAAACGCAGGCGTAAGCTCGCTGAAAATCGAGGGGCGCATGAAACGCCCCGAATATGTGGCTATGGCAGTTGACAGCTGTAAAAAATCCCTTGCGGGTGAGGACTACGACAGGCAGACACTTGAAGCTGTATTCTCACGAAATGGATTTACCGACGGATATCTGCACCACAAACTGGGTGGGGATATGTTCGGTATGCGCACAGGTGAGGACGCGGCGGCAGGTGCTAAGGCTATGCCTAAGATACACGAGCTTTACCGCTATGAGGACAAGCGCGATACCATCAGTTTTGAGATAAGGATAAAGGCAGATGAAGCTGTCAGGCTGACAGCGCGGGACAGTCTCGGCACGGAGGTCTCTGCGGAGGGCGGATATCCCCAGCAGGCGAAAAGCAGGGCTGTCGATGAAGCCGCAGTCATTAAACAGATTTCAAAGCTTGGCGAAACCATATACACCTTCGGCGGTGCTGAATGTGATATTGACGAGGGTCTTTTCGTCAGCCCCGGTGAACTTAACGAGTTAAGGCGTAAAGTCTGTACGGAGATGGACAACGAGCGTGCGCTGAAAAACAGCGCAGTTGTCCCCTTTACTAAGTCCGATATCACCGACTTTGAGAAATACAAGGGTGGCGGACAGACTATCCGTGTAAGCGTGACTAACCTTGAACAGCTTGGTGCGGTATCTCCCGAAAAAGTGGAAATGTGCTGTGTCCCCCTTGACCTTGCGGTGAGGGCGGCTGAGGTCTTCCCTGCTGATAAACTCGCGGTTATGATGCCGCGCTTCACCTTTGACGAGGATAAACAGCTGAACCGACTTGCAGAAGCAAAGCGCGTGGGTATAAACCACCTGTATGCCACAAACCTTGCCCATACCGAGATAGCCAAAGAACTTGGCATGGTTCTTCACTCGGGATTCGGGTTCAATCTGACGAATTCATGTGCGCTGAATATGGCTAAAGAACTTGGTGCGGCTGATGCAATTGTCAGCTTTGAACTGAAAGCGGCGCAGATATCACGGCTGAAAAAGCCCCTGCCCATAGGTGTATACGCCTACGGCAGACTGCCACTTATGCTGACGGTGAACTGTCCGATATCGGCGGCGGCAGGCTGTAAAAACTGCATACATCATATCACCGACCGCACAGGCAGGGATTTCCCTGTCAGGTGTTCAAAGCGGGAAGGCTATGTGGAGATACTCAACAGCGAGGTGCTTTACATGGCTGACAAGCTTGGCGACCTCCGAAGTGCTGATATACTTATGCTTGATTTTACCGATGAAACTCCCGCACAGGTGAGACACATCATCGAAGAATACGAAAACGGCGGACTTAACGGCAGACCCGATAAGATAACACGCGGTCTGTATTACCGCGGTGTACAATAAAGGAGACAGTTATGAGATTATTGTTCAAGAAACTGCGTGAGAACGCAGTCATACCGAAATATCAGACAGAATACAGCGCAGGGCTCGATCTTTGCGCCTGCGTTGATGGCGAGATAAGTATACCCGCAGGAGAAACTGTGAAAGTTCCAACAGGGCTGGCGGCGGAACTTGAAGGCGAAAAGAATGCTGTACTGCTGATATATGCGAGAAGTTCTCTGGCGACAAAGCTTGGTCTTGCCCCTGCAAACTGCGTGGGCGTAGTTGACTGGGATTACCGCGGTGAACTGATAGTCGCACTGCACAATGCATCAGCCGATGACAGGGTGATACAGAACGGCGACAGGATAGCACAGCTGGTAGTAACGCCTATATATCGTCCCGAGGTATGCGAAAGCGATGAACTTTCCGACACTGCAAGAGGTGCGGGAGGATTCGGCTCAACCGGAAAAAGATGAAAAAACTGCGTCTGCGGAAATTCCGCGGACGCAGTTTTTATTATCAGCATATGCGCGGCAGAAGTTCGCCGCCGGGCTGAGGGAGCATGGTCTGGGCGCCTATCTCGGTCTCCATGACTACTCTGCCTGCGTTTTCGGCGGTTATCTCACCGATGATAGCGGCATTCTTTGAATACTTGCCCTCGCGGAGCTTTTCAACAAGTGCAGGTGCTTTGTCCTTGGGAGCGATTATTACAAGTCTGCCCTCACAGGCGAGGTAGAGGGGTTCAAGACCCAGCATACCACAAACGCCCTTGACAGCTGGGTCAACGGGGATATCTTCTGCGTTCAGGCGAACACCTACATTGCTCTGCTCGGCTATCTCATAGAGGACTGTACCAACGCCGCCGCGGGTAGCGTCACGGATAGTGTGGATATCATTGGTGACGGTATACAGGCTTTCAACTGTGCCCCAGAGAGGTGCGCAGTCGCTGTCAACATTGGCATCTATGCCGTATTCATCGCGGGCGAGAAGTATGGTACAGCCGTGTCTGCCCACATCGCCCGTAACTATGACAGCATCGCCGGGCTTAGCGTATGTGCCCGAGGTATCGGCGTTATCCATTATCCTGCCTATGCCTGTGGTGGTGATGAATATCTTATCCACCTGACCCTTGCCTGCTACCTTGGTATCGCCTGCGACTATCTTGACACCAGCCTCAGCCGCGGTCTTTTCCATAGAAGCGGCAATCTCTTCAAGCTTGTCAAGTGGGAATCCCTCTTCGATGACGAAAGCACAGGTGAGGTACAGAGGCTTCGCACCCATGCAGGAAAGGTCGTTGACTGTTCCGCAGATGGAAAGTTTGCCGATGTTTCCGCCGTTGAATTCAAAAGGGGAAACGATGAAGCCGTCGGTGGACATGGCAAGTCTGCCGTCGCCGATATTCAGCACAGCGGCATCATCTGCTGTGAACTGAGGATTTGAGAAATGTGCCTTGAAAACTCTGTCGATAAGTTCCGAGGTCTGCTTTCCGCCCGCACCGTGGGCGAGGGTAACTGTTTTTTCTGACATATTGTATTTACTCCTTTGTGCGCCCGCAGGCGCTGAAATGTTATTTCGTTTATTAAGATACAGCCTTATACTCCGCCGTACTGATAATAAGCCGCACAGGCACCCTCATCAGATACCATGCAGGCACCTACGGGGTGTTCGGGGGTACATACCTTGCCGAATACCTTGCAGTCACAGGGTTTGCATTTGCCTTGCAGGACTTCTCCACAGCGGCAGGCAGGATTGGGCTTGCCCTTTATCTCGGGCATAGCGTACTTCTTTCTTGCATCGAAATCGGCGTACTCATCGCGGAGTTTCATGCCCGACATGGGGATAACGCCAAGACCGCGCCATTCGGTATCGCAGGGCTCCATTACCTTTTCAATAAGCTTCCGAGCGGGCGGATTGCCCTCGGGCTTAACTACGCGGGGGTAGCAGTTGACAAAGAAAGGCTCGTCCTTTTCGGCGTTCTTCAGTATCACTGCAAGGGCGGTGAGAAGTTCGCTTGCGGTAAAGCCTGCGATAACACCCGATACGCCTTTGGCTTTAAGTTCCTCGCATATAGCTGTACCTGTTATCGCGTTTACATGACCCGGATAGAGGAAAGCATCAGCACTGCCTTCAAGTGCCGCATAGGCATTGGGCATGGTCTTGTTTGCGGTCAGCAGAGAGAAGTTAGTGAGACCCTCCTTCTTTGCTGTTTCAGCCGCAAGACAGGCAGAGGGGGTAGTTGTCTCAAAGCCGACAGCTAAGAAAACTATCTGTTCATCGGGGTTCTGTCTTGCCATTTCAACTGCATCCAGCGGGGAATAAACGGGGCGTACCTGTGCGCCCTTAGCCCTTGCACCTGCAAGAGACATCTCCGTACCCGGTACACGGATAAGGTCACCGAATGTGGTTATAACACAGCCTTTCTCCAGTGCCAGCCATATAGCTTCATCTATAAATCCCACGGGAGTTACGCATACGGGACATCCGGGTCCCGAGATGAGTTCAACATTTTCGGGCAGCAGCTTGCGCAGACCCAGTTTGAATATCTCATGGGTATGGGTGCCGCAGACCTCCATTATACGCAGGGGTCTTCCCTTATAGTTAACGATTATATCCCTTGCCTTTTTAGCCTGTTCGTTCACAGCAGACCCTCCATTACATCAAATGCTTCGTCCTCGTCGCTCTCGGTGATCTTTGCGATAGCCACACCTGCGTGCACCATTACATAATCACCTGGTTCGAGATCTTCCAGCAGATCGGCGCTGACCTCGCGCTTTGCGCCGTTTGCATCTATAAGGGCTGTACCGTCCTTAACATTTACTACTTTTGCAGATAATCCAACACACATATTTATCCTCCTATTCTAAATGAGGGGCAAAGCCCCTCATACTCCAAACATCAGCTTTGATGATGTTGTGCGCGGCAAGACCTTCGCGCCCGGTTAGGGCTTGAGCGGCGTTCGCTTTGGTCGCTACGCTCCCGCAGCTCACTATGCTCAAGGGGCGCTCAGGCTCTTGCCTTGCTGTTGGTTTATATTACTTTATTTTGGGCTTCAAATTAAGCTTTGTTGTGGTATGATAATGATTCCTTATGGGGGAACCCCCCATACCCCCAGTGCTCGGTCAAGAGGGCGCTAACTGCGACTGCGTCGGCAGTGGGCTCTTGCCTTGCTGTGAGGGTCATATTGTTTTGTTTGGGTTCTTTACGTTTATTGCAGCAAGCCGATAAATGTAGCTTGCTGTTGTCAAATTGGTCCTTAACATACTGTCGTCCGCAGCATGAAAGCTTTGCCATTCACAAAACCCCGCCGCGCAATTATTAATTATGAATTATATATACCATACGCTGCCTGTCCCAGAGCTATGCCGCCGTCGTTGGGCGGTATCAGGCTGTGCAGAAGTACGGTGAAACCTTTGGCTGTAAGCCTTTCGTGGCACAGCTTTGTCAGCAGACGGTTCTGGAAAACTCCGCCGCTGAGTGCAACGGTCTTTATGCCTGTGTCCTCGCTTATCTTTTCGCAGGCGGCTGTTACCATATCAGCAAGCACCGCATGGAAGGTATAGGCAAGCACATCGGGCTGACAGCAGGCGAGTTTACGCTCGGCTATATCAGCCGCAAGTGCCATTGTACAGAGAGTTACAAAACCGTCCTGATACTTTATCAGCTTTTCGGGAGTACGGTAATTCTCAGATATCTCGGGGCGCTTTGCTAAACAGCGCTCAGCTTCGCACATAAGGGCTACGGAAGCTTCGCCCTCAAAAGTGGATGTCCTCTTTATACCGAGTATAGCGGACACGGCATCGAAAAGTCTGCCGCAGCTTGTGGACTTAACAGAGTTGAGACCCTTTTCAGCCATAGCCTTTTGCAGTTTATACTCCATGCCGTCGCATATGCCAAGACGCTGACAGAGGACTTCTCCGCCGTCGCCGAAAGCATCGCGTATAAGTGCCGAGGCTATGCGCCAGCCCTCCTTTGATGAGAGGTCGCCGCCTGTCTGCATAAATGGACGTATACTTCCGACCCTTTTATAGCCGCGGTAATCGCAGAGGAGAAATTCGCCGCCCCATATAGTGCCGTCATCGCCGTAGCCTGTGCCGTCGAAGCTGACACCGATCACCTTTCCGTCAAAGCCGTTTTCAGCCATGCAGGAAAGTATATGGGCGTAGTGATGCTGTACCTTTATCAGGGGTATGCCCCGTTTTTCTGCGATATCCTCAGCCACGCGGACGGTGTTGTACTTGGGGTGGGTATCGCATACGATGACCTCGGGGGTCGTTTCGAGAAGCCCGCACATTCTCTCGGTGCTTTCTTCCAGGGCTTTTACGGTGCGGATATCCGCCATATCTCCCACGTAGGGCGAGGGATAAAGCAGGTCGCCTCTTGCTATGCAGAAGCTGTTTTTCAGCTCGCCGCCTACGGCAAGCACCTGTTTGTCAGCCTTGTTTTTCAGCATGACGGGCAGGGGCGCGAAACCGCGGGAGCGCCGTATCATATAGGGCTTATCGAAAAGCCAGTCGCACACGCTGTCGTCTGCACGCAGTAGTATCTTCCTGTTGTGGGAAAGCATGAGGTCACAGAAGCTGCCTATCTCTTTGAGGGCATCTTCGTCACTGCGGCATATTGGTGCGCCGCTGACGTTGCCGCTTGTCATTACAAGGCAGTCTGTCATATCAACATCATCGGGATAATCGAATAATAGCATCTGCACAGGGGCATAGGGAAGCATAACGCCCACGGTGGTATTGTCGGGGGCTATCTTCTCGCTGAGAGTGCAGCAGCTGCGCTTTTTAAGAAGCATTATGGGCTTCTGCCAGCCTGTTAGGTATTCTTCCTGACCGTCCCTGACATGGCACTGTCTGCGCACAGTATCCATATCACGCATCATGACTGCAAAGGGCTTTGCGGGACGTTTTTTAAGTCCGCGAAGGCGCGATACGGCTTCCTCGTTGTGGGCATCACAGCAAAGGTGGAAACCACCTATGCCTTTTACAGCCGCTATCTTACCTTCCATTATAGCGCGGCGCAGATGTGTTATAGCTTCACCGCCCTTTATATCGGTGCCGACTATATAGACCTCGGGTCCGCATTCATTACAGCACACGGGCTGTGCGTCATAGCGGCGTGTTGCGGGGGCGTGGTACTCTGAAGAACACTTTTCACACATGGGGTGTTCTTTCATGGTAGTGCGTTCGCGGTCATAGGGCATAGACTCCAGTATAGTCAGACGCGGACCGCACTGGGTACAGTTTATAAAGGGGTGCAGATATCTTCTGTCCGTTTTATCGAACAGTTCAGCACGGCATTTCGGGCAGGTGGCGATATCGGGGGAAACGAATATATCTCCCATCTCCTTTTCGCTCTCAATTATCTCAAAGCCCGAAAATTCGGTATATTCAATATCGGTGACTTCCACCTCAAGCACCATGGCGCGTTCGGGCGGATCATGTCTTATCCTGTCGGCAAAGGCTGCAAGAGAAGCTTCTTCACCTGTGGCATAGATATCCACATAGGAACCCTTATTCGCCACTGTTCCGCTGATGCCGAGTTCTTCGGCGGTGACAGCGGTGAAAGGTCGGAAACCCACGCCCTGTACTATGCCGAAAACACGTATATTGACAGTTTTTATGTTGCTCACCTTCTTCTATCTGTTATTGGAAAGTTCTGCCCGAAACTGCAAAGTGGGGCAGGTCGAACCATTCGCCCTTAAACTCGGGGAGGGCGCGTTTAAGGCTGATATCGGCTATTATAAGGTCGAAGCCCTTTGCCTTTTCGGCGAGGTCTTCCTCGTCCTTTATGTGGAAGTCGCCTTCCTGTGCGGCGGTCTTATCAAGCATGAAGAACGTTCCGCAGGTCGAATCGCCTATGATATCGCGGACAGCGTTTGCTGTCATCTGCTGGTGTATGATAAGAGTTCTGCCGCCTGTTCTTAGGTCTTTCAGCTTATCGGTATACTCCTTTGGCAGGGGACAGCCGTGCACTTCAACATCAAGGGAGAAATTTTCTTTAAGGTAATTTCCTGCCCTGATGCCAGCAGGCGATATGACGAATATCTTCTCAAAGCGGGAGATGTTTTTTACTTCGTCAAGTCCGCTGTCGAAGCCGATGCATTTGACTTCCTCAAAGCCCTCAGCCTTTATCTGCGATACTATGGTATCGGCGGTGATGAAGCCCGTATCGAGAGGTGTAGCGCCTATGACGGCGGCAGTGCCTTTCCGGGTGGGGAGTTTTTCCTTTGCAAATGTTTTGAACAAACGCAGGTAGGCTTCTTCCTCGCCTTTATCGTAAAGCTTTGTGCCGTCGGTCTGAACAGTGATACAGGGTACGCCTGTTTTCTTTTCAGCCATGCGTTCAAGGGCTTTATAGTCGGTGGCAATGACTGCGGGGACAGGTGTGCCGACGATGGCGGTGAAGTCCCTTTCAAGCTGCTGCTGTGCAAGGGCAAGCTTTGCAACAAGGCGGTCATCTCTGCCGAGGATAGCGTCCATATCACGGAGTCCCGCACTGAACAGCGCTGATTTTTTAGTGAACCAGCGGGGTTCATCAAAGCCGCAGACATTGCCCGCGCATCCGCCCGCATCACATATAACGGTGATACCACCAAGTTCGTAAAGCACCGAACAGGCACCTGAATCATCGGGGGCAAGGGGAGAGATATATCTCAAAAACTTTTTCATTTCTTCTCCTCCTTTGCAAGTGCTTCGTCAAGTTCTGCAAGCAGGCGTTCAACGCCCTCATATCCGAAAGGCTGTTCCTCGGTATTGAACTGTGCGCAGGGCAGGTCGGGGTGATAATATCCCGCGTCAACACCTATCGCAACATCTATATCGGTCTTTCTCTCATAATTCAGCATCGTAGGCGAAAGGTTCGAGAATATGCGGGTATCGGGGGATACCTGAGCAAGTTTCTTTATGAATACGAAGTTTCTCTCCCCCACCGTGCCGTATATCTCGCTGACCTTTATGCCGTACTCTGTAAGTGCAAGGGCAAGTTCAAAGCTGTCAGCATTTACGCACTCGCCCACCGCCGCAGATATTTTTCCGTGTTTTGATATGAAGTTATCTACTGCGGTTTTGGCTTTATCGTAATATTTATCATCATCAAATTCTGCACCCAGCGCCTGACCAAGCAGACGGTACTGATTGCGTATCTTATCAAGCCTGTACATTCTCGTCAGCTCGATAAAGGGTATACCCAGACGCTTTTCCATATCCTGTGCGGCATAGCGTGCTTCGGCATTTATCACAAGGTTGAAATTCGCCCTTGAAAGCTCGTGGTATTCATCTATTGTACTGCACCTTGAAAGCTCACGAACTTTCTTTATGCCCGCACTGTGAAGAAGGTCATACAGCTCGCTGTCATCGTGAACATGGCTGAAATATCCGAGTATATTACATTCGTTGGATATCCTCTTCTGCGGCTTCAGCAGCGAGTATACCGACTTTCTCACTCCTGCCATGGGGGGCAGACGCTTCTCTCTTGTAAGCGCATACATATATGCGGGGACAGTCGGTACGCCCGTTTCGTCCTCGCACTTGCGGCATACACGTTCCATATCCGTACCGAGAAGTGCGTCAACACAGGTAATGCATATCATCACTGCTGTGGGTGTATAGTCAAGGCTTTCGCAGACTTCTCTGCACGCCTTTGGTATCTTTGTGAGGTGTCTGCCTGTGACGATATCGGTATCATCGAGAAGCAGATAGAAAAATCTTTCGTTATATCCCAGTTCGTTGAGAAGTGCGGTATTTCTTCCGCAGCAGCCGGGGGCTACCAGAAGCATCACAGAACCGGGTATGGCAAGACCCGCTCTTTTTACGCCGAATCCCTTTGCACCGGGAGAATTGAAATCCAGTGTTGCGGGGGACGAATATATCATATGCTTGTGGCTCATGAGTTCGTCGGGGGTATTTTCAAAACCCTTTGCGGCGAGGTCGGCGGAGGTGATGTAGTATGCGTCAATCATCCTGTTCTTCCTCCGCTATGAGTTTTTTGGCGAGGTCGAAGAAGCGCTTTGAAGTTTCACATTCGGGGTCGCCCTCGATGACGGTCTTGCCCATATCCTCGTACTTTATTATATCAGCCGAACGCGGGATATCAGCCGCAACGTCAAGACCTGCTGACTCGGCAAAAGCGCGGACTTTTTCTTCCTCGTTTTCAACGGCGCGGCGGTTCATGATTATACCGCGTACTTTGGCATAGCTTCTGTCCTCAAAATTCTTCACCGCTTTGTTGATATTATTAGCGGCATACAACGCCATCTTTTCGCCCGAGGTAACTATCAGCACCTTGTCGGCGTAGCCCTCTCTTATAGGGGCGGCAAATCCTCCGCATACCACGTCACCGAGGACATCGTAGAGAACCACATCGGGCTTGAACTTCTCAAAAAGTTCAAGTTCTTCCAGCAGGGAAAATGTGGTGATGATACCTCTGCCCGCACAGCCGAGACCCGGGGTGGGTCCGCCTGTTTCGATACAGAGTATACCGCCGAAACCTATCTGAGATATCTCCTCGATGGAAGTCGGTTCTTCGTCGCGGTCGCGCATATAGTCCATAACAGGGGTTACAGGTGTTCCGCCCAGCAGATTTATGGTAGAATCCGCCTTGGGGTCACAGCCTATCTGTATCACCCTTTTTCCAAGAGATGCGAAAGCCGCCGCGAGGTTCGCGGTACAGGTGGATTTTCCTATACCGCCCTTGCCGTATATCGCCAGTTTTATCATTCAAAAAACTCCTCATTCATTTTTCTTATTTATTGCGAGTACAAGATCATCCAGAAAGTCATTACACGTAGGATCTTTCATATCCTTTGCAAAGCATCTGCCCGAGAAAGCGAAGTGGGGCAGTTCGATAAGCCTGCATCCCTCGGGTATGATGTATTTGTACAGGGGGTCTGCCACGACTTCCTTAATGCCGCGGTCTTTGATATATGCCTTGATGTCTTCCTCGGCATATAGGGGCATATCCTTTTTATCGGGAGAAAGTTCTGCATCTATATCCGGGGGACATATAACATCTACCGCATGGCGGGTCATTATAGACCATTCAAAGGCTATCGACCCTGCAAGCACAGCCTCGCCTATGACAAGACGCTCGGCTTTTTCGTCGGTTGCTCTGCCGCGGCACATTGCCGCCATCATTCTGCTTATGCCGTCATGGGCAGTTTCATACATAAAACTGCTGAGAGCACCTGCCTGTATCATATCAACATCGCCCAGGGGAACGCCGCAGATATAGGGTATACCGAATTCCTTTTCCATATACCGCGCCGCAGGAAGCCCGCAGTAGGATACCACGAGATTCACATTTGCAGAGGCTGCTTTGCGTATCTCATCGAGAGTGCCGCCCATGCCTATGGAGGATATGACTTTCATCTTAGGTCTGCTGTAAAGCTTCTTCATGCTTTCAACTGCCCCCGTAAGACCGAAATCAAGGGGGGTCGCACCTATGATATTTATGGCGATGCCGTCGAAATCTTCCTTGGGCATATCATGTACGAACTCACGGACAATAGCTTCAAGCGCCATACCTGCACCGCTGATATACGAACGTGTACCATTGGTTGCCAGACCGAAAGTCGGTATACCGGTCCATCCCTGAATATCCCGCGCCACAGCTTCGTAGTCGAAGCCTGTCATCATGGGCATGGGTGAACCGCACAGCGCTATAAATGCGGGCTGACGGTCTTTAGCGGCTGAGACTATATCCTCGATAAGCTTTTCATCGTTGCCGAGGATAGCATCGGTCTCGGTAAGCGCGGAGATATAGATATCCGAGCGCATATCGTACCAGCGGGGTTCATCGTGGGTTGAATAAGTGGAATTGCAGCCCGATGCATCATGCACGACTATCATGCCGCCAAACTCATACAGCGCCGAACATACGCCCGAAGTATCCGCCGCATAGCATGGTATTATCTTACTGACATTTTTCATAGTAAACCTCTTTTTCATGATCATTGACACTGTATCGCCAATGCCAATAATTATGAATTATGAATTATAAACAGCTCTCACAGCCGATACCCTTGTGTGATATAAGAGTCCGCCTGTCCTTTGGTGCGTTTGCCGCTTCTTCTATCAGGCGTGCTATCTCAGCTATGCCTGTAAAGCCGTAATATCCGCCGTTCTGGACTATATTAACGAAATAGTCGGTGTTGAAGTAATGTGCGGCTTTCTGACCCACGGCTATGACTTTTTCATGGTCTTCCTCGGGGAAATGCAGCATATTCACATTAACCGCCGAGTATATCTCAATATCGGGAGCGAGAGTTTTCAGTGCATCAAATGCGGCGCCGTCCTCGCCCAGAACATCATTTATGATATACTTCACATTGAAGCCTTTTTCGCAAAGGAGTTTCGCCAGAGAGAAGGGCTGTGTTACCGCTGTGAAGTCGATAGCTACGGGAGTATCGCCCAAAGCTTTTTTTGCGGAGAAAAGTGCGTCCTCTGCCTGCTTTTCTTCACGCGAAAGGTCGGGGCATGGTACGCCGAGAGTTTCACATAGTTTTGCGATGTTCGCACGTATCTCGGAATAGTCAAAGCTGTTAGGCAGATACAAAGCCTTTGTGCCTAACCGCTCGGATAATTCATTACAGCCAATCGCCGCCGTAGGCAGATAAGCGATATTCACCGCCGCCTTTGCCATATCAAGATATTCATCGTAGGTCCTGCATGAGGTTATATCCCTCAGAGTAAAACCATTATCCCTTATTATGCGGACAAGTTCGCTGTTTTCATCGGTAGCACGGTCGTTGCCGATGATATTCACCGAGCGTTCATCTACTGGCAGGGGCTTCAGCCCATTGTAAAGTCTTATCCTCATTTTAGCATCGGGAGAGATGGTCTTGCGCATGGTAGGGGTCATATAGCAGTCCGAAAAATCTATATCGGGAAATTTTTCTGAAAGGTCCCGTATTATGATATCGAAATCTACCCCTGCAAAAAGGTGTATACAGCTGAGATACAAAAGCACAGCGCGTGGTCTGTAAGGCAGACCTTCGATTATTTCACACACGCCGTCAACCACATCGCTTTCCAGCGTACCGTCGAACATATCCTGCTCGGAAACGGATATCCAGCTCATGCGGTCAAGAGCATTCATTTCAGCCGCCGTGAGGATAACACCGCGGAGACAGCCCTGGGCACAGGCGAATATCTCATGTGCTTCGGGTATCAGCATACCTGTATGGACTATGTTCCATACACCCCTTGCAGGTGGATTGTATTCAAGTCCGCTTGTGAAGAAATCACCGCGGGGCGCATCGCCCAGCCTTATCACGGGTGGACGGTCAAGCTCTGTTTTTCTGAGCATATCACTCACCTCCGCAAATAGCGTATACCGCATCGGCTATTGCTTTCAGCTGTTTTGAAGTTTCACATTCGGGGGCGGAAGCCACTATCGCTTTGCCCATTTCTTCCGCAAGAGGTATATCCTCACTGCGGTCGAGAGTACCTATGACAGATGTATTGAAATCAGCCGCAAGCTCCTCTGCCGCTTCGTCTTCATCGGGTACTCCCCTGCGGTTTAGTATTATGCCGCCAAGGGAAGCGTATCCTCTGCCCTTGAAATTCTCAACAGCCATGCAGATATTTGCCGCCGCATATCTGGACATTTTCTCACCCGAACAGACAACGAATATCTTATCAGCATAGCCCTTGCGCATGGGCATAGAGAATCCTCCGCATACCACATCGCCGAGGACATCGTAGACTACAACATCGGGCTTGTATACCTCATAAGCACCCAGCTTTTCAAGGCTTTCCAGGGCATTGATTATACCTCTGCCCGCACAGCCCAGTCCCGGGACAGGTCCGCCGGCTTCAACGCAGTATACTCCGCTTGGGGTCTTGAAGACCACATCGTCAAGGGTGAACTTGCCGCCTGTTTTGCGGGTCATATCCAATACGGTAGGTATCCTGTCGCCGCCGTGGAGGAGAGATGTTGAATCCGCCTTGGGGTCACAGCCTATCTGCATGACGGTAAGACCTTTTGCAGCCAGTGCCGCCGAGATATTGCAGGCGATAGTGGATTTACCTATGCCGCCTTTTCCGTATACAGCAAATTTTATCATATATGGTCACCTCTTGATACAGCTACCTCGTAGCCGATGGACTTCATTCTCATTTCAAGACATCCGCGGCACTGTGCGCTTTCGTCACCTGTGCATATCTTGTTATCGTAAAGCATATATTTCTTTCTCACCGCTGTTGGGGAAAGGTTGGGCATTATAACGTTAGCGCCTGCCTTTACACCTTCCTCCCTGCCGTTGGGACGTATCGTGCCGAGGGCGGTAGTTGCGGGCAGGAGAACATCGGGGAGAAGTATCCTGCACAGACTCAGCAGGAAAAGTGTCAATTCGTAACTGCCTTTGGGTTCGTCCCTGAAAGGCGTATCCTTGTGGGGCAGGAATGGTCCTATGCCTATCATCTCGGGTTTGAAGCTTTCAAAGAAAAGCATATCCTCAGCGATACACTCCATAGTCTGATAGGGGGAACCTACCATGATGCCTGCACCTGTCTGGTATCCCAGTTCTTTCAGATATTTAAGACATTCCATGCGGTCATCCCATGACATCTCGGCGGGGTGAAGTTTCTCATAATGGGCTTTGTCGGCTGTTTCGTGGCGCAGAAGATATCTGTCAGCACCTGCTTCGCGTAAAGCCTTGTATTCCTCATAGGTCAGTTCACCGAGAGAAAGGGTAACAGCGCAGTCGGGGTGAGCTGCCTTTATCCTGCGGACGATATCACAGAGGGTATCGTTAGTATAGCTCTTATCCTCACCGCTCTGCAAAACAAAGGTACGGAAACCAAGTTCATAGCCCTCGTCACAGCAGTCGAGTATCTCATCGGGGGTAAGCCGATACCGCTGAACGTTGGTATTGGAACGTCTTATTCCGCAGTAGTAGCAGTCGTTCTTACAGACGTTTGAAAATTCCACGATACCGCGAATGAATATCTTATTTCCGAAACGCGAGGTACTTATCTCACGCGCGATACCCGCGGCGTAAGCCCTGTCATCGTCGGTATACCCAGATAAAAGGGTCACCCATTCTTCTTTTTCGAGATGCTTCTCTTTATTCAGCTTATCTATAAGAGCCTTGCTCATGATCTCACCCTGTCTTTAATTATTTTATCTCCCTGTCGTATGTCTACTCCTGTTCTTCTATGCCTATCAGCTTTCTTATCTCATCAAACTGCAGCAGCCTCTGTACTTTCAGGGCACTGAGTTTTCTTAATTCAAGAGTTTCATCTCCTGCTTCATCGCTGATATCCGCATAACAATGGTAAAGGATATCATCACCGCTTTCTTCCTTAAGGATATAACATTTTTTTATATCCTTAATGCGGCACATGAAATTGTTCTGTCGGAACAGATAGCTTTTACCAATGAATATATCGCATCGCTCAACGCGTGTGCAGTGCATGAGATCATCATATACGCCTTCGATGCCATCGGCATTGATTATCTTCACTGCTCGCTGCAAAGAAGAATAGGGTCTGGAACTGTTTTTAAGACCAAGCTTTGAACCAACTTTGCTTGCGATCGCACCTAAGCCTTTTTTACAGTAGCGTTCTGTCAACTGAAGGAACTTATCCACCTCGGTATACTTATCAGCATCGGGTGAAGACTTATCGTATACAAATTTTTCACTCATATCACATCACCTCACATAATATCGGGGATCAACTCCAGACTTCTTTCAAGGATACCGTTCATATAAGCTATGGCGATACCGTAATTGGTAACAGGTACACCTGCTTCCTCAACAGTCATTATGCGGCTGCTCATCTCCCTTGCATTGAGCATACAGCCTCCGCAGTGTATAACAAGTGCGTAGTCGGTAAGGTCATCGGGAAATTCCCTGCCTGAGGAAAACTCCAGCCTGAAATCCTTGCCTGTGTATTTTTTCAGCAGCTTCGGCAGCTTCACCGTTCCGATATCCTCGCACTGGCGGTGGTGAGTACAGCCCTCGGAAATGAGTATCCTGTCGCCGTTTTTAAGGCTGTCTATCGCTTTTGCGCCGCGCACAGCAGGTGCAAGGAATCCCTTGTATCTCGCCATGAGTATGGAAAAAGATGTAAGCTTTATATCAGGCGGAGTATCAGCATTCGCGCGTGCAAACACCTGACTGTCGGTTATTACCGCATCGGGCTTTGGGTTCAGCTTTTCCAGGAAACTCTTGAGCTCGGTCTCACGGCAGGTAAGTGCTGCCGCACCATGCTCCAGCAGGTCACGGATCACCTGCTGCTGAGGAAGTATCAATCTGCCCTTGGGTGCTGCCTTGTCTATGGGTATGCAAAGCACTGCAAGTCCGCCCTCACCGATAAGGTCGCCCACAAGCGGAACGTTCTGCTCTTTGTATGCCGAAAGCTGAGCTACTTTCTCGCGCAGCTCATGTATCATAGTATTATTAAGTGCGCTGACATAGATCTCTTTTTCATCTGCAGCAGGGATATCATCCAGAAGATCGGATTTATTCTTTGCTATGACATATGGTATGCGCCTGCTGTCAAACAGCTTTATCAGCTGCTTTTCGCTCTCATCAAGATCTCTTGTACAATCGGTCACCAGTACAGCGCAGTCTGTTCTGCCCAGCACCTCCGAGGTCTTTCTGACCCTGAGTTCACCAAGCTTACCCTCATCATCATAACCGGGGGTGTCAATTATCATTACAGGTCCCATCGGCAGAAGCTCCATCGCCTTATATACAGGGTCGGTAGTCGTGCCCGGAGTATCCGATACTATCGCCAGCTCCTGATTTGTAAAAGCGTTTACCACGCTTGATTTGCCTGCATTCCTGCGTCCGAAAAAGCCTATGTGCACCCTCTCACCCGAAGGTGTATCGTTTAGTCCCATGTTCCAGTTCTCCTTTTCGCTCATAATGTGAAAAGCATAAATAAAGCCCGTATCCCCCGAAACAGAGGACACGGGCTTACACGCCAATAAAGACCTGCGGATACACTTATCCCGTGAGCTCACGCAAAACATAAAGTATATATACCCCATATCCTGCCGCGCCCCGATATTTATCCGCGGTCGCTTGTGTCTTTCTGCTTCTGCCTCAAAATAATTTTCGGCATCAGGAGGAAACCTATGCTTATATTTTTTGTAAGGGGTCTTTCCCGTTTATCCCGGGTCAGACCGTTGAATATACCGTCTTGGCAGTAACACCGTTTAATCTGCCTATCTTGCCCGCAAGGGTATTTATCTTATCCTGCGGTGCATCAATGGCGATACTTATTATGTTAACGCCCTTGGCACGGTATGGCACTCCCATCCTGCCGAATATGAATTCACCGAACTCGTGCAGTATGGAATTTATGCTTTCCACAGAGCTGACGTCTTCAATAATGATAGAAATAACCGCTACTCTTGTCTGCATAGCTATCTTCCTTTCTATCGGTGTCAGTCACCGTGAAAAATATTATGTTTTATAAAGGCACGATACTGTGCCTTATACTATTAATATCAACAGTATCATTATAACACGGAGGCGTACATTAGTCAAGGCTAACGCACACTATATAGGTATAGTTTGCGACGGTATATGTCAATTAACGTTCTGATACACCTTTTCATTCATATTTTTGTAAGCGTATAAGAAAAAAGATTTGACAAATTACGCAGAAAGGAGTATAATAGTTAATGTTTTGAAAAAAATGTAAAAGAGGTAAGGAAAGTTGAATGAAGTAAGAGAAAAGAACCCTTTGGGGTACCAAAAAATACCGATGCTGCTGTGTAAATTCGCACTGCCCAGCGTTATAGCCATGCTGGTAAGCTCGCTGTACAATGTGGTTGACCAGATATTCATAGGCAAGGGCGTGGGACCGCTTGGAAATGCCGCAACAGGCGTGGCTTTCCCGCTGACTACCATATGTATGGCTATAACCCTCGCTATCGGCATAGGTACAGCTTCAAGATATTCGCTGTATCTCGGCAAGCATGAAGAAGAGAAAGCCGCAAGTACAGTCGGATGTTCGTTATGCATGATGATAGGCTTCGGTATACTGCTGACAGTAGTAACGGAGCTGTTTCTCCACCCTATGCTTATGGCTTTCGGTGCAACCAAATATGTATACCCATACGCCTACGATTACACTAAGATAACCGCTCTGGGTATGCCTTTCATCGTTGTGATGAACTGTATGAGCAACCTCGCGCGTGCCGACGGCAGTCCACGCTATTCCATGATAACCATGATAATCGGTGCAGTGATAAATACCGTACTCGACCCTATATTCATATTCAAATTTGACTGGGGAGTATCGGGCGCTGCTTGGGCAACAGTCATAGGACAGGTGGTATCGGGCTTATTCGCCCTTACATACCTTAAAAAGCTGAAGCGCATAACTCTCCGCCGCGAACACATAAGGCTGAGTTTACGTGAGATGCTGACCACCCTGACAATGGGCATGAGCAACGGTCTTACACAGATAGCTCTCACACTTGTACAGATAGTCATGAACCGCTCACTGACAAAATACGGCGAACTTTCGCCCTATGGCTCGGATATTCCCCTTGCCGCCAGCACCATCGTAATGAAGGTCAATTCCATCGTACTGGCGATTATAATCGGTATATTGCAGGGTATGCAGCCTATCGTTGGCTTCAATTACAGCGCAAGGCAGTACGAACGCGTAAAGCGCGTGTACAAGCTTGCCATAAAGTGCGAACTTGTAATTACGATAATTGCTTTTGCAATATTCCAGGTTTTCCCGAAGCAGGTGCTTTCGCTCTTCGATTCGTCAGATAACCAGGAAACTGCTCTTTACTTCGATTTCGCAGTAAAGTTCATGAGGACTTTCCTGCTGCTGCTGCCGCTTACAGGTGTTCAGATGATATCCTCCAATTTCTTCGCAGCTATCGGCAAGCCAATAAAAGGTGCAGTTCTTTCACTCACAAGACAGGTGCTGTTCCTTATACCCCTGGTGCTGATACTCTCCCACTTCTTCGGATTAAACGGCATAATGGCAGCCGCTCCTCTTTCCGATCTTATAGCTTTCATCGTTGTTATGGTATTCATAAAACGTGAAATAGATCAGATGGACACGGTTTCTAAAATTTTAGCTGAGTATAATATAAAATGTCCCATATAAAACCACAGCCCCGAAGCGACCTGACATCGCTTCGGGGCTGTATATTTACATATACAACCCGCTACATATTTGTTTGAAATCGAAAACTTTGATCCCAACCGCAATTCTTTCTTATTCAGATCCATAATCTCATCTGTCAGCTCACAGCGTCCAATATTTTATATACCATACTTCACCCAAGTTCCTTTCTCAGCTTCTCCAGAGCTCTCTTTTCTATCCGCGATACATACGACCTGGATATCCCCAGCTTTTTAGCCGCCTCCCGCTGAGTAAGGGCAGGCTTGCCGAAAAGCCCGTACCTCATAACGATTATCTCCCTCTCACGATCATCAAGGCACTTATCCAGATCAATATACATCTGTTCCGCACGTACAAGAAGTTCTATACGCTCCGCAACGTCCTCACTATCGGCAATCATATCCATAAGACTAAGGCTGCTGCCGTCTTTGTCGGAATGTGAAGGTTCTTCCATAGATACATCATTAGCCGTCTTTTTCAGCGAACGAAAATGCATAAGTATCTCATTTGCTACACTCGCACTTCGGCTCTGAATGCAGCACATCAGTACCCCCGCTTTCTGCACCCATAAGATACAGGTGGATATTCTCGCCGTCCCACTCAACACGACGCACGAAGCAGCGTATAACATCACGCTTTTTCATAACATCTAATGTGTCAATAGTTTTAGCAAATGACGACAGCATATCCGCAAGGCTTTGATACTGCTCGTCGGTGATGTCGCTGTTTTCCATAAGCCTGCGGTGCTCGGATATCTGCATTTCAAGCTCGGAAGTCTTAGTGTGCAGATCGTTTATTTGCGAGATGATGTCCTCAGCAGCCATAGTTTCGCCTGCCAAAGTCAAAGCCTTAACAAGATTTGTGCGCTCGGCTTCATACTGCTTTTTCTTTTCAGTCAGCCTGTCGATTTCTGCCTGCGAATCAGCGAATGTCTCATTCAAACTCTTCTGTGAATTTCTTAGCAGCTTCATCAGCCCCGAATCGTCCTCGCCCAGGTGCTTTATCTCATCGCATATCTGACGGTCAAGCTCGTTGCCGTTAATTCGCTTATTATCACACTTGAGACCGTGACTTCTTTCTTTGAGCTCGCAAAGGTAATCATATACCTTCTCGCCCTGCTTGTTGACCCTTGATGAAAGCTTTGGGCGCATAAAGCTTCCACAGCACGCACAAAACAGCAGTCCCGACAGAAGTGCAGTATTGCTCTTGGGCTTTCGGTATGCCTTGTCCCTGTTCTTTTCAAGCAGATGCTGTACCTCTACCCAGCGTTTGCCCTCGATAATGCCCTCGTGCTTGCCAACAGCCACTATCCACTCGCTTGGAGCTTTCTGCTTCATTGACCTTCCCTTTTTCTGTATGGTCTTGTTGTACGCCATAATACCGTGAATGCCGTCAAAGTCATCGCGCGAACCGTACAACTGCATATCTTTTTCGTTCAAATATACCCATGTATCCTCGTCAGCAATGGCATACACAGGGTTTTGCAGAATAGTCTTAATGGCAAACCTCGAAAGCGTGTTGCCCTTTTTCGACTTGAAATCATTATTGAGCAGATAGGTCTCCACCTTAGTAATAGAACGCAGTTCAACAAACTTAGTGAACACCAGCCCGACAAGCTCTGCCTCTTCGAGATTTTTCTCCAGCATTCTCGCCTTATGTATCTTGCCATCAACCGTAATACTGCCCACGGTCTCGGCACTCCTGTAACCCGTTGGCGGATTGCCGCCCAACCACCGTCCCGACTTGGCAAGCTCATGCATATTGTCGGTTATTCTCTCTGCAATAATGTCACGCTCCAACTGTGCAAAAACCGAGCTTATCATCATCATAGCCCTGCCCATAGGCGAGGTATCATCAATGTTGTCGCTGACCGAACGAAAACAAACGCTGTGTTCTTTCAGCTCCTCATAGGTGTTCACAAAGTCCGATGTGTTGCGGCTTATTCTGTCAAGACGGTAGCAAATAACCAACTGAAACTCACCATTGCGGCAGCGCTCCATCATCTCCTGAAATTTCGGGCGCTTGGTGTTGCCACCCGAAAAGCCCTCATCCTCGAACTCCACAATGTCCTCATCAACTACATCATATTTGCTTTTCAACGCCCGCCTGCATATCTCAATCTGGTTTTCAATGCTCTCACCTTTGCCGGTGAATTTGGATTTGCGGCTGTAAATTGCGTATTTTCTGTTATCGGGCATATTATTGTTCCTTTCGTTATATTTGTAATAGTTATATATCGTTATGGATATTATATCATCATTATTAGCAGGTGTCAAGTGCCAAATATAAAGACCTCTCTGAATGTCCGGAGAGGTCTTTGCGGTCAATCGTTTTTCTGCGATGCGATATTTTCTATCACCATATCAAGCAGTTCTTTCTTCTTTTCTTTTGAAACAGGCAGTGCATCAATGTGAGCCGTGATAATCTTAGCGTGGCACTCGGCAACAGTCGTTTGAAGCTGCCTGATACCCTCAGCCGAAGTGGGATAATGTACTACGATTTTCATGCTATCACCTTTTCTTATCGTTTTCAAGCTAAAAGCCTATCATTGATATACAATCATTGGCTTTGCTATAATATAATTATATAAGAAAATTGTACGTGATATTATCATGATTCCGCATAAATTCACCAATTCGCGAAAAGTACGGCAGGCTCGAAGGAACTGTCCTCCACAGTGACCGTGGCTGCCAGTACACAAGCTACGCTTTTTGCCGGGAAATTGTAACAAATGGGCTCATTCAGAGCCTCAGCGGCACTGCTCATTGCTATGATAATGCCCGTATGGAGAGTTTCTTTGCCACGCTGAAAAAAGAAAAGCTGTATCTGATCCCGACCTACAAACTGAAACGTGAAGAAGTCAAAACTGTCATCTTCCGATACATCTTCGGCTACTACAACACACAAAGGATCAACAGCTTCAATGAAGGCGGCCTCCAACCTGTGGCACTAAGAACTTCAAATGGGCTGGCTCATCACGCCGCCTGACTCCTGCCTATCCAAGATTTTGTGCGTTTTTTCCCTGTCCACATTACAGAATAAATAATTTTAATCGTACCGATCATCTATTATTTAAACACACTGATTGTTTCTATTGGTGCTGTATTTTCATTCCACTCTTCATCAATATCATTATCCTGTAATTCAAAACAAATGCCTGGAAGATCTTTTATTATGTAGATTGTTTCGATATTTTGTCCATCTTCTTCCGGTCTCCCTATGAACTTTTCAACATCACTTAGATAAGAGCCAATACCGACCTTTCCTTTTACTTTACCTTTAAAATCATTATATACCATTATTTGGATCAGTACTTTATCTTTAAACCAGAAAACAATATCAGCTGTGATTATTTTTTTTACATAATTATTATCGGTTGTTTTATATGGTATTTTTTCAGTACGAAGATGTTCAATAATACTATCGTAGTTTGCACCTATACTGTATCTGCCAACACTTTTACCTGGAATTATTTCATAAAAATCCACTTTACCACTCTCCTTGTTGTATAGTAATAAGCTCCTTAAACCCTTTCAAATCATCACCTATATAATAATCGATAAGTTGACCAAATTCAACATTATCCAAACTAGGATCAATGTTAATTATTACAGTTTTATTATCAATTAACCCACACTACCTTTTTCTCTGACAAAATACCAGTTTTCATCAATTGGTTTTGATTTAGCAATTGTTTTGTTCAAATTTTCAACAGGAATAACAGAATATATCAATTCATCAGTATAGATTACTATATCTGCTCCATCTCTATATTGGGAATTTGTAATATGTATTTCTATTGTTGTGACTCGTTCACTATCAAATAATGCCTTGATATACATTTTTTCAGAAGTTTTGATCGTATTCAATGCAAGTTCCAAGTCATCGTATATGTTTTTTTCTATTGGGATCTTATGCACAAAATCTTTACGCATTATGACATTTGACTGTTTATCTTTCGGATCCCATCCGAATTCTATTCTCGAAACATCATTATCAACGTTATTATGATAATCGTTTAAGTCATCAACGAGCTTAGCATACAATTCGCTGTTATTATTGTAACTCCTGATCATTTTCTGTTCTATAGAAGAATAATATAAAATATGGTTATCCCTTTAACACACCACAAGTAAGATCACTGCACCAAAGCAGCCAAAAGCCTTAAATACGCACTGTTTCCCAGCTTACGACGGTTGAATTTGTAGCAGTATTCGGCAGCATATAACGCTGTGTGGATCTTTTCGTTTCCGTGGTAAGTTCCCATGATCATTGCTTTGAAGTTTGATATAACTTTATGCATCCAGTTCAGCTGACCGCTTGTCGGATCATATGTTTCAAAAACATGGAAGTATTTCTGTGCCAACGGTTTCTTGTAACTCCGAGCATTATCACTCTCGATCTTCGAGCCTGCGCGGATATTATCCCTGGCAAATCTACCAACAGTTATACCCTTTAAATTCGGCACATCGCTCATTTTAACGTACTCGGGATTTCCTGCTGCGTTCTTCGATAAAGCTACGATCATCTTGACTTTTTCAGTACCTCTGCCGCGCTTTTTACCGTGAGTCGGAGCACCGAGATACGTGTCATCAAGTTCAACGATCCCGTCGAGCAAATAGCGTTCTTCACGACATTTCATAGCTTTTCTGATGCGATGAAGGATGTACCAGGCTGTCTTGTAGGTCACTCCCAAAGACCTCATCAGCGTAACAGCAGAAACGCTGCATTTGTTGCTCATAATGAGGAATGCGGTGATTATCCACAGCCTCAGCGGAATATGTGTTCTGTGCATAAAAGTTCCGTTTGTGGCGGATATATCTGCTTTACAGAACTTGCAGCGCAGCAGATGGCGTGACCTTATCCTGCGGTACTCAGAGCCACCGCAAAACGGGCAGGCAAAGCCCTTTTCAAAGCGGATATCAAGCACAAAATCCTTGCAAAAGCTTTCATCTGCGAACTTTGAGTATATCCCATCAAGTGTGATCTCAGGTTTCGGAAATCTTTTTGACATAGCGACAGCTCCTTTCGGTTTCTGTCACTATTATACTATATTTTCTGAGTTTTGAGGTCTGTTTATTTGGACAGCATTGTAAATTATCTGTGGTGTGTTAAAGGGATAACCATGATATAAAATATATTTAACAATGCTTACAATCAGAACAACAACTGCCAATATTATTATATATTTTTTCTTTTTACTCATAGTTTTTATAGTCATCGAATCCTCTTTCTATCCACATTCTATCATTATCGCTATCTTTTGTTGAACCATTCCATATATTCTTTTTTATGGCGAATAAGGAATATAAATTCATCAATTTCAAAAACCATCTCGATTAATGAATTTTTTGCATATTCAGCCGCAATTGTATCTATGATATGAACTTCATTTTTATCGTTTGAAATTATATACTGATTTCCATCTAAAAAAATACCTTTATAACCGCTATCGTTGCAGATCATATCAGAATATTCCTGTATTTTTGTTTCATCATTCGCCTTTATAAATCCAACAATGATATCAACATCATCAATATCACCTACATCAATAAATAAAAAATCCTTAAATTTATTTATTGTCATACTATCATATTTTTTCATTATATTTTCAATCGTCATAATATCACCTATTTTATGGAATTTTGCACGGAAAGACAGTCCAGACTTGATCAAAGTCATCATAAATTAATCTAATATGCGTTTCTCCTTTAGTACCAATTACTTTTCCTGTATCAATAGTAGCACTATACGAGTACTGGCCTTCACTACCTAAACCATTACCTTAATGAAGTATAATAAACTCCAAGTACTCCACGAAGCAAATTGGACTATCCAAATTGATCCATTTTGAATTTGAAACTAGGATCGTATCTGAAATTAAAACAAAAACGGACGCTGTGACTCAAAATTGAACTGACCCCAAAAAGTTAGACAAACTTTTCAAAGAAAACTTATGCAAAGCGACTAAGAGAAATCTTGGTCGCTTTTTTCATGCAACGTTGAGCCTGTATTCAACAGGTGACATACCATCAAGCTTAAGCTTGATGCGCTTTGTGTTGTACCAAGCGATGTATGAATGTAGTTCTGAAATGAAGTGCTCAACAGATGAGAATTCCTGTAAGTAGAGAAGTTCTGTTTTCAGCAATCCAAAGAAGTTTTCTGCACAAGCGTTGTCGAGACAGTTTCCCTTTCGTGACATACTTTGTCTTATGCCTTTATCTTTGAGCATTTTCTGGTACTGCTTGTGCTGATACTGCCAGCCCTGATTCGAATGCAAAATGAGTCCGGTGTTTTCCGGTATATTTGCAAATGCTTTATTCAACATATCGGTCACTTGATTCAAATTAGGGTGGTAATTCAGGTTGTAGGACACAACTTCGCCGTTGAAAAGATCAATGATCGGCGACAGATACAGCTTGATACCAAACAGAGCAAACTCTGTCACATCTGTGACCCATTTCTGATTTGGCTTATCCGCTTTGAAATCACGTACCAGAAGATTTGGTGCTATTCTGCCGACTTCCCCCCTGAATGAGTTGTATTTTTTCATGCGAACGCGGCAGAATATACCAATTTTACGCATTAATCGCTGAACTGTCTTGTGGTTTATCCTATGCGTTTTTCTCAGTTCTTTCGTTATCTTGCGATAGCCATAGCGTCCTTTTCTTTCATCATATATCCTGCGTATATCCTCCTTGATCGCTGCATACTTATCCGGTTTCGGATCATTGAATTGCTTGCTGTAATAGTAATAGGTACTGCGAGGGATTCCGGCAACATCAATGAGCAGACCTATCTTGAATTCATGCCTCAGTTCCCATATCACTTTTGCTTTCTCTCTTGCCGTACCCTCTCGGCAACCAAGGCATTCATTTTTTTAAGTATGCATTCTCCGCACGAAGACGCTGAACCTCGGCTATGAGGTCTTCTTCGACTTCTTTTTTCATTTTTGGAGGACGACCTGTTGATTTGCGCCCACGACGTTCAACATAAAATCCTTCTTTACCTTCTTCAAGATAGATGCGCTCCCATTTTGATACTACTGTATCAAATGAGACATCAAATTGGCGAGCAGCTTCTTTGTAACTTAACTTTTCATTATGCATTGTTTCCACAACCATTATCTTGAACTCCGGTGTGTATCTCTTGTTTGGTTTTCCTTTAGGCATAAAAATGCCCCATTTCGTTAGATTTCAAATTGGTATATCTCTATTATACCACATTGTCTAACAAAAGGGAAGCATTTCATCAAGCGTAGTCAGTTTTATTTTGAGTTAATTGCATTATTGCTTGTAAAATTTAATGTAATGATAAACAAACCTCTTTAATGCATTTTATTGGACAACATTCAATATCTTATGTTTTTTGGAATTTACTAAAATAGCTATATTATTTATCTGTTTTATATGATTATTGTTATCTTCCATGATTATGATTAAAAAATCGGTTCAAAGCTTGACATCTATAAACTTAATGCCATATAATAATGAATGTATATTTTTTGTAAATCTAATGGATTTACATACTATGAAAGGAGTCGTGTTAATGAACACAATACCCAAGCGCAAACCAACAAATAAGTTGATTGCTATGGTACTAGCCATAACAATGACCTGCGTTTATGTGGTCGGAGATAACTATGCTCCGATCGTCGCAGAGAAGAGCAAACCCAAGTCAACTGATTTGTTGACCCAAACACTTGATTACAGTACAGACTTGTTCCCAAATACGGAACTCAAAGATGTTAGTGAACTTGTGTTGGCAGAGAATACGACATATATGGGCAAAGCGAGTCAATCACTGGTCGAAGCATTTGCTAATATGCCGGAGAACGTGGAGTCAAGTGAGGAACTAGGGCAACACCGCACAACTTGCGCAGCAGCCCAAAAATGATATAATAAAAGTATGAAAAGCAATCTTCAAACCTCACTCTTCGGCGATGCCTTCCAGAGTGCAAAGACCAACAAAAAACAGTTCCTTGAGAAAATGGATTCTCTGATCCCTTGGCAAGACTGGGTTTCTATAATATCTCCGATTTATTATGAAGGGAAAGTCGGACAGAAGCCATACCCAATCGAGCTGATGCTCAGGATCCATATTCTCCAGAATTTCTATGACCTCGCAGATATGGCCGTTATGTATGAGATACTCGACAGCCGCTCTTTCTCTGATTTCTGCGGCGTATCATCTCCCGATGATGTTCCCAACGGCGATACTATCGGCCGATTCAGACAGCTGCTTATCGACAACAATATCCAAGAGCAGATATTCGCGCAGGTCATCAGCATCCTGGATAAGAATCATCTCATCCTGAAGAAAGGTACTATCGTCGATTCGACACTTATTGCCGCGCCCTCCTCCACAAAAATGCTGACAGGCAGCGCGACCCCGATGCGCATTCTGTCAAGAAAGGCAATCAATGGTATTTCGGATACAAGGCGCATATCGGTGTCGATAAGGACACCGGCCTTGTTCACCACGTCAAGGCGACCGCTGCAAATGTACACGATACGGAAGCCGTCGATGACGTGATCGATGGCGATGAAGATGAAATATACGGAGATTCGGGATATCTGAATGTTGAGGAGCATATATCGGAGGAAAAGCAAAAAGAGGGGCGGGAGTATCACATCAACCGCCGGCGCGGTGCAAAGAAGAAACTGGAGCCTAATGATCAGTTGGTTTTGAGATAGAAGAGTTTGCGAAGTCCACAGTACGTTCAAAGGTCGAGCACGTTTTCGGAGTTGTGAAGCGACTGTTCCGATTCCGACGAACGCGGTACCGTGGCTTGCGAAAACAACAAGCCAAATTTAATATGATATTCGCGCTGGCGAATCTTTATCTGGCTGACAAGAAAACTTGCTGGCTTGATAAAGTGCGCCCTGCGAACAGGATCTTGGGCAGGCATATCTGTTTGGGGTATGTCTTGCTTTAGAGGTCATTTGTGCGGTGTTGCCCTAGAGAAAAGCGTTGCTGATTTCAGCAAACAGATCTCAGACCTCAAAGCTCGGACAACTGAAGAATTAAGTGATACTGATGATGGTTCAGCTGATTTTTCTGAATATCGGGACACTGTTATCTCGGGTTACAATGATCTTGAAGAATTGCTGTCAAATGTTACTGTTGAAAATTATGAAACAGTAATGGCAGATATTTCCGCTTTGATCAATCCTGAAAAGCCCTATGTTTCACTGGCTGATGATCTTCCTTTTAACGATGTTTCGGATGATAATATAACTTATTCCACATCTCAGCAATGTTTCAACATCATTCCTTTCTGCGAAAGACGCTCATGAATGGATAGAATATGATCACCCGGGATATGATACGCAGTCAGGATATACAAAACATATAGTATCTGATAATACAAATATTCAGATGCTTGGATATAGGTATGACCCATATAAGGATTTCCTGTTTGTTCCCGATAAGAATGATTCTCAGAAGATATTTACGTTCGATATTCAGCGTGATAAGACTGACTGGCATAGTATGAACGGAGGTGGATTCCTCTTTAATACTACTATAGATGCTGAAGCAAACACGATCAGCGGATATTATGTTCTCATAATGCGGGATGGATTGAGATTATATGAATTAGATGAGATGAATCTCGATTCTTTCAGAAACAGAGGATATGCCGGAAAAGAGATCAGCAAATTCCAGTTTAAGGATGTTTATGCGGAACATCACATTAAGATCATTGCAAACAGCGACACTGTTTCCCTCTGGGATGGCGGTGACATTGTAATAGATAACGCAGAGCTTCCTAATATCCACGGCAATGGCTATGGACCGATCACAAGCCATGCAAGTCATTGCTGCAGTCAGAGATCATATTTCACGTTTGCCAACATCACTATGCAGACCATCAAGGGCGAAAAGCTCCTGAATATTCTCGACAATTACAATTTTGAAAGTGACAACAGCAGATATGTTATAAGTCTTAGCGATACGCCTATCGAAGATCTTGATGATGAGGAAGTTCAGAAAAATGTTGCACAGAAGATAGTTGATAAGAAAATAACATTTATCGGACTTGGCGATGAAGACTCTACGGAACAGTACCAGAGTATAGCTCAGCTTATCCCTGATAATGCTTCTTTCTATGAGTATACAGATAAAACAGCTGTCAATACCATTAAGAACAATATCATTGATACAGAAGAAGCTAAACGTATTCCGGATGCTGATGCTGTTATTGCAACAGACCTTGCTATAACCGGTGAACTTCCTGACGGTTCATCTTTTGTTCAGCAGTATGATGAACTTCACGAAGGTGAAACTCTCAGCTTTGTAGTACCGATTGATCTTGATGATCTGACATCAGGCATTGATGCTATACTTTTAAAGAACATCAGACTTGATTATACTGATGAAAACAACATCGCAAGAGTCAAGACACTTGATAAGATAACACTCCCTGTTATTGGCTCTGAAGGAAAGATCACCAATCAGGTCACAACTGATAAAGAAGCATACTACGAATATGAAGACGTAAAGATCTTCGACAGGATCCATAACAATTCAGATATAAGAGCCGCAAAGGGACTTACAAATGTTATTACGATCACAGATCCTGAGGGCAATGTGATCACAGAATACACCAAAACACTCAGCGAGATCATGACAAAGAGCTATGTCGAAGTTTCAGAGATATGGAATGTTGCAGATCAGCCCGAAGGACAGTATACTATAATTTCCAATGTATACGATGGTGACGTATTGGTGTCTGAAAGCCAGGCCGTTATCGAAGTGATGCATCATGAATTGCCACAGTATGAGCTGACAGGTTATCTGAATACATCAGGCAAGCTGTTTAAGGCTGATGAGAATATTGATATAACCAGATATATCGAGAACATCGGAAGATATGATATTGAAAATGGAAAGATCAATATCAGGATCATTGACGCAGCACACGAAAAGGTAGTTTATGAAAGAGAAGAAGTTATCGATCTCTCTATCGGAGAAAACAATACTGATTCATTCAGTGTTGTTCCTGCAAATGATTTCACTTCAAGAGGCGGTAAGGAATACCTTATCACTTATGAAGTAACAACAGAGAACGGTCAGACAATTGAATTACCGGGCGATGGCTTTATGCTTGACGGCTTTGATTTCTCATTTATGGGAGACGACGTTCTGTTTTCTATGAATGATGATGCGTCAATAAAGGGTATTCAGATGAACGGCTGGCTTATGAATGTATACGGCAGTATGCACTCAAATTCCAATGTTGAAGCAAACTGCTCTATTATTACAGTCGAAGGTGATTGTTCATCAGTATCAGGAGCACAGTTCAATACTTGGCAGACACTGCTTGAAAATGATCCGATCACTTCTGAGTTTATTGAATTCCCTGATGTACTGAGTGTAATTAAATCGAGATTAGAGGAAACAATACTCAGCATTGAAAACGGCTGGACAAGTGAGAACGAAAATGAATTCAGGATCTACGGAAACAGTGTTGTAGCTGACTCTGATATATTCAGCAGTAAATCCCTGATCATTGATCCCAGCAACTGCTTTGCTTCATCATCCGATGAAGGTATCCTTATTTGCAGTGAAAAAGATATAACTATCAGGTCAACTGATGTGGATATCAAGGGTATCATCTATGCTCCTAACGGAACAGTAAGGATCGAATCAAACAACTTCAATATTCACGGAAGGATCATTGCTAAGAATATCATATTCCAGGGAAGTATCTTTAACGGTGAAACTTTTGATGGAGATTTGAACCTGTTTAATTAACTGTAAAAATTAAACGCCAATAGGTCATACTGAACCGCACCACATTGTGCGTACAACACCAAAAAGCCCCTATGGCAAATTAAAACTGACTTCGCAATTCAAGCGGAGTCAGTTTTTTTGAGTTGAATGCGCTAGTGATTGTAAAAATAGATGTAATCATCAATGAGCCGTCTTGCATCGGCAAATGTTATCCTGAATCCGAACGATACATAGTTCAAATAAAAGGCAGCAGTTTTATTTTCATGAGCTATTACCTTCTTCAAAAGCTCACCATAGATTTCGGTGCTGTCACTATCCAATGAAGCGGTTTTCTTGACATCACTTATGTAATTTTTGATGCTGTCAAGCTGTTGCTGATGTGCCATATTGATTTCTATGAACTTCATAAGGTTAATTGTGATATAATTTAATATATATTCATACTAATCATATTGTATTAGTAGATTTTTTACGTTATAATATACTCATGAAAATGCAATTTAAATTTATTCTTATGATTGTTTTGCGAGGTGCTTTATTTTATGACTTTACAACAGATCAATTATCTTCTTACCATAGCTGAATCACGATCAATGAACAAGGCTGCTGAAAAATTATTCATAGCTCAACCCACACTTACCGGAGCTGTGCGTGATGTGGAAAATGAGCTTGGAATACAGATATTTCACCGTACTCATAAAGGTGTTATTCCGACAGCCGAGGGAGATGAATTTTTACAAAAGATAAAACGTGTATATCAACAGTATGAAGATGTAATGGAAGAATACGGCGAGGAAACGAATATCAGACGTCGCTTTGCTGTTTCGATGCAGCACTACTCCTTTGCAGTCAAGGCTTTCATAGAAATGGCAAAACATTACGACTCTAACAAATTTGACCTGGCACTGAGAGAAACCGCAACTGCAAATGTGATAAAAGACGTTAGTACAATGAAAAGCGAGATAGGCATCATCTATACCTGTGATACCAATCAGCGTATGATAAACAAGTTGCTGCGAAAGAACGAGCTAGAATTTCATTCACTTATCGTATGTTCCGCAAGTGTTTATCTTGCAAGATCACATCCGCTTGCAAAGGAAAAAGAGCTTGGTTTTGAACAGCTTGACCCGTATCCTTGTCTGTCATTTGAACAGGGTAACGAGGACGAGATATATTTTGCCGAGGAGATACTTATCGAACACGCATATCAGAAAACAGTCAAGGCTACAGACCGTGCGACAATGATGAATCTGATGGAAGGACTGAACGGATATACATTGTGTTCGAGCATATACTCCGAAAAACTCTGTGGAGATCAGTTCATTGTGATACCTTTCAAGGATGATGATAATATCCAGAGCAGTATGAATATAGGATATATCACCAAAAAAAACAACGAGCTTAGCAGTATGGGAAAAAGATTTCTTGAAGAAGTAAGAAAAGAGCTTGAATTACGAGAATAGTAGTAAAGCCTGAAAGCGTTTTTATCTGCTTTCAGGCTTTATTGTTATCTACATTTTAACCGCTGACCGCTGCGGAATAAACTTTTTCAATGAATTGAAGTGCTCCAGTATATCCGATATATGTACGGTTCAGAACTACTTCCTCTGTAGCTATTGTACCGACTTCCACCAGCACGGCATTCTTTTCCTTTGCAACATCCTGCTCCCATGAAGAACCGAGGATAAGCGGTGTACTGTTTCCGAAATCAAATCCAGATAATTTCTTCTCTATGAGATAACCGTCTTCAATAAACTCAACGTTTCCGTATACACCTTCGGAAAGCTCGGTATAAAGAGCAGCAACATCTTCTCGGTATTTGACCGGAGTATTATCTGAAATTATCTGTCCTACAGGTATCAGTCCCAACTGGTCTGCAAGGAATTTTGAAAGTGCAATATTATATGCCGCATCTCCGACAATAGCAAACTTTGAAGGGAATCCGAACCAGTATTCTGCGAAAAAGTCTGCAAAATGGTCCAAGAAGTAATAGTATCTTTTTGCTTCCTTTTCTATGAATTTCTCAGCCTTTGTATTATCTATATCTGCAAATTCCACAACCTGACGCAGGAAAGCAGTTGTTGCCTCCTCACCGACAGGGATAACAGGTATATGCAGATAAGGCTGATCGTATTTTTTTTCAAGATGTTTAGCTACCTTCAGATCAAGCCACGGAGAAAGCACAAGATTAAAGGCTGCTTTCGGGATACTCTTCCACTCTGAAACACCTGCGCTTTCACTGCCGAAGAACACATTAACTTCAAAGCCTGCGGCTTCGAGTATACGTTTTATCTCAATGATATCTCCACGCCAGAATGTATTGAAGTAAGGCGCTCCCATCCATAGATTGATAAGCTTCTTGCGGCGGCGTATACCCTTTGCTTCTCCCACAAACTGGTCTATTATCGCAATAATGACTTCCTCGTGTGCCCACAGGTTATTTCCCTTAAATCCGGGAACCTCTGCATGAACTATGGGATACCCTTGTTCGCGGTATGGTTTTATTACTGATGCGACATCATCTCCCACAAGCTGTGGAGAACAGCCTGACAGAACTACGAACAGATCGCCTTTCATGATCTTCAGAGCTGACTTTATAACTCCGTCCAGTTTCTTTGCACCGCCGAAAACGATCTCACTTTCTCCCGAATTAGTACCCGGGATATCGCCTCCGCCTGCACCTGCCGAACCCTGAAAGCCGTTGCAGAATGACATTGTAAAATACTGCTGATCCACGCATCCGGGACCGCAGTTGATCACTGGAACTGCCCCCGGGATAGCCGATACTGTATATGCCGCACCAATGGCACACGCATAGTGGGGATGAGTGATCGTTGTATGTTTTTTCTTAGCCATTAGTCCTGCACCTCCTTAGTAGTTTCATCGAGCACCTCGGGGTGCTTTGCAAGAATAAACGGATCCTTCTGACTTAGCCACCAGTCACTATATGGCAGCCCAACGTGTCTCTTTAGTACCTGATTCATCTTTTTACGTGCAAGAACGTCAAGTACTGCCTCACCTACACGTATCATACCATCATAACCTACGGGGAAATGTTCATCACCTATGGCAAAAGAGGGTATTCCCATTCTTGCGGCGTTTGGAGCAAGTCCGTTGTGACGAATGATAATGAAATCTGCTTTCACTCGGCTGAGAAGTGCAGGGAGCTGGAAGGGCTGACATTTGCTGACTGTAAAGTGAGGTATATCACCATAGTTATCTACAAGGGTCTTCAGTGTGTTCTGCTCTTCATAACCTCCATCGTATACAGGATCATGATGGAATACGACAGAACCATCAACTGTTACACCAAGATCACGAAGTACAGATATAAGACCATGTGCATAAGAAGAACCTGTCAGCACAAAACCGTTGACGCCTTTAAGCTTTTCTTTCAGTTCCTCTATTTTGGGTCGTACACGTTCATGCTCGGCAGCGATATACTCTTCTGCTTCTTTCTCTTTTCCTACCTGCTTTGCGATAGCACGAAGCCATGCATCCGTACCTGCAAAACCGTATGGCTGAGGAGCTCTTATCTGTGGTACACCATAAGCCTCTTCAAGAGCGGTTGCAAAATAAGAACCGAGAGTATGACAGAATGTTGAAGTACAAGCCGCTTCAGATGTCTGTGCAAGCTCGTCAAAACTTGCTATATCCATGATATAGTTTACTCTCAGCCCAAGTGGTTTGAGCATATCGGTAAAATAATCCGTACCCCAAAGTGCGACGATATTAATAAGATCTGGCTGCTTTTTCGGATTCTTATTTACAATATGTCTCAGGACAGCGTGCTGTGAGATATCAAATCCTGTTGACCAGTGCTTTGAACGGAATCCTTCGCACTGCATAGGTGCAACAGGTATCCCAAGTTCGTCTTCCATCTCAGCTGCGATACTGCTGAGGTCTTCACCTATTATCGCAGTGGAACAGCTCATAGAGAAGAATATAGCCTTTGGGTTATAGCGTTCAAAAGCTTCTCTTGCTGCTCTTTTCAGCTTTTCAGATGCACCGAATACCATGTCATTTTCAAGAAGGTTGGTAGTCATGATGTTTATATTTCGAGGTTCTATGCCGCGGCGTTCCAGACCATTGCGAAATGCAAGATTAAATTCCGGATTTCTGGCTGTACAGCCCACAGGTGAATGCTGAATAAGTACGCAGTCACGGATATTACCTGCCTGGCAGGCTGCTATGGAGTTTGCACACATACTCTGTTGGTTAAAGGGCATATTAAGTTCACATAAACGGCATCCTTCGCCGTTTTTTCCTGCACCAGGACATTCTCCCTTATGTCTGAGCGCACGTTCCTCATAACGAGACAGTTCAACAAGTTCAGATGCTTTTCCGTCCCATGATATTATCGAACCAAGACGCATTTCACGGTTCTGAACTGTTTCAAGATCAAGTTGTATATTTTTAGCCATAGTTTTTTCTCCCTTTGAATATCACTAATTTTTCCAGCGCAGAAATCGCGCTTCAATTGCTTTCACCAGATTAGTGACTAAAGTTACGATCGTTCCGAGAAAAACGATACCGACCATTATTCTTGTAAAATTTCCGAAATTGGTGTAGTACTGGATATAGAATCCGATACCACTGTTTCCGCCTATCATTTCTGCCGAAGTGAGAAGGATAAAAGACAGGAGCAATCCCATATTACAGCCGTCAAATATCTGCGGCAACGAAGCAGGCAGCAGAACACTGTAAAGCATATACGTTTTTGACGGGCAGAATATCTTTGCACTTTCAATAGTAGTTTTGTTTATGTTCTGTACTCCACTCATCGTTCCTGATAATATTGGAAAGAAAGCTGTAATAAAAATAACAAATATAGAGCAGCTTTTGAATGTGGGCAGAAGAGCTAGTGTATAGGGAATAAACACGATAGGTGGGATGGAGCCTAGAAAATTAGCGATCTGCTCACCTACTTTACCTACCTGTGCGTTCCAGCCGAGGAATAAGCCTATCGGTATCGCAGTTATAAGTGCAAGTACGTATCCTGTTGTTATCGTTATCATACTTACAGCCAGATCATTCATTAACCGAGGAAGATCGCTGACAAACTGTTCGGTCACGACATCGGGAGCCTTGAATATGTCCTGCGGAATAAGCACAAATTTCGCAGTAAGCAGCGTCCATATCCCGATAAATGAAAATATCACACCAAAAACACCGTTTGTTGTTTTAATTCTGTCCTGCTTTCTCCTTAATAAGATAAGTATGATATAAGCGATCTCCAATATCAAAAGCAATCCCGCAGAATATTTAGGATCTCCAATTTTTTTGGTATGTGAAGGCATAAATTGTATAAATAATGCGGCAAGAAATAAAATATGTGTCACTGAGAGCAGTCGTTTGACCCTTTTCATTTGTCTCTCTCCTTATGATAATCAAGAAGATATTTATACACCTCATCGTCGGGATCTTCTGCAGCAACAGCGTTCAGTGCCTTGTCATAAAGCTCGGCGGAAAGTCCATGTGATATATCAAACTCATTTACAAAGCCGGTATCTACAAGCGCATCATAAAAATTCGTCATACCTGTGATATCAGGATCAGGATTTGCTATCTGGCTGTCATAATCATATGTGTCTTTTCTGAGTGATCCTTCATCCACATCTACATATTTCTGAACATCCTTGATAGTCTTGTCGGGTTCTGTCTTATAAAAATGGTATGCACGGATAAGCGCACGAAGGAATGCTTCATAAGTATCCGGATCTTTCTCAAGTGAAGATGTAAGTGAAGCTTGTCGGCAGCAGACATGATCTTCAAAGCCTGATACTGTACCGCTGTTTGAAAGAATGACATAGCCCTCGTCCTCTGCAAGGATACGGTAAGGTGCGTAAAGTATAGCCGCATCAATATCATCGTTTTTCAGAGAATTGTAAGCATCCGCTCCGTCAGCAAATATACTGAATTCTATTGAATCTTCAAGCCCCAGTTTTTTTGCAGCCGAACGATAAACGATATATCCAGAGTCAACACCCTCAACGCCTATATTTTTGCCCTTAAGAAGATCCAGAGACCAATCCTCCTCTGGTATCCCCTCAACTAACTCAGGCTTGACGATAAGTCCGTGACCTGCGATCATAGCACCGCCGAACACGGTTATTTCATGTCCGTCACCGAGATATGTTACTAGTTCGCTTGAACCAAACGCACCAACGTCTATCTTCCCTGATTCAAGAGCTGCAAGTTCACTATTGTTCTCACCGAACATAACAAGCTCTGTGTTCAGCCCTTCATCTTTGAATAAGCCCTCCTCCTGTGCAACAAAATAGAGAAGATGCCCCGGGGACGGCAGGTAGCCTATTTTCAAAGAATCAGCATTTTCTTGTGAACTAACTGCCGATGCATTTTTTCCCGCACAGCCTGTTAATGAAAAAACTAACAGCAGCGATGCCAATAATGCTTTTGATCTTTTCATTTTTCAATTCAGCCCTTTCCTTGTTTTCAGATCAATTTACCATGTTTTTTATTTTATCATATAAATCTTTATCTGTCCAATTGTTCTTTTTGAGTATTGATTCTAGGAAAATCCGATATCCGAATAGTTTTGCTCGTATAAAGAACTGAAAAAAATATGATATTGTTGATCTTAATCAGACCTGTAAAATGACTAAAAAATGCAAGTTTGCCGATTTGCGGAGCGGAACTTTTCCTTGATGATTTATCTCCTTATGAATATAGATTCAATGCTTCATAACAAAAGCGACCAATCTTTTGAACCGTGCCAGTAAAAACTTACAATGACAAAAGAGCCTCCTATGGTTCAGCGTTATGCGGGGTCTTTTCTTTTATACAGAAAAATAACGGAGTATTAGAGAAATGTATTCGTGGGTGGTTGATTTTGAAGTATGACGGAAAAATGTAATGAAGGTAGGATGAAACGATAGGATTTTTTACTGTCTAATTTTTAGACACCTTACAAGAGAGCAGAGCTGCATCTATGTTTTATATTTTCTTTGCCCGGCGGCTGTATTTTCGTTTTAATATTCTTTCATGCACCAAACGATCTGCATGATAATAAGCATGAGATATAATACATATAAAAAGCAATACACAGCATATTTATAAAATACAATATATAATATTTTATATCTAAATATCAAAGTTAATAAATAACATATTGTATTTTAGTATTCGATAAAAAATCCACACTCGGAAAGACTTTCCTTACCAAAAAGCAAGACCATGTAGAAATTTTTTTCATACATGGTCTTGTTTTTATGTCCATAAACAATCGATTTGGTGATGTCATACTACGGCAACGATAAACTATCCGTAAAAATAAAAAAGGCAAGCTGCAAACTTGCCTTTTGAATTTCACTTCTTTTTCTTTATAGTATAAATTGCATATATGATACCTATGATAATGATTAATGGCAAAAGAACTCTTATAATCATCGAAAGCGTAAATACCAGAAGTCTTAAAATCGATGCAGCCGTAAGCACCATGACGATTGCTGACACAACCTTAATGGCTTTACTTTTACTTGCTGCAAAAAAGAAAAGAGCAACAATGAACACGCCTATTAACACCGGAATATTAAATATGATCGTCAACATGATAGTTTACCTCCTTTTTACTGTTCTTTTTGATTTTATACATTATAACACAAAAGAACGATAAAAGTCAATATTACCACTCCCCTTATTTGTCATCCAGAAGTGAACGTATCTTGTCACGCAGGCACTCGTTCTGTCAAGGTGCAGACACTCTATTTTGTCAAGATGACCACTATATTTGTCAGGGCAGAATGCTCCTGAAAAAACAACAGCGATAAACCAAAAACAAAACGGTATCTTCCAGACCTTGTGTCCGGGAGAATACCGTCTTTTAATTTATTCGGAAATATGATATAATGGTTAATAACCATATTTCAGAAAGGAAAAACGATAGCCGTTTGGTAAGCTCGGAGAGCTGGAGATAGGATTTTGTTGCAGAACTCGCAAACCGATGCCCACAAAACAAAACCATCGGCCAGCCCCACTCCGTCCGCCACATACCGTCGAAATAATTTTAGTCAAAATAACCAAATCTCCCCGATCCAACTTGACAAACTAACAAATATGAGTTAAAATAACAGTGTTACGTAACACTGTTATCAAGAGGAGGACACACCATGTCGGAAAAGATCACAGATAATAAAGAGAGCCGCGAAAAGCTTGTAGAGTGCGCAAAAAGAGAGTTCCTTGAAAAGGGCTTTACGAAGGCTTCTCTCAGAAAAATATCCTCGGAGGCGGGGCTGACTACGGGTGCTGTATACTTCTTTTTTGGAGACAAAAACGGATTGTTTGAGGGCGTGGTGGGTGAAGCACTGGCTCGGCTGAATGCAGTGCTTGAAAACCACTTCGCCCGCGATATAGAAGCCGACCTGCTGACATATGAGCATCACAGCGGCGACCACGATGATTTCAGCGAAGCCCTCGTAAATGTCATCTATGACCACTACGATGAGATGACGATACTCCTCGACCGTTCGGCAGGGTCAAAGTACGAAAGATTCGTTGACGGCATTATCGATAAGCTGGACAGCTCATATATCGCCCTTGCGGAAAAGTACGCCGCCTGCGTGCCGAACAAGCGGGTCAACAGAAAAATGCTCCACTGGCTGACCCATGTGCAGATAAACGCTTTCATACATATGATGCAGCACGAAAAAAACAGAGACAGCGCTCTGCATTTCATAAAGCCCGTTATGGATCTGCTGATAAAAGCGTGGATGGAGTATTCATTGGAAGACGATGTGTGACGTGATATTCTGCGGTTATCCCGCATTATATCATATACTTTAGTTAGCTTATTCTAACCTTAGAAAGGGGAAACAAAAATGTTTTTAGAGATACAAGATGTCAAGAAAAGCTACGGCAAAGACACAAGCTATATTCAGGTGCTGAAAGGTGTCAGCACCGCCGTTGAAAAGGGGCAGATGTGCGTTATACAGGGTACAAGCGGTTCGGGAAAATCGACGCTTCTCAACTGCATCGGCGGACTTGATACTATGGATTCGGGGTCGGTCAGGGTAGACGGCAAGGAGATATTCGGTCTGCGCCCCGCTGAACTTTCCGACTACCGCCGCGACTATCTGGGATTTATTTTCCAGTTCTATAATCTGGTGCCTAACCTCACCGTAAGAGAGAATATACAGGTCTGCGGATATCTGACGGATTCTCCCCTTGATATGGAGGAACTGCTGGAAGTTCTGGGTCTGACAGAACATCAGAACAAGTTCCCCGCGCAGCTTTCGGGCGGTCAGCAGCAGAGGTGTGCAATAGCCCGCGCCCTTATCAAAAACCCGAAACTTCTCCTTTGCGACGAACCTACAGGCGCTCTTGATTCAAAGACCTCCCGCGATATCCTGATACTTCTTGAGAAGATAAACAAAAAGTACGGCACTACAATGCTGATAGTCACCCACAATAACTCCATAAAAAATATGGTGCATAAGGTCATCGTTATCAAGGACGGTCAGATCATAAAGGACTACGAAAATGAAAAGATAGTTCCCGCCGCCGAACTGGAGGACTTGTGATGAACAGAGTGCTTAAAAAGCGTCTGCCCCGCGATCTCAGGGCAGGGATAGGGCGTTATACCGCCCTGATACTGGTCATCGCCATGGGCATTTTTCTGGTGCTGGGCATCGTCGGTTCTGCTGAAACAGTTCTGCACGGCACAGTCGAAAAGCGGGCTGAATTCAACACCGAGGACGGCTTCTTCACAGTGTTTCTGCCCCTTAACGACAGTGAGATCGATACCCTTGCCGAGGGCGGTACCGAGATACAGGCGGAGTTCTACACCGACCTTTCAGTTGATGAGGACACCGTGCTCAGAATGTTCAAAAACCGCGAAAATATCGATAAGATCATTCTCGATGAGGGCAGGCTTGCCGAAAAATCAGGGGAGTGCATTCTCGAAAAGCGCTATGCCGCAGAAAACGGCGTGAAGATCGGGGACAGCATAACAGCGGGCGGACATGGATTCACGGTCACGGGTATAGGTACTGTGCCCGATTACGATCAGCCGAAAGCAAAGTTTTCCGATACCGCTGTGCAATCGCGGTATTTCGGGCTTATTTTTGTCACGGATGATTGCTATGAGGATATCCGCGCCGAGGGCGGTCTGACCGCAGAGGAGTATGTCTACGCCTACAAGCTGGGGGCTGATGTCACCGATGATGACCTGAAAGAGAAGATACGCGCTGTCAAGCTTGATCATATGAAAGTCGAGGATAAATATTTCCGTGAAACTATCGATGATCTCCTCTCCGACAGACGCAGGATAGAGGACGGAGTCAACTCCCTGACTGATGGTACTGCCGAACTCAGTGACGGCATGACCGAACTGGAGTCTCACAGTGCTGAACTTAAAACTGCTTCACAGCAGCTTGTTGATGCCTATTTTGCGCAGGCGAATGAAAAGCTGTCAGCGGCAGGAATGAATGTCACACTGAGGGAAGAAAACTACGCCGAAGAACTTGACAGGCTGATAAAGATATCAAAGTCAGAAGAACTGAAAAACCTGAAAGACAGCATTTCGGGTATAATCGCTTACCGTGACGGTCTTGCGGAGTACACAGACGCTGTCGGCAAAGCAAAAGAGGGTTCAGCCGAACTGAACAGCGGCGCACGTGAACTGCGTGATGGAATTGACGAACTGCTTGATGCGGCTTTCGATATCGACATCGGGAACCTTGTGTCATTCGTTTCCCGCGGCGATAACGAGCGCATAGAAGCCGCGGCAGACGATGTGATAATGGACAAGAACGCGGGTCTTGCGGCGGGAGTTATCGTCCTTATCCTTTTCGGCTACGTGATATCTGTTTTCGTGGTACACCGCGTTGAGAGCGAAGCCCCTGTCATCGGTGCGCTGTACGCTCTGGGTGTTAAGAAAAAAGACCTTCTGCGGCATTACATAGCTCTTCCGACTTTGATAGCATTCATCGGCGGAGTAATCGGCACAGCACTTGGATTTTCACCCGTCGGCATCGGTATGCGGTTACAGACAAGCTATGGCTATTTCTCACTGCCGCAGTACGATATCTGCTATGCGCCATATCTGCTTGTGTACGGGCTTGTACTGCCACCGATCATCTCGGCGATCGTTAATGCACTTGTGATAAACAGCAAGCTTTCGAGGACTGCACTTTCCCTCATCAAAAACGAACAGAGCGCTTCAAACTACCGCAGATTCAATATCAGGTCGAAAAACTTTATGACCCTGTTCCGTGTAAGGCAGATGGTGCGAGAACTGCGTTCGGCGGTGACGGTTATCCTCGGTATGCTGGTCTCCCTGATGGTGGTGATGCTGGGTCTTGACTGTATGGTGATGTGTCAGGCAGTAAAGCATGACAACGTAGCCGATACACAGTACGGCTATATGTATCTCTATAAGTATCCCGAAAAGGAAGTCCCCACAGGAGGAGAGAGCGCTTTCATCAAGACACTTTCCACTGACTCCACGGGGCATACCCTTGATGTGACGGTGATCGGTCTGAACGAGAACAGCAGGTACTTCGATGCTGACCCTGAAAAGGGCGTGAATAAGGCAGTAATCAACAACTCCCTAGTTCAGCGTTTCGGCTATGATATCGGCGACAGGGTGACTTTCACCGATGCTGCGGCTGACCGCGACTACACTTTCACCGTGACGGATATCGCGCAGTATTCCCCGGGGTTCACGATCTTTATGGATATAGGCTCCATGCGTGAACTTTTCGGCGAGGACGAAGACTACTTCAACGCTGTCTATTCCGCAGATGAACTTGATATCGATGCGGGCAGACTTTACAGCGTCACCACCGCGGCTGATATCGAAAAGAGTTCGGGCGTTTTCACAGAGCAGATGAAGCCGCTGGTATACACTCTGCTGATCGCGGGAACGGTGATATTTGTCGTAGTGATGTACCTTATGATGGGCGTGATGATAGACCGCAGTTCCTTTGGTATCTCCCTTATGAAGATATTCGGCTACTGCCCGAAAGAGGTGCGCAGACTGTACTTAAACGGCAATCTTTTCATCGTATCCGTCGGCGGGCTGATATGCATACCGCTGGCGAAATTCCTGATGGACTGCATCTATCCGAGTTTTATACCGAATGTTGCCTGCTCAATGGCGCTGGATTTTCCGCTATATCTTTACCTGATACTGTACGTCGCAGTGCTTGCGGTATACTTTTTCAGCACTGCTTTGCTGACAGGAAAGCTGAAGCGGATAACCCCCGCCGAGGTGCTTAAAAACAGAGAATAGATTTACTTTCTTTTACCGCCGTCTTTCGCTTGTATGAACGAAAGACGGTGTATTTATATTTACGTTTAATATTCTGTAAAATATTCATCGTAAAGGTGTTCTTACAGTTATTTCCAGCCTTTATTCAAATGAGCTCAAATGGCGTAAACAGGCGTTTTTATTGCAACAGTTCATTTATAAAAAACCTGTTTTACGCTTAACTTTTGTTTTGTGTATAATGTCGAAATATATACATATTTTGTTTGCTATCTTGACGAATATTTTTCGTAAGGTTATAATAGTATCGTTAGAGCCGATTGTTTGCCTGTAAGCTTTACGGCGATACCGTACTGTTCAGCATTGGGAACAGATGTCCATTTCATTCTGAACTGATGAAACTCCTCGCTGTATTCAACAGCTGTCACCTTTGGATATACATTTTTAGCGACAGAAACCACAACGGCGTTAGAGAAATCCATGTTCCATTCTCCGTTTATTTTTGCGATAACAGCAACCTTGTAATCAGTTCCAGATTTGAGATCGTCAAGCGTGAAAGAAGTGCCGTAACCTTCGCCGAGTATTTTCCATTTTCCACCTGCGTATCCGCACACAGCGTACTTTTCGGCGTTATCGATCTCTGTCCATGTGAGATTTACAAAGCCATTGCCGTTTTTATATGTGATTTTCGGTACTGCAAAAGTATTCTGAGGTATCTGTGCGAGGGTCTTATCGATCTGTGGGATAATGCCGTTTGCATCTCCTGTGCCGAACCAGTAGAATTCGCTCTTATCGGTGGTGTTCCCTTTACCTGTTACAAGGTTGCGGCAGGTATTTTCACCGAACCTTACATTCCCCCTGATAGGTGCTGTTTCATCTTGGAAGCTTGCACCGCCCTCAAGATAAGCTTTTGAAATTGATATTGCTCCGTTTCCGTTTACAGCCATACCGAAATTCAGCGGCAGAATGTACGGAAAGCCGTCATCATTCAGAGCCAGTCTTCATGCATCGCAGTTTTTCATGATCTCTATGATCTCGCTGAGCTCGGTCACTTCACGGTCTTTTCTTCTCATAAGCCGAAAATCCTCATATCCTCGTCAACGTTTGTAATTTCTGCAATGCCGAAGCTGTCTACAAGAACCTTTGCCACATTCGGAGACAGGAACGCAGGCAGTGTCGGTCCGAGGTGAATATTCTTCACTCCGAGATACAGCAGAGCAAGGAGAACGATGACTGCTTTCTGCTCATACCAAGAGATATTATAAACAATAGGCAGATCATTTACATCATCAAGCCCGAATACCTCTTTCAGCTTCAGAGCGATAAGCGCCAGAGAATAAGAATCATTGCACTGTCCTGCATCGAGAACTCTCGGAATACCGCCGATGTCACCAAGATCCAGCTTGTTATACTTGTACTTCGCACAGCCTGCGGTGAGAATGACCGTATCCTTCGGCAGTTTCTCTACGAATTCCTGATAGTAGCTTCTGGACTTCGCTCTGCCGTCACAGCCTGCCATGACTACGAATTTGCGGATAGCCCCTGATTTTACAGCTTCTACAACTGTATCGGCAAGTGCAAATACCTGTTCATGGGCAAACCCGCCGATTATGGAGCCTGTTTCGATCTCGGTAGGCGGAGGACATTTCTTAGCCTGTTCGATGATCGGCGAGAAATCCTTTACTTCGCCGTAGGGTGCGTCAATATGCTTACAGCCCGGATAGCCTGCGGCACCTGTTGTCCAAAGCCTGTCCTTGTAGCTGTCCTTCGGCGGAACGATGCAGTTTGTGGTCATCAGCACCGGACCGTTAAAGCTCTCAAATTCCTCTTTCTGCTTCCACCACGCATTGCCGTAGTTTCCTGCGAAATGCGGATACTTTTTGAAGAACGGATAATAATGCGCAGGCAGCATTTCCGAGTGCGTATAAACATCAACTCCCGTGTCCTTTGTCTGTTCAAGGAGCATTTCAAGGTCTTTCAGATCGTGACCTGAGATCAGTATTGCAGGATTTTTGCGGACACCGATATCAACTGTCGTGATCTCAGGATTGCCGTATGCTGTAGTATTTGCAGCATCAAGGTCAGCCATACCCTGAACGCCGTACTTGCCGACTTCCAGCGTGAGAGCCACAAGGTCATCGACCGACAGACTGTCATCAAGTGTTTTAGCAAGAGCCGACTGTAAGAAAGCATCAAGCTTCTCATCATCATTCAGCAGAGCGTTTGCGTGTTTTGTATATGCCGCAAGTCCTTTCAGACCGTAGGTTATCAGCTCACGCAGAGAGCGTATATCCTCATTCTCTGTTGCAAGTACGCCGACAGTCTTTGCTTTCTCGGTATAGTCCGAACCGTTCCAAAAAGCTGCTTCGGGGAGTGATTCTTTATTCTGCACCTGTCCGAGCAATTCTTCTTTGACTGCAAGTGTTTCAGTAACCTTAGTGGTAATACTGTCAAGATCGAAATTGGCATTGGTGATCGTGATAAACAGGTTCACGCTGATAAGATGATTAACAGTCTTATCGACAGTCTTTCCCTCTGCACGGAGCTGAGTTGTCACCGCAGACAATCCCTTTGTAACGTACACAAGCAAGTCCTGCATTACTGCGACTTCGGGTTGTTTACCGCAGACACCGCAAGCGGTACAACCTTTACAGCCCGCTGTTTCCTGACACTGATAGCAAAACATTTTCTGTTCCATGATATATTCCTCCATTATTTTCTTATCTCAACGATACTGCCGTCCGGCGAGATGACTGCAATTTTAAGCGGAATATCCTTACCGCTTGCTTCGATTGCTTTTTTTATCGCATACTCCATACCGCCGCAGCACGGCACTGTCATTCTTGTGAGAGTAATACTCTTTATATCGTTATTACGGAATATCTCCGTCAGCTTTTCAGCGTAATCAACGGCATCGAGCTTCGGACAGCCGATGAGCGTTATCCTGCCTTTGATAAAATCATGGTGGAAGTTTCCGTAAGCGTAAGCTGTACAATCGGCAGCAATCAGCAGATCAGCACCGTTGAAATAAGGTGCATTTGTGGGCAGGAGCTTTATCTGTATCGGGAATTGTCTCAGACAGCTTGGAACACGAACATCGCTGTCATCTTCTTTTGGCGTAAAGCTCTGCAATGCAGAACCCGGACAGGTGAAACCGCTGCAAGCGGACTTCTTCTGCTTGCTTGCCTGTACAGCCTTTTCGTCATAAGCCGCCGCTTCACGCTCGGTGAAGTGGATAGCGTCCATAGGACAGGCAGGGAGACACTCACCGAAGCCGTCGCAGAAATCGTCACGCATGAGCTTAGCCTTGCCGTTCACAATAGCGATCGCACCCTCATGGCAAGCCTTCGCACACAGACCGCAGCCGTTGCATTTTTCTTCGTTTATCTCAATGATTTTTCGTATCATAGCCATACCTCCTTGACTTTCTGTATCCATTATAGTATAATCAAAGGAGAAAGTATGTTGTAATTACAACATTTCGGGAGAGAAATATGGATATTTCAGTTTTGCATAATTCGATACTGTTCAAGGGCTTTGATGATACCGAAATATCGGAGCTTATGAAAGCCCTTAATGCAGCCGAAAAGAAATATAAGAAAGGTACGATGATCTTTTCTTCGGGAGAGATCACCGATAAACTATGCTTTGTCACGGCAGGCAGCGTTACTATTGAAAGCAATGATATGTGGGGAAACCGCACGATACTCAACCTTGTAGGTAAGGGACAGTTCTTTGCAGAAAGCTATGCACTCCTGCCCGATGTGCCTATGCTGGTCGATGTCTGCGCCGCTGAGGATTGCACTGTTGTTTTTCTGAGCATGAAGTCGCTCGCTGACCTCAACGATACGATAAGGGCAAGACTTCTTGCAAATCTTCTCACTATCACCACAAGAAAAAATCTGCACCTATCGAGCCGGAGCTTTCATACTGCTCCGAGACAGGTGCGTGGACGTATTATGGCGTATCTTAATACCGTATCGGTTCAGAAGCATTCCCGTGAGTTTGATATACCCTTTGACCGTCAGCAGCTTGCGGACTACCTCAATGTTGAACGCTCGGTGCTTTCCAACGAACTCAGCAAGATGCAGCGTGACAGATTAATACGGTGCAGGAAGAACCATTTTGAGATCATATAACAAAAATGCAGCCGACATTGCCGACTGCATTTTTTATAATGGTTATCCCCTTAACACACCACAAGTAAGATCACTGCACCAAAGCAGCTAAAAGCCGTAAATAAGCACTATTCCCGAGCTTTCGGCGGTTGAATTTGTAACAGTATTCGGCAGCATATAACGCTGTGTGGATCTTTTCGTTTCCGTGGTAAGTTCCCATGATCATTGCTTTGAAGTTTGATATAACTTTATGCATCCAATTCAGCTGACCGCTTGTCGGATCATATGTCTCAAAAACATGGAAGTATTTCTGTGCCAGCGGTTTCTTGTAACTTCGAGCATTATCACTCTCGATCTTCGAGCCTGCGCGGATATTATCCCTGGCAAATCTACCCACAGTTATGCCCTTTAAATTCGGCACATCGCTCATTTTAACGTACTCGGGATTTCCTGCTGCGTTCTTTGACAAAGCTACTATCATCTTGACTTTTTCAGTTCCTCTGCCACGCTTTTTACCGTGAGTCGGAGCACCGAGATACGTGTCATCAAGTTCAACGATTCCGTCCAGCAAATAACGTTCTTCACGGCATTTCATAGCTTTTCTGATGCGGTGAAGGATGTACCATGCAGTCTTGTAGGTCACCCCCAAAGACCTCATCAGCGTAACAGCAGAAACGCTGCATTTGTTGCTCATAATGAGGAATGCGGTGACTATCCACAGTCTGAGCGGAATATGTGTTCTGTGCATAAAAGTTCCGTTTGTGGCGGATATATCTGCTTTACAGAACTTGCAGCGCAGCAGATGGCGTGACCTTATCCTGCGGTACTCAGAGCCACCGCAAAACGGGCAGGCAAAACCCTTTTCAAAGCGGATATCAAGCAGAAAATCCTTGCAAAAGCTTTCATCTGCGAACTTTGAGTATATCCCATCAAGTGTGATCTCAGGTTTCGGAAATCTTTTTGACATAGCGACAGCTCCTTTCGTTTCCTGTCACTATTATACTATATTTTCCGGTTTTTGAGGTCTGTTTATTTGGACAGCATTGTAAATTATCTGTGGTGTGTTAAAGGGATAACCATGTTTTTTATTATGGCTATTGCAGGAAAAAAGCTCTTTCGTAGCTGTTCCTCGGTGTAGGAAGTCAGCTTTGAAAACCTCAGAATATCGGAACAGGCTGCCGCTGTTGCTCTTCGTCATCGCTTCTTTCAGCGATAGAAGTCGTAGCCATATCATCACCATCATTCTGAAATGTGGTTATCCCGCTGACACACCAAAATAAACGATGTTATATTGGGAACTGAATATAGTTGGCGTTTATCTTTCCCCCGCCTACGGCGGGGGGAAAGATAACATCAACTCAGTATTTCCTTGTTATAAAGATATTTTTGGGTGGTGTGCTAAAGGGATAGTCATATTCTGAAATTTTAGTCGAGCTGAACTTCCAGCCCCACACTAAAATTATAGCGCACTTTCGAGGTAAAAGTCTATTCGCAGTGCGCATGAACTTGGGTGCGCCATAAAACTTTTCTTATCGTGAAATTGTTATGGGGAATTTTGAATCGGGCATAAAAAATGCAGAGCTGGTGTTGCTCTGCATTTGAAGAATATCATGTTGTTTTATTCAAGATGATTGATAAGAATTCAGTATTCTCAAAATCACCCCAACCCGGTTCTTTTTCTTCACGTCCTACGGGCTTGCCTCTTTCATATTCAAAATGACTTAATGATGCTCTGTCGGGGAATGGGATATTATGTTTTTTTAGAATGGATTCTATGTCCTCAATCAGTTCAGTTACAAGAGGCTCAGCACCCTCAACACAAGAGCCCTCACATATACTGCCAAAATCACTGGGGATCATCAGAACTTGACATAATTCATCAGTACCCTTGCCGTCTGTAATTCCTCTGAACAATGCAGTAATTTCATCGTAGTCATCTTTATCTAAATTCCCTTCATATGAACGCTCATTCGTTTCTTCATAGGTGTCAAATTCAAGTATAAATTCCGGAACAGCTTGAGAGTATATATCCCACGATTCATTCCACCAATGCGTAGTCCATTGCCACATTCTTTTTGAAACAGGTGTCCAGTCACGTTCGGGATAAAGAGTAGTCAAATAGCGTTCTATGCACATAAAAATATAACATAGTCTACCAGTCATTGTAATATTATGAAACCCTTTTATATTTGAATCACTCACTATACTCACTCCCATTTCTTGATAAATTATAGCCGATTATAAAACATAAGAGTTGTTTTCCCGGCACCGTTTTCTCCTATGATATTAAAAAGCCTTCATACGATGATCTTCAAATGTTATCCCGCATTTGTTGACCCAAGCAATAAACAACTCGGAATTATCCAATTCCCATGGGAAAGTCAATACTTTCTTACCATTTGAGTAAACCTCGACCCGCTCAAACCACTTCGTACACCTGACAAATGAAATATCATCGCTTGTCCAACAGTTTCCGTTATAAAATAGTTTTTTACCCAAAACTGATATAGTGGGCTTGTTTTTCTCACGGATGAACGTTACAATAACGAGTATGGCGATCATTCCTATACAGCACCAGAATATAATATCTCCAATTGAAAATGTCATATTCGGATTTCCGACATAACGCCTTGCTATTGTTCGTACTCCAAAGAAAATGGCAAATAAAACGATAAAACCGAAAAGCTTCGCAGTATAACTGCTTTTTCCTATTTCAAAGCTGACATCAGACATATCTGCTTTTGAATCGGAGAATGCACTCTTTTCGATTGCAAGTTTTTGTTGCTTTAAATTAACCTGATTATCTATCATTTTTCGTCTGCTCCTAATTAAATAGAATAAACCTTTTCGAGTGCCAAGCCGGTTACATTGTTTTCTTCCATTATTTTCTTGAATCTGTCTGATACAAATAAATATGTATTGTATTTGCGTTCTTCAAGATAGATTTTGAAGAAATCCAAATCAAAAGCCTCTTTTTTGAATACGTATTTATCTACCGACTTTATTGCTTCTTTCCCTTGCAGATTAATAATTCTGTCGCAAATGCTTTTTGGGACATCCAATACATCATGATATTCACAAACGTTCCAAATCCATAATTCCGTATCTTGACAGTTTGAACATATACATGGCAAAAACTGTGTTTGCAGTGTTCCGTAGTAACGCTCTATCAGTGCTTTCACCTTGGAATTAACGATTACTGTACCGCTAATTCCCCAATAGTTCATTATATCGGGAAATCCTTTATCGGTTACCTCGATTTTTAATAAGCGTGTTGGAGGGTTATTTTTTATCTCTTTGAAATCTAAAGGCGAATCAAAATGCTGTTTACCGGTTGAATCAATCAAAAAAGCATTATTGTATCCTTCGTTTTTTATTATTTTCCAAATATTCATTTTGTACCTCATAATGAACAAGAATCGTTTTCATCGCACAATAATACAATATGTTGGGCTTTGAAATCCTATTCAAATCTTCCACTCAGTTATGTATTATAACCTCGCCATCTAATAACTTTCCCTTAATTTTAGTGAGAGTGTTACATATTTCAGTCTTCACTTTTGCTCGCTTGTCATCAGGGAGACTTTTAAGTATTTCTTTAATATTATCTACTTCCTTCTCCCAGTCAGGATTAAGAGCACTTATTGTTTCATTGATTTCGTTATTAACATAGTCATAATACGAATCCAGATGACCTCCATTTCGTTATTTGACATATACACATTATAAAGGTATATCTGCCACTGATTATTATACAGAAACAATTTGGCGCTGTCAAGCGGTAAACTCATACTTTGTGGAAAGATTGTTGAAAGTTCTAAAATAGTAAGCAACGTGCAGATAACTCAGTATGTTTTTCTGTAAAGCCATAAGATACTACTCTGCCCAAAGGTGGCAAAATTTGTATAATGCAATCGCGGACATAAAAAACAGGCTACACTCCATGTGATATACTCACCACGGGTATAGCCTGTTGCTTATATTATCTATTCTTCAACAAATCGAAATATATTATATATTTATGAAGTTTATTGGAGTATACTAGATAGGTGGTAAATGTTATTCAGTCATTATTTGGCAGATGAAACTTTTCGCAAAGCATCGGAAGCAGGTTATCAATCAGATGAAAATCAGGAATTAATTGTACATGGTAATATTTTAATTGATAAGTATAAACATATATATTGCCATCTGGAAGGAGAATACAATTCAACCAAGTTGATCATAATGTTTAAAGGAAAAAAAGAAACAGGAGACAGGTACAGCTGGAGCGTATTGAACGAAGATACATTTTCTTTATTTGTTAAACAATAAAAAAACGGCAAGTTTCTTATCAATAAAGCATCGCTCATGAAGAGATTATGCTTTATCTGATAGTATAAAAGACCCGTTTTATTTTCGTTAAAGCATCAATAAAAACGGATAGTCGTCTGCTTAGGACGATTATCCGTTTTTTTAATAAATCATATCAATTTAGTCTATCACTTTATAGTAACAGTACAAGCACGTTTGATAGCATTTTCAGTATCCCATCTGCCGTTCACTCTTGCGGCAATCGCTACCTTATAAGTTACGCCGGGAGTCAGATTTTTGGGAGAAGTGTAGGTAGTGCCTGTGATATCCTGTTTCTGAACTCTCCACTTGCCTGCCAGATAAACTGCTATGCCGTATCTGTCAGCGTTTTCCACCTTGTCCCAGGTAAATCTTACCTGATGGTACTCCTCACTGTAATCGACCTTAATGTTGGTAGGATAGGGGACTGGTTTCGGACCGCCGAACTGATCGTTCATGAATGATGACATCCAGACCAGAGAAGCGTTCAAGCTGACGGAAACCTCATTTACAGTCCACGCCTCAGCACTGTCAACATAGTACTTCTGATCAGCTAAAGTGCCTCTTTTATAGCCGAGACCACGAAGGTAATTATCATGATACATATCTGAGCAGGGACCGCCTGCAAGAACACCTGAGGGTGCCTTCGGGAAGTCCGGGTCGATACTGTTTGCCCAGTATCTGTGGTGTGGCGATTTCATTGCCTTATCGCCGTAGCCTGATACATAAGAGAAGCCCAGACCGTTGCGTCCGAAGAGGTAATCAAGTGCTTCAGCAGCACCGTTCCGATAAATATATTTGCTGTTATCAGTATCATAAGCATAGGCAAGGACCATAGCATTGTTGATAACGAATGAGTTGGAGCCGTATTCATAACCTGTGAATGCTGGTTTATCGCTACCGATATAGTCCTCGGTAGTCATACTCTTGTAAGGTATGCCCATGCCTTCATTACTCATCTGAATAAGGTATTGATCAGCAATATTTTGGATAGAATTGGCAATAGTCTTCCTGTCAGCAGAAGATGTCTTGTCGCTCAGGTAGAGTGAAAGGGTGCCCAGACCTGCAGTATTGCCCCAATTGAAGGAACCGAACGATCGATCGTTCTCGCCGCCGCTCAGGCAGGAAGTCAAGCTGAATGCCTTATCCTGACCTGACTGATCATTATCCTTTAAGAAATCATAGTAAGCCGAGTCACCTGTTGTTGCATAAAGCTCACAAGCTGCCCAGTAAGCATCGTCAACTACATAGTTGTCACCGAAAATGTTGTTTACGCCGAATTCAGAAGGAGCAAAGTAGGGATCAGAATAGTGATAGCCCCTTTTAACGTCCCATTTGGATTGCTTAGCCATGATAGCCTTCCAGCTGTTCTGTGCATTTTGCAGACACTCTTTTGAGAAGTCGTCATCTATGCCCTTCCACAGACGTGAAGCCTGTGCAGCACAAGCGATCATGTTAAATGTGGCTGCATACGTAGGAGGTCTGACGATACGGACAGGTTCAAAGCCCTGCTGTGTGTCATCCATCCAGGGTGTGATCGGAAAACCTGCCCATTTATGATCCTGCACCGAATGATATACGAAGCCGTCCTCATTTATCATTTTGAACATCCACTCCAGCTCTACCCTTGCTTCATCCAGTATATCGGGAGCATTATCCTTATTTTCGGGCACAGCTATCGTGCCGTTAGTCCATTTGTGTGAATTGCCGCTCTTCTTGGAGAACTCATAAGCGTTCTGAAGTGTCCATACTGAGAAACCGCCTTCGACAACGTACTTGCCGTGGTCGTTTGCGGCGTACCATCCGCCTGTAACGTCGATCTGTTCATTCTTCTCGCCATCACGGAAGTCGCTGTCATAAGATTTAAACCATTTGCTTTGTACATAAGCCATATCGGGGTTATGACCATATCTGCTGTGTGCCAGTGCAGACTTATCACCTGATGTGATGTACTCAGACTCTATCGGGACACCTGAACGGTTCTGATAGAAGTAGTTCATGGAATCCCTCAGCAGCTGATCATCATAGATCTGTCTGTCTATCCTGAATGTACTGCTCTCGTTCATCGTATAAGTTTTCATAGTTACGGGATTTGTCCATAAAAGCTTATCACCGCTGAGCCTTGTATCGTTTGCACCATTGTTAAGCAGAACCTGAGTGCCGCTTACGCCAACTGTATCCTTAACGAATATCGTGTACTCGCCCTCAGTTCTGAAATCAGAGAAATCAATGATATGTACATTAGAACCGCTGTCCTTGAGTCTGGTAACGATCTGACTACCTATCTTAACAGTAGTAGTCTTACCTGTACCTGAATCAGGATCGCTGCCGAATACCTTTGTTGTGCCCGTGTACTTAACGTTGCCGTTCTTATCTCTGATCTCAAACTGCAGAGGTGAAGAAGCATCGGTAACGTAAGAAGCCCTCTTTTCCAGCTGAGGATAGTAACCGATCTGATTCAGGCGAACGTTGCTTTCGGGTCTTACAACGCCCCACTCGTTATTTTTGATTTCGGTTATACAGCCCCCGGGAGTAGTGTCGATCAGAGACAGATCATCGAATTTGAGGACCGTACCGTTTGGGAAGCAGTCAACATCCTGAAACATACCATTTCCGCCGTATTGAAATACCCATTCAGCACGCCCAATATCTTCTTTAGCTGTAAATTCAGCATCGAAGACGTTGTCGCCTTTAGCGATCTGTACGCAGTCCCACGTCTGATTGAAATCATCATTGCCGCAGTTGTTGTGCCATGCTTCGACCGTACCGCTGTAATTGCCGATCTGGGTATACATCTCACCCTCATTGGAAGAATTGACCTTCCAGTGCACCTTGTAAGTATGACCCTTTTTTATCACAAAATTTCTGTAACCTAACTGAAGATCCCATCTTGACTCGGGACCATCGTTGTTCAGTATCGTTACAGTGTAAGTGCCGTCTGAAATATCGAAGTCCTGCCGTGCCGGGGCATTCTCGGTGGTGTACCAGGGAAGACCTATGCCTTCATCGAAGTCAGACTGGATAAGTATCTGTTCATCTTCTGCAAACACACTCATAGGTGCAGATGCGGCTGTTGCCGATAAAGCGCCGGTAATCGCCACAAGCCCTGCGGCGATCCGTTTCATTGTCATTTGCATTATCTCTTGAACCTCCTTAAAATAAAAGAACGTAAATCTGATGCGGCTGTTACAGTAAACGACATATATACCATAAACAGCCATAGCCAAATTATAACAAATTATAAATAGGTTGGACATTTCACCGTCATTATGCTGTTATGTCCGATAGATATTATATCACATTACTTTTCAAATTGCAATGATTTTAATAAAATTGAGACCCGACTGGAATTGCCATTCAAACCAGGTTTCATAAATCATTCATCGCCTTTAAACTTCAGAACTTTATCTACATATCTTATTATGTCCTTGTACGCGATCTCAGTCAATGAGCAATAAACAACAAGAGACTAGCCGATTTTGGGCTACACCAAAAGCAGACTGACTATCAGGATAGCGCTGTGAGAATAATAAGGAATCTGCCGGATAGATGTTGAACAGAAAAATATTTCCGGGACAGATCAGCAGATTTCGTAAATCAGACAACAAACGGATAATATAAAGACAAAAATACAGGCAGTACCTAAGAAAGATACTCATATAGAAGTTTTAAGCCATAGTATTTCTGATTTACAGTCAGAAGTACTATGGCGTTTCTATTGACCGTGCAGAGATTTTATGCTATAATTGTTACTAACAAAATCGGAATTTTGAGGTAATAAGATCTATGGAAGCCAGACTTGAATACTGTGGAAATTATATTGAAATAGCAGATTTTCACCATTCTGTTGATGAGGAGAAAAATGGCAATCCTTACAATTGTGCATTTGACATTAAAGTGAGATCAGGTGTGTTCTCTGGCATAGCAGATGGCTGTGAGTATGATTATATGGAATTACAGAATTTCATAACAGCTCTTGAAGAAATGATTTCATTTAAGAGGAAAGAAGTAACATTTATTGAAATTGGTTATGGTAATAAGATCGTGTTCAATTGCGACCGGGCAGGACACATAAAGGTTTCAGGTGATATACAGGGTGATGTAGGCAGCCACATTCTTAAATTTGAATTTATGACTGACCAGACAGTTTTTCCAAAATTTATAAAAGGGCTAAAAAGTCTATAAACTCTGATTTGGTTTATCTTAGCAACCGTATAAAATAGAATGCCCTGAGCGCTTAAACGCTTGGGGGCAAAACTTCTATATGGGTATCCGTCTTATTGTACTGCCCGTTTCGGTATATCAGCAAATACACTGTCTTATTTGTTTATCTCCATCAACCGCACATAGCACTTCATGCTGACCCGCTTTCTCTCACTCTCCCAATCCTTGACACGGCCGACAGAAACGGACATCAGCTCTGCAAGCCTGCATCGTGTGAGAGACTTCTTTTTTTGCAGGTTTCTGATATAACTTCCCTGCCCATTTATCAGGAACTTATTGTACTCATCGAGCAAGTCTGTGACTTTGCACCCGAATATCTCTGCAAGTAGTGTGAGCTTGTCCAACGGATACGCCGACAGCACATTGTTCTCCCAGCGGGCATAGGTGGTGCGGTCTACACCAATTTGAGCGGCTATCTCTTTTTGCATGAGCCCACAGCTTATCCTGTAAAATTTCAACCTGTCTGAAACTGTGGAATTATCATTAAGCGCAAAATCGGGTATTCTTTTCGGCTTAAAACTGTGAATATAAAGGGTGACTATTTTGCCGCTTGTGTGGGTAGAGTACAGCGTATACATTCGGCTCTCTACTCTGCGTAAAAATCGCCACTCGCCTATTAAGGGCACATCTTTTACATCATCTGACAAGAAAATGTCCGTTGTGATTGTGTAGCATTTTCAACACATCTGCTGCCGTAGGTGGCAAAACGGGTGCCTTTGGTATAGTCGAAGGTCTGCACCGCCTTGATAAGACCTATAGTACCAATGGATATAAGATCGTCCTGGTCGGAAGAATTTGCGTAGTACTTTTTTATTATATGTGCCACAAGGCGAAGATTGTGACGAATGAGAGTGTCCCTTGCCCCTGCATCGCCTTCGGACATTTTCTCAAAGCAATCTCTTTCCTCGGCTGCTGTGAGCGGACGGGGAAACACTGTCCTGCCGTCAAGGTGAAGACCGAAAAACAGCCCTCCCCGGGTAATGATATCAAATAGTTCCAACAGCTGTACCAGCATAAAAAGCTACCTCCGTTCAGGTGGATATTATACTTTGTATTATATTCACGATACAGCACATATTATTACACGACGAAAGCCTGCATACGTTTGTATGCAGGCTCAGCCCTTTCATAATATCTATAAAACATTTTACCCTATAAGCATATCATTAACAGCTGACGAGAGGAACAGCTGATCAGATATCGTCGTTATATATATTATCATATCTCTTACGATCTCGATTCAGATTACCACATGATAATATTTACAAGCATTCAAATGCCTTCACGATGATCAACAACGCTTTTGTTTCTTTCTATAAACATATTATACTATTCCGGTGGTGATTTGTCAAGTAAATGGCTTAATTTCACAATTTTAACCTTTATTTTTGTATATATGCACAATTGGCAACAGACTTTATAAGCCGATCATCCATATATTTTGTTTATTTAACGAAACAATTTCTTTCTCATCCGTTCTGACTGCTCCGCTGGTTTAAATGTTAATATTGTATAATATCGTTGCATTTATTACATATCAGGGCATACGGAAGATCGTCAAAGCAGAGAACAACAGAAAGTCATTTCATATAAATGTTAACATAAAGTAAACTTTGATTTTTCTTTTGAAACCCTATTGACAATCACTTTCATTTATGATATAATAGACAAGTACTCAACGAGAGAACAAAAAAATATCGCGGGATAGAGCAGCTTGGTAGCTCGTCGGGCTCATAACCCGGAGGTCGTAGGTTCAAATCCTACTCCCGCAATCCATCACCGTTCGGATTCATCTGAACGGTGTTTTTTTATGTTCATATGGTACTTGTTATAACTTATACCCGACATACAAAAAGACACTCCTGCTTTTGAAGCAGAAGTGTCTTATTTTTTTCTCAGCTGTTTTTACTTGCTGTTCCTGCGTTTCTTCATAACGCATACCAGTGCTCCAAGCATCACTATCTCAACGCCCACAAGGCTCTTTGCACCTGTATTGGGGTTTGATGTATTTGGAGTGGAAGAAGAACTGTCTGACTTTGAGGAGCTGTCCTTGCTGCTGTCCTCGGGTCTGCTTGAAGACTCTTCCTCGGAGGAATTTTCACTTGAATCCTCTGAACTTTCGGAGGACTCTTCTCCGCCTGCTGGTGTCGCACTGCTGTCCTCTTCCCTTGTGATATCCCAGTCATCATCATAGCGATTTATGAATACCACATTGTCGGAAGGTATACCGTCAAAGTCGGTGATAGTCCTGCTCACAGTCAGCACACCGCCTTCATCGGATACAGTATCTGTTACTATATATACAGCTTCATCGTAGGTGTACTTTGGATTTCTGCCTTCGATCTCACGTACCTCATATACATAAATGCCTGCCTCGGTATATGACCAGCTGTCAAAAGAAACCTTGCCTGTGCCTGCAACATTGGCAGTTGTATTTTCAGGCAGCGGAGCGCCGCCCTTAGCTGTCAGCTCAAAGGTAAAGGTCTCGTCCTCATCGGGAGTTGTGCCCTCGATCTGCTTTTCGATCTCAAGATCAACCTCTGCGGGAGCTGGCTGATAAGTATTGACGAACCTGAGTTCATCAACCTTTTCGCCGTTCTTTTCCAGAGTATACACAGCCTTATATCTTCCGCCTGCATCCCTGACGTTAACGATCATGGTGTATACAGCATCATCCTTGGTATAGCCTGCATAGCTGTCATCAAGATCCTTTTCATAAACAACATAACGGTATGTACCGGGCTCATTATAGACGATGGTTCCGAAAGCATCAGCCTCACCGCTGCCCTTTACTGTCGCAGTTGTCTTTTCAGGCATAGGTACTGACTCTCCCTCAGCTGCTGCCAGTTCAAAGGTAAAGATGCGCTCGTCAGCATCGGGATCGTTGCCCTTGATCTCCTTGACAGCAACAGGAGGAACTACAGCTGCAACTATAGGACTGTAGTCGTTAACGAACTCTGCAGATGCTGTCTCAGCACCGTCCTTTGTAAGCTTGGTTTCAGCCGAAAGGATGCTGTCGTTATCGGTAACGGTAACTGTGAATGTATATACTGTTTTGTCCTTGGTGTAGCCTGAGTAGCTGTCATCGAGATCATTTTCCTTTATCTCATATACATATACTCCTGCTGCATCGTATTTGACCCCGCCGAATGAAGCCTTGCCTGTGCCCTCAATGGTAACGGTATCGTTCTCGGGCATAGGTATGTCCTTGCCGTCCTTTGCAGAGATCGTAAAGCTGAATACCTTATCATCAGGTCTTTCCTTACCGCTGAACATCTTTACTACATCAGGGAATGCCACTGTATCAGTAGGTTTAGATGTGTAGGTGTTAACAAACTCTGCCTTTTCAGCCGGCTCATACTCCCTTGTTTCGGGATACAGCACCTGCAGAGGAGCTGCAGCAGCCTTCAGCTTGCCGTCATCATCGGTAACGGTAAATCTTACCAGATACCCTCTTGTATCAAAGGTATATCCCGTATATGCTGAGTTTACTTCATATATTGCATAATCGTACTGTCCTGCCTCGGTGAATTCGACCTGACCGAAATCGGCAGTGCCCTCACCCTTGATAACTGCTCTTGTCTTTTCGGGCGCAGGAACATCTGCTCTGCCGCCGAGAGTTGTAAAGGGCTGTACCGAGAATATGAACTGCTTTTCCTCAGGTCTTTCGCTGCCCTTTATCCTCTTGGATATAACAGGAATCTTGACCTTTACGGGTATGGGTGCATACTTATTCGTAAATGTTACAGCCTGTACCGCTGCAGGTCTGTCAAGTTCATCACCGTTCTCATCATGAGTGCGGTAGATCTTTGTATCTACAGTAAGTTCGGTATTGTCATCGTACTGAACGTCCTTGCGGATATCGGTAACATTGAACACTACCTTATACTTCTCGCCAGAATAGGTAACTCCGTTCCTTGTGCCTGCCTTCTCGGATACTTCGTATTCAAGAACACAGGGTTCGGTAAAGAACAGACTGCCGTTGTCATCGGCTATTGCTGTTTCTGAACCGTTTACGGCAACCTTTACAGTCTTTATGGCACTTCCCCATTTGCCGTCCTTGTAGGCCTTGGGTGCAGGTGCACCATTAAGAGGCTTGATATCGAACTCGCAGTTCTCAGTGAATCCCTCAGGCATATCGCCCTCAAATGTCTTGCTTATCGCAGGGAATTTCTCAACTGCGGATTTAAGACCTATAGTAACTACATTTGCTATAGTAGTATCCTTGACCCACTTGGTCTGTATGTACTTTTCGCAGTAGTAAGCGGGTGCATTGTAAGCCAGTACCTGTTTGGTCTTTGTCTGATCCTTATGGATAGTGTCGGGTGCTTTCATCTTCAGGTATACGCATACCGTATGAGGCATATCCTCACCTGAACCAAACTTTACATCTTCACCGATCTTGAATGCTATGGTCTTGACATTTTCCCAGTTATCATAATTATCGGGATCTATCTCATACCAGTTATTATCCTCGGTGAGCATATCAGGTGTAAGACCCGGCTTGCCAAGCAAGGTATCCGTTGCCATCTCGATCTCTTCATAGAATTTATCTGTATTTACGAATACCTTAACTTCACCGAACTCTTCCTCAGCCTCGCTGATATCCACTCCGTAGAGCGTACCCTTCCAGTAAGGCATACCATCAAATTCGGGTTCCTTGTAAGCTTCCTCAATGGAATCATATATCACCACATTCTTTGCAAAACCCTCGTTGGAGAAGAACTGGAGTCTGTAGGTGTAGTTATGACCTGCATAGGTCTGGGTGAAATCCTTGAAGTCAAGATCGTAGTCATCTGCCTTGATCTTCTTTTTAAGGGTGGTGGCAGAGTAATACATAGTTACTTCATCCACCGCCATATCAGCTACAACTGTAGTTTTCTTTGTATCATTATCGCCGTCGATATCTTCAAGCGCCTGCTTGCCGTCCCTGTCCTTCAGTGTTTCAAAAACAGTGCCGTCATCCGACTTTGCCATGATACCTGCAAGCTCTACAGGCTTGCCGTCTTTGCCTATGAACTGTGCCTCGGCATAGTTATCAAGAGTAGTGCTTCTCAGCTCCTCATAGTCAGCTACTGCCTTCAGATACAGCACAGAACCGAGAGAGTAGCAGATATCGCTCTGTTCGCCAAGTCTTACCACAGGAAGATCCTTGTACTTTACAGTGATCTTTGCATACTGTCTGTGAGTTCCCTTGTAGTTGTCGATAGTTTCGATACTTACATCGGGCACCTCGGTATTTATCGGTTTTACATGACCGCTGTTACGCGCCCACAGTGTATCCCAGTGATACTCCTTGGGTCTGTCGGAAAGATAAAGGGTCTCTGTCATGGGGGTAACTTCTTCAACACTCATACCCATAGGCAGCAGCTCGTGGAATACGACCTCCTTATCGCCCTTTATAGCGCCTAGCTCTACCAGCTGTCTGAGATCTTTCTCTGTCAGGGCTTTGCCTGTTACAGCTGCGAGATAATAAGAAGTATATACCTTCTTGTTCTTCTGCTCAACACCGTTTGACTTCTTGGAAAGTCCACAGAAGGGATCAATGCTTGTGAGCACATTTTTAGCGGAAAGTCTGGTAGTTACCTTTACATTTCCCTCTTCATCGGAATGTCCTGCATAGAGCTCCTCATCAAGAGCCAGCAGATCTTTCTTGACACTGTCATTGGGAGTATATATTGTTCTGCCGTCGGTGGGGTTCTCCCATACACCTGCAGCATTATAACCCATCTGACCATCCCAGTTGAACACCTGGAAATCGCTGATGTGGTTATTTTCCATATTATCAAGCACCTGCTTGACAACAGGTCCCTTGCCGCGGATAACACCTGTAACATTCGATCTCAGGCTGATATCACCGTTAGCATCGCGGTATACAAACTTGATCCTGTATACCTTGTCGTGCTTGAACTCGAATGTGGTATTGCCATCTGCATCAGCATAGACATAATCGCTATTGCCTGCAGGGAGAGATAACACCCAGTCTTCCTGCCATACACCCGGCTTATCGGCAGTCATGACATATACCTCAACAGGCTTTCTCTTATTTATAGGAAGATAGTGGGATTTCTTTACATCAAGATTGAGTGTTACCGCTTCTACTACCTTATGCTCAACGGTCATGGTGAAAGTCTTGAAGTAGAAATCATCAGGCTGCAGACGAGCAAGTTCTCTGCCGTCCTCGCCAAGACCGTTTACATAAAGTGCATCATCAACCACTTCCATCCAGTAGGGACCGTCCTCATAGGTGAAGTTATCCTTGGCACCGTACTTATATGTATGACCGATACCCTCGATCTCATAGGAGAGCGCAGCTTCGCTGCCTGCCCTCAGAAGATCCACAGCACCTGTGGGATCGGGACCTGCTTTCTTTACAACGCTCCATATATCACCGCTGTAAACAGCGCCCATTGTCTGCCATACTGATGTGATATAGTCGCTGTCTTCGGTAATATCCTCTCTGTCACCGTCAACACCTGCATAGGTCACAGTGACATCATTTCTCAGTCTGGGCAGTTTGCCCTCAGCATCAGGCTTTTCAGCAACTGTCTTGGGATACTTTACCAGCACCAGATACTCCGATGCTGCGCCTTCAAACATCCACTGACCTGCATACTCACCCTCAGTTACCTTTACAAGAGGAGTAGTATCCTCATAGTTGAATTTCTTTGATACTGCTACGACTTCACCGCCGCCCGGCTGATCGTCAATATAGGTAACAACGGGCTGATTCTTCTCTACGGAAGTTTTAAGGCGGTAGCCGATGAAGTCATACTCCTTCAGCATCTCATTGAACTCAGCCTCGCCTATACCATACTCTGAAAGATGATATCTGGTTTCGATGATATCATCCCAGGCATAGTAGCAGCCCTGCTGAACGCCTTCGTCCTCGGTATACTTCAGAACAGACGCATCCCTTACATGGGTGCGGAATGTCGCTGTGATCTTTTCAGGCGAACGTAATTCCTGTGTTTCATTATCGAATATCTTTATACCGTAATCCTGTACACTGTTATCGACAACCTGATTTGCATAGATGGTATAGTGAAGATTAAGGTCGATATGCGGTGAAGAAGCCTTGATATTCTCAAGAACTATTACACCGTCAGTACTTGATCTGTCCTCCTTGACCCTCAAAAGTGAAGAATCCGAAGCAAGCTGATTAAGAAAATCAGCCTTTGCTGACAGATGGAAAGGATCGCCGCGTCGATCGGTAAAGGCATCATAAGGCACCTCTATCTGCAAACGTCCTTCTTCATAGGTCTTGTTCAGGCTGAGTCTAAGCGTAACATTGACCTGCTGCTTATCGCCCTCAATGGTATAATCCGCGGTCTTTCCGTCATTTGAAATGACCACGCCATCCACTTCATCCTCACCTTTGTTAAAGAAAAGCTGGATATTTTCGGGCAATTCGGCTGATGCCGCACTCACTGAGGGCACACTGCCCAGAACCGCCGTAAACAGGCATATCAGCGATATAAATCCCGAAAGCAGCCTGTACTGCGGTCTATGAGTACTTTTTCTCATTTTTTACATTCCCCCTCCTTAATTACTCAGCTGCACCTTTCCCGAAAGATCGGTACAGCTATATTCTTCAGGTTTGCTATCTGCATTTATTGCGGTGATAACAAGCTCAAAAAAATAACATACGGCCACGAAAAGCCATATATATTAATATGTTACCATTCCTGCCACGCTTTGTCAACGGTTATTCATAAATCAAAAACTTTTTCGTCATTTAAATCAAATTTTATAGGTTAATCGGGTCGAATTTCTAACTTTATTCATAGTAGCGACAAAATTTATCAAAAATCAATTCTCTTATCCGCAATTATTATGCAACCGATAATTGTAAAAAAAACACCCCCATAAAGGGAGTGTCATATTATAATTATCATGAAGATGCCCCGGCTATGAAAAGCAGTACTAATATGGAAACTACTATTATCTTAGTTTTTCGGGATATCCTATTCGTCTTGAAGAACCATAACGGTACAGTCAGCCAAGGCGCAAAAATGAAACCGATTACCCACAAAAGAATACTGCTATTGCTCGCCGGCTGATACACAGGCTGTACATTAGGTACATATTATTCACATCAATATCTCTCTCGCCCATGCAATTCGGACATTTGAGATCAACTTCCAAGTGACGGTCAGCCTGCGAAGCATATCCGCCGCCGCCGTTATATGTTCCATAATCTCCGTAAGCCATTTTACTTCTCCTGTTCTTATACAAAGGACTTTGCGTTAAAAATTTGTACTGTATAATATGATAACACATTTTCGTTTCAAATTCAACAGGTTTTACCACTTTGTAACAAATAACTTCACCAAAGTTTTTGAGACAATTTTATTGAGAACCAACAATATAAAACGCTTCTGCCCGATACAGACAGAAGCGTTAATGACCTTTTTGTTTATTCAGACTTATTATCCTTTGGTATGAGACCCGATAATCTGGAGAGAGAAGCCTGCGCCTGCATAAACAGATCGTGCGCTTCAAGTTCTATATCTTCCCTGCTGACCATGTCATGATGCTCCTCCGGTTCGAATTCTTTAATGTTGTGTATTTCTTCGGATTCCTCAGGCTCGGGAGCTTCAACTATTGGTGTTTCTTCGGGTTCCTCGGGCTCGGGAACTTCAACTATCGATGTTTCGTCGGATTCCTCGGTCTCGGGGGCTTCAACTATCGGTGTTTCGTCGGGTTCATCGGGCTCGGAGGCTTCAACTATCGGTGTTTCGTCGGGTTCATCGGGCTCGGAGGCTTCAACTATCGGTGTTTCTTCGGGTTCATCGGGCTCGGTGGCTTCAACTATCGGTGTTTCTTCGATTTCCTCGGGCTCGGGGGCTTCAACTATCGGTGTTTCGTCAGGTTCCTCGGGCTCGGAGGCTTCATCTATAGGTGTTTCGTCGGGTTTCTCGGGCTCGAGGGCTTCAACTATCGGTGTTTCGTCGGGTTCCTCGGGCTCGGGGGCTTCAACTATCGGTGTTTCTTCGGATTCCTCTGGCTCGGGAACTTTGGCGGATGCTATCTCATAAGATTTTTCGGGTTCGCGCTGCGTTTTTCCTTTTCCGATTATAGCGTCAAGATCTATGGTAAGGATATCGCTCAGCTCGTCCTTTTCCTCAGTTTCATTGTGATCTTCCAGCATCTCCATGACATTAACAGTTTTGCCAACAGCATCATGCCTTGTCAGTGCTGCCAGTTCTTCAAAATCAAAGAATGGCTTGATACCTATAATTGATACATTATCGGTACTGCCATTGAGAATCGCAAGCTTTGCAAGCGCAACGAGTTTCTCAGATATGGGCAGATCCATAGAAAGACCTACCTCAAACTCATTCTCACTGACATGATCCGACAAACCATCAGAGGTTATAATTATCATGTCATCAGGCTCTGCTCCGAATTCATTCGCAAGTGGTGTCTGCTCGATCTGCGGATCACTCTGAGGGCTTCCCATAGCAGAAATAATCGCGCTCCTGTACTCAGGCTCTATCTCATCCACATAATCGATCTCGCCTTTATTGTACATATACTGCACATAGCTCTGATCTGTGGTCAGCTGTCTTATAGTACCGTTGACGTACCTGTAAAGTCTGCTGTCACCAACATTCACACAAAGCCCTTTGCCTTCCTCGTCAACAGCCAGTGCACAAAGGGTCGTCTGCATATTAGCCGATGCCTTGTCAAGGGTGCTGCGTTTTTTGATCTTTCCGTGGATCGCCATAAGCACCTGTTTAAGATCGGTATTTGATGTATACACCACCTCTGAAAGCTGCTGCAGGCACAGCTCCGAAGCAACGTCGCCTGCGTTTTCTCCGCCAACGCCGTCACAGACCGCCGTGATAAACGGTGCATCAAGCACTGCTTCACGGAAGCCTTCCTTTACGACTTCTTTATTGACCAGCACAGCGTCCTCATTTTTTCCCTTTACGCTGCCTTTATCTGTATAACCATATATATAGTATCTCATAAGCATTCCCCAAAATTATCACGCATTATAAAGTGATCTCAGCTAAAGATCATACTATCCTATTATCTGACATGGCCAAGTCTTGCTTTTTCTTCATAGAGCTTGGCATCTGCCTGCTGTATTATCTCCTCAAGATCCGAGCTTCGCTTTGCGATAGCAACTCCCACGCAGATCCTCAGTTCATACGGTGAATTATCGGCTGTGTTCATTTGTTCAAGACATTCATCCAACCTCATCCTGAGCTTTGAGATCACCGTTTCGTCATCGGTACATACCATTATAACAAACTCATCTCCGCCGAATCTGGCGATATTAGCTCTCCTGTTCATCTCACGGCAGGAAGTACGCATAGCATTTGCGATACGCACCAGCGCAGCATCGCCTTCAACATGACCGTATATATCATTGATGCTTTTGAACTTATTTGCATCTGCCATCATTACAAACATCGTATCGGAATCGGAGTCCTCCTGCCATTGTTTGTAAAAGTACTCCATCTGCTTGCGGTTGCCGAGCATCGTCAAAGGATCGACAGATATCATCCTGTCCGTCCATTCAAGATATAATTCCAGTGTAGCCAGTGACAATGTCGCACAGGCTACAGGAATTTCAGGTCTGAAATACTGAACTATGCCCGAAGCTGCGGGTGCCAGCGGAAACAGCGCCAGCTTTCTTAGCATATTTCGTTTCGCATAGTTTTCCCTGCGGAATATAGCTAAAATTGAACGTATAAAAGTTATCATCACATACGGATACGAAAGCAGGTACAGCAGATTGAACATACTTCCTCTGCAATACTTATTGTTCTCATCAATATAGAACAGCACCCCATTGGATATATTTATAATGACCACTACAGCCATAGCCCAAACAAGGCAGGATGCAGCAAAAACACTGCGTTTGCTTTTGGCAAATGACGAGTCTTGTATATGTTCATAATAAATAAACCAGAAAAAGCACATGGCAGAAGTGGAAATAAAATAGATCGCCTTAAATAAAAGCAGCACTATAGGCACAAAAGGCAGGAGACCTCCGGTCATAGTAACACACACTGTATCCGAAACAAAAAAGGAGATCATCGCACAGATAGCATTTACAAAATCACGATGTGAGACCATTTTTGAAAGTCCAGCAGTCTTACGTCCTATCACAAGGACCAACAATATAGATATAAGGTTTACTTCGATGTACATTATTGGATACAAAGTATCGTTCAAACTCTGCACCTCCCTTTTGCATGCTATACCTTATATATTATATAATATATCGATATTAAAAGTCAAGTGTTTTTTTGTGGATAATAACCTAATTGCTTTATTAAGAATACACAAACTGTCAAAGTATTTGTAATAATATATATCAAAAAAATGCTCTCCCGCAAATGCGGAAGAGCATTTTGTAATAATCAGAAACAAAAGATTAGTTGTTAACCAGCTTGTCCTCTTCGTTGTTCCAGCTGTACAGCTTTCTGATCTCTGTACCAACCTTCTCGGAAGGATGCTCAGCGTGGAGCTTTCTCATAGCCTTGAAGTGTACCTGAGAACCGGCATCGCTCATGTCAAGCAGGAACTCCTTAGCGAAGGAACCGTCCTGAATGTCAGAAAGAACCTTCTTCATAGCCTTCTTGGTATCCTCAGTGATGATCTTAGGACCAGTGATGTAATCGCCGTACTCAGCAGTGTTTGAGATGGAGTATCTCATGCCCTCGAAACCGGACTGATAGATCAGGTCAACGATCAGCTTCATCTCGTGGATGCACTCGAAGTAAGCGTTTCTGGGATCATAGCCAGCCTCAACCAGAGTCTCGAAACCGCACTGCATCAGAGCACATACGCCGCCGCAGAGAACTGCCTGCTCACCGAACAGGTCGGTCTCAGTTTCGGTTCTGAATGTTGTCTCCAGAACGCCTGCTCTTGCGCCGCCGATACCCAGAGCGTAAGCCAGACCGATCTCTGTAGCGTTGCCTGTAGCATCCTGCTCAACAGCGATAAGACAAGGAACACCCTTGCCAGCCTGGTACTCGCTTCTAACAGTGTGACCGGGTCCCTTAGGAGCGATCATTACGATGTTAACATCAGCGGGGGGAACGATGCAGCCGAAGTGGATATTGAAACCGTGAGCGAACATCAGTGTCTTGCCTGCTGTCAGGTTAGGAGCGATCTCGCTCTTGTACAGAGCTGCCTGCTTCTCATCGGGGATGAGTATCATTATAACGTCAGCCTTCTTGACTGCGTCAGCTACGCTGAGAACGTCCAGACCCTGCTTCTTAGCCTTTTCTGCGGACTTGGAGCCTGCATACAGACCAACAACAACGTCAATACCGCTCTCCTTCAGGTTCAGAGCGTGAGCGTGACCCTGTGAACCGTAACCGATAATAGCGACTGTCTTGCCCTTCAGTACATTAAGGTCGCAGTCCTGCTGATAATAGATCTTTGCATCTGCCATTTTAATTTCCTCCTAAAATATTTGGAATGATTTATTTCTCCCTGTAAAAAGGGGAATCTACTTCTTTACTTCTTTGCGCTGAAATACTCGGCGCCTCTCTCAACAGCGACAGTTCCTGTCCTTGCCATTTCGAGTATGCCGTAAGGCTCGATTACCTTCTCGAATCTTTCCAGCCTGTCATACCTGTCGCATATCTCCAGCGTCATGGTGGTAAGGGTGATATCCATTACCTTAGCGCCTGTGATCTCTGCGATAGTCATTATCTCGCTGCGCTTGTCAGCAGGAGCACTGACTTTTACTATCATAAGCTCACGCGCTACAAATTCATCTCTGCCGAAGGTCTTGACCTTTATGACCTCGATCAGCTTGTTGAGCTGTTTTTCTATCTGCTCGACGGTATGCTCGTCGCCGTCTGCAACTATGGTGATCCTGGATATGGATTCATCATTTGTAGGACCTACCGCCAGACTTTCGATATTGAATCCTCTTCTTGAAAAAAGACCCGATATCCTTGAAAGGACACCGCTGTGATTTTCAACGAGAACAGAAATGGTATGTTTCATATCATGACCTCCGTTTTTTTGCGGGAATAAATTCCACACTTAATTATTATACTATCATATTGTGGCTATTTCTTTAAATTTATCAGACTAAATTATTAACGGATAAATTTAGTCATTTATCACAGTAAATTATCCTTGTTATGGCGTGATAAAGCGCTGATATATAAATATTACACAAATACTATCCGATATCAGCTGTCTGAAAGCTGCGCGACTGCCTCCATACACGCCTTTATATCATAAGCCGAATAGATCTGCCCCTGATATTCCAGGTCAGCCATACCGTTGCCCACAAGCGCCAGTACTTCACGCAAAGCACCGCACTCGTTATCCGTCAGCACAAGGGTAAAATCGCCTTTTTCCGAGAGCCATTCCAGTACTCTGCCATTTACAGCACCCGTCCTTGTTATTACAGGCTGACCGTCCTTATGTGAGTCCAGCACCATCAGTCCGAATTTTATGGACGTTGAAAGACAGGTTATACAGCCCTTGCCCTTTGGCGTTATGACAGCATACTCGCCTGTTCTGCGTGAGTTATCCAGCTCTGCCATAAGCCTGGCGGACATATCGTCAGCAAAGGGTTCTTCCTTTTCAAGACTATTCAGCCTTTTTTCAAACTGCCTGTCTATCTCTGCCGCATCGCGAAGAGATATCAGACCCACCAGTAATCCCCAATCGTAGTCACTGCCGTAACTCAGTATCCTGTAATGCAGCATGACCCACCTCTTACAGCGTCGGGAAATCCTTGTCAACAACTACCTCGCACAGCAGCATACCTTTTTCTTCTGCAAGCATCTCGATAGCCTTGTCCTCGGACTTCTTATCAGTTACCCTTATGGCAGGTATCCCGTAAGCGGCTGCAAGCTTGACAAAATCAGGTGAACCGTCAAGGAATACTGCTATCTGTCTGTCGTTATAGCCCTTGGTCTGAAGTTCTCTTACCATGCCGAGTCTGGTATTGGTAAATACTACCACTTTGACATCAACACCATACTGCACTGCCGTAGCAAGTTCCATCATATTCATCTGGAAGCCGCCGTCACCGCAGACAGCCACGGTCACACGGCTTTCATCTGCCATTTTAGCGCCTATGGCACAGGGCAGAGAATACCCCATAGTACCCATACCGCCCGATGTCAGGAAACGTCCGCCTTTTTTGAAATGGTATCTGCTTGTCCATATCTGGTTCTGTCCCACATCTGCGCATATATTTACATCCGCAGGCATACGCTCGGAAAGCTTCTGCAGAAACTCCTTCGGATTGACAGTACCCTTGACGGGCTTGGCAAACTCGGTTGGGGTACGGTTATCCTCTATCTGCTTCAGCCATGCTGTATGATCGGCATTACCCTCAGGGTGCTTATCTATATGCTCAAGCATCTGACGGAGCACCATTTTTGCATCACCTACCAGCGGCAGGTCTGCACCGATATTCTTGCCTATCTCGGCAGGGTCGATATCTATATGTAGTATCTTGGTATCTTTTTCCAGCTCAAGAGGAGTTTTTACTGCTCTGTCACCGACACGAGCGCCTACAAGGAACAGTGTGTCACAAGCATTTACAGCATAATTTGCTATCTTTGTACCATGTGTACCTATCATGCCCACATAAAGGGGATCATCGTCAGAGAACACGGATATACCCATCATGGTAGTGATAACAGGTATGTTCAGCTTTTCTGAAAGCTCAACTATCTCAGCCTGAGCATTTGAAGCGAACACACCGCCGCCGATACATATAAGTGGCTTTTCAGCAGTTCTCAGCGCTTCGGTAACACGCTTTACCTGTAATGCATTTCCCTTGCCGGTGGGCTTATAGCTGCGTATATCGCACTTTTTGGGATATTTGAAATCCACAGTCATTTTCTGTACATCCATAGGAACATCTATCAGAACAGGACCCGGTCTGCCCGAGCCTGCGATATAGAAAGCTTCCTTGAACACTCTGCCCACATCCGCAGGGTCTTTAAGGAGATAGCTGTGCTTTACGAAAGGTTCTGCCGCGCCCGTAACATCAGCCTCCTGAAAAACATCGGAGCCTATCTGATCGGTATTTACCTGACCTGTGATACAGACTATCGGTATAGAATCCGCATAGGCAGTAGCTATGGCAGTTATCAGATTGACCGCACCGGGACCTGAAGTTGCGATACACACCGCAGGCTTACCCGATATCCTGGCATAGCCGCTGGCTGCATGACCGCCGTTAGCCTCATGCCTTACCAGAACGTGCTTTATATCCTTTTCAGCATCAAGCAGTGCATCATAAAAAGGGCAGATAGCCGCACCCGGGTAGCCGTAGACGACCTTTATCTCCTCTGCCTTCAAGCACTCTACCATTGCCTGACTTACTGTCATTTTCATAAAAGACTACCTCCTTCACAAGCTGTATCCCGCGCCTTTGTACGGGAAAAGCATCTCTTCGGGATACGTGATGATCCCGAAAGAAAAATTTATATAATTATAACATATTTCCATAATTAAGTCAACCCTGCGCAGCGTGCTGCCACGGAAATCAATTTTCAAAAATCACCCTCGAAATCATCTGCGGCTCCATAAGACATTCAAACATAAGTTTGGATATGGCGGCTTTAGAATTGTTCCGATTTTTAAAGTTCTTGATTAAATTTATCGCAGCTTTTCTGAACATATTCAGGCATTGCTGAACGTCTTTGTTTTCGACTCTGCACCAATCTTCTTCAAAATGAACATCAAGCAGCCAGTGCATTGACTCAACCGACCATTCCATTCTTGCATGATGAAGGAGCTGTTCCGCTGTCATTTCGCGGCTTGAAAGGTAATAGTGCCATTCGCTCGAAGTGCCTTTTTTCGTTGAAAACTCAGTATGAATGGCTCCTATGCACTTCAGATTTTTCCACTCTTTTTTCTGTTCCAGCCAGTTGATATCTGTTGTTACATACGCTGTCCTTGTTTCAACTCTGCCACGGTTTTTCTCCGTTCTTGAAACTGTTTGCATAGTGTCTCTGAGAGAACTGTCCTGCACATAATCCTCGATATCTTTCTTCAAATTTGGGTGATTATCCTTAACGCAAAGCAGATAATCTGCCTTTTGTTTTACGATAATCTCAGCAGTTTCTTTCTGACAGTTCAGTGCATCCGCAACAACTATATTACCCTTTATTTTCGGTTCTTTCAGAAGCTCCTGCACCGCAGGTATCTCGTTGCTTTTATCGTCCGTGCTGCGTTGTGCCAGGGTCAATCCAAGTTCGCATACCTGTGCGCTGATGATGTGCAGAGGACTTTCGATCTTACTCATTTTAAGTGTCGAACAAACAGTTTTCCCGTCAAGAGAGATCGTCATACTTTTGGACTTTTCGGGCATGAATGAATAGACCCAATCCGCAAAACAGCGGTTGAGCGATTCGGGCTTGACATATTTCAGCAGGCTCAATATCCAATAATAGCAAGGGACATGATCGATTCCGAATTTCTCCTTTAAGAATTCGCTTACTCTGTCATTTGTCGCCCATTGATGAATCTGATGAATGTTTCTAAGTCCACAGATACTTCCAAGAATTGCTATTGTAATGATATCGGGGATACTGCAAAAATAGCCGTCATATTCCTCATATAATTCAATATCTTCAAAATACTCGGTTATTCCATTATTCATGCCTATATTATATCATTTTCCAGGTGCTCTGTCCAGTAATTTGTACAACCTGAAATATAAATGTAACTTTTGAAACCTGATTTTTTGAAAATTGATTTCCGTGGCGTGCTGCAGGTTCTTCTTACGGGTATAAAATGACCGTCCTCGGACTAGGGCGGTCATTTCGGTTTATATTTTTCCATAAGCTTTTCCGTCTCCTCGGAAGGCTTTTGCATCAGACCATTCCGGTGATCCGTCAATAGAATATCCGCCTTATGATATCGGCACACTCGGCGATCAGTTCCTGGCATTTCGGACGTCTGATAGGCCGCCTGAACAGTTTTTTCATAGGCTCGGGATCCTCCGAATAAGCCTTGCATATAGCATGGCGGATGCTTCGTTCGATGCAGGATACATCAACATTGTATTTTCTCGCTATCTCGGGGTAAACATCCTTGTTCAGAGAATACAGCTTATCGGGGCAGGCTACACACATAGTTATCGAAGCTGCAAGATATGAGTATCCCCTCAGCGCCCTTGATATACCCAGTGATAATACCGTATCTACTGTCATATCCTCCACTTTCCTTTCGAGCGGTGTGGAAACGGTCATCTTGATATAGCTGTACAGCGTATCTTCACCGTACTCTGCAGGAAGCTCATATCTGAGTCCGTTGTGCCTCGGCTGACCGCCTGTACCCTTTACCTCAAAAATGTAGTTCATTATTTCCAGTACAGTACCATGTGCAACAACGAAAAACCCGTCTTTCTTCAATCTTTCAGCCAGTTTTACCGAAAGTAGTTCTTCCTTTTCTTCTATCATGACCATATTCATTATGACCTCTCCTTTACCGATCAGTTTGATGTGTTTTGCTGCTGTCCTTTGCAATGATAGATCAGAAAATTCCGCAAGTTTATCCACAGACTTATGCAAGGCTTTGCAGCGGTTGACAAATTTACCGACTTATGTTAAAATGTTAACTGTGCTCGTTTTTGTAAAACAGCTGTAAATCGGATATTGTGAATGACCCTTCGTTCAAATAGCAAAGCATCGTGATTAATTATACATGAATAGTAGGGATTTGACAATGAATTAATCCTGCAAGTTTCTTGCAAGTTTTTGAAAGGATATTTTATGGAAAGAACTTTAAGACAACGAATCAAGACTATCAAGGAGATCAAGAATCAGCATGGTATGTCTATCCCGCAGATACAGGATATCGTTGCCGAACACGGCGGATATGTATCTCCAAGGACGATGTACGATATATTTGCCGAGGGCTCGGAGGAAAAGAATTTTCATTATCAGTCCATAGCTCCCATTTACGAATCGCTTATAGAGGTTTACGGCGATGATTACACCACAGACGATGTGGCTGCCCTCAAACAGATGCTGAAAGAACGCAACCGTCAGGTAGATGATCTTCTGATACAGCTCGAGAGCAAGCACGACGAATTTGAAAAGCGTTTATCCATATATGAGGAAAGAAAAAATGCTTATGAGCGTTCTATCTCACTGCTGGAAAAGCAGCTGGATCAGCTTGACAGACTGCTTTTCGACCGTGACAGGATGCTGCAGCAGCTGCTTGATGCATATATCCCGAATCAATAACAGGCATCCCACCAGCGGAACAGATAATAACTGTCATCCGCTTTCCAAATACCGATAAACACAAACTGCCCCCTGCAAACACAGCGTTTGCAGGGGGCTTTGTTCCATATCAGCACTAAGGATCACAAATGCTATCTCAGCTTTAAATAATCTTCATCATTAACAGCTTCACACCATTCTGTGCTGCTGTCTTCACCTTGTATCTCTATAGCAAGATGTGCGAACCAGCTGTCTTTAGCCGCGCCATGCCAGTGCTTGACATTAGCAGGGATATTGACTATATCTCCAGGAGCAAGCGGTCGCGCTTCCCTGCCATACTCCTGATACCAGCCGTGACCTCCGACACATATAAGCATCTGACCGCCTCCGTTCTTCGCATGATGAATATGCCAGTTGTTGCGGCAGCCGGGTTCAAAAGTCACGTTGTATATCGGTATCTGCTCAGTAGAAACAGGTGCAAGATAGCTTTGTCCCACAAAGAAATCACCGTATGGATTCGGCTCACCGATCGGAAAGAACAGTTCTTTTTGAAATCTGTCCTTTTCGGAAAGAGCAGGTGCATTATCTGCATAGACTTCCTTTGCTATGCCAAACACCGCCCACGCATGAGGCCAACCCGCATAGAATGCGGTGTGAGTGATGACCGCTGCCATTTCCGCCTGTGATACACCGTGGTTTTTGGCATTCATGATATGATACCGTATGGAATTATCCGTAACGCCCTGAGACATCAGCGCCACAACAGTTATGATACTTCTTGTCTTCAGGTCGATATCAGTGTTGTTCCAGTTCTCGCCAAACAGGATATCATCATTGAAACGAGCAAAATCCGGAGCAAATTCTCCCAGCTGATCTCTGCCTGCCGTCTGTACGATCTTTTCTGCCATTACATATCACTCCTTTATTTCAGATCATCTCTTATAAAATGAGTAGGCTGCCATGGTTCACCGTCAGGCAGTCCGTATTTTTCTTTTCCGAGGGCGATAGACTTCATCAGGAACGACATATTCCTTGCCAGACTTCTCATTGTCAGCATACCCTCAGCATCAAACTCCGCTTCTCCTGCTTCTCTGCCGTGAACACTGTTCCAGTAGGTACTTGATGCAACAGGCATTCCCGAGATAGTGAAATACTTATTGAGTTCATCGAACGTTGAGGAACAGCCGCCGCGTCTTGCCACAACTACGCTCGCACCTACCTTCATAGTCTTATCAAAATGCGAGCTGTAGAACAGTCTGTCAAGACAGGCGATAAGTGTGGCATTTGCCGATGCATAGTACACAGGCGAAGCCACTACAAGACCATCAGCCTGTTCAAACTTTGCCGCGATCTCATTCACTGCATCATCGAACACACAGCGTCCCTGCGCAGAACATTTTCCGCAGGCGATACAGCCTCTTATATCCTTATTTCCGATATGACAGACCTCAGTTGCTATGCCTTCCTTCTCAAAGGTCTTTACAAGCTCGTTTACAGCGATGGAAGTGTTGCCGTTCACACGAGGACTTCCGTTAAGTATCAGCACTTTCATTATAGTTCTCCTTTACGACTTGATATTTATTATTCACGCACCACTTCAAGGAAGTATTCCTGCGTCCGCAGTTCCATGCATTTCCTCAGCAAGTGGTATACACATAAATTATATCACACCGTGTCAAAAAGGTCAATCGTAATACACCCCATTTGTCCGCTTACGTAAAAATACGTCTTTCTGCCATCGCATATCTACGGCACATCAGTTTTTACAGCCGTATACGGCCTATGCCAGATGCTTTTCGATATAATCCACTACCTCGCACCTGTCTATACCGAGAGCGTATGCAAACTCCTCAAAAAGCATATCTTCTGCTATACCAAGGTAGTTCTCATCGGAAGAACGCAGTCTCCTGCCGTTTTCTGAAAGTTCTCTGCGGCGAAGATAAAGGGTCTTGATCAGTCTTATGATCTCGTGCTTGTCCGCATCCTTTATGATACGGCTGTATTCCTCCTTGCGCTTGTTGTCATTATCTATCCATATCAATCCTTCGGAATTCATATGGGATATCAGTTCATCGACCTCAGACTTTGTACATACCGGGTGCATCCTGCCAAGTGCAGCTTCGTTATTTACCGGCACATAATAGATATTTTTATCGGAATATATATTTCTGAGTATATAGTATTCCTGTTCTTCTCCGGTAAGATCACGTTTTTCTACAGCCGCGACCCTACATATCCCGCTTGTACCGTACATAACAACATCGCCCGTTTTATACATAAGTATCACCTCGCAAAAAATAAAACGTGAAGCAAGCAACCGGACTTACGCAGTAACTGCTACACGTTCTCATATACTATTTTAGCACTTTACAGGATATAAAGCAAAGGAAGTTTTGCACAAAAACACAGCATCAGTCATATAACAATATGCTCAAACAGCAGGCCGATCAAAGCAGTGATTAATTTACCCGTAGCAAGAACTTAATTTACCCAGTATCTTTTACCCCGATGTACGCTCAAAAGCTTTGTTTTTGTTCACTTCAGATCTCCAGGTCGCATATATGTAATAAAGTTTGCACAAAATATTATTGAAAATGATAATAAATTGTGTTAAAATTAAATCATAAAATTGATGCTTTATATAAGGTGGGCATCTGTTTAAGAAAAGGAGGAGTTTAGATGAGATTTAAAAAGCTGGTCAGCGGTCTGACCTCAGCAGCTTTGTCGCTTCTGATGCTTTCGGGTATTGGTGTACCGAATGCAAACGGTGTGCTTACTGCGAAAGCCGCGACTGCAAACTGGAAATTCGACTTCGGAACGGGCGGTACAGCCTCGGGGTACACAGGTGTATCGGCATCTGACGAATATGCTTCCTGGAGAGGCTACGGCTTCGCACAGACAGGAAATGTCGGTAATGTTTCCGCAGGCGGAAACGGCGCAGGCAGCGACGCAGTCGAGTTCAAGTCAGACAGCGGTTCAAACACATTCAACGTTGATCTTCCTAAAGGACTTTACGAGGTAAAGGTCACTGTGGGTAATGCACCTAGGTGCTGTATCAAAATGGAAGGTATGTTCCAGATGATGAACCTCACAGGGCTCAACGCTTCCGAGACCGTAAAACTTCCTGTTACAGACGGACAGCTTAATATACAAGCTGTTACAGGCATAAGTAACGGTCAGCGTTCCATATCTGCTGTTGAGATAACGCAGATAAACACCACGGGCGTAATGCCTAAGACAGTATGGATATGCGGTGACTCAACAGTTGCCAACTACTATAACAGAAGTTCTACCCAGGCACACGGCTGGGGACAGTATTTCGGAACATACGCATCACAGCACGGTTTTGAAGTAAGGAATATGGCTACCAGCGGACAGTACGCCAAGGGGTTCTATGACGGCGGACAGTTCACTCCCATTGAAACTTACGGCAAATCAGGAGATATCTACATAATCTCCATAGGTATAAATGATACCAACTATTCCAATAAGGATGAGTATCACAGCACAGTATCTACTATGACTCAAAAGGCTAAAGCCAAGGGAATGGACGTTATCCTTGTAAAACAGCAGGGACGTCACGCCGACTACAACAGAAACCCGAAGCTCAGCGGACGCTGGTTCGGCGGAGAGCTTGACTCTGTCGCTTCTGAGGAAAATGTAAGAGTCGTTGACCTTTTCAATGCATGGCAGGATTTCGGATTCAGCATCGGCGGTTACGATGCTATGACACCTTACTATGCCAGCGGTGACGATCTCCACCAGAGTCTGGAGGGTGCAAAGAAGCTCGCTGAGCTGATGTCGGGTCTTGTATTTGAAACAAAAGAGCCCGTACAGATGGATACCTCCAAGATGTACCGTTTCAAGAACGTTAACAGCGGTCTGTACCTCGAAGTTAAGAACGGCGAAGCTGCTGTCGGTGCAAATGTCCAGCAGTGGAGCGGTGCCCAGGTCGGAGACTGGAACACATGGAGACTGAAGCACAAGGGCTATAATTACTATGAGATATGGTCATACCTTGGCGGCGGCAGCACATACCTTCTCGATGTTGCAAACGGCAGTTCAGCCAACGGTGCCAATATCGCCCTCAACACAAACCAGAACTACGGTGCACAGTGGTTCAGGTTCTTCGAGAACGGTGACGGCAGCTACACCATGGTATCACGCTGCTCAGGCGACAAAGGCGCGATAGAAGTCGGCAGCGCACTGACATACGAAGGCGCCAACATCCAGCAGTGGGAAGTCAACGGTCATAACTGCCAGAAGTGGATACTCGAAGAAGTACAGCCAAATGATCCCGAGCCCGAGCCTGAACCTGAGCCCGAGCCAGAGTATACAAATACGCTTACACGCTATCCCGGCGACGCAAACGCTGACGGAAAGGTGGATATGGCTGATGCAGTAACTATTAAACAGTACCTTAACAACTCATACAGATATCCTCTGTGTAAGCAGGGCATGAAGAACGCTGATGTTGACGGCAACGGAAGCATCAATGATAACGATGTTCTTTATATCCAGCAGTACGCACTGGGTATGCGTAGCTTCCCCGCTCCGGTTTATGAAAATGTATCAGTTTCCACTGATCCGTGGGATGGATACTATTTCGCAGTTGACCAGACATGGGACGATGCATGGGCAGAGGAAACTAACAGCGGATTCACAAAGACATCCACCGATATAGGCAAGTCCTCAAATACAGGTTATATAAACCTGAACAATGCTGTCGGCAGCAGCCTTACATTTAAGGTAACAGCTCCTACCAGCGGCAAGTACATGGCTTATGTACGCTTTTCCAACGGTTCATCATCCTCAAGAGATACCAAGGTATTTGTCAACGGCAATACAAGCAGCTACTGGATACAGACATTTGCATCAACAGGCGCATGGACAACATGGGATGCTCTCGGACTTGTACTGCCCCTGAACGCAGGTGATAACACTATAAAATTTGAGTCTGCAGGCTCAGACGGCGGTCCCAACTTCGACTACCTGACGATCACACTCACCGATGAACCAGTTGCTGAGCTTTATGATCCCAATGCTCAGGAACAGTATATCGACAACACCAAACCTGCGCTCTATCTTGCAGGAGATTCTACCTGTATGTACTACAACGCTAACAAACAGTCACAGCAGGGCGGTCCTATCCAGGGCTGGGGTTACGAGCTGCCAAAATACTTCTCAAGCAACGTGAGCATATACAATCATGCCATGGCAGGAAGAAGCTCTAAAAAATTCTATGACGAAGGCAGATTTGCCACAATAGTACAGAACCTCAAGAAAGGTGACTTCGTAGCTATACAGTTCGCTATAAACGATGCAGGAAAGAGCTACGCAGACAGATATGCACCTCTCTGCGGCAACGTAGATAACCCGTCTTCAGGATCATACGAGTGGTATATGACATCATTCATAAAGGACACCAAGGCAAAGGGTGCAACTCCCATACTCATGTCCTGCACTCTCGGTCTGAAGGCTTACAAAAACGGACGTTTCACAGGTTCTTATACAGAATATGCCGATGCCTGCAAGAAGCTTGCCGCAAAATATTCTGTTCCTTACGTTGACGTTAACGGCGCAATGGTGAACTACTATAATTCCATTGGCTACGATAATGCAGCTAAGCTCCACATTGATACTACTCACTTCAATGAGACAGGTGCTCCCGTTATCGCACAGCTGATAGCAAATGCTATAAAGTCCGCAAACATCTCGGGACTCAGCAACTATGTGAAATAAGCAAAAGTGATCTGATGTAAAACACTTAGCTTATAACGATCAAAGCCATAGTACCTCTGATACGCTTTCAGAAGTACTATGGCTTTTCTATAGTAAAAGCATTATACGAAAACGGCAGCCATGGCAGGCTGCCGTTTTCTGTTCGGATATAGATCACTTCACGGTAACATAGAATGATCTGGAATTGATATCAGTAATATCCCAATTGCCGTTCACTTTGGCGCAGATAACCATCTGATAGGAACTGCCTGCCTTCAGCTTAGGCGATGTGAATGTAGTGGTGTAAGCATCGGTGTAAGCCTGCACCTTCCACCTGCCCGCAAGTTTAACTGCTATACCGTACTGTGATGCGCCCTTGACGGATGACCAGTTTACCTTGAACTGGTGATACTGTGTATTGTACTGTATATTTGTGACTTTTGGATACTCATGTGTTTCGCTCTGGTATGTTCCCTGAGGGAGCACAAAGACGATATAGTTTGCAGACAGACCCTGCGCACCGTTAGTACCAAGGGTAACACTGCTGCCTGCCGAAAAGTCTTTGTGGAACAAAGTAAGCACTACATCATTGGATGTAGTCATGGTATCGGAGGTCTTGGTCCAGCTGCCCAGCCAGCTGAGTCCCTGATTTACACGATCGTCAACTGCGATATATACTGTCGCGTTCTGATTTACAGTAAAGGCAGCTTCGTCACCCGAATACAGCTTGGAATCGCAGGCGGTGCGGATAGTTTCCCTGTTTTTCAGATAAGAGGGGATACTGCTTACAGTGATATCTCTGTCGCCATAGAATCTTGAACCCACTGTGGTATCATATACTATCGACCAATCATCTGCGTTTTCGGCATCAGCAACTTTCAGGTCTCTTACGATCCTGCCCTGAATGGGATCGGGTTCATTTACGATGATAGTTCCGCTGCCGTCACCAAAATCGCCGTCTACTGTAAAGTTATCGATGTACAGCGAGGAGGGAAGAGCCGAATTTGACTTGAACTCGATCTTGTTATCCCCTGCTTTCAGGTTGATCGTCTTTTCATATGTCTTCCAGTTGGAGTAGCCGTAGGTGTTTGAAAGGTGCATGGTCTCCTGCTTGGTGCCGTTCACATAGAGATCAACCTGATCTATGTCCGACTGAGAAGAATATCTCAGCTTCATGGTAAACTGACCTGCCTTATTGGTATGTACGGTATCCTTGACAGCAGCATTGTAGTTCTTGCCGTATTTCAGGAAGCCATGGCCCTGTATGCCTGTAACGCCGCTGTTGCAGGCATTCGTAACGTAGCCCTCAACATTCTTGACATCAAAGAACTCACCCTCGTACTGGCGGGTGCCTGTGTAGAATGCGGGCTTGGTTATGGGCTGTACAGATGCCTTGTTGTAATTGGTCTTTCTGCCTGTGTTATTGCCTGTGCAGTTGATACGTATATCAACAGGACCGTTGTGCTTTACGGTAAGGGTATAGGTACCGTTGGAATAACTCTCGGATATCTGGGATCTTGTCTGGTTGCGGCCGGTGTCCTTAGCAGTATAGGTAGGTCTGGAGTTGCAGCCGTTGACCTTGAAGGTATCGGTAGATAGAGTAGTCTGAGCCTTGTTATCAAAATTATTAGCATATATGTCGATATGGTCGCTGTACTCGTTTATTATCGCATTACCGTATGCATTGAAGTTAGCATCGAAGGTCGAACAAGTGTTGTACTGCAGATCAATAAGCACGCCCTGATTTCCGTTGAGCTTATCGTTGTTGTAAGTCACCCATGTGTTATTATAGTGACCCGCATAGCAGGTACCCACGTACTCGGAGGGGAATTCCCTGTTGAACTCGTTCTGCTTGGCAGAGATACTGCTCCAGCGGGAACCGAGCTGCGACTGTTTCAGCTGATACTTGAATGACTTAGCAGTACTGTCCCTGAGACCGTAGGTGGTGGGTATAGTGGGGTAACGTCCCGTTGATTTATAGAGGTTCTTGTTATCCCAGAGATTGCCGTCGTTCGGCATACGGTAAAGACCCTCGAACAGCGTCTGGTATGTGCTGTACTTTGTATTGTCGCCGCCCGAACTTACGTCCTGTATGATGATATACTTTGTGCGGTCGATGACTTCCTGACGGGTGGGTATACGGTAAGTACCGTCTACCATCTTTTCAAAGAAATTCAGTGTGGAATTAACATACTGGTCTTTGGTGAACCAGTTGCGGCAGGAATAACCTTCACTGTCCTTTACGCCGCCCCATGTTTCACCGAAGTCATCGTTCCATACAAGCTCGGGTCCGTCTATGACGGTAGCACCGTTCATTATCATCCTCTCTGCATGGATAGGCAGACCCGTGATCTGACGGTACTGATTCTTGGTGGAAAGGGATGAACCGTCGGAACCTAGGTCTGTCCAGCCCGTATCATCGTAGCGCACACCGTAGCATCCGCAGTAGCCCGAAAGATACAGACCCAGTATCTGGGATTCAACGTCCTCTATCATACTTTCCTGTGTATACTTTTCTTCCAGCATCAGGTTCTGACCGTACTTCTCGCAGGCATCACGCCACTGGCTGTTAGTCTTGAGCATGGCTATGGGATTAAGTCCTGCCGACCAGCGGTTAGCACAGAAGTTGATGTTCAGATATCCGCCGTACTTGTTGCAGAGTTTCAGCAGATGTGCGAAATGCTGATAGCGCTGCTGGAAAGTGCAGGGATGATCCTGTGAAGCAAACCCCCAGAACTGTTCGGAATAGTTGAAACCGATAAAGCTGGGATAATCACGGAAGAACTCGGCATATATCGTGTTCTCGTAATCATCATCAGCGTGCTGTACGTACCTGTTCTTGTTGGGAGAGTTTACGATATTGTAGTTGCTGTCATAGTCAGGAAAATGACACTGTCCGCCCGATGCAGGCTGCACCATGCACCATACGCCCATATCCGAACAGGTCTTCAGCCATGACTTTGCGCACTCGTAGCCGTCCTGCACCATCAGCCACTTGTGTTCGGTATTGCTCCAGTTTATGGAAAGGGAGATATTGAACACACAGTATGGTCTTATGCTCTCGGGGATCGTTGCTATGATCTTTGCGGGGTCGGCATAATTCCATGTGTCTATATGTACTATGAGCATGGGATGCTCGGGGTCACAGGGGCGGCGCATATACGAAGCAGCCTCTGCTGTTATGCCTATAGGTCTTATTGCTGCAGGAACTATACCTCCTGCCGGTGCGATCATCGTACCCGCGACAAGCGTGCCGGCTAAGATCAGGGCACACAATTTTTTGAATTTCATACAATTTCCTCCTTTGCGTAATGTTTTACCTATGCGATCTATCACACCAAATGATGCACAGGTTTTAAATTGTTAAACGTTTTACTTTGTGTTTATATTATAACCAATAGTACAAAGTATTTCAATGAAGAAAATACGCATTTTATGGAGAAAACATTCATCGCTATAGTTTTCGGTATTTATTCGGCGTATGACCTGTGAATTGTCTGAAAAGGCGCAGACAATAGCCATAGTCATCATAACCGCAGCGCTCTGCAATTACAGAAATATCCAGGTCGGTGGATATCAGCAGCCATATCATTTTCATCATACGCATCCTTATGATATCCTGATGATAGGCAATACCAAATGTTTCCTTATAGATCTTGCGGAAATGACCTGCCGATATAAGATACTGCCTGCAGATTGCTTCAACCGTAAAAGGGGCTTCCCTGCCTGAATACAGCCTGTTCCGTGCTGATATAAGCTGACGGTAATGAGTATTAAGGTGACTATCACGTAAAATATCTGCCTGTACCATAAGTTCTTTCTCGGCTATATTCATAAGCTCGGTTGAGCTGCTGTACTCGGTACATACAGCCGAGATACAGAACGAATCCATGCCGAAAAGGTCAATATACTTCTCGTTGTTGAGTACCAGTGCGGTAACACGCTCCCGCAGGAGCAGTTCCATGTCCTCATCGGTATATAGCCCTGCAACAGCGTAGATATTCGGTTCAAGTCTTGCACAGATGAATGATGGTGCGACGACCTGCAAAGCTGCAGAAATCTCCTGTTGTATGGCTATCTCTTTGGTCTTGTTCTTTAGTGACAGGTTGTCACGGTCTATGGCAGTCTGCAGCAGCAGGCAGAACACAGGCTGACGTTTCACAGCCTTGCGTATAAGTATATGCAGCTCATGGGAAAATCCCTTACGATTGAGCAATCCTGTAACAGTGTCCTGATATTCGGATATATTACAGCACTCCATGAGGTATTTTATATCGTTTTTCATGCGCAGTATCTCCAGCGCATTTGATACTGATTTCATCCAGCTGCGGAATATATGATCATATGTTTCAGGGATTTCGTATCTGGTCACAACGAAACCCATAGGACGGTCACCGAAAAACAGCGGTGAACAATAATATACCGCAGGCGCTCCACTGCGCTCTGTCAGCGCAGAAAGCTCCAGCCGTGAGATGTTTCTGCTCTGACCGTTAAGTGATTCATTATATAATGTGTAGCAGTTCATCATACTGTCATCGGCGGCTCCATTGTGCCAGTTGCGGTAAAGGCAGAGCTCCGCACCGCTGATATTGCGCAGCAGATATTCCGAGCCCACGAATTTCCCACAGAAGTCACGCATGGAATGTGCTTCTGTCAGCCTTTGCTCCAACTGATTATAAAGGTGCAGGAATTCATAGAAAGCTTTTGTCCTTGCAGCACTGAGTTCGGCGTTGAGGTCGGCAGGTCTTATGCCGCAGGTACAGCTATCGCCGCATATCACTTTGCCCCGCGGCGGTACCAGGACCCCGAACTCGCCTGAACTTACTTTGTTAAGCAGCATCTCTGCAGCTATCCTTCCAAGCGCTTCGCGGCTTCGCTGAAAAGTCGTGAGAACAGGAGTATGCATATGCCGTTCACGAACAAATTCATAACCGACTACAGTGATGTCACCGGGCACGGATATCCCCTGTTCGGCAAACACATCAAGGATCCCGTATGCCATATAATCATTGGCACATATCACCGCCTGCGGCATAGGTCTTTCTCCCGAGATATAAGCTTTTGCCAGTTTCTCACCCGATGGCATCCAGAAATCCCCGAATATTACACGATCTTCGTCAAATGGTATACCATGTTTTTCCAATGCACTGCGGTAACCGTCTATACGCAGATGCGATACCGAATAGCTCTCAAAACCCGTCAGCAGGTCTATCTCAGTAAAGCCGTGTACCGTTATCAGATGCTCTGTGAGGTCGGCTATATCATCCGAATCAGCTGTATTGAGCGGTATGCAGTGTTCGAGTTCAAAGCCTTCAAAATATGAGCCCACAGCTATCTGCGGTATATCGCTCCTGTAATTCATTAGCTGAGATATCTGCCTGCGGTGGGTGGGATTGATGAATGCTTCGGTAACAAGTATTATACCGCAAAGATCCGGCGACTCTATAAGTCGGTAGATATCATTTTCAGCCGCAAGCTGCTCATCGTCATACTCGGGATTATATATATTGGATATCACTACTACATCCGTATTACGCTTCCACGCAGCAGGAATTATCCCCCGCAACAATTCCCGCTGCTCGGTATCGGCTGTTCTTGTTGATACAACCCCCTATGATCTGCCTTTTCATGATATGCCCACCCCCTTATGTATTCGTTTACAGTATTATAGCACATTGTTTTCTCAAAGTAAAGACATAATCATGGTTCAAATTTTTGATATACACCTTTAAATTTTAAATATATCATCAACGGTGAACAGCTAATTGATCATCTGTTTCATTCACTTAAATTTTACTAATAATACTTAAATTATTTAATTTTATTACCAAAACGCTCGTTGACAAATCCTCAGATTCGTTGTATAATACAAAAAAAGAGCGATTTATTACATTTTTTTATTGTATTTCAAATTTTTGACAAACTGTCTGCCCATTCAAGCCTGAAGAATGTCCGATCAGTTTCAAAAAGTGCAAGCATCGCTCTCGATTAAATATTTCATGGATATGGGTAAATTTTAATTTATAGGAGGATATTATCATGAAAAACAAATTCAAGAAAACAATGGCGGCATTTGCCGCACTTGCAGTGGCAGCTTCATCTTATGCAGCTTCCATGCCCGTTCAGGCCGCGACCGCTGATTCCTTCCCCTACACCATTGAGGCAGAGGATATGAAAGGCGCTGAGCTCTGGACACAGAATTACGGTCCTTCACCTAAGAATTCTTCAGGCAAGGGCTTCTTCTACCTTACAGGCAATTCTGCATCATTTACTGTGACTGTTCCCGAGGACGGTATGTACACCATTACTGCAAGATGTGCACAGGTGCTCGATAAGAACGGCAGACAGGAGTCCATCTCTGTAAACGGCATCAAGCGCATGAAGAATATGCCTTATTCCGAGGAGTGGACAGATTTCAGCTTCGGCAGCTTCCGTCTGAACAAGGGCGTTAACACAATCGAGTTCATAAGCGAGTACGGCTACATGGCTATAGACACAGTCACCGTCAGCGCTACCCCCAAGCATGATTATACACTGGCAACCGGCACTCTGACCGACAAGAATGCTACACCCGAGGCAAAGTCGCTGATGGCTTACCTCAAGAGCGTTTACGGCAGCCACATCATCGCAGGCCAGCAGGAGATATACGGCGGCGGTCACGGCGGAAACTATGAGTGGGAGAACGAGTATCTCAAAGATCTCACAGGCAAGGTACCCGCTATCAGAGGCGTAGACTTCATGAACTACAATCCGCTGTACGGCTGGGATGACGGCACCACCGAGCGCTGCATAGAGTGGGCTACCAAGCGCGGCGGTATAGTTACTGCATCATGGCATATAAATGTCCCCAAGGATTTTGAAAACTATACTCTCGGTGAAAAGCTCGACTGGAAGGAATGCACATATAAGAACTATCAGAGCAGTGACGGTTCAAAGTCATTTGATACAAGAAACGTTGTCATCAAGGGCACAAAGGAATATGAGTACTTCCAGCTGGCAATAAAAGACCTCGCAGAGCAGCTGAAAAGACTTCAGGATGCAGGCGTACCTGTTATCTGGAGACCTCTGCACGAGGCACAGGGCAACGAGGGCAACTATTCCGACGGTACTGCATGGTTCTGGTGGGGCGACAGAGGAGCCGATACCTATAAGAAGGTATGGAAGCTGCTCTATACCACACTGACCGAGGAGTACGGTCTGCACAACCTGATATGGGAATTCAACAGCTATGACTACACTAATTCCGCTACATGGTATCCCGGCGATGATTATGTAGATATCGTAGCATACGATAAGTACAATGTTGAGTACAACAGAGGCGACGGAAAGTCAGGCGGTCCTAACCTGCTGGCTATACCTGCAAAGTTCGATGCACTGTACGCGCTGACCAACGGCAAGAAGATGGTCGCTATGGCTGAGAACGACACTATTCCCGCACTGGATAACCTGACCGTTGAGGATGCAGGCTGGCTGTACTTCTGCCCCTGGTATGACGGCGGTGAAGACGGCGGCACAGCTTTCCTGGGTGCTGCTTATCAGGACTTTGATGAGCTGAAGAAGATCTACCAGAGCGATTACTGCATCACTCTCGATGAACTGCCTGTTGATCTTTACACAAACGGCGGCAGCAGCGATCATATCATCATTCCTCAGGAAATCACCTATCCTACAAACATCAAGGCTAATTACAGCCAGCAGTATCACCAGGTACAGTTCGTCTGGGATAAGGTCAAGGGTGCTGACAAGTACGGCATAGCTGTATATCTTGCCGGTAAATGGAGAGTACAGACTTCCAACATTACTACAAACAGCTATGTAACTCCCAAGAACCTGACTCCCGGCATGACCTACAAAGTAGCTATTGCTGCAAGAATCAACGGAAAGTGGGATACCACTAATGCTATCAAGAATGCTGTAACGGTTACTATCAAGTAATAGCAATTAAGCAAGAATATCAATATCATAAACATGGGGCTGTTGCACCAAGCAACAGCCCCATGTTTTATTATCATCTCACTACACGGTTCTTGCCGCTGTGTTTGCCTTCATAAAGCTTTTCGTCAGCCACGGATATCCATATTTATCATTGGACTGCCCGGTCTCATACCGACATTCGCCTATGGTTACCGTAGCGTGTATGGTATTGCCTTCAAATATAAACTCCCTGTTCTCAATATTCTTTCTCAGCGTTTCAAGTACTTCGGTGCTGCACTCGTTTATATTTGAAAGTATAATGAATTCCTCACCGCCCCAGCGGCATACTATACAATTCTTGCATACATCACGTATCATCGCAGCGATCTCATGCAGGATAAAATCACCGCAGTTGTGACCATAGGAGTCATTTATCTTTTTGAAATCATCAATATCAAGCATCGCTATCCAGCGGTCTTCAGGGTTTCTCGGTCCTGTGTGATCAAGAAATGCTAAAAGATAATGTCGGTTGTAAAGACCTGTCAGTTTATCCATAAGTGCCATTTTCTCCAGCTTTTCCTCAGAGTGGATCGCAACATTGTGGAAAAGAAAAGCATAAAGTATAACAATACTGAACGTTGCCACTGAGTTGAATATCACAAGAATATCGACTGCACTCTGCGGATAAGTGTACAGCGGTTCTCTGAACCTGGCATACAGAAGCATACCTGTATAAAGCAAAACGTGGATCCCCATCATTAACATGAAAGGGAGTTCCTTTTTCAGTATACGGTTATGCAGATAGCCGTTGTAGCTGACACATATAAGCATACCCAGCGCATATAGCTGAAAAGCAGGCCGCGTACCCATACTTATAATGCCTACTACCATCATCGCCATTATTACAACGTAAATTATCACCGTTGATACAAGATAATGCTTTTTTAGTATCAGATATATATTAGTAGTATTAATAACGAGCTTAACATAAATCAGATAACGTATAAGCGGCATATCGTATACTATCCCGACCGCGAGAAAAAATACATCGGTAAACAGCAGGAAGCCGCCGAAAAACAAGGTCAGATTCTTTATTATCATGGCATTTTTCAAATTCTCATTATCATTGTTCATCTGCTCACCTCGGATATTAAATTTACCAGCGTATAGTTACTTCCATTATATTATATCATACTTGATTCACATTTTCAAGAGTCGAATCTGTTTTTTACAAAAAATATGTGTCTATCACTTTGCTCACATTTTCACACACGGTTATAAAGCGGTATGTTTATACTATTTTCTGCCAGTTGTTGAGAAAACCTGCCAGTGTGGTCTGTCAGCTGGATGACCGTATAAATGTCAATATAATGAAAATAAAAAAAAACGAAGAAATATATCAAAAACATAATGGTAATTTAAGCCCATTTACAATATATTTACATACACCTAGTGCAAGCCGCCGAAGTGTATGATATAATATATTAATCAAAAACAAGCAGCAGATATATCTGATCAGGAGGTGCAGCAGCATGAAAAAAAGGAAACTCTTTGGCGTTATCGCTGCCGCAGCAGCAGATACCGAGCAGCGAGAGGTCATAAAAGGTATAATAGAAAAAACAAGGGAAATGGATATTGATGTAGCAGTGATCTCAAATATCTATAATCCCATGGAATGGGCTTCAATGCTCAAAACAGAGAACCTTATATACGATCTTGTTCATTCGGACGAATACGACGGCATTATCCTTATATCCGAATCTGTGATATATCCCGATGTTCAGAAAAAGATGCTGGAAGAACTTCAGAACAAATCAGCGCCTGTAATTACCATAGGTGCACTGCCTGAGGGTTTCTCTCTGCCGACATTTACCTGCATCAACACTGACGATGTAAACGATTTCAAGGATATCTGCGATCACCTTACAGATGTCCACGGCTTTACTGATATACACATACTTACAGGCTACAGCGAACTTGAACTATCTCACAAGCGTGTGGAAGGATACAGGCGCTCCCTTGAGGAACACGGTATACCGTATGATGAAAACAAAGTATTTTATGGCAATTTCTGGAATAATTCCGGATATGACCATGCCATGCGTTACATCAGCGGAGAACTGCCTTATCCGCAGGCACTGATATGCGGCAACGACTATATGGCATACGGTCTGCTGGATTGCTTCCTTGAGCATAACATAGATATCACCAAGAAAATGGCAGTTACAGGCTATGAATATATTCGTGAAAGATACTGCCATGTACCAATACTGACTACTTATCAGCGAAACAGAAAGGCATTGGGGATAAAAGCGGTCGAGATGCTCTGCAAAGGTGCTGATAATATAACTCACGATGATTTTGAACCGCCTAAGGGCAATATAATAAGCGGTGATACCTGTCCCTGCGGCGCAAAGACAGAGGATATACGATATGACATAAGAACTGCCCGCAAAAAGGACATTTACGATCGGCTTGATCTTTACAGCCTGCTGGAGCATAAACTGATAGAATGCAGGAGCGTAGACAAATTTGTTGAGACCTGCCGTGAAGAAAAGTTCAGGATCAAGAATGCTGACAGGCTGTATATGTGCCTTTATGAGAACTGGTATGAAGGTACGGGAAATTCATCGAATATGGTATGCTATGACCTTATTGACAACACCGAACCATTTATGTTCAATAAATACAATATCTCAGCGGTATTCGGAAACGAAGCTGCATCATATTATTTCTGTCCGCTGTTCTTTGCAGACAGAGAGCTTGGATATATTGTGCTGAGATTCAAAGGTAATGATTCCTTCAGGCATATCTTCCGCTGCTGGCTCAAGACAATAGCCAACGGTCTTGAATTCCTGCGAATGAAAAACGATATAAGATTTTATCTGCAGTGTCAGGATATATCCGAAGAACGCGATACACTGACAGGTATGCTCAATGAAAACGGGCTGAAAAAAGCGTACCGCAACACCGAAAAGGACGGTCTGAGCTTTGTTGCCATAAGGATAGCCCCGGGTATCTGTAATTGCGGTGTCGGACACAAGGAACACATAGATGCTGTGCTTGATGCTGCGGAAGCAGTGCGTCAATTCAGCGATGGTCAGATATGCAGCAGGATAAACGAGGACACATTTGTCTGCCTGATAAGGGACATGACTGATAATACGGATCTGCTTGCAGTACAGCTTTCAGCACTGCTGCAGCACAATACATCCTACATAAAGAAATATGGACTTGATTCATTTGTATGCACCGCTGTTCCCTGTGAGGATAACGATTATCTTACAACAAAGGAGAAGTGCTTTGCAAGAATGACAGAGATGACAGATGTATATTCCGCAAGACGCACCGATCCTCACTACAAAAAGCTAAACGCCCTGAGAACTATGATATACAGCACTCCGCAGATCACATTTGATCAGCGTGAGATATATTCTCACTTCAACGGCAGTGACGGTTATTTACGGACTATCTTCCGCAAATGCTATGGGTTCACTCTGCATGATGATTGCACCAATGCCAGGATATCCGCCGCAAGGTATCTTATTACTATGTCAAAACTTTCCAACTCTGAGATAGCAGAAAAATGCGGCTACAATGATCCTAAATATTTCATGCGGCAGTTCAGCGGCATAACAGGGTATACTGTACCCAGATACCGCTTGCTGTTCAGCCGTTCAGCCGAAGAATAAATATGATGACAAAAAGGACAGTCCCGACTCTGAGGGCTGTCCTTTTTTGCATAATGACTACAATATACAAAGGACACCTCCGCCTGAACCGCGAAGGTGTCCTGAATGCTCTGTTATTCTTTTGGTAAATATTACTTTACAGTAACATTTATAGCTCTTGAAGACAGATTAGAAGTATCCCACTTACCGCCGACCTTGGCTGCTATTACCATGGTATAGGTCTTGCCTGCTGTCAGCTTGGGAGAGATCCATGAAGTAGTATTCACAGAGATACTCTGAGTATATACTCTCCACTTGCCTGCTGCATAGTATGCGATACCGTATGCCTGAGCATTTGGAACAGAATTCCAGCTTATTCTGAACTGATGGTATGTCACGTTGTAATCAATAGATGATACAACCGGATATACCGAGTTGTTCTGGTTGTTGTTATTATTGTTGTTATTATTGTTATTATTGTTGTTATTGTTGTTATTGTTATTGCTGGGTATCTCAGGGATACCTGCGCCGGGCAGACTCTTGCCTGCAGGAGCACAGATAGCTTCATCAATGTAGAAGTTAGAAGTGGTATCCTTGGTTTCTACATAGATAACAGGGTCAACTGCATCAGAGGGGATGGTATAATTAGTATTGCTGAGCTGCAGATACTTGCCCTTGGGGCAAACACCCTCTGCAATTGTAGGATAGTGTGCTGTTCCGCTTGAATCGGTATAGTTGAGCTTGAGATAGAATGTTTCGGTATCCTCACCATCAAGCTCTGTTACGTTTACAGAGAAGCTGTAGGTCTTGCCGGGAACGACAGAAGAAGGAAGTGTACGCTCTGCACCCATCCATGCACTTGTACGGTTAGTAACTACAACAGCTTCGCTGCCCTTATAGGGAGTTCTGCCGGACTTCAGCAGTTCTGTGCCGCCGTGTGCCTGCCATGTTAAATCATCCTCAAATGTATCGTGGAAGTAGTAACCGTCAGAATCAAGCTCTGTATTGGATGAACCGTTGTTGCCGGAAGAGCTGCCGCCGCTAAGTGTGCATACGAAAGTAGAAACGCTCTGTGCGGGAAGCTGTGCCCAGAAGCTTGTACCATTGTCGATAGTGAGATTATCGGTCTCAGCCAGGTTCTCGCTGCCTGATGTGCGCCATCTGTCAACATCGATTATGGTCTTGCCGTTCAGTGAGAACTGCTGTGAATAACCTGAACTGCTGTTATTGATAGCAACGATAGTTACCTGATTCTTATTGTTCTTGTATGCAGATACAAAAACGTTAGATGAAGGCTGCTCAGTGACATCTACACGAACATCGCCGGGACGAACGAACTTTGAGTACTGTGCAAAAGCATAACCACGCTTTGATATCTTGTGTGTATCTTCACGGAGAATGCTGTAATTACGGCGAAGCGGCCATACAACGTAAGCCTGCATACCGCCTACAACCAGTGAATCATGAATGCTTACAGCCTGCTTCAGGTTATCAGGCCATATGTTTGAATCGACATTGCTGTCAGGAACATATACTTCAGTCATCCACAGCTGTTTGCCGCAGTTTTCAAGTGCCGGGAAGTCCATCTTACTTCTGGGTGTGCCGTAGAAGTGAGTTCCGAATATGTCACAGTTTGCATAAGCCTTTGAGTTATTAAGGATCTTTGAGTAGTAGTCCTTACCGTTGTTATATGCGCCATACTGGAATGATTCTGGCGACATGAGCTTTGTGCTGGTTATCTGGTCGCCATAGTTAGCAATGAAGTCAGTAGTCTCGTCCGGTGTCCAAGCTGTCCAGTCCTTAGCGTAGTCCGGCTCGTTCTGTACAGAGATAGCATACAGATTAACGCCGTTCTGCTTCATGTATTTACCGAAATCATTAAGGTGCTGAGCGTATGCTCCGTAATTTTTTCTTGGAAGATGGAGCTTACCGCCGTAAGCAGAACCGTTTTCAGCCAGACTTGCGGGCGGCTCCCAAGGTGAAGCGAAAATGGTGATGCCTCTCTTAGCAGCATACTGTGCTGTCGGGAGAACTTTGTACCACTGGTTTTTGTCAGGGTTTACAAATACTCTCAGGATCGTACAACCCAGCTGGTTATTGCCGTTTTCAAAAGCAATAGCACGATCTGAATCAGTCAGATCACCGTACCACTCCGGGTGATTGATACCGCCGAAGCCGTCGATCTTCTGATAAGTTTTGTTAACGTTTACAGTGCAAAGGCTTGCAGCTTCTGCCTCGATCGTCACGTTTGACAGAAACGCGGTCTGCGAAAAAGCACTGCGCCCGCAAGCATCGCAGAAGATAGCTTTTTTACGCTTGATGAGATTTTCATACTAATTCCTCCTTATTCCGTCGTGCCTAAAAACTTTTACTTTCTGTTGAGTAAAATTAGCACGTTCCTTATTTTGTTATTTCATTATACAAAAAATCATCCACAGGTCAACTCACATCGTGCACATTTGACGTAAAATATGGATATTTTTTATTAAGATAGTGTACTGTATTATCCATATCTATTAATAGCTTAAATACGTATGATCCTGATATATCCGCCTTTACATTTATTTATAAGCCTGACAATTAAAAGAAAAGCATTGAATGGTTCAGAAATCAGTTTTATGAACTTTTCGGTTGTTCTATATTTAATCAGTTCGTTAATTTATATTTGTCAGCACCGAGAAACATACTCTCCAAACTTGCCATGGGCATGACGTACTGCGTACCCGCGCAAGGGTCACTGGGTCTTCTTTACAGCTTAAAATGGGCACCGAGAAACATACTACCCGAACTTGCCATGGGCGTGACGTACTGCGTACCCGCGCGAGGGTCACCGGGTCTTCTTTATAGCTTACAATGGGCACCGAGAAACATACTACCCGAACTTACCATGCGTATGACGTACTGCGTACCCGCGCGAGGGCTTTACTTTTGAAGTGAAATGTGATATACTGTTATATTATATAAATAAAGGAGCTGATTGCTTTTTGTTCAACAGAACAGCATATGTTCAGCATAACATAGAAAATACTGATATGACAGCATTGAAGAACGATTGCCTGAAGCTTGGCGCCATGCTGATAACATACAGGTTGCTGACATCTTATTTCGTTAACATGATCTTCATTATCCTTAGCTGCCGTTTTCTTTCGGGTAAGATGCTCTCGTACACAAGTGCGGCAGAGCTGCTGCAAAGCGATTACAAGGATGTAATACAATCCACAACATACGCTATGGTGTTCAATTCGTCCGTAACTATCACTTCGCTTATCATCACCCTGCTTTTCGGCTGCATCGTCCTGGGTTTCAGCTTTAACGGATATCTGAAACCATCGGCAGACGGAGCAAAAAAAGGACTTCACTACTTCCCTGCCTGCTTTGTAGCAAATGTTTTCCTGTCAGTGGCAATAAACGCTTTTGTCCATATCATGGATTCGGCAGGAGTTACCATCCCCGAAGCTGATTTCTCAATAAAAACGCCATCGACAGCAGCGATATTGTTTGAATTTTTGTATCTCTGCATAATCGCACCGTTCATAGAGGAAACCGTATACCGCGGAATGATACTCGGAACTCTTACAAAATACGGCGAATTTACTGCTATACTGCTGTCATCGCTGTGTTTCGGACTGATGCACGGCAATATCCCTCAGGCGGTGTCTGCATTTGGCACAGGGCTTATGTATGCCTGTGTCGCAGTCGGCAGCGGCTCGATACTGCCATCGCTGATAATACACGCACTTAACAATACCGTTGTAAGTATATATACCATCGGTAATGCAATGAAGATCCCTCATATCGACACCATAAACAGCACAGCGCAGATAGCTGTTGCTATGATAGGATTCTACGTACTAATGACAAGAGCAAGCTATTTCGGGACGTATGACGGTCAGTCATCCGTCGAGAAAAAGGCCGTGACAAAAGCCGTCTTTACCAGACCTGCTATCATAATATATCTTTTGGTGCTAATAAGCAGGATAATCATTGACATCATCACTAGCAACTCATAATACTATAACATAAAAGAAAGCCCACGGATCTCTTCCGCGGGCTTATTTTATTACGCAGGCAGGTTAGCATCAAGTATCTTCTTCGGTGCTTCAAGACGCTTCAAAGCATCTGCGAGGGTTTCAAGAAGCTCGCTCTTGTCCTCGTTATCCACCATTTCCTTAGCCTGATCTATAGCATTCCTGCTAAGCTCGACCTGATATTTGTAAAGACTTTCCAGTCTGGAGATAGCCTTTACTTCCAGATCCTGATAAACGGTCTTGATATCCTTGACGATATTTATTCTTATCTCATCATAGTTCTCAAGTGCGATATCTATGATATCCGTCTGCTTTTTCTTCTTCATTATAAGTGAGAAGGTACTCATCGCTGCAGGTGAGAAATTCTCACTTGTACCGAAAAGCTTGACACCCATAACACTTCTTGTAACGTTCTTGTTGGCTGACATCATCAGTCTGTCTACCGACGGTGCTTTGCTGACTTCCGCTACATTCGTTATCCCAAGTGCACTTGCCATTTCACGGCTCATCTTATCCGTAAGCTCAGTTATAGCATCTCTGTGACACTCTATGCAGGTACGGTAAGCTTCTCCTACCTTTTCCATAAGGAATGAGTAGAAATACTTCTCTATATCCTCAGGCGAATAGATATCTTCGCCCATATCGTCCTTAGCCCTGCATTCCAGTATACTCGTCCTCAGCTTCGCAAAGAACTCATACATCCATGTTTCCGCTTCCTGCTGCATCTCCAGTATAGAAAGATGAAGCACAGGCTTTCTCTTTTCAAGCTCAGCCGCAAGTTCATCGCACTGCTGCTCGAACTCCTTTGCCTTATCCTCAAGCAGCTGCTTGTCCATCTCAGCCATATCACTTATCATTCTTAGACGCGAGCTTATCTCAGCGTGCATACGATCCAGCATAGTCAGTACACGCTTTGAGCGTATAACATCCTTCTGCATTATGATATCTCTGTTCAGCGAAAGCTCAAACTGGAAAAACTGCGTTTCATAGAACTCTCTCGTTCCTTTATCTGCGGGTCTTTCTTCACCAAGCTTACGCTTCAGCTCATCACCGCCGCTTATACCGTACACAAAAGCGTTAGGCACTATTCTCTCTGAGATGCCCCTGAATCTTCGCATTATTTTATTAACGTCTGCCATAGTATTCAGCGCATCGATCATATTGACCAGCACATACAGCATACCGAATCTCTGAGGCGATACGTGTGTTGCCAGAAAGACCTGCTCAGATTCCGAAAAAGGCAGCAGACAGCTTGCAGCATACATTATTGCATCCGCATTCACGATATAGTCCTGCACCTGCTTGTCAAGGCTCTCCAGGTCTGATAGACCGGGAGTATCAACTATCCTTATATTTTTCAGTATAGGTGCATTATCCTTGATCTGTACACAGCTTATCTTCGCAGGGAACAGCTTCATACGCTTCTCAAGATTCTCTCTTGTTATGTCCTCAAGCACCAGCGGTACTCTCTGACCGTTTTCAAGTATAGCTTCAACTGTCTGTGTATGACCAAAGGAGATCTCATTTATCGTATAAGTTTCGGGTGTAACGTTTATAGGTGCGATCTTCTTGCCCAGCAGAGCATTGATTATCGTGCTTTTGCCGCGTTTGAAATCACCCAGTATTACAAGCGTGAAGGGCTCCTCGCGCCTTTTATCCACCAGCGCCCTGAACTCCTTCAGCTGCTCTACGCACTCCCTGCCAAGTATCTCAGCTATCTTGTCATCTTCGATTATCTCACTGAGCTGTTCTCTGACAGTACTGATATTTTCGTCGGCAGCCATTACATTCTCATTATCTTTCATAGCTGACCTCCGTTCCCGACGATAACGCTTGTGCGCACGTCACATATCTGCCCGCTCTCAGCGTGACCCTCCATATCCACAACGTCCTCGCGCCACGAATAAAGCGTTTTGCAGTATAAGAATTCATTACTTGCCAGCAGGCTCCTCTCTATATCCGTAAGATCCTTGCTGATGCTGAGATTTCTTGAAGTACTTCCGTGTATCTGTTCACTCAGCCAGCTCAGTTCATCATATTTGATGCCTGCTCCGGAACGGCCGTAGAAATCCACATATCCCTTACGGTAAAGTCCGCACATTATTTTAAGGTACTGTCCGGGCTTATCCAGACATATTATACCTGCGCGGTTCGCAGTAACATCTGCGTATCTGACCCACTGTACCAGCGCAGAATAAAGCTGGCTGCCTATAGTCTGTGTATAGAACCTTTCAACGGGTCTGAACACCTCATTATTTACTTTGAGGTAAGTATATGCCATATTAAAGGTACAGTGGTTATTCTGTACCCTGCCGCATTCGCTGCCGATAAGCAGCATGAGCTCATCATCGCTGCATAGCTCTACCAACTGCTTCGTCAGTACTATACACGGCTCTATCAGATCGCTGGTGATAGAATATGCCAGCGGTCTGTTCATGTCCTCGCGAATGAATACTATCGGTACGATAAGTTCCAGACGTTCAGCACATTTTTTGACCTTATCATATATCTCGGGATACTTCAGCGGTCCGACCTGATCGCACTTAACGAACAGATGCTTAGCTTCCGCCGATATATCCTGTGTATTTACCGCCTTGAACAGCTTAGCGCTGCCCCCCAGACTCATTATCTTCTGCCTTACCGCAAAGTCGGACTCAAAGGCATAGTCAAGACTGCCGTCTACCATATGGCTTTGATACGACCTCGTGTAGGCTTTCAGGTAAGAACGAAAACCCGTGTCGATCTGAAGAAGCGGATTGACTTTCGCATTTATGTCACTCATTGAGTGTCCTCCCTTATTGGAATGTTCTGCGCATCCACATCTTCATTATTTTTCAGTATTTTCTGCCTTTTCTTCCTGCTCGGTCTGTTCTGTCTTCTCGGTCTTTTCAGCCTGAGGATTGTTTATGCTTATCTCGTCGTTGAGGACCTTTCTTACAGCATAAGCATCCTGAACCAGCTTGCTGGCAGTCTCTGCGATAACGTGAAGTCTTTCCATCTCCTTCTGGGATACTTCGGACTTCTCTGCCTTTAGATCATTGAGGTTATCCAGTGTTTCCTGTGTATCCCTCAGTATGATCTCGGTCTCTTCCTCGATCTTGCTCTTGATGCTGTCGAATGAGGAGAATACCTGACGTCTTACTGTCTCAGTGAAGTCGTTGTTCAGCTTCATCTCGTGGAACTGCTTCTTGACATTAGCCTTGAAGTTGGTCTTGTACTTATCTATCCTCTCCTGAACGAGTATCTTGTCCACTGCGAAGTTAGACGTAAAGGTACCTGCGATACCTGCAAATGCCATCATTACCAGCATGACCGGCAGACCGCCTGTCAGACCGAAGAAGCCCGAAAAGAACATAGCTGCGTAGTAGGTAGCATAGAAGCCCGCAAGACCCGTAGCGCCGCCCAGCAGTGCGCCCTTTATGCCTGATTCTCTGAATCCCAGATATACACCGCCTACGCCGTAAGCACCGGTAGCCGCACCTATCACCTTATCCAGTGTACCGCCGTTTGAAGATACTCTGTCGGATACTGCAAACATCCTCTGGATAGCTGCAACGCTCTCGAAGAACTCGTCCTCGAATTCCTGCAGTCTCTCAGTCTCACCGCTTACAGCCTGATTTATGCTGTTCTGTATCTGCTCGCAGATCAGCTGCGCTCTTACTTCCATGCTCTCCTTGATCTTCTCGGTGAGCTTGGAGCTTACGAGTTTGAGCCTGTCCTTCTTGAAATCGTCAGAAGACATCTGGAAGTTGTCGATAACTTCCATAGCTGCCTCCTCGATATTGCTCCAGTAATTATCAAGTACAGGACGCAGATCCTCGAACACCTTATTAGCAGCGTCATTGATCTTAACGAACTCAGAACGCTTCATATTTCTGATCTCATCGATCTCCTTGATGGCAGCATCGTACTTCTCCATGAATTCATCATTAGCCATCATCAGGGCATTCTCCTGCATTACTATCGAACGCAGTATCTCGGTACCCGAATTAGTGATCTTGTTTGCAAGTATCTGGAGAGTGATAACACCGCGTTCCTGAGTAAGCAGAGTTTCAAGTGCATTTTCAAACTCAGGGAAATTAGATTCCTCCAGCAGCGCCTGATCGCCCGAAGTTTTAGCTGTCAGGGCACGCTTCGCATACACACCGATAACTCTCGGTGTGCCTATCTTTCTCTTATATACGGCGAACTCACGGCTGTCCTCGCCCATGACCTTCTTCGCCTTTTCCATAACGTACTTACCGATACGGGTACGTACAGTTTCAACTATCTTGTTCTCATCGTCCTGAGTGAAGGTACCGAAACAGTTTACAACGAATATGATACGTCCCACATCGGAGGTAAGCATCTTCTTTTCGAGGAACTCCTTCTCAAACTGTGAAAACGGAGAATTCGCACTTATAACGAAAACAGCCGCATCTATCTTGGGTATGATAGACATGGTAACATTTGTCATCTGATCGTCATCATTAAGACCGGGAGTGTCGATTATATCCACGTTATTACGGCAGAATTCGGTATCGTAGTATACCGTTGCTTCCTTTACAGTTTCCGCCTTGCGTTCAGACTCACTTGTCAGCTTGGTGACATACTCCTCAAGCCTGTCTATCTCAACACGCTCGGATTCACCATTCTTATACTCGACCTGAACATAAGGCTCTGTGCTGTAAGTAACTCTGTTAAGGGTAGCGGTCGCAGGCAGAACATCGGCAGGCAGTACTTCCTGACCGAGGAGTGCGTTTATCAGCGTACTTTTACCTCTCTTGAACTCACCGACGATAGCGACCTCGAAATGCTCGTCCTTAGCCTTTTCAAGCGTCTCCTTTATAGATTCGGCGGTATTGACCAAAGCTATCTCTTCGCTGAGCTTCAGAAGCTCCTGCAGATCGGCAGTAAGGTTTCCTACGGTTTCCTTATAGCCTGCATAGCTTCCATAATTGATCTGCTTTTCCATGGATTGACCTCCGTTTTCAAAAAATATTATACACATTCAGACTGCCGCAGCCGTTCGGAACATCGTGGCAGCGAGTAATTTTATATCACTATAAATTATATCACACCCGAGCTTATCAAGTCAATATTTTATGAAAATGTGTACGAACAATTACCCTTTTGCACAAAAGCCCGCCCCTCTTTTACAGCATATTGACTAACCCTTTTCTTTGAGATTCGGCATATTTAGCATTTTGTGTCATCAGTCTGACCCAACAGGTAGTATCTCACGAAAAAAAATCACCGCAGAGTGTTCTGCGGCGAAACAGTATATCGGTTTTATTATCTCCGTTTCAACATCCTTTATACATCACATCATCTTTCTGCCTGAGGAATATATACCATACAAGCAATAGCAGCAATTCCGCAAGCCAAGGAAAATCAATTAACAATAACCCGCTCAAAGCATCTGGTAATGAACGGCTATTATGTAATATCAGATCGAACACGTCCACTGCGCTCAGATAGAGCTTTGAAAAAAACAGGTTTGGAACACTCAGTACCCCGAACCACAGAAACACATTCCTCGGTTTTGATTGTCGCTTTTTGGAAGTCATCACCAGCATAACGATAAATTGTACTGCGTTGATCGGCCATAGCAAAAAGAACGCCGCAAAACACAGGACGGCACCTGACGCTCTCACGCGGCTTGTATCAATGGCGCTGACTATATCTGTATTTTCAAATGCACCCGTTCCAACATAGTATCTTCCTGCGTCAAGTACCTCATATTCTTCGGGAAAGAAAACATCGATATCATCGCTGATCTTCTTTATACGCCACCTGTCGTCACACACCGCCAGACGTATAACCTTATGTTTTTCGCAGAAATTTCTCCTTGATTCTGAATTTTTGAAAATTAGGGAGCAATTAAGCTGAGGCTGTTCATCGCTAATTTTTACCGAAATAGGCTCACGCAGCTGTTCTGCCAAAACAAAGCCGTCTTTACCCGCAGTATATATCTCCGAACCGGTAATATCAGCATCATCGGGCGTTCTCAGTTCATCATCATCTGTTGGTTTTACCAGCACAAATACTCTTTCGTCTTCTTCCAGTCCATCACATTCAATATCTATAGATTCGTTGTAGCTGCATCCGCAAAGCATACCCACCACCACAAGTACAAAAGCCACTATCAATAATTTGTATTTTCGCATAGTTATCCCCTCCGTATTCATATACGAATGAGCCTGCGCCTTTTTATGGGGTATATTTAATATTTGTAGCACTGCACAATATCCGCGCAAAAAATATATGCAAGTATACAAAGACCGCCCTCTCCATATGGAAAGGGCGGATAATATCCTTATTGAAAAGCTATTAGTTTACAACAGCCTTCTCAGTCTCCTTGTCGAAGATGTGGATTCTGTTAGGATCAAGAGCTACCTGGATCTCGTCCTGAGGTCTAGCAGTAGATCTGGGCGATACTCTTGCAGTCAGGTTGATACCCTCGCAAGTCAGATACAGATAAGTCTCAGCACCCATCATTTCTGTTACTTCAACAGTAGCATTGATGATACCTGTCTTAGCAGCAGAGATGAACATCTCCTCATCGTGGATGCACTCAGGTCTTACACCGAGTACAACTTCCTGATCTACCAGGGGCTCAAGTGCCTCGGGATCAGCCTTGGACTCAGGAACCTCTACCTGGTACTTAACGCCCTTGGAGGTCTTGGTATCCTCAGAACCGAACTCAACAACATACTTACCGTTCTGCTTCAGAAGCTTAGCATCGATGAAGTTCATCTGAGGTGAACCGATGAAGCCTGCAACGAACTGGTTAACAGGATTGTTGTAGAGGTTTGTAGGTGTATCGATCTGCTGGATGTAACCATCCTTCATAACAACGATTCTGTCACCCATGGTCATAGCCTCGGTCTGATCGTGTGTTACGTAGATGAATGTTGTACCCAGCTTCTTATGCAGCTTGGAGATCTCGGTTCTCATCTGAGCTCTCAGCTTAGCATCCAGGTTGGAAAGAGGCTCGTCAAGCAGGAATACCTGAGGCTCACGAACGATAGCTCTACCCAGAGCCACACGCTGTCTCTGACCACCGGAAAGAGCCTTAGGCTTTCTGTCCAGCAGGTGAGAGATGTCGAGGATTCTACCAGCTTCTTCAACCTTTCTTGCTATCTCGTCCTTGGGGACTTTTCTCAGCTTCAGACCGAATGCCATGTTCTCAAATACGGTCATGTGAGGATACAGAGCGTAGTTCTGGAAAACCATTGCGATATCTCTGTCCTTAGGTGCTACATCGTTTACAAGTCTGTCACCGATGTACAGCTCACCTTCACTGATCTCCTCCAGACCTGCGATCATTCTCAGTGTTGTAGACTTACCGCAGCCGGAAGGGCCTACCAGGATTATGAATTCCTTATCCTTGATCTCAATGTTGAAGTCGGAAACAGCGATAACGCCGCCGGCATACTTCTTATAAATTTCTCTTAATGATACGCTTGCCATTAAAAAGAACCTCCCTATTGAATATTTCTTCAAACTCGGACATGGTCACACTTATACCCGAATCAGTACACATATATCATATCAAATTTTAATCTAAGTAGCAAGAGTTTTTTTAACTAAACTTTAGCGAGTTACTTTAGGTATATTAACGAAAATGCATGAAGCACTGGAATTATTTTCCAATTAGCCTATTTTCGTGCCAATAACTTTTCAACATCTTTGTGCATTATTTCCAAACACTCACCAAGCTCTAAGCCCCTATCCAACGGCATTTCACCTATCGCGACACGCTTCAGGTACACCACCTTGTTGCCAAGCTTTTCAAACATACGTTTCACCTGATGGAACTTTCCTTCATGAATAATGAGGGTACATTCGCAAACGTTTTCGTCAGATGCCAAAAATTGCGCCGGCTGACATTTTTCCTCGGAATCTCCCTCATGCAGACCGTCAATGGTCATACCCGCAGCCATAATATCCTTATAGCTGTCTTCCCATGGCTTTTCGAGCCTTACGAAATAGGTTTTCGGAACATGAGTCTTCGGTGACAGCACCCTGTGGCTCAGCTCACCGTCATCGGTTATCAGTACGAATCCCTCGGTATCCTTATCCAGCCGTCCTGCGGGAAACAATCCGTCCCTGCGAAGTTCATCGGGCACCAGGTCAAGTACAGTCGTACTGGCACCTTCCTTCGTCGAACAAACCACTCCTGCAGGCTTATTCAGCATTATATAGATATGCTTCTTATATGTCAGCTTCCTGCCGTCTATTATGATCTCATCATCGGTATCCACCTTAGCATCAGACCTTGCCATAAGCTTGCCGTTGACCATTATCTTCTTTTTAAGGCAGAGTTTTTTAACATCCGCCCTTGAAATATCAGCAAACTGGGAAGCCACCAGCTTGTCAAGTCGCATTATCTCGCCCATTATATACACAGCCTTTCATTATTTTTCAATCAGAGCTGCAGCTATTGCCAGTCATTTTATAACTCATATCGCTGTCCCTAAAAATAGCCGCAAAAGCCCGAACAGCCCCTGCGGCTAAACATCATATCATCTGCATACCAAAGTCGGACTCATCGTTTTTTATCAGCAAGTCCGTCAAGATATTTTTTCAGATATTTCTTGTAGTTATCGTAAAGCATGACAAATCCTCCGCCTGCACCTATCCCAAGAAACACCAGAGCCCCCTGCCATGAGCCGGCAGCTAAAGTACCTATCGCACAGGCGATGCAAAACAGTATAAGTATCACCGCCGAGATATAGGCATACAGAGGCTTGCGGAATTTTCCCGTAAGCTCACAGACATCGTCCTTTTCGGTCATCTTACCGAAAAAGCCGGTCATACCGCCATCTTTCTTTTTCGCCTTGTGGTAGAATATCTGCACATTGTCACCACTGACTCTGCCGTAGTATATGCTCTCCATCTTGTGATTTCTCATGAATCTGCCCATGCTCAGCACGTTCATCGAAGGCTTATACTCTACCAGGTCGCAGTTAAGGTGCTTTTTCAGCTTCTTTTTATTCAGCTGAACAGTGATGCTGTAATTCTCAGCCATCTGCTCACTCTTCCTTCTTATCGGGATAATCTGCCGGATTGAAGACCTTATCGTTTATCCTTATCTCTCCGCCTGTTTTTGTATTAAAGAGCATACCGTATATCGTACCGCACTTCGTACATCTGAACTGGTGGAAATATCTGTTCTTGGTAAATTTCATATCATCATCAACTATCCTGCCGAGGGGACAATTGGAGAATGTCATCTCAACATCGCCCGCTATAAGCAGTCCCACAAGAGAATTCGCACAGAAAAGATATTCCTGCGGACTTATAATTTCCCTGACCATGATATTCTCACACTGTTCACATCTGTTGCCAGCCATGATCTACTCCTTTCCCAGCAGCGCTGCCATTTCGCCGTCGATGTCCTTGAACATCTCAGCCATAAGAGCATTTGAGAAATCATCAATAAAGCTGTCATCCAGCTTTATGTCAGCCTGCTCGCCGCTTGCCATATTCTTCAGCTTTGCACAGCCGGTCTCCAGTTCACTGGAACCTATTACCAGCACAAATTTCGCGCCGATCTTACCCGCATACTTCATCTGAGGCTTTATGCCCCTGCCCATGAGGTCGTACTCAACAAAGTATCCCTCATCTCTCAGTTTCATAGCCAGCTCCATAGCCTTGTCTGCCGCGTCATCACCCATAGATGCTATATACAGGTCGCAGGTCTTTGCCTCCATGAAGTCACAGTTCTGTGCTTCCATAGTAAGTATGAGCCTTTCTATACCCATAGCGAAGCCCAGCGCTGGAACAGCCTTGCCGCTGAGTTCTTCAATTAGACCGTCATAACGTCCGCCGCCGCATACAGTGCCCTGTGCACCGATATCCTTGGATATGAACTCGAAAACAGTTCTTGTGTAATAGTCAAGACCTCTTACGATACGGGGATTTACAACGAAATCTATACCCATCAGACCGAGGTACTTCTTCAGCTTTTCAAAGTGGTCGTTACAATCCTCACACAGATAGTCTATTATCAGCGGAGCATTCTTGCCTATCTCCTTGCATATAGGTGACTTGCAGTCGAGAAGGCGCATTGGGTTCTTTTCAAGTCTTTCCTTGCAGGTATCGCATAATTCTTCACGTCTTGCGCCGAAATACTCTCTCAGCGCCTGCTGATACTTAGCGCGGCAGGTAGGACAGCCGATGGAGTTGATATTCAGCTCGATATCCCTCAGACCTATCCTGTCCATAAAACTCTTAGCCATAGATATAACATCAGCATCAGCCTTTGCATCAGCCGAACCTACCATCTCACAGCCGAACTGGTGGAACTCACGCAGTCTGCCCTTCTGAACATTCTCGTGTCTGAAGCAGTTGATGAGATAGAACACCTTCTGGGGAAATGCCTCGTTCAGCAGACCGTTCTCTATCATCGCTCTCATTACACCTGCAGTACCCTCAGGACGAAGTGTGAATTCGCTGTCACCCGTTGCGGTAACGGTGTACATCTCTTTCTGTACCACATCGGTAGTTTCACCGACAGAACGCAGGAAAAGTCCTGTCTCCTCAAAAGCAGGAACTCTTATCTCCCTGAATCCGTACTGCTCTGCAGTTTCAGATGCCAGCTTCTCTATCGTGTGCCATTTATATGCCTGTGAGGGCAGCATATCAGCAGTGCCCTTTGGTCTTTGTATCATTGCCATTATTTTTAACCTCCATTATTTTATGAGCCGTTATGGTGTGTTAGTATTATAAAACCAGCTTCAATGTCGCGGCTGACTTCCCCACGGCTCGATAAATACCTCTCTCATATACTTGACCTCCGTCAGATGTTGGTATCCTCAAAAATACCGTCCTTTATATAATAACTTAATTTGCGCCATTCGTCAAGTGCTGTTTGCCTGCCTTTGTCAGTTTTGTACCAATTTTCTTTTGTAGCAGACCCCTTTTGCACAGGACAGGGAATAAAATCATACCCCGGCATGAACTTATGTGCCATACACAGTGCCCGTCTCATATGATATGCGGTGGTGACCAGTATTATTTTGCTGCCAAGCGGAAGATATCCGATCAGCAGTTCGTCTGAATACATGAAATTTTCGGCAGTGTTCTTTGAAAGCTTTTCAGCAAGGATATCACTTTCTGATATACCCAGTGCAAGTGCTGCCTTTTTCATGCTCTCCCATTCAGCCATATTTCCAAGAGAAGTATCCTGCACCTGACCTCCGCTCAGAAGTATCAGGGGTGCTTTACCCTCATTATACAGCCTCACAGCCTCGGGTACGCGGTAATCGCAGGCTTTCCTGCTTCCAAGCACCATTATAAGGTCAGCAGAACTCCCGTCATAGTCGAGACCGTCATACAACAGCTTGTGTATATTTTCGTCACAGGGACTATCATTCAACATTTCTGAAAGTTTCATGATTTCTCCTTATATTCACACAAAAAATCGGCAAACAGAGTGTTTGCCGATAATGTGATCTATCCTCAGTTAGCTGTAGTCGGATTGACGATATCTCTCCAGTCGAGGTCGCCCCTCTCCAGCGAGTGTATCAGCGCCTCAGCTGTGGCGATATTGGTCGCTACAGGTATATTGTGTACATCACACAGCCTTAACAGATTCATCTCATTAGGCTCGTGCGGCTTTGCAGAAATAGGATCGCGGAAAAACAACAGCAGATCTATCTCGTTGCAGGATATCCTTGCTGCTATCTGCTGATCGCCGCCCTGAGAACCGCCCATGTAACGCTGTATCGAAAGTCCGGTAGCCTCTGCTACTATCTTGCCGGTAGTGCCGGTAGCACAAAGTCTGTGTTTGCTGAGTATTCCGCAGTATGCTATACAGAACTGTACCATAAGTTCTTTCTTGGTATCGTGTGCGATAAGTGCTATATTCAAAAAGAATCCCCCCAGTTATAATAGTCGTTCGTCCAGATCCTACATCTTGATCTGTATCGGTATATGCTCGCCCTTTATCCTTCTCGATATTGCCGAGAAAGCTACAAAGCCCATTGAACTTGATGAAAGCGGTGCGCCCTTGCCGGTTGCAAGCGGTATAGCTGAATCCTCGGGTATAACGCCCAGAAGCTGTACGCCTACCGTGTCTATGATCGCATCAAGATCGTCCATGTCATCAAACTCGAATATCCTCTTGCTTGCCTTGTTTATCACAAGTCTCTGCTTCTGATTGCCCCTCTTGTAGAACTCATCAGACATCATCTGTGCATCTCTTACACATACGGGGTCAGGTGTTGTAACTATCAGTATCAGGTCTGAATTAGTTACTATATCGAATACAGAACCGTTTATACCTGCTGAGGTATCTATGATGATGTATTCAAAATACTTTCTCATTTCCTGAGTTATCTTCTCTATATCCTCTGCCTTGAGCTGTACAAAAGGATCGGAAGGTGCACACAGCACGCTGAGGTTCGATGCCAGCTTTACAGTTGTCGTAGCCTTGTAAACGTCGCAGGTACCCTCAAGCACATCTCCGAGATCGTAGGTTATGTTTCCCTGCATACCCAGCATGATGTCCATACACCTAAGTCCGAAGTCGAGCTCTATTATCAGAGTCCTGTTGCCCTGCTTCGCCAGTGCATAACCAAGGCAGGCACTGATGGATGACTTACCCGTTCCACCCTTACCTGATGTAACTGCAATGATTTTAGACATAGTCTACTACTCCTTTCACAAATGCGCACTCACGACGGTATCAATGATCTCTGTCCCGTCCGCGCATATCCTCCACACTTACCTTTTAGTCAAATTATTTGATCAAACTCTTGTTTACGGCATTCACATGACCTGCAAAACAGTAGTTGAGAAAAACGTAACCAAAGTAGGTGTTACCTAATATATATTTTACCACATATTTTGTAATTGTCAAAACAATTCGCATAAAAAACCTTAAAATCGTGATTTCACCTTAATTGTCCTATAAATTTTTAGTAATCTTGCACAACATCGTGCTGGTCTTTCATATTAAAATTCCGACCTTATATACTAATCGTGAATTGAATCGCGTAGTAATAGTATTATAAATTTAATATACATATTCAGTCTCTCAAATAAAAGTTCAGAAAATCATATCCAAATCTGAACTTTTTTCGCAGTTCTATTTTATATTGACCTGGCATATTATTGATAAAAATGATCTCATGGAGGTAAAATAAGATGTTCATACACACTATCAAGGTCAGAAGACCAAAAGTCTGGGCAGGGGTACTTATATCAGTTATCGCCGCGGCACTTGCTGTACTTCTGGTACTCGGTCTGAAAGGCAGGAGCAATATCCATATACTTGACAGCGAGAGCAAACGAAGGACTTTCCTGCACGAGATGGGCTGGGAAGTCCCCGAAAAGTTCGACGAAGTCAAGACTATACTTATCCCCGAGGATTGGAGCGAGGTATACATAAACTACAACGAGCTCCAGAAACAGCAGGGCTTTGACCTTACACCATATAAAGGTATGCAGGTTCAGGTGTATACCTACAAAGTCCTCAACTACCCCGAACATGAAAAAGATGACTGCATACTTTGTCACCTTATGGTCAGTGACGGTAAACTCATCGGCGGTGATGTAAGTTCCACAGCCTCCGACGGTTTCATGCAGGGGCTTCGTATCAATTCATAATTCATAATTTGTGTCAGGGACACGGGTAAGTTTTACTATTGAAAGATTGCATAACGCATAAGTTTCCTGCCCTTACAATTTGAGAACATAAGAACGTGCGCTTACCGCAGAACTGCGATAAGCGCACGTTTTATATTTTCATTTTTATAGCAATACTCTGACCCGCCGTCACACAAAACTCATGTTCACTGCAAACTTATAATAGGCGGAATTGAGCTGCCCGCCCGAGGGCAATTATGAATTTTATTATGTCAGTCCCCAGATGTCCTTTGCGTACTCTTCAACAGAACGGTCAGCGGAGAATATGCCTGCGCCTGCGATATTTGCAAGGCTCATTCTCTGCCACTTCATCTTGTCAGCGTAGCACTCGCTTGCGTACTTCTGTGCCTGCTGATAGCTGTCGAAATCCTTCAGTGCCATGTAGGTATCTGTATTCTTCAGTGCATCGGCTATCTCGGGGAACTGTACTCCGTTCACACCGTACTGTATAGTGTCAATAGCCTGCTTTACTATCTGATTCTTGTTATAGATCTCGATAGGTCTGTAACCTGCCTTGCAGGAATTTACCTCGTCAACGTTCATACCGAAGATTATGATGTTGTCATCGCCTACCTGCTCGTGTATCTCAACATTTGCGCCGTCCATGGTACCCAGAGTGATAGCACCGTTTATCATCAGCTTCATGTTACCCGTACCGCTTGCCTCAGTACCTGCAAGGGATATCTGCTCGGAGATATCAGCTGCAGGCATCAGTATCTCTGAAAGGGATACGTTGTAGTCTTCCAGGAATATAACATTCAGCTTTTCTCTCAGCTTATCGTTCTTTTTCAGTTCCTGAGAGATGTTCCATATCAGCTTGATTATCTGCTTAGCCATGTAGTATCCTGGTGCTGCCTTAGCCGCAAAGATGTAGGTCTTGGGCACGAAATCAGCATTGGGATTAGCTTTCAGATAGTTGTACTGAGCGATGATGTTCAGCGCATTCAGCTGCTGGCGCTTGTATTCGTGGAGTCTCTTTACCTGCACATCGAATATGGAATCAGTATTCAGAACTGCGCCGTACTGGTTTTTGACGTACTTTGCAAATTTTTCCTTGTTTTCTTTCTTTATTTCTGCCAGCCTGTTCAGGACATTTTCATCGTTTTTGAATACAGCCAGCTTGCTGAGTTCGGACGCATTTTTAAGGAAACCGTCACCGATCTTCTCTCTCAGAAGTTCGGTCAGTCCCTCGTTAGACTGATACAGCCATCTTCTGTATGCGATACCGTTTGTAACGTTCTTGAACTTGGTAGGAGTATCAAGATATTCGTCCTTGAAAGTCTCCTTCTTGATTATCTCGGAGTGTATCTTTGCAACACCGTTTACGCTGTGTGATGCGTGTACACAGAGAGTAGCCATCTTTACCTTGTTGTTCTCAACTATGGACATATGGCCGCACTTCGCCTCGTCGCGGTATCTCTCCCACAGATCACGACAGTATCTCTCATTTATCTCGATGATTATAGAGAATATTCTGGGGCAAACGCTCTTCAGCAGATTGCAGTCCCACTTCTCCAGTGCCTCGGGCATAACCGTATGGTTGGTGTATGCGAATGTATTTGTAACGATATGCCATGCTTTATCCCAGCTGTAACCGCAGTCATCAAGAAGTATCCTCATCAGTTCGGGGATAGCAAGTGTAGGATGAGTATCGTTGATATGTATAGCAACTTTTTCGTGCAGATTATCCAGCGTACCGTATACAGACATATGCTGGTGGACTATATCGCCCACGGAAGCTGCACAAAGGAAGTACTGCTGACGAAGTCTGAGGCTCTTGCCCTCAGCGTGGTTATCATTTGGGTAAAGTACCTTGGTGATAGCCTGTGACATTATGTTCTTGCTAAGTGCCTTAGCGTAGTCGCCCTTGTTGAAGAAAGGCATATCAAAAGAAGCCATTTCAGCCTTCCACAATCTCAGCTTGGATACAGCTTTGCTGCCGTAGCCTGATACATACAGGTCGTAAGGCACAGCCATAACGGAAGTATAGTTCTCATGAGTTACACAGTGGTACTGATTATCCCAATACTCCTTCAACTCGCCGTCAAAGCGTACCTCGATAGCCTTAGTAGGTGAAGGCACAAGCCATACTGAACCACCGGGGAGCCAGTTATCGGGCAGCTCGGTCTGCCAGCCGTCTTCCAGCTTCTGCTTAAAGATACCGTACTCATAGCATATGGAATAACCTGTTGCGTGGTAGCCGTCAGCAGCCAGTGCATCCAAATAGCAGGCAGCAAGTCTGCCAAGACCACCGTTGCCCAGACCTGCATCGGGTTCCTGCTCGTATATACCATTTATGGAGATACCCAGATCTTTGAGCATCTCTTTTGCCTGATTGTTCATTTCCAGATTGTAGAGGGAGGTCTTGAGAGAACGTCCCATCAGGAATTCCATAGAAAGGTAGTACACCTTCTTCTTGCCCGCAGACTGTGTAGCCATTGTGAAGTGTCTTCTCTTGGTCTTCAGTATGCCGACAACTATCTTTGACAGTGCCTCGTATACCTGCTTATCGGTCGCCTCATCGGGTATGGTCTGAAAATCGTTGTGCAGTACCTCGATGAACTGCTTTTTCAGTTCCTCCTTTGATATGGTCTTCTCGGTTTTTTTAGCCATTTTACATTCCTCCTGAAATGATAGGAACACACGACACCAATGAATCTACCCCGCCGTAATGCTCTATATAATAATCGTCTTGTTAATTATAACATACTTTTGCAATAATTGCAACAACGCAAACGTTTAATTTATTAAAATTTGGTGAATTGTACGAAAACTAATAAGGCTTTGGTTCATTGTTTTATTGTATTACGATCGTCGGATATCACAAAGTTTCCAGTACAAATACGTAAGTCAGTGGCTTGCCGCCGTCACGGACGGTAACGACCTTTTCCATAGCGCCTGTCTTTATGTTCTTTACCCAGTCTTTCTGAGTAGCAAGGGTAACGCCAACGCCCTCAGCCCAGCTGCGGATAAATCCGTTGGAAGCTGTTTTTGCGAAAGGCAGCGCCTGCGCCTCGAATTTTCCGTCAGCACCTGCAGCCTTGACGATATCCGCCTCACCGAATTCAACATTACTTATCTTCTGCTTAACTGTAAGTCTGAAATCCATGATATGTTCCTCCCTGTTTATACTTTAGTCTTCCCACTTCGCACACAGATTGTTTATGCAATCCGTAAGCTTTGCAAGATCCTTGTTGTTGAGACCCTTGCTTGCAGCCACCAGTGCGGAAAGTCTGTCCAGCGATGCACAAAGCCGCTGATATCCGGTACTGGGTGCAGTTTTTCTTACCACCTTTATTGGTTCAGCCTGAGTGAATACGCCTGTGATAAGGTCGCACTCCGCACCGCTGTAAGGTGTCTGGGCATTATAGCCCTTTTCCTCCAGATGACGCTTGTATTCCTCCATAACAGCATCCTCGCCGTGGTTTATAAACACGGTTTTCGGGCGCTCCATTGAATCTATCCACTTGTCAAGTCCGTCGATATCCGCATGACCGCTGATACCGGGAAGCACCCTGATCTCAGCTGCCACACTTATTTCTTCACCGAACAGCTTGACAGTCTTTGCACCCTCAACAAGGCTTCTGCCCAGAGTATTGTTAGCCTGATATCCCACAAAAAGCACCAGACTCTCCTTATGCCACAAGTTGTGTTTCAGATGATGCTTGATTCGTCCCGCCTCGCACATACCGCTGGCGGATATAATTATCTTAGGGGTTTTATCGAAGTTTATCATCTTTGATTCGTCACTTGTAACAGCAATATGAAGATCGGGGAAAGTAATAGGATTTATACCCTTTTCAACATACTCAAGTGCCTCAGCATCAAAGCAGTTCTCCTTGTTCTCCATGAATACCCTTGTTGCTTCTATTGCAAGGGGAGAATCCACATACACAGGGAAATTTGCATGATTTTTCACCATTTCCCTTTCCTTTATCTGCCTGATGAAATAAAGAAGTTCCTGTGTTCTGCCAACTGCAAAAGAGGGTATCACAACATTTCCTCCGCGGTCAAATGTTCGCTGTATCAGTTCAGCCAGATGTTCAACATAATTCGTGACCTTTTCATGTTTGCGATTACCGTAGGTCGATTCCATCACTGCGTAATCAGCACCATCTATGTACTGAGGATCACGTATCAGCGGCTGGTCAAGATTTCCTATATCTCCGGAGAATACTATCTTTCTGGTTTCACTGCCCTCAGTAAGCCAAAGCTCGATGCTTGCCGAACCAAGAAGATGTCCCGCATCAGTGAACCTCACCTTGACACCTTCACATAACTCTATCATCTCACCGTAAGGATGAGGTGTCAGCTTTGATATTGCACCCTCAGCATCTGCAAGAGTATACAGAGGTTCAACATCTTCCTGCCCCTTACGTCTGCCCTTACGGCTTCGCCACTCAGATTCAAATTCCTGTATATGCGCCGAATCTCTCAGCATTATGGAACATAGATTGCAGGTAGCCTTTGTAGCGTGTATATTCCCCGAGAATCCGCCTGCATATAACAGCGGCAGAAGTCCCGAATGGTCGATATGTGCATGGGTCAGCAGAACAAAATCAATTGCAGAAGGCGAACATGGTATCTTTGCATTTTCATAAAGGTCTGTACCCTGTTCCATTCCAAAGTCCACAAGAAATCTCTTGTCACCGACTTCAACGTAGGTACAGCTTCCCGTTACCTCATGGTTTGCACCAATGAATGTTATTTTCATAATACAAGCCTCATTTCTATGTTAAAATTTGTTTAAACTGCTTATATTATATCACACTTCCACATAATAATCAAGTGAAATTTGCCGAAGTATTACCCAAAAATACCTTCAAATACCTGTTTATGCATCCAAATATGATCCTCAAAAAAAGAACTTCGGTTAAATAATATGGTGCGATACCATCATAGCGGCTGCACTATTACAGCCTACGATAATAGTATAATACCGTAACAATGCAACGAAAAACCGCCGTACTGCCAATAAGCAGTACAGCGGTCTCCCGAAATTAATATGATAAGCAACTAATAAGCTTACGATCTTATTAACCCTTAACAGCGCCGAGGGCGATACCACGGATAATGAACTTGGAAAGTACGAGATATACGATAGCAACAGGTATGATAGAAATACCAACTGCCATATAAACCGCACCCATATCAAACTTGGTATAGTCAGCCGATCTGATGAGATTGATAACCAGAGGCAGAGTTCTCAGCTCGGGCTTATCGAGTATCAGAGCAGGAATAAAGAAGTTGTTCCAGCTGGATACGAATATGAATATACCCTGTACTGCGAATGCAGGCTTCAGAATAGGAGTTACCAGAGAGTTGAATGTTCTGAACTCACCACAACCGTCTATTCGAGCTGCCTCAACTATTTCAAGAGGCAGTGCACTGTCCATGTATTGCTTCATAAAGAAGAATGTAGCAGGAGCAGCGATCGAAGGAATGATCAGAGGTATGAAATTATTGGTAAGACCCCAGTCGTTCATCATCTGAACAAAACCAAGTGCAGATACCTGTGTAGGTACCATCATTATCATAAGGATAAATGTAAACAGGAACTTCTTGAGCTTGAAATCATATACATGGATCGCATAAGCTGTGAGTGCTGAAAAATATGAAGATAAGAATGCACAGCTTGCGGATATGATAAACGAGTTTCTCAGAGCTGCGAGCATAGCCCAGTCAGGCTTGTTCATTACAGCCCTGAAGTTCTTTATTAAATATTTACCTGGCAGAGGAGAAAATCCCTGCTGAATATCTGCTGATTCACGAGTCATGTTGATAAGAAGAATGAAGAACGGGAACAGTGAAATTATAGCAAATATTGTCAATACAACGTATGAAATTACTCTTCTGATGAGCAATGCCCTAGAGTTACTCATCTGTCCTACTGCATCGATAGGTGCTGCCATTGTTACTTCACTCCCTTCTTACGTTTTTTCTCATCCTTATCAGAATTGATATAGAATACCAACATAGAGAGAGCTGCTGCAACAACAAACAGTACAACAGATATTGCACCGGCATAGCCGTAGTTTTTACCTATGTTCATCTGATACTGGAGATACATGATCATAGTCATAGATGTTCTGTTTACAGCGTCACCGTTTTTGGTGATGATCTGAGGAACGTCGTACATCTGGAGACCACCGATGAGAGATGTGATAAGCACATAAACAAGGATAGGTCTGATAAGAGGAATAGTGATATTCCAGAAAGTCTGAGACGGATTAGCACCGTCGATCTGTGCAGACTCATACAGCGAAGGATCCACACCGTTGATCGCAGCCATCAGCATGATAGTAGTATTACCATACCACATCATGAAGTTGATAAGTGCGATGATAGTTCTCTGTGACCAAACATTCTCAAAGAACTTATAAGCTACGCCGCCTGTGAAAGGCTTGAGCAGCATTGTCATAGGACCGCTCTGGTCAAACATTGTGAAGAAAAGCATACCCATTGCAGCTGCCATGATAACGTTAGGCAAATAGAATATGATCTTGTATGCACCTGTCTTGAGCTTCATTCTAAGGTCAGTGAACCATGAAGCGAACAGGAGAGAGAAGAATATCTGGGGGATAAAGCCCATGAGCCAGATAATGAAAGTATTCATGAAATACTTTCCAACGTTTACCTCTGCCGAAAACAGTTTTGTATAATTCTGGAGTCCAATCCATTTCGGTCCAAAAGTTACACCGTTGGATTTATAGTACTCATACAAAGAATTATTGAATGTCGACAGCAGGGGGAAAAGGTTAAAAACAATAAACACAGCAAAAAAAGGGATAACAAAGATGTAGCCCCATTTTGCATAGCTGATTGACTTATGTTTCATTAAATGCACCCTCTAAAACTGCTTTTTATTTTTGCTGATATCTTTATTTAAGCCGAAAAACGGGGGCGGGTTTTACCGTCCCCGTTTCAGCTGTTTGATTTTTGACTATTTAGTCCTTAACTCTTCCTGATTATGCAGGAGTGTTAAGATCAGGATACTTCTCCTTAGCCTTTGTATAGAAGTTAGCAAGAGCTTCATCCTTAGATACAGTGCCGGTGAAGTAATCCTTGAATGCAGCCTGGAATGCCTCGTTCAGACCCTGATCGTAAGGACCGATCTTAGAAGCATCTATCTTGGGAGCTGCCTCAACGAACATAGCGATGTGGTTCTGACCACCGAGGAATTCAGAGCTGAAGTCAGCAGCGAGTTCTTCCATGCCTGCCTTGTTGTTTGTGTAGTCCTGAGTATCCTTTGTGATCTGGAGCATGATATCCTTATTGCAGGTCAGGCTCTTCATGATGTCAGCAACAGTTTCCTTGTTGTCGGTGCCTTCAGCTGCACAGATCCAAGTACCACCCCAGTAGTAAGCCTGAGGACCTGGGCAAACGTAGTACAGATCATTGCTCTTAGCATTGCCTGCCAGTGTGAAGTTGATGCCCCATGTGGAGTAGAAGAAGCCGAATACCTTACCGTCAGCAGACTGGTCAGCACTCCACTGATCTGCCCACAGAGATGTACCATTGTTGTAACCCTTGTCGGTGTATTCCTTAGTCTGGTCAACCCACTTCATGAGGTTGTCATCTATAACGATATTCTTGTCGCCGTCAACCCAAGGCTGGCTAACGTTGTTAGAGAAGGTTCTGTAAGAATCATCATAACCGGACAGCATGAAGTAACCTTTTTCCTTCATCTGAGCTGCTACTGCGTTGAACTTATCCCAGTCAGAAATAGCTGCCTGAACTTCAGCAGGATCATCTGTACCAAGAACTGCCTTAGCTATATCTCTTCTGTATGCGAACAGACCGGGAGTTGCCTGCCAGGAAACACCCTTCAGAACGCCGTCAGAGCTTGTAACGATATCCTTGGTGTACTGATACTGGTCAGCCAGATCTGCATCAGTGATACCCAGATCGCTGATAGGCATTGCATATTGTCCGTTAACATACTTCAGAGCGTAGTCAGCCTCTACCAGGAACATATCGATCTTATCTTCGTTCTTGCTCTGAGCTTCAAGATCAGTATCCAGCTTGTTCTGATATGCGTTATCAGCAGAAGGAGTTGTAACCCAAACGATCTCCTTGCCATCCTTCAGGTACTCGTGCTCGCCAACCTTCTCGGTGCCGTCAGCATCTACGGAGAAGCCGGACTTTTCCTTGTCATACTCAGGATAGTAATTTCTCAGTCTGCTCTTGAACTCGTCGTTCCAAGTATAGATCCTGATTGTCTTAGCGGAAGCGTCAGAACCCTTCTTCTGCTCCTTTTCGCCGTCCTTAGCGGGGCTGCATGATGCGAACATTGCGCCTGTCATGCACAGAGCCATAGCGCCAGCAAGTAATTTCTTAAGATTTGCCATGATAAATTTCCTCCTTATTTTGCATTATCATATTATTGTTTTCGCAGCATTGTGCCGCGATTAATGCCTATTTTAATTTTTTGACCGACGCACCTTCAATGAGCCGTCCGTCTACTGTAATGACCTCTGTAAAGGTCGTCTGTGGATTCTCGATCAGCGATATCAGCTGCTTTGCAGCCTCTGTGCCGATCGCAGCCGTATCCTGAAGATACGTTGTCAGCTTTGGTGATAACAGCTGTGAATATGCGATCCCGTCATATCCGACTACTGATATATCCTCAGGCACCGACAGCCCCGAATCATTGATGGCATTGAACCCGCCCATTGATGAATAATCATCAGGCATAAATATACAGGTAGGTCTGTTGCTCATCGCAATAAGCTCCTTCGTCATCTCGTATGTCTTTTCAGGATTGTGGTAATCCCCCGCAAGCAGCAGCGAAGAATCAACTTCTATCCCTCTGTTCATACAAGCCTTGCAGAAGCCTGCAAGTCTTCTGTCCGCAACGGCTGATCTGTTGCCCTGTATGTAAGCTATACGCTTGTGACCCATATCGGCCACATAGTTTACAAGCTCCTCGATCCCTTTCTCATTATTTGACATTATCGCTGTGCGGCAGTCAAATATGTGGTCGATAGTCACTACAGGTATATCACCGTTTATGACCTCGTACACATCCTGAGTCGTGAAATCGGTACAGGCGATCACCACGCCGTCAACGTTACGGTACTTGCAATGCTCATAGGTGGACATTTTCTGACGACCCACATTTTTATTTATGAATGTGATGTCATATCCTGCCGATTCAGCCTCTGTCTTGAAGCTGTTGAGCACCTTTGCAAAAAATTCGTGAGTAAGACCTCTTCCCGCATCATCCGAGAACATCACACCGAGGTTCAGTGTTCTGTTGGTTTTCAGTGCCCTTGCCTGGGAGTTCGGGAAATATCCCATTTCCTTAGCAGCTTTAAGCAGCCTTTCTCTTGTCGCCTCACTGACGTCCTTATGTCCGTTCAGCGCCTTGCTGACAGTAGCGACCGAAACGCCGCAGCGCACGGAAATATCTTTTAATGAAACCAATGATGTTTCCGCCTTTCTGTTGGTTAAACGTTTACGCGTTCGTACCATTATTATCTCAAACGTTTCCGCCAATAAGAAATATACTATATTTTCGTGCAAATTTCAAGTGTTTTTTGGAATTTTTCTGCCCGATGTAATAAATTATGTAGCAATAGACAAACACGCCTTTGCGCTTTTGTGCACTTTGTAAATTCAAGTGTTAGCTCTGTAACTGATTTGTAATTTTTGGGCTGTATTTTTTTACCAGAACAGCAACAGGCGCAATAATGAGTGTACAAAATTTACATAAAATGTTACCGACTTTTATAGATATTCCCTCTAACGTACATTTTTTCGTACATCAAATGCCGGCTGTTCATATTTTTAAACGTTTTCGGGTGTTTTTTTGTATTGATTATTTTTCTTTGTGCAAATTACCGGTTCACTTACCCACCATTATTTTGCCGATACACATCTTTGTTCATACTACATATAGTATTTTGATTTTTTATAGGCAAATTTCACACCCGTCATCCCGATCGGCATCATTTTTTTCATTAAAACCTTTGTTCCTCCGCAATAATTCTTCTATCATCTTCCCGCTAAGATTTTCGCTGTACACTGACTTGTACAGTTACGCAAACGTTTCCTGAAATCAAACGTTTTATAGGACAAAAATCGGCGGCAGAACTTTCGTTCCGCCGCCGATAATGTTTTTATTATCACTCATTCAGACTGATCTTGATATCACAATCCTCCTGCTTCAGCTTATCCTCCGCAACCTCAAACACCTCACAATGGCTGGAGCTGAATTTGATATGGCCGCTGCAATTTTTCAGGTTCACTTCCGTTTCAGGATCGGCACCGCCTAAGCCCATAGCCCTTGCACCTTCACCCAGTATATCGAATATACAGTTTTCGGCATTTACCGAGGCATTACCATTCGACGAACCTATAGCCATCAGATTCTTTCCGCGCATAGTTGCTGAGATCTCAGTCCCACGCAGTACAGCCTTGCCGCTCTTTTTATCGGAAACACATATACAGGAGATATTATCACCTGATGCATCATATTTCAGCTCACTGTTTTCGACCAACAGATCCAGTTCGCCCTTGCTGCTGCCTATACCCATACCCTCAACGCAGTGTGTCGACATTAGCAGCCTGGTATCCCTGATCGTTACCGAAGTGTCGGAATCTATCGCTCCGACACATATAAGGTGCTTGCCCGCCAGCTCGATATCCACATCTTCAGAGCATATCTCGATCTTGCTGTTAGGCGAAGCGAAGCCTCCTCCTATGCCTATACAATGTTCTCCATCTATGCTGATATCCAGTCTGCCGTTCAGATGAACATTTATCATGCCATAACCGCTGAGAGGATCCGAACCTATGCCATAGCTCTGTGTCATATACGACCGCATCATAAGGTCACCTTTGCCGACTATATCCAGCCATGCTCCCGTCGGAACACTTATAGAACCGCCCAGCAGTACATTACCTTCTATCTCCAGCGTCAGTCTGCTGCCCTTTCCGACGATTATAGATGCCTCATTGTTTTCGCCCGACAGACTTACACTATCCAGTCTCAGCCTGCAATCAAGACCATCTTTGTTCTTTATACAAAGTGATGAAGTGTATCCCTCTGTACCTTTCAATGCACAGTTGCCGTCAGTGACAAATACCTCTGTATAGTCATCAAAATCCAATGCCATCAGCGAAAGCTCGCGTTCACCTCCTGCAAAGAAAGTCTTTTTGACCTTTATATTCTCATTCACACGGTTGCATTCTCTTATTTTATCCCTGATATCAGCACGTATTACTTTTATCGGTTCGGGTGCAGGACGTGCTGTCAGATATCCCTGTATGAGGTCTATGCCCATGCCTGTGACAGTTCTGAGCTCCTCTGTTTTCTCAACGCCTTCTGCCAGTACCTTGAAATGATTATCGCGCGCATAGTCGATTATATTCTTAACAAAATGCTGTCTGCGCTTATCCTCATGGATATTCATGATAAGGCTTCTGTCTATTTTCACGCAGTTCGGCATGAATGTCAGCAGATTGCTTATATTGGAATAGCCCGTTCCATAATCGTCTATAGCTATGCCTATGCCGTAGCGGCTGCGCCTCTCCAGCACCTTTTCAAGCTGCTGTGTGCTGGCTTCGGTCTGCTCCGTAAACTCTATAACTATTTTCTTGACGATATCGCTGTAGGTACTGCATAGTTCTTCAAAGTCCTTGTCAGGCAGGGTACATGAAGGTATACTGTTTATGAACAGCTGTCTCTCACCCAGATCATCCTGATGCTCATGAACGAATTTGAACAGGTTGTACATGGTATGTCTTTCAACATCATCAAGCCTGCCCATAGCAGACGCATGGCTCAGTATCGTTATAGGAGATATCTTCACCTCTCCCTCATATCTCATAAGTGCCTCATATGCAACTATATCACCGGTCCTGGCACTTACTATAGGCTGGAAGTGGTAGGTCAGCAGGTCATCGTTGAGTATCTTTGCGACCAGCTTTCTCTCATCCTCATCATAGTGCTCCGCACTCTTGTTTTCCCGTCCGTCAGCGATACCTGTACGCTTCTTTTTATGATTATCCTTGGCCAGCGTACGCTGATAATTTGCTTCGTACGGCAGAGTATCAAGTATTTCCGCAGAAGTAAGGGGTGCAACCACTCTTGAAGTATAGAAATGCACACCGAAATCTATTGTCGAATCAGAATTGAACGCATCAAGGTTCCTTTCAAGATTAACAGGAACATCGTCCACAGGCACAGCTGCCTCCATAAGTCCGCAAATAAAGAACTCATCGCCGCTGACCCTTACGCAGATATCGTCCTCGCCTGCGCTGTTGTTGAGTATCATAGCCAGCCTTTGAAGTACCCTGTCGCCCTCACTGTATCCGTAGGCAGAGTTTATACCTCTCAGGTTCTCAACATCTACAGAGATTATCCTCATGATCATATCAGGACGGTCAAAGCTGCCGCAGCGCTGTGTCATGACCTTTTTATATCCTTTAACATTCAGCAGACCCGTCAGCGAATCTCTGATCTGGTCATCGGAAACGCTGTCATTATAAAGTACATGCCTTCTCTGCTTTTCCAAAGCAATAGCCGCATACCGCAGCCACATAACGTAGTGCTTATCAAAAAAAGCACCTGAATCGCCGTACGAAAGCACAGTATACCCATAATTCACGTGTCTGAAATGCAGACAGTTGAATATAAAAGCACTCGGCTTGTCCCTTTCACCGAATATAGCAGGAAGAAGTTCGCGCCTGCTGAATCCCGCTCCGCCCGGGACAGCACCCTTGCCGTTCTGTCGGCTGTAGGCTATGGACAGCGTTTCGGAATAATCCTCCAGCTTGTCACCGAGCACGTGCATTATGCCATCATTAATGCATAGCCAGAAACTCTCAAAATCCCCAAGGTAACGGGTATACCAATCAAGTCTCCATAAAAATTCGTCAAAGCTTTCAGCGTTTACCAGCGTTTCAGACATATCGTTATAGTATGAATCAAATCCCGAACGCCTTGTAGATACCATATTATCCATTGCCGAGCGAGAAAGCTCTGCAAGATTGATCCTTTCACATCCGCAGGTAACACCCTTGCGAAGTACACAGCATGGCTTTCTCTCCGCAGGAACATACTCCTCCCATTTTATCTTGGCAAAAAGTTTTCTCACAGCCTCTACCGCCATAGTTTCAGGACGGCGCTCGATGGAGGTTATGTTAATATAATCAGATGCAAAGGGTTCATTCATGCTGTAGCCCGTAACAATAACATCCTCGGGTATATGTACACCTTTCTCAGTAAGAGCACCGATAACTCCCGCAGCTGTAAAATCACTTATGCATACAATAGCCTGCGGCAAGCCGTGATCAAGTATATCATCAGCCACCGAGGTATATTCACCTATCCAGTCAGGACCGTAGATTATCCTGTCATCAGTCAGATCTATCCCCTGTTCCGAAAATGCCTTTCTAAAGCTTTTCAGTACTCTGTTATGGAAAATGCTGTCCTCAGGACCACTGACGAAACATACATCATTTACATGATGCCACTCTGTCAGATGTCTGACTATCTTATCCGTACACTCATCGTTATCGAACATGATGCTGGTCATATTCTCAGTTTCCAAACCGATACATACCGCAGGAAGATCACTGTGGTCTATGATACGGAGTATACTCGCTTTAGCATCCTCATTCTTTATTGTATATCCGAACACGATCATACCATCAAGCAGACCCGGCTCTATCAGCGAGAAGACAGAGTTTTCTACGCCCACCTGATCGATCTGAGTCAGCAGGGTATTGAAGATTGCAGCGTCAGCATCATGTGCAAAAATCTCCTTCTGGACATGATACAGCGCTTTATTATAAAAATCCTGATCAGGCTCATTTATAACAACACCTATCAAAGGTCTTTGTTTAGGATTCCTTTCCATAGTTATCCCCCGTTGCTTTGGCATAATATTTGTGTATAGTCAACAAAATTATTTACGCAGTCATTTCCTTACTTTGCATTATACCATATAAATAGAATTTTTACAAGTATTTTCCCAGAAAAATTAAAATTTTACAAAGTATAACGTTTTCGTAAAAAAATCGCCCACACCGTGAAGGTGTGGGCGACCGGACTGCATATCATACAGAAAGTCTTATCATCTCGTCGATACAGCCTTTAGCCTTGGCTATAAGCTCATCGCTCATAACTATCTCAGTCACATCAAAACTGCTATCGCCGCCGATAGCCTTGCAGCTGCCATATACGTCCATGAGTGTAGTAAGCTTCATGTTGGGACAGATAAGGCGTTTTGAAAGGTTATAGAACCTCTTCTCGGGGAATTTGTACTGCAGATGCTCAGTGATGGATATTTCTGTACCTATAATGAATTCACGTTCGCTGCTTTCTGCGGCGTATCTCATTATATCAGCTGTAGAACCTGCAAAGTCAGCCAGTTTTGTAACAGCAGGAACACACTCGGGGTGAACGAGGAGCTTTGCATTCGGGTGAGCTGCACGAGCTTCCTCCACCTCATCAACGGTAATAGATGCGTGTACAGGACAGCCGCCCTTCAACAGCATGATATCCTTATCGGGACATTCATTAGCTACAAAGGTGCCAAGATTGCAGTCCGGTATGAACAGTATCTTGTCAGCATCCATATTCTTGACTATCTTCACAGCCGAAGACGATGTAACACATACATCGCACTCCGCTTTAAGTGCGGCAGTGGTATTGATATAGCATACCACCTTACGGTCGGGCTCGTCCATCTTTATCCCGCGTATCATAGCAGGTTCCATCTGTTCAGCCATAGGACAGCCTGCACCGCCGTTTGCAAGATACACATTCTTTTCAGGCGAGAGCATCTTGGCTGTTTCCGCCATGAAATGCACTCCGCACATCAGGATATTCCTGTTCTGCACCTTAGCAGCCTCTACACTCAGCTTATAGCTGTCGCCTGTGATATCTGCGATCTCCACTATCTCGGCAGCCTGATAGCTGTGAGCAAGTATACAGATATCGTGTTCCTTTTTCAGTTCAAGTATTTTGTCCTGGATATCTCTTATCATTTCAATTCACCTGTCTTTTTCGTTTCGGGTGTACGTTCTTTAAGTATTATCGCGGAATGGTCGGAGAGCCCGTTTACGCGTACTGTATGGTCCACTGTCATATCATACTTCTTATTAAGCTTATCGAAGTCCTTGCCTGTTACCAGGGCATAGTCAATTCGGGTATTGAAATTTGATGTATGCTCATTGTGATCATGCCCGGTTTCAATCCAGAAGTCTACAAGCCCTTCTGACATAAACTCATACAGCTTGCTTTTATTTACAGTACCGGGTATGTAAGTATTTATGTCACCTATGTAAATAACACTTCTGTTATCTTCATGCAGCCTGCGGTGTACTCTTATAATACTGTTCCATAACTCTATGGAAGTGTGTTTATCTGTCGGATCATATGTAGGTATGTGTATACCGAATATGATCTGCGTTGGGTCGTCTTTTCTCTGAACAGCAATTACACGATTACGGAATGAACCAAATTCTTCATCAAGTATTTTTTCTCCGTATAGTTTATAAGCCCCTTTAGAAAAAATAGCAGCAGTGACAAATTTGTTGTTACCGATAGGATAAGAAGCTATCTCATATCTGTTCTCCAACGTATTCACTATACTCTTGACACCTTTGAACTCATTGATAAAAACGATATCGTCTTTATTATTCAGATATGAGATTATCTTTTCAATATACCGGCTGCCATTGACTTTCCATATGTTGCACTTTTCTTTATACGATATATTTATCGCAGCTTCTTCTCCCCCACAGAACTCATTCACATTCCACGATGTTATCACAAATTAAATCCTCGCAACTCCGCTTTCTCTTGCAGCCTTGCCTACAGCTTCTGCTACTGCAACGGGAACTGCTCTGTCAAAAGCATCGGGAAGGATAAATTCGGGACACAGCTTGTCATCGGGAACACAGGAAGCTATTGCGTAAGCCGCTGCCAGCTTCATCTCCTCGTTTATATCGCTTGCGCGTACTGCCAGTGCACCCTTGAATATTCCGGGGAATGCAACAACGTTGTTTATCTGGTTCGGGAAATCAGAACGTCCGGTACCTACGATGTATGCGCCTGCTGCCTTTGCAACATCGGGCATTATCTCGGGTACAGGGTTGGACATAGCAAAGATGAAAGGCTTATCGTTCATGCTCTTTACCATATCAGGAGTTACCAGATCAGGCTTGGATACGCCTACGAATACGTCAGCGCCCTTCATAGCATCAGCCAGTCCGCCGCGGATATGCTCACGGTTGGTTATCTTTGCCATCTCAGCCTGTGCAGGGTTCTTGATATCGTCACCCTCGCAGATGATACCCTTGGAGTTCAGCATGATTATATCCTTTACGCCCAGGCTCATCAGGAACTTAGCTATAGCACAGCCCGCAGCGCCCGCACCGCTCATTACGACTTTCAGGCTGCCGATATCTCTGCCTGTCAGCTTGCAGGCATTGAGCATAGCAGCGCCTACAACTATAGCAGTACCATGCTGGTCATCGTGGAATACAGGGATATCAACGCGCTCTTTCAGCTTAGCCTCTATCTCGAAGCATCTTGGTGCAGCGATATCCTCAAGGTTTATACCGCCGAAGCTTCCTGCTATCATAGCAACGGTATTGACGATCTCATCAACATCGTTAGATCTTACACAGAGAGGGAAAGCATCAACATCAGCGAATTCCTTAAACAGAGCGCACTTGCCTTCCATAACAGGCATACCTGCCTCAGGACCAATATTGCCAAGGCCCAGTACTGCAGAACCGTCTGTTATAACAGCTACAAGATTAGCGCGGCGTGTATACACATAGCTGAGATCGGGATCCTTCTCTATTTCAAGGCAAGGCTGAGCAACACCGGGGGTGTATGCCAGTGTAAGGTCGCGGGCATTGTTTATCTTAGCCCTTGAGATGACCTCTATCTTGCCCTTCCACTGTTCGTGAAGCTTTAAAGATTCTTCCATAACGTTCATTTTACTTACTTCCTTTCGATACTTTCAATATAACGGCACCTTGCCGCTGAAACAATTATGCTTTGAAAATATTATACCACATTATCACGCAAAAGTAAAGCCCTCGCGCGGGCACGCATCTCCCTCGCCCAACACATAGATGATGTCATAATTTTGCCACGCTCGGGGATCAAAATAAGTGTATAATATACAATTAACACTTACTATCTATCGATCTTACATAGACCTTCAAAAGATCAACTGCGTATTTACGTTTTTCAGTGGGACATTTCTGCAAAAGCATCATTATCTCACCTATCTCGGCTTCACTGTCATTACCATACAAAATATAATCTGTTGTTATCAAAAGACTTTGAGACAGCTTATTCAAGGTCTTTAAAGACATTCCTTTTGCGCCCAGTTCGATATCACTTATAAATTTCACAGACACATCCAACATCTCAGCGAGTTTTTCCTGCGTAAACATTTGACTTTCACGGCTTTTACGTATCCTTGCACCAATTTCCATGTAGTTAAGCTCATCCATTTTATCACCCTTTATAATACTATACCCTGAGAGTTCTCAAATAAAGTAACTTTCAGGGTTGACATATTATAACTTTTAGGGTATAATATAGTTAACGGCAAACGAATTTTTTGTAATTATGCCGAAAAAACAACACAGCTTACGCTGATAAAGGAGGATTAATCATGAAAAATCAAGATTTCAACACTATGCCCAATGACACAGGTATGATGCAACCCAATATACCAACGAAAAAATGTAAACACTGCCAAAGTGATATCCCAGCAAAGGCAAAAGTTTGTCCTATATGTAATCGCAAACAATCAGCTCCTTTAGGATGTATTATTTCTCTGGTAATAGTTGGTATTATAATAATTCCGGCAATCGCAGGCTCGAACGGAAAATCTAATAAGAAGAATGGGGCAACTGTTGTAAAAAAAGGCTCAGGCAATACGCAAAATACAGAAGACGGCGCTGATGCAGAAACAATAGAAGTGGGTGATACCTTTGAATGTAAAGGACTCAGTATAACAGCTGAATCAGTAAACAATGACTACAAAGTAGCAAAAGATGAATTCGGTCTATACAAAGCCGGCGAAGGCAACAAGTACATTGCTGTATCATTTACATTTGAAAACGTTGATGATTCAGACAAATATGTGAGCATATATGATTTTGATTGTTATGCGGATAATAACAGCTGTGAGCAAAAATACCTTCCGGACGATAATGATTTTTTAAATACAAATCTTTCATCAGGAAGAAAAGTATCTTTTACGACCTACTATGAAGTACCTGCTGACAGTAAGGACATCGAATTGGAATACAGCGCAGACTTCTGGACAGATGAAAAAGTGAAAATAAAGGTTCAGTGAACATAAAAAGGACAGCCGAAGCTGTCCTTTTAGTTTTATATTATTCTTCCTCAGTCGATGTTTCCTCGGCAGGAGCGGTATCCTCCTTAGCCTGTATATCAGAGGCTTCGCCTGCTTTTTTGGCTTTCTTCGCATTCTGGTGTATCAGCCTGAACAGCTTTTCCAGATTCTCCTCATCGGTTGTAAACTTGCCGATATGGGTCATGGTGCTGTTGTAAAGGCCGTGGAAATCCGAGCCGCCCGTAACTATCAGATCATGCTTTTCAGCATACTTTTTAAGCGCATTCTGCTGTGTTTCCGTTGCCGAAAAATGGAAACACTCTATGCCGTCAAGCTTACCTGCTTCTGTAAGTTCCTTCATCAGCTGGATATTGCCGAACATATGGGGATGTGCCAATACAGCCACTCCCTTTGAAGAATGTATCAGATCAAGCACGAAATTGACATCGGGATATTCTCTTGTCACCAGGCACTCACCGCGGGGATACGAGAACAGCCTGTCATTCACTGAGCCGTAAAACTCAGTGGCATAACCGTAGCTTATCAGCGCACGCATTATATGTGATTTATATATGCTCTTTGAGCCCTTGGTATACTTCATCACAGCATCGCGGGGAATGGGATACCTTTCCATGATCTTGTTTATCATGTCCTTCGCACACTCTGTCCTTATCTGACATGATTTAAGGCAAAGACCTTCAAGCCTGTTGGGTTTCTGCGGCGCATAGCAAAGGATATGCACTTTCTCGTTGCGCTTCTTGTCCCATGCAGAAAGCTCTACTGCCTGTATTATATTTACTCCGTAGCGTTCACCAAGTATCTGCGCACGGCTCGTGGATGACAGCGTATCATGGTCGGTTATGGCAAGAAAATCCAGCCCCATGCGCTTTGCCTGCGCAATAACTTCTTCTATGCCCAGTGAACCGTCCGAAAGGGTCGTATGACAATGCAGATCGCCTACCATTTTATGAACCTCCAAATCGTAATCCTATAAGTTATATAAACACAGTATATACATACTGACTAAATAATTATACCATATTTCCGAACATCTTGCAAGTATTTTTGAGATGTTTACACAAAAAGCCTTCACACAATGCCGTTATGCACAAATTTGAAACATACTTTTTGTGAGCACTGCACAGCAATAATCGCAAAAAATATCGGAGAACGGCTCGACCGCCCTCCGATATATCATGTCTACCATTTCCAATCTACGAAGAATCTTTCTTCCTGCGGGTTCTTTGCCGCACGCTGACGAAGATACTCCGTGACCGCCGCTACTACTATCAGCACTATGCCCGCCAGCAGCAGGTAAGCCCACCATGCCACAGCCGCAAGGAAATCGCCTGTTATGTAAAGGGTGAGTCCGAGCAGTGCGACAGCTGATACCAGGAACCAGCGTCTTGTCTTTCTGACAAAGGAATATATCAGCAGCACCAGAGATACACTGAGAACCACTAATGAGTTCAGCAGTGACTGATTCATAAGTCCGTCAGCTATTAGCAGCAGGAACGCTGCCATAAATACTGTCTGGCTGAATTCAGATGATACCTTCTTGTCATCAGCCCATATCTTCTTCACTGCCAGACCGAAGAGGACGATTATAACCAGTATTATCTTGGTTGTCACAGTGCTGTTTTCAAACTGCATGAAAGGTCTTCCGATCAGTGCCAGTCCCGCCAGCCCTGCCGCTGTCGTCATTGCCGCATTTTTGCAGGAAGCTGTGCTCTCACTGCGTATAAAGTTCGCTGTGAACACTGTCAGTTCCAGAAGGGCTATGAACATTCTCGCCCTCGGAGAGAACATCATACTCTCCTTGATACAGCTGATCGCACACAACACTATACCGAAATGAGCAACGTCAAGCTTCAGACCGTCATTATCTTTTTTATACAGCCTGTCAGGGAACATAAGCTTTGATGTAACAGCCAGCACTGCTGTCATTGCAATTGAGAACAATACTATCGCATTACCCTCACGCATCGGATCGAACCATATAGAACGTGCCGCCATACCTGCACCTGCGAACATTGTGAACACCGGCAGTGCAGAATGTATATTGCTCTTTGAAGTCTGCATAACTGCGAAAAGCACTACACTCACCAGAGTCATTATCAGTGCCGCCGTAAGATCTCGCCCGTGATCGTATGCCATCAGAAGTGATACACCCGAGCCGATCTCCGTAACGGTCTTCATCAGCCTGTAATTGTTTTCTTTCTCATCACCGAACTGAAGTGCAAATGCACCTGCACAGAGCACCGCCGCACATATTCCCATGGAAAGCGATCTGCAGTGCATACCGTATTCTCTGTAGATATGATCAGAAAGCATCATGGCTGTTACAATCTCAGGCAGCGGCAGAAGAAGCCGCATGAGCTTTGATTGTAAATGATCCTTGCTGAATGCCTGTATTGCCATGAATATCGCTGCCACCGCCATAGCTATAACGCCATAAGGAAGTGCCGCACCGTAAAGCAGCTTTACACCCAGTCCGAACAGTGCTGCTGTGTAAAGCACATCAGCCAGATCCGAGAATATCGCAGGTATGATATAGTAAAGCGCCAGTGCTGCAGCTATCAGCATTGTGAATATAAATGTGTTTGTATATCCGCCGCCAAAATGCGAGCCTATCATATAGCTTATCACATGGAACAAAACAGGCAGTGTCAGACTGTGAGCATAGATATAGGCTTTGTCCTTTTCGGCTATACCGTAGAATATCAGTTCTGCTGTGACTATCGCCCATATTACCGCTGATATAGGACTGTAATCCGGGTATTCAATAAACAGCATCACCACATAGAGCAGTATATAAACTAAATTCACCCTGAAGACAAGGTATTCGACATCAAAGCGAAGTTTGTTTTTCACTTTGAGTATATGATGTACCAGTTTTCCGACAGCAGCCACCAGACAGCATATCAAAGCAAATACAGTGAAGTCCTTTGCATATATACCTATCATCAGGAACGAATAGGTCAGTGCTGTTATATGTGCCAGAAGTATACCCTGATTTCTCTTGGCAATAGCGTAATAGAGCATCTCAATTGCAATTATCACAGCTATGCCAAAACACTCCCAGCGCCATGTTCCGAAGTCCTGTATGAGTATAGCAAGAGCAAAATACCCGAATATTCCACGCATGAGTATTATCGAAGTCTTAGCGCTGAATCTCAGCTTGCCGGTATCGTGCAGACGGAAGTATATCATCGAAAGTGCCGAGAGAAGTCCTGTCACCATCAGTGCAAATAAAGGTGCGTCATCGATCAGTATACCACACTCTGCAAGCATGAATGCAAGACAGATATTGTGTACCAAAAGCAGGTAAGGGCTCTTCTTGATGACAGCATACGCAAGTGTTTCTGCTGCCACACTGCCAAGCATCACCCAATCGAACCAGCCGAATGTACTGTCACTGAAGAAATCTCCTAGCACTATAGCAAGTCCGAACAGACTGATAAACGCCTTTGAGCAAAATATGAACTGCTTAGCGCGGAACAGCACCTTGTCATGGCGCAGCAGTATCTCATAGACCGCAGTACATACCAGACTCATACCGAACATTATCAGTGCGAACAGCTTATCATCATCAAGCCCGAACTTGTCAAAGTCATGCGGTATGAGCATCCCGACAGTTATACATATAAATACAAATCTGAAGAACAGCTCATTCTGTCTGCGGAACAGTACAGCGTAAACGCTCAGTTCTGTGATCAGCAGCAGGCTCATGGAAATAATAAGGTTTTTGTCATCCGCTCCGAAAATCATGCACGCAAATGCAGGTAAGCTCAGCAAGATCCTCATAAGTACATTGACAGCATTAGCTTTCAGCTTTACCTTGCCCTTGTGCTCCAGATATCTGTACACCATAGTACCTATAATACCTGCAACGATAAGTATCAGCGAGGCAAGCGTTTCAGTATTGTACAAATCGACGATATGATCCAGCCTGGATATCAGTTCAAGTGCCAGACTCAGCACCGCTGCACACTGAGGTATCATCAGCGCCTGACGTTTGTAATGCACTGCCATCGCAGCATGATCCACCAGCCATATAAGTATCACAGCAAACTGTGCACCGCTTTCATAAGGATGTCTGAACAGCAAGGGTATCGCAGCCATAATGAAAACGGCACGCATAAAGAAGTGTACCTTATCCGCCTTGAAAAGCAGCATATCTTTCTTTTCAAGATAGATATATGACCAGCTGCCAACAGCTGAGAATATGGTTATCAGCAGTGCAAACAAAGGATAATTATCAAGTGTCATGATCAGGCCAACTGAACCTGCAAGTATGAGCACCGCATGGTAAGCCAGCCATTTCCGGCTCTTATCGCGGATCGCACGCCAGAGAGTCTCACCTGTATAGATCATCCATACGCCCCAGCCTGCCAGCGACCAGCCAAATCCTACCTCACCTTTTCCGATATCAGCTACCAGACACGGCACAGCCATTACCGCATAGACTGCCTTAACGAATTTGTATATCAGATACGCAGGCTTGGATATCTCTTTGCCATCTTTTTTTCTGAGAGACAATAATACTGAAACCAGCAGACCTGCAGCCGATACCAGCAGCGAGAATACTGCGTATTTGTTTTCAAAATAATCAGCAAACTGTCCAAGGATCAGTGTGCCCGATATCGCTATTGTCGCACAGGAAACATATTCATATACCGGCTTAGCGAATACCTTCATAGCACCCGCTGCAAAGAACGTTATCAATAGTCCGCCCATTGCAAGGAACAGCAGCATACCGCCGCCCTCTATTCCGAACCACGCTCCGAAAAGACCGAAGTATCCCGTAGTTAAATAAGCTATCGTTGTGAACACCGAGCCCAGTATGTATACCGCTGACGCAGTGCCCTCTATTTTCAGTTTTTTATGTGTAAAGCCGAACATCCCAAAGAACAGCGCCGCCTGTGCAGCAAGTACACCAACTCTGGTCCAGTCGCTCATCTGTACCCAGAAAGCAGTTGAGAATATTATTCCTGCCAGCACTACGAATGTTATGCCTATACCGGTAAGCACCGCCGCAGAGCTGTACTGCTTCTTCTCTCGTTTCGGTCTCGGCGCGTGCAGAGGTCTCTGAACGACCTGAGGTCTAGCCCATTCTGGAAGAGGCTGTCTGTTGTTGTACTCCTCCGCCGTCATAGGAGCGGGTGTACGCTGAACAGGAACAGTATGCACCGCTGCAGGCTGATGTATCTCCGCAGCTTTTTTCTGCTCAGGCTGAACAGGTCTTGCCTCTGTGGGCTTTTCCTGTACTGTTTCAGTATGCTTTACAAGGTCAACACCGTCGTGATGGTGCTGAGGCTGTATTTCAGCCTGAACAGCCGTCTGTGCAGGTGTATTCTCCTGTACCGCAGAAACGTTCTGTGCCGCCGCAGTATTCTTTTCAGCAGAAATCTGCTGTGGCTGCGGAACATACCCGACATTTCCCGCACTGTCCTGAAGCCCTTTCTGCCCGTAAGTATTACGTGCCTCGTCTTTGAAGAAGTAACCTTCATTTCTCTGCACGGGAGTCATATTATAAAGCGTCCTGCTGTTAGTCTCCCTCTCTGTTTTAAGTTCAAACTTCTCTTTCGAGGATATCCTGCTTTCTCTGTACAGCTGATCTATGAAGCGCTCAATTTTTTTGCGTTTCAATGAATAACTGATACACATAGGCAGCAATATGATAGGCGAGAGCACCCATAATATGATAAATAATACTGTTCCCATAGTTTCACCCCTTTGCCCCTGTTACGGGGAAAGTATTTCAAAATCATTTGTTATTTGTATTATAACATATCGTTAACAAATATTCAAGATGACAGGGCTTTTTCCTGAACTTTTCTGCTATTAAAAGCCCTTACTTTTAATATACGTTTTGTCTGCTCTCTTTTTATGGTGTCGTTCTGCACAAATTCTCTGCTTTATTTTTGTCCGCTTTTACGATACGAAATTACAAATCAGCGTCGCAACAGGATAAACTATCAACATCATCGCCCAGCAACCAGCGTCCCACTTTCCGTTTTCAACAGGAAGCTTTTTTGCCATAACCCTGCAAAAGATAATGTACACTATCGGCAGTATAATCGCGGCTGCGATATAATCTCCGCCTGAGTTGAAAAAAGCTATACCGCCGTATTCGGCACTTACCATAACTTTCGCCCAGAATATCGTCATTGCCGCACATACAGGCAATCCGAGGGATAGTCTTATAATGATGTTCCTTTTTCCCGAGATCATCTTCGCCTGTCACAATCCCCGCTCATATTCCTCAGCCGCTTTCTTCACCTTTTCCAGATGGAATGAGGAATACACGCACCTGTCGCCCGCTGTCAGCAGGCGGTAATGCTGTGATATATAGTTCTGCTGTATCTTCCATTTATCGGTGGTCTCTATCTGCCTCCACCATACCTTGCCGCCATGTGTCTGACGAAAGTTGACAGTTGTATCATCGAAAGCCAGCGCCTTTACAAGGTCACTCATTTCGCCGCCGAAAGCATTCTGCAAAACACTGCTGTCCGAGAATATGACAGCCAGCGCCGCCGAACCCGTCCACCCCAGCAGAGTTCTTCCTTTTTCTATCTCCACCAGAGTTTTCTTCGATATCCCCAGACAATGCGCCATTTTATCCTGATTGAGTTCAAACTCCGTCCTCACCAGTTTAAGATTCCGGCTCATCATACTGATGAATTCATCACGGTTCATTTTATCACCCCTCTGTCTATTTATCGATTATATTACCTTTTTCATCATAATAGATATGCTTATCTTCATGTAAATACAAAATATCCGTCTTTCCATCAGAATCTCGTCCAAGATCTAAGTCTATTATATAGTTGTCGTTACGATAATCTTTTAAATTATTATTATTTATTTTACTTACATCTACATTTTTTAATACAGAAATCCTTGTTATCCCAACTAGTTCTCTCTCTCCGAGATATTTTCTTAAGTCATCAGCGTATTCTTCACATTTTTCTCTGTCACATATCTCATCGGAAATTATAACAACTGCGCTGATTCCCAAGTCATTGTGAAAATTTTCTTCTTCATCAAAATGGCTGTAACCAAGTTGATTATCATTAACTGAAACTGCTATCGCTTTGATCTTGTCAGATTTGAAAAACTCTTTTGCGTGTTCTTCGTACATATTTTCAATATACATCAACACTTCATAATCTCCGTAATTATCAGAAAACTCCCCGTCTTTCTCCCGTACAGAAACTATGCTTCTGCTGTCGTTCTCATAAGCACCTTCGGGCATTACAATGAGTTCTTCTTTCTGCCCGAACCCACTTTGATAATAGCCCGCATACTCAAACTCAATGCCGTACTTATCCACCAGATAGCGGTGCATCATTCCCATGCGGTAAATCGAATCCCGCTGACCGATTTTAAGCTCATTGTAATCCGTCGGCAGACCTTTTGATTTCAGCACGTTTATCTGCCAGTCATCAAGCTGTGCAGGGTCATCGAGTTCATAATCTGCCGCCATGTAGTGCTTTGGCGCTTTTTCAGTATTTTTCCCGCACCCCGCCGCACAAACAGCCAGCACCGCCGCGGTCATTATTGCAAGCAGTTTTTTGAGTATCATTAAAACTCCCCCAAATAGTATCTTTTTGCTTCTATGGTGTAATTTTACACCATTTCACTCATTTTGTCAATACTTATATAAAATTTTCTCCAAATTTTCACATAACTCCCTTTTTGTCATATAAAAATAGCCGTACCAAGCTAATGGTAACGACAGTCCTGCGGTATCGGGTCGCCCCTGACGGTGCGAGAAATCGGATTCGCTTCGCTGTCCGATTTCGGGCGCGGACAATAATCACGCACAAAAAAATACGAGTGCATACGGTCGTATACGCTCGTACTTTTTGGTATTGCCCGCGCCTTTATTTGGTCGGTAGTTTGTTTTGCTTTTATAGTTCGCTGTGCATTTTAGTTTTGTTCCTTGGTGATTGAGGGCTCTGCCCCTAACAGTCAGCCTTGCTGACTGTGGCTCCCCGCAAGCCTGCTAGCGCGAGGCTTGACCGCGCGCTTTGATTCGCGGCGTAGTTTGTTTGGGACACAGATTTGCTGTCGCGAAATCGGAACTTTAGCGAAAAGCTCTTCTCCTTGGCATTCTTATCCAACTTCGTCGTTGCCCTGCCAACAATTATGAATTACGAATTGTGAATTATGAATTTAGAAAGATATTGACCAGTATAGCTCTCCTCACAAGCCGCTATCTCCTCGGGTGTGCCTGTACATACCACTGTACCGCCCTTGTCACCGCCCTCGGGTCCCAGGTCGATTATGTGGTCAGCTGTCTTTATAACATCGAGATTATGCTCTATCACAAGCACAGTATTTCCCGCATCGGCAAGCCTTTGCAGAACTTCTATCAGCTTGTGAACGTCCGCCGTATGCAGACCTGTTGTCGGCTCATCAAGGATATATATGGTGCGTCCCGTCGCACGCTTTGCAAGCTCAGTCGCAAGCTTCACGCGCTGTGCTTCACCGCCCGAAAGCGTTGTCGCAGGCTGACCTATCTTCACATATCCCAGACCTACTTCGTAAAGGGTCTGCAATTTGCGCTGTATTTTCGGCATATTCGTGAAGAACTGCACACCTTCCTCAACTGTCATTTCCAGTACATCGTATATACTCTTACCCTTGTATTTTACTTCCAAAGTTTCGCGGTTATACCGCTTTCCTCCGCAGACCTCACAGGGCACGTACACATCAGGCAGGAAGTGCATCTCAATCTTGATTATGCCGTCGCCCTCGCAGGCTTCGCATCGTCCGCCCTTTACGTTGAAAGAAAATCTTCCCGAATTGTAGCCTTTCATCTTCGCGTCCTGTGTCTGGGCGAAAAGCTCACGGATATCGGTGAAAACGCCTGTATAGGTCGCAGGGTTCGATCTCGGTGTTCTGCCTATGGGGGATTGGTTGATATTTATTACTTTATCGAGATGGGATACACCCTCCATTTTATCGAACTCTCCCGCCCTTACTTTCGCGCGGTTAAGTTTTGCAGAAAGGTATTTGTTGATGATCTCGTTCACCAATGAACTCTTTCCGCTGCCCGATACACCTGTAACACAGGTGAAAGTTCCCAGCGGTATCTTAACGTCTATATTTTTCAGATTGTTCTGCCTAGCACCCTTTACTGTCAGGAATTTACCGTTGCCCTTGCGCCTTTCTGTCGGTACGGGTATCTTTCTTCTTCCGCTGAGGTACTGCCCTGTTATCGAGCGTTCGCAGGCTTTGATATCTTCCACCGTACCCTGCGCCACGACTTCACCGCCGTGTATGCCTGCTCCCGGACCTATATCGACTATATGGTCAGCGGCATACATGGTATCCTCGTCATGCTCGACCACTATCAGCGTGTTGCCAAGGTCGCGCAGACGTTTCAGCGTAGCTATCAGCTTATCATTGTCCCTCTGGTGCAGACCGATAGACGGCTCATCAAGGATATAAAGCACGCCCACCAATGACGAACCTATCTGCGTAGCAAGCCTTATTCTCTGGCTCTCGCCGCCAGAAAGCGTACCCGCAGAACGGGACAGTGTCAGGTATTCAAGACCCACGCTGGCAAGGAATCCCAGTCTGTCCTTTATCTCCTTGATTATCCTCTCGCCTATGAGTTTTTCGCGTTCTGTCAGATCAACACTTTCAAGAAATCCCAGAACTGCCACAACAGACTTATCGCAAAGCTCCGCAATATTCAGTCCGCCCACAGTCACGCTAAGGCTCTCGGAACGAAGTCTTCTGCCCTTGCAGGCAGGGCAGGCTTCCTCGCTCATATTCGATTCGATATCAGCCTTTGACCAATCGCTGTTCGATTCCTTATAACGTCTTTCCAGATTGGGGATTATTCCCTCAAAAGCTGAATCATACTCCGCCTTGTAGAACTTGCTGCCGCGTGAAAGATGAAGTTTGTGGTCGCCTGTACCATACAGGAACAGGTCGAGCTGTTCCTCTGTCAGTTCGCTGACGGGCTTATCCAGCGGCACGCCGTATTCATCGGATATCGCCCTGAAATACATATTGGCTATTGAGCTATCGTCAGAAACGTTCCAGCCGCTCGCCTTGATAGCGCCCTCGGATATGGATAGATTCTTGTTCGGCACTATCAGGTCGGGATCTATCTTTTTGAAAACTCCCAGACCCGTACACTTCTCACAGGCACCGTAGGGATTGTTGAACGAGAACATTCTGGGTGCAAGCTCCCCTATGGACACTCCGTGTTCAGGGCAGGCATAGCTCTGCGAGAACGTCATTTCCTCGCCGCCGATAACATCAGCCGTCACAAGTCCGCCCGTCAGCGCGGACACAGTTTCGATACTATCCGTCAGTCTCGATTTTACGCTCTCCTTGATAACAAGCCTGTCAACCACTATCTCGATAGTATGCTTCTTGTTCTTTTCAAGCTCTATATTCTCCGAAAGATCATAGGTTATGCCGTCCACCCTCACGCGTACATAGCCGGACTTCTTAGCCTGCTCGAACTCCTTCTGGTGAGTACCCTTTCTTCCACGCACTATGGGAGCGAGAAGCTGTATCTTGGTACCCTCTTCCAGCGCCATCAGCTGATCGACTATCTGATCGACTGTCTGCTGTTTTATCTCTCGTCCGCAAACAGGGCAGTGTGGCACACCTATCCTCGCATACAAAAGACGCAGGTAGTCATATATCTCCGTAACAGTGCCCACAGTTGAACGCGGATTCTTCGATGTAGTCTTCTGATCTATGGATATCGCAGGGGAAAGCCCTTCAATACTGTCAACATCGGGCTTGTCCATCTGCCCCAGGAACATTCTTGCATAAGAGGACAGTGATTCCACATATCTTCTCTGACCGTCCGCATATATAGTATCAAAAGCCAGCGAACTCTTACCCGATCCCGAAAGCCCCGTCATAACTATCAGCTTGTCACGTGGGATCGTAAGATCCACATTTTTAAGGTTATGCTCCCTCGCACCCTTTATGATTATTTCGTTAATGGGCATTTTATCAACTCCGTTTAATATCAGTTATCCATCTCAATAAAAGCATAATAAAGACCTTGTATACTAGCACAGAATGAGACTTCTGCGTTGCCGTTATCATTCAGGTCATCAATGAAACTATCAATATAGTCACTATATACGCCTTGTGCTTTAAAGAAAACCCTTTTCATATTTATCCATTCCTAACCATCCACAGGTCACTTTTTCTCCCCTTTGAGTTCAGCTATCCTGTCACGCAGGAATGCTGCGTGCTCAAATTCAAGAAGCTTCGCAGCTTCTTTCATCTCGCGGGTCAGCTTATCTATAAGCTTCTGCTGTTCTGCCTTCGAAAGCTTCACAGCCTGTCTTGCGGAATACTCCGCTTCTTCCTTTGTGGATATCTCAATGACATCTCTTATATCCTTGACTATGGTCTTGGGAACTATGCCGTGTTCCTCATTATATTTTTCCTGTATAGCACGTCGTCTTTCAGTCTCACGTATGGCACTCTCCATCGAGCGTGTCACGCTGTCGGCATACATTATTACCATACCTTCCGAGTTTCTTGCCGCTCTGCCTATGGTCTGGATAAGCGAACTTTCCGAACGCAGGAAGCCCTCCTTGTCAGCATCGAGTATCGCAACAAGTGAAACCTCGGGCAGATCAAGACCCTCTCTCAGAAGGTTGATACCAACAAGCACATCAAACTCGCCCAGACGAAGATCGCGTATTATCTCCATACGCTCAATGGTATCAATATCATGGTGCATATACCGCACCTTAACATCAAAGCCCTTCAGATAGGCAGTAAGATCTTCAGCCATCTTTTTTGTGAGCGTAGTCACAAGCACACGCTGACCTTTCTCTACCCTTTTGTTTATCTCGCCAAGCAGATCCTCTATCTGACCATCGGTAGGTCTTACGGATATCAGCGGATCGAGAAGTCCTGTAGGTCTTATCACCTGTTCCACTATCTGCTGCGACTTTTCTTTTTCTATGGGTCCCGGGGTAGCTGATACAAATATAGCCTGATTTATGCGCTCGTAAAATTCATCGAACTGCAAAGGGCGGTTATCCAGTGCCGAGGGCAGACGAAAACCGTAATCCACCAGAGTCTGCTTACGCGCCCTGTCCCCTGCGAACATTCCCCTTACCTGCGGCAGTGAAACGTGAGATTCGTCCACCATAAGCAGAAAATCATCCGGCATGAAGTCAAACAGCGTGAAAGGTACAGCACCCTTTGAACGTCTTGCCAGTACGCGGGAATAGTTTTCTATTCCGCTGCAGAAGCCTATCTCCTCCAGCATCTCCATATCGTAATTCGTCCTCTGCTGTATACGCTGTGCTTCTATCAGCATACCTCTGTCCTCGAAGCATTTCACACGTTCAGCAAGTTCTTCCTTTATCTCGTCGATAGCATCCAGCATTTTCTCGCGGCCGACGATATAATGAGATGCAGGAAAAACAGCAGCGTGATTCAGCGTTGAGAGCACTTCCCCAGTCAGCACGTTCACCTCGCATATACGGTCGATCTCATCTCCGAAGAACTCGACTCTCAGCGCCTTATCCGTGGAATCCGCAGGGAATATCTCAACCACGTCGCCCCTTACACGGAACTTATTTCTTACAAAATTGATGTCGTTTCGCTCGTACTGTATCTTCACAAGCTCCGCAATAAGCTCATCACGTGATTTTTCAGCTCCCTTGCGTATACTTACCACCATGGACTTATACTCTGACGGATCACCAAGGGAGTATATGCATGAAACACTGGCTACTATTATAACATCCCGCCTTTCGGTTATAGCCGTAGTAGCAGAATGACGCAGCTTATCTATCTCATCGTTAATAGAACTGTCCTTTTCTATGTACACATCTGTACTGGGAACATAGGCTTCGGGCTGGTAGTAATCGTAGTAGCTTACAAAATACTCCACCGCATTGTTCGGGAAAAACTCCTTGAACTCCGAACAAAGCTGTGCCGCAAGTATCTTGTTATGAGCAAGTACAAGGGTCGGACGGTTTAACCGCTCGATAACATTAGCCATAGTAAAAGTCTTGCCCGAGCCCGTAACGCCCAGAAGCGTCTGCTCCTTCATACCCGATTCTACGCCCTTTACCAGAGCATCCACTGCTTCAGGCTGATCGCCGGAAAGCTTATAATCCGAAACCAGTTGGAATCTATCCACGAACACCAAACCTCCCTGCTGAAAAAACACAGAAATAATATGCGAACAATCGTTTACTATTATACATCGTAAGGAGCGTTATGTCAAGAGATTTTTCGTTAATTACAGGCATTCCGACCTTTGCCGTCAACTACTCTGCTGATCACAAACAAACGTCTGAGCAGAGCATTTATTCTCTGATACTGACTGCCATTCATCCGCAAAAAAGCAGGCACACTCACTCTGTACAGCCACAGAATTCCGCATACCTGCTTTGATACTTATTCGGTTTTTATTATTCAGCCTAAGCCAGTGTTTCAAGTGAGTACTTTGCACTGTACTCTTTGAGCTTTTTCTCGTAGGTCTCGGGACCGTGCTTGTGCAGTTCGTCCAGATATTCGTGCTTTTTAAGGGTCTCATACTGCTGTTTTGTCGAGATAAGATATATTGCTATATTTGAGCAGTGATCGGATATCCTCTCCACATTGGTAAGTATATCCAGGAAATGTATTCCGACTTCGATAGGACACTGACCGTTCTTTGAGCGGTCGATATGTACCGCCTTGAGTTCTTCCACCAGGCGGTCTACCACCTCTTCAAGAGGTTCTATCTCAGTCAGTACATTCATATCCATAGTCTTTGTTGCTTCGATTGCAAGACCGATTATCTCGGAAATAGCGCCGTGAACTACACTGAGCTCCCAGTTAGCCCTTTCAGAGAAGTGTGCTTCTTCCTCATAAAGCACATTTGCTGTTTCACAGAGGTTCACCGAGTAGTCACCGATACGTTCAAACTCGCTTATCAGGTGGAATAGGGTAGTTACCATTCGTCCCTCGTCCTCGTTGAGCTTACAGTCATTCAGCTTGATAAGGTACTGACCCACACGGTCTTCAAGCCTGTCCAGCAGTTCCTCACGCTCGTTGATCTTCTCTATCTCCCTCATGTCATACTTATCGAACATCATGCAGGCAGATTCAAAGTTCTTGCGGGCATATATACCCATCTGAACGACCGCTTCCCTTGTCTGTGCGATAGCAACATTCGGGGTAACAAGGAATCTTTCGTCCAGCAGATCTTCCTTGGAGAATACGTCTTCTTCCTCGCCTGGCTTATCGCGAACTGTGATACAGGCAAGCTTTTCAAGTACACCTGCAAAGGGTATGAATATCGCAGTCACGATAACGTTGAACAGTGTATGGAAGTTTGCTATGTCACCGTCATCGAATCCTTCATTCCAGAATGACCAGCCCACAGTGAACTGAACTGCGTATATCACTATCAGGAACAGTATAGTACCGATGGAATTGAAGTAAAAGTGCAGCAGTGCCGCTCTTTTTGCGTTTTTGGAAGATTTCAGTGACGACAGCAGAGGTGTCGCGCAGGTACCTATGTTTGTACCCATGATTATCGGAAATGCCGATGCAAACAGTACTGCGCCGCCCGATCCGCTTGCGATTATCTGTAGTATACCTACCGCAGCCGCACTGGACTGTGTGCAGATAGTTACGACTATACCGACCAGTATACCAAGCGCAGGGTTCTTCAGCAGACTGAATATCTTCTGAACCGTATCGGGATCCTTGAAAAGAGGTCCGATAGAGTTCTTCATGGTGGTTATACCTGTGAACAGTATCGCAACACCCAGCAGTATCTCGCCGACCGTCTTTTTCTTGTTCTTCTTCGAGAACATTATTATACCCATGCCCGCTATCGCCAGAATTGCTGAAAGATTTACAGGGTTTACAAGGTTTATCAGAAAACTGTCAGATTCACCAACACTTGCAAGTCTGAGTATATGAGCTGTCATGGTCGTGCCGATATTCGCACCCATGATTATTCCCACCGCGCCGCGGAGTTTCAGAAGTCCCGCATTAACAAGACCGATAACTATTACCGTAGTCGCAGTCGAGGACTGCACCGCCGCAGTCACAACAGCGCCGAAGAATATACTTGTGAAGATATTGCCCGATACTTTTGCAAGTATCTTTTCCATAAGTCCGCCGGCAGATTTTTCAAGACCCGAACTAAGGGTCTTCATACCGTACATGAACATCGCCAGTCCGCCTATCGCGACCAGTATGTTGAAGAAGATAGACATATTTTTACTCCTTTACTTTCCTCGACAGCCCCCCGGCCGCCCTCGTTTCGTTAACTCTATCATACTCCTGCATCATAAATTATAACTTAAAAAACTGCTCTTGTCAATCACTTGCCGATTAGAATGCCTATCGGCTAACAATGTCGATTATTAGAGATTTTGCACAATTGGTAACGATATCATCCGACATAGCGTTTTGTTACTAAATTCCCCGATACAACAATCATTGGTTTTCTCAGCATCACCCGGATCACTATTGAAAAAACTTTCAAAAAGTTCTTGAAAAAGATAAAAAAATGTTGTATAATAAAAATGGATTTCTGTACGCGTAAGTACAGAGGAGAGTGTAAATGAGTTTCTAAGATTTAGGAGGTTAGTTTCTTTTTTATGGAGACGAGAAAAGAAGATCTTGCCAGAATGATCGCCAGGAATATGTCCATGACAGAAAATTTCGGTGATGATCCCGAGCCTGTAAGGGGCGTGACGGATTTCGGCGAGGATGCTTTCGATACTGTTTATGCCTCTGCCGCGAGAGAAAGATATCCGCGTAAAAAGCGCACAGGCAGTTCATCAGGCAGCAGAAACAGTACCGCACAAAGACAGCGCAGCGGCAGTCGCACTGCAAAGTCCGCAGGCAGCAAAAGCAGCACAAATACATCCGCTGTCAGAAAGCAGGCCGCAAAGGTCAAAAAGAAGAAAAAGAAAAAGATGACCGCGACCAAGGCAGCCCTGATCTGCACGTGCATACTGCTGACAGGTCTTGTAACGGCAGGCGGCGTATTTATCATAGGCAGAAAAGCTTATGAGGACACCTTTCTCGACAACACTTACATAAGCGGTGTTGATGTGGGCGGAATGGACAAGAAACAGGCTCTGGCAGAGTTAAAAAAGAAGTCCGTCATCCCGGAAACTGTTTATATTACCAAAAGGGACGGCTCAGGGATGAATATCGCGCTGAAAGATATAGGCTACGTCGATAATACAGAGGAACTTATAAACAAGTACTATAACGGTCAGGATCACGGCAAGTGGCTCAATGCCAAGTTTGAAAAGGATGAATACTCCATAAAGAATTCATTCCACTACGACAAGAAAAAACTGGAAAATCTGCTGGCGCACAAGCTTATAAAGAATCAGAAAGCCAAGCCGCCAAAGGACGCTTATATAACCCGCAGCGACAGCGGCAGTTTCGTTGTTGTAAACGAAGAAGACGGCGATACCATAGATACAAACAAGATACAGCTGCTTTTCGATTACGTCGAAAGCGAACTTGATAATATGAATTTTGATATTGCTATCGGCTCGGTTGACTGCTACAAAAAAGCAAAGATCCATGCAGATGACCTTTATGAACAATGCCAGAAGCTCAACAATCTGGATAGTATCGAAATTGTATTCGATTTTCACCAGGGCACTGAGAAGATTGACGGTCTTACCATTACGAAATGGATAGGCTTTGATGAAGACGATCCTGTAAATTCCCTGGAGGTAGACCGCGATCAGGTCGAGCAGTATGTAAATCGTTTAGCAAGCAAATATGATACCTTCGGCAAAGACAGAGAATTCGTATCTACCAGCAGGGGCGCGATAACAGTACCCCAGGGCGCAGGCTGCTATGGATGGTGGCTTAACAAAGACGCTATGACGGACTATATCATAGAAAGCATAAAGAACTGCGAATCAAGCAGGACAGAAGCTATATATTATGTCAACCCCGACTCGACTTACAGCTATACCTGCAACCCCGACTGGCTCACTGCCGAATCGGATTTCAGCGATACCTATTTCGATGTGGATCTCGCGAAGCAGCATCTATGGTACTATGAAAACGGCGAGATGAAAATGGAAAGCGATTTCGTATCAGGCTATCCAAGCGAATCCAGAAATTCTCCTGCGGGAGTATATAAGCTTTGGCTGAAGGAGCGCGGCAAGACACTGGTCGGCAGTTCGGACGGACAGTCCTACGCTTCTTATGTTGAGTTCTGGAACTATTTCAGCACCATAGGCATAGGTTTCCACGATGCTTCCTGGCAGGGAGGAGTCTTCGGAGGAGATAAGTATAAATCTCCAACATGGGGCAGCCACGGCTGTATAAATCTGCCATACGATGCAGCAGAGTACATATACAACAACGTTCCGTTAGACACGCCTGTATTTATGTACTGGTAAAAAGCAGACAGCCGACGGAGTCAATATCCGTCGGCTTTTTTCTTGAAACAATATATGGATGGTGACAGGATATGAACAGAAAAATAGTATTAGTGATATCGCTGCTTGCAGCTGCACTTTGTCTTGCTGCCTGCAGCAATAAGGAAAAACCAAAGCAGACAGCCAGCAAAGCTGACAAGGAAACTTCCGCAGCTAAGGATGATGAATCTGCTGCAGAAGGCGAAGAGGATACCTTGGGTGTATTGAAGGATATGTATGAGGATAAGCCCTCGGCGATAAAAGGGCTGATACTCGAATCAAAATCCACCTGGCGCAATTCACCCGATATAGAGGAGATGGCAGAGGAAGGCTACACAAAGGAAGTCGCTATATCCGATTTTGAACTTGACGAAGTATTTGAGATGTACATCGACACCGATCTCGATGACGGCTGGAACATCTATATATGCCGTCAGGACAGTGTAGGCGATATGTCATCACTCACCGAGGAAAAGCTGAAAGAACTCAGTGAAAAAGGCGGATTCGCCAACGACTACGGCAACAAGCCCGACAAAGAAAAACACGGAGATCTTGGCGGAATGTGCGTGGCTTCCGATGAAGCCACCGAGGGCATATACGATATGTTCTTCGTCCGCGGCGGTGAGATAGACAGCTATATCGAGCTTGAAATAACAAAGCCGTCCAACGCAGAATAACGGACGGCAGAAAAGAGGAACATAATGAAAAAGATACTTGTGATACACGGACCGAACCTCAATCTTCTGGGCGAAAGAGAGCCCGGAGTATACGGCACTGATACATTCGAGAGCATAAACGATGAGATAGTTGCGCACGCGCTCGGATACAGCATCCACTGTGAGGTATTCCAGTCCAACCATGAGGGTGAGATAATAGACGAACTGCATCTTGCAAGAAAGAAATTCGACGGTGTGGTGCTGAACGCAGGCGCGTATACCCATTACAGCTACGCTATCCGCGATGCCATAGCCGCTATAAAGATACCCGTGGTAGAAGTACACCTCAGCAATATCCACGCTAGGGACGAATTCCGTGAAAAGTCCGTGATAGCCCCCGTATGCGTGGGACAGATAAGCGGTTTCGGCAAGTATTCTTATCTCATGGCAGTTGATGCACTCAATTATAAGTGGAGCGAACAGGCTGAATAATACGTATACAGAATTTCTTTCAAAACTGCCCGATACGGCTGCATACAAAAAGCCGACACAGGAAAAGATAAACGACGCAGATAAAGAATTCTATTCTTTATTTGAAGTTGGTTTACCCAATGATTATATAGAATTTCTGCACCACACAAATGGTTTGTCATATGATGGACGCAGTATCTGCGGGGTGTATGATGAAGAGTTCCTAACCGAATATCCGAGAAAAAAGAGCATGGATATAATACGGTTCAACTCATCTTTCAGGGATATGACGGATATAACCGACTATATCCTGCTGGGAAAATCAAGTATAGACCACATCGTTTACAATACCAGCGAAAAGAAAGCTGTTTTCTATCAGGACAGGTCTGCTGATCGCTAAATATTCGAGAGGGTATGCGATCGATAAGCTGAAAAGCGAATTCACGGATCTGATCCGATCTGTCAGTGACAGTTTGGATACTGATTCGTATGATGACGGTCTGCGCTTTTTGTCCCTGTGTGTGCTTTTTAAAGCGGACAATGATACCATATATCAAGTCACAAAGCTGATAAAGGAAAATGTCGGGTATGACAGTATCATCGAGTGCCTGGAAGCAAATGCGCTGCCTGACTGTAATACTCTGAAATATCCCGATATTTACGGTGATATGTGGGAAATGATCTGCAAAAATGATACCGGCGGCATCATAGGATACCTGCAGAAAAAATGGTATAAAAGCCATTCCCACGCTTACTGGTATGATGCACATAAAGCCAAGGAAAAGCTCTATTTCGGATATTGGACATTTGAGATCGCTGCATTGATGAAAGCACTCAACATAAATGCGGACAGCCTGAATGGTATTGAGTACTTTCCTTATGAGCTGTATTCTTATTAAATAGAACGAGGGTGTAAATTATGACAAGGCTTGAACGCCTGCAGGAAAAACTCGACGAAGGTACCTGCGGCATCATCACTGACGATATAAACAGACGTTACTTTACGGGAATGAGATCCAGTGCAGGAACACTGCTGGTATTCCCTGAAAAAAGCTATCTGATAATAGATTTCAGGTACATCGAAAAAGCCAGCGCGACAGTAAAGGACTGTGAAGTACTGCTTGAAGCCAGAGGCAGTGAAAAATATGTCCAGATAAACGAGCTTCTTGAAAAGCATGGTACCAAGACAGTTGCCATAGACAGCCAAACCTGTACCGTCAGCGAACTGGCATCTTACCGCAAACAGCTGAATGCTGAGATACCGGGCGACGGACGTTTCGGACGTACCATACGCAAACTGCGCATGGTCAAGTCTGCTGACGAAATAGAAAAAATGATAGCCGCACAGCGCATAGCCGAACAGGGCTTCGAGTTCATGCTGGGCTATATAAAAGAAGGTCTGACAGAGCGCGAAATGCAGCTGAAGCTGGACTATTTCATGCTTTCCCACGGTGCGGAAGCTCTCAGCTTTGATACGATAGTGCTGAGCGGTCCAAATACATCTCTTCCTCATGGTGTGCCCTCGGACAGAAAAGTGCAGAAGGGCGAGTTCGTACTTATGGACTTCGGCGCAGTTGTTGACGGCTATCACAGCGATATGACAAGGACAGTATGCGTGGGCGAACCTGCCGACAAGATGCGCAAGGTTTACGACATAGTCCTGAAAGCCCAGCAGGCAGGCATAGACTCACTTAAAGCGGATATCTCCGGCAAGGACTTTGATGCTGCCGCAAGAGATATCATATCCGCTGCAGGCTACGGCGATAATTTCGGACATTCACTGGGTCACGGTGTAGGTATTGAGATACACGAAGAACCCTACGGGTCACCTGTTTCTCAGGCACTTATACCCGAAAATTCCGTTATCACCATTGAACCGGGCATATACCTTGAAGGTGAGTTCGGTGTGAGGATAGAGGACTTCGCGGTTGTAAAAAATAACGGCTGCGAGAATATGACTCTCGCAAGAAAAGAGCTTATCTGCTTATAACGATCGGGTCTGACATATTTAAACGGATCCAAACAGAATCAAACATAATTATAAGGCTGCGTGTTCCTTACGAGCACGCAGCCTTTCAGTTTTTGTCGTACTTTATACTATCAGCACACTGTCGTTCAAATCGAACGCAGGATCATCAGTTTCTCAGATAATCATTAAGCTCCTCAATGCTCATTCCGCCTATACCGATATAATCGAGCGTATATCTGTCATCAACAAAATAGTTAGTCTGATGGAATGCACCGCCCAGAATGATCATAGCGTCAATGACAGGTGTCGGAACTCCGTATGCAACGCCAAGGTCATGATACAGCTTACAGCTTACCGGGATATCCTCTGTCAGGTATCTGTGATTTATGTTGTTCGGACCGACATTTCCCTCATCGGAAGGCTGATCAAGCGGAAAAACGACATTATCGTTTCCGTCTTTATCAAGACCCATATACTCCTGCGTCAGAACACTTCTTCTGGAGAAGAACATCTGCTTCTTGTACCTCGGACATCCGACACCAAGTTTCTTTGCAAGTGCTATCTCTTCATTGAAGAATTGATACTGTACCTCACAAATAGAAGGGCATAGTCCGTGAGAATACATTGAATATGTCTCCGGTGCATTTCCGTAGACAAGTACCCAGTTCTCCATACTTGATACACCAAGAACAGATGCCGGGACATGGATAACCGGATTTACATTAGCAAAATCAATATCCAGGATCGTATCACCCTTAACAGGACCATCACCTTGTGTAACACTGTCCATAGCCGGAAGATATCTGGATGCTTCAATAAAATCATCGCTGTCCTTTGCAGGCATAGCAGCACCTCTGAGGCTGATAGCTCTGTACTTTACGCCAACATGAGGCAGCCAGTAATCATTGATCTTTTCAATTCTTGTACCATAAGGAGCAGAAGACCATCCGCCAACTATAACGTCTTTAGTGCAGCCTGCTTCTCTCATCATCTTTCTTAGCAGAAGACTTGCCCAGTTATCTGTAAATACCATTACGACCTGTCCGTCTTCAAGACAAGGTATCAGCTGCCTGAACATAGCTTCATGTCTCCAGGAAGTAGTAGCAACGCATATTATTCCAGCACCCTTTACAACCTCTGCCATATCAGTAGAGATTACATCAAGATAAGCTTTGCCGGAGCGCTCAAACCCGTCCCTGTTGCGTTGAATGCCGTCAAGAAGTATCCCCGATTTATGAAGTATCTTCATTGAACTCTCGTAATACTCCTCACTGCCCCATAGTCTGACTTCCGAACCTGCCAGCTTACAATCTGCAGCTATCGTTTTACCTACTGCACCACTTCCAAGGACCGCTACAGGCATCCCTTTTAAATATGACATATCTCTGCTCATTATCTTTCCTCTTTTCAATATTATATTTTATCACCCTGACGCACCAAGCAATACAGCCCTTTTACAGTGATCTCAATAAATACTCAATATCACATCTGCTTTCAGATCGGTGTGCCAAAGAGATAACCAATTTTTATTTATAATCACGGTCATTATCCAGATTGATCGGACAGATAATGTTCTTGCCGTCCGTTGAAAACACTTTCATTTTTTCTGCAAAATGATCCGTAGTACGATCCATATCTGCGATGGAATCTGCTGTGAATGAGAAAGTCGCAAAATATGATCTGGTACTTCTGTTATCTATTTTTTCTCCCTCATTATAAAAAACGATATCATCAGTGAGCTTATCATATTTACATAGCTCGTACACATTATCCATATTTTCTATGATATGTCCGTCATACGCAAAAAAATATAGTCTTGCATATAATTTTGAAGGAACGTATCCCCTGCTTTGTATCAGTTTCTCTTTCAAAGCAGCTTTATCATAAACACAATCCAGCAGCAGCTGATTTATACTCAGCCCAGAATGAGCGCCTATGATATCATTTTCAAATGCAAGTATCCTTCCTGCTATCTCACATACTGTAAGAGTACCTTTGTAGAAAAAGCACTGCATTGACAGCACGCCGTACTTCTGACCGACAGCATCTGCAAATTTCTGGAGCGTCACCCTTGCTGCTTCAATTATGTCATCATGCCGTGAGGTATTGTAAAAAATACGGCTCAGTCTTGGTATGGACTTATCTTCACATCTGGTCTTCTCACGGTCTCCGCAGCTGATAACATAGACCTTTCCTTCCGCTACAAACGAGGTGATATTGTATTCTCCTCCCTTGCTGTATTCCTCGACCAACACCTTTTCTGAATGTGAGATCTCTGCCGACTTTTCTGCATACAGCCGAAGTTCTTCGCTGTTGTTTACCACATATATCCCCTTTGAGCCCCATGCATTCGAGGGCTTTACCACAAGAGGAAAACTCAGTCCTTTGATATCCTCATCGGAAAAATCCTTGTTTATGATCCTGTTTTCCGGAACGCTCACACCCAGAGAGCGCAGCAGATCCTTTGCCTGTTTCTTATCCCTATAGTATTTGAGCATATCTGCCGAAGCATACCATTCAATACCTGCTTTATGTGCTATCTCAGTTATTTTTTCAAACACAAGATCAGAAAATGATCCCAATATGCCATCAGCCTTTTCTCTGATACACATCTCAGCAACTTTTTCCGTATCACGTATATCAATATCATAATACTTATCTGCTATATTCTTCGCGTGTCCGTTCTTATAACCGTCACATACTATCGTATAATAACCGCGCTTTTTTGCCTCTATGACCAATTGAACATTTTCGTATAAAGAACCGATAATTACTAATCTGTGCTGCATTTCTTACTATCCCCACCATATCTGTTTTCACAATTGATAGCCTCACTTATCACATATATAGGTCTGTTCTTGACCTCATTGAAAATATTGCCGATATATATGCCTACTATACCCAGCATCATCAGTATCAGTCCACCCATGATGACTACCGCTGCAATAATACTCGTCCAGCCGGCAAGTATGTCACGTCCCATGATCTTCTGGATTATAAGCACCAGTATGTATATCATAGCAAGAGATGACAGAATGAAACCCAGCTTAATAGACAGCTTCAGAGGTTTATTGGAATGAGTGGTTATAAGAGAAACTGCGAACCGTATCTTTTTCCGCATATTATAAGACGATCTGCCCTCATAGCGTTCTTCACATTCGATATCTATCGAAGTCTGTCTGAATCCGAGCCACTTTATGAACATCTGATACGCACGGTTCTGTTCTCTCATCCTGCAATAATTTTCAATAACAGATCTGCGAGATACACTGAAATTACCTATCGAAGGATCTATATCCTCCTCAGTAAAATAGCTCAGCACGCGATAGAACGATCTTGATAGAAAAAGTGTGACAGCAGTATCCTTTCTTTGGATACGCCTTGCAAATACAACATCATACCCTTCCTGCGCTTTCTTATAAAGATCAACGATCGCTTCCGGCGGATCTTGAAGATCACAATCCATAACGACTACCCAATCACCCGTACATATATCAATACCCGCTGTGATCGCATTAGCCTGTCCGAAATTACGTGAAAGATGTATACCCTTTATACGCTTGTCATTTTCACACAGTTCCTTTATGCTTTCCCAGGAACCCTGCGGACAGTGATCCTCAACAAGTATGATCTCATACTCATTCACTATCGAAGAAAGCGTGTTGTTCAGCCGTTCACACAACACAGGCAGTGCGGAGCGGCAGCCGTATACAGGTACCACTACCGATATATCCATTCTATAATCATTCCTTTACATACTCATAAACTCTATATCGCATATACAATGATCCCGATCAGTATCAGACCAAGACCGAAAACTTGCTTTTTTTCAGGTATCTCTCGAAAAAACAGGAAACTAAGTATCGTAACAAAAATATATCCCGTAGCATCAAGCAGCGGTGACATGGACAGCGGCACGACCTTCAGTCCGTACATAGAGATCAGTGTACAAAGAAAAAACACTCCATACGAGGTCATCACAGGTATGTTCAGATACTCACGCAGCTTTGAACTGTATTGTTTTCCTGCCGATTTTTTCAAAAGTATCTGTGAAAACGACGATATCAGCGAACTTAACACCAGAATAAGCGCATATTTAGTCAACCTTGTCATGATACTCCTTTCCGGACGAAACAAATATCACTCCGACAATAACTATCATGCCGCCGATGATCTGCTTGGCAGTGAGCTGTTCGTTGAAGAACAGTATGCCCCACACCATTCCCCATACGACCGTGACCGATCTGCAGGCATAAGCAGTACTTAGTTTCAAGTGTTTTAATATCTGCTGCCAGAACACAGCATATACCATAAGCACCAGCAGCAGAGCTCCGTACAGGACGATCCATTTCAAAGACAAGAACTTTTCTGCAGCAGCCTTTTTTGAAAACACCCCGCCGAACGACATCACCAACACGATCAGATGCATAAGAAGAAAGTATTTTTTATCGGATCCTTTCATATATTACGCCTCACTATGCTTCATTCACAGCCGTTCCGTCCTTACTGCGTATCCTGCGTTTAAGTATCAGATCGACAGCCGTATATATAAGCAGTATCCCTGCACTCACAGACGAAATGATAACTCCGTACTTGAACCCTGGTATCCTGTACCTGAACGAGATACTGTGATCTCCCTGCGGTACATATACCGCCGAAAGTCCGTTGAATACGCGTTCGATCTCTGTGGGGCTGCCGTCAATATATGCAGTAAAATATCTATTGTAAGGTACTGAGAAAAATACAAGATTATCCTTCGGCAGGTCGATACGTGCATTGAATCCGGTCTTATCAGGCACAAATTCGTAGCAAGCGCTGGCAGCACGGTCGCGGCAGTCCTGATAATAGGTTTCAACAGATACATCATTATATTTATCTTCGGGCAATTCCTGTAATATATCACCATATTTCTCTATCTGTTCATCCGTGAGCCATATAGCCTTCAGAAAAAGTTTTTGCCTGTCAACCTTGTCATCATACATCTTCCTGCTATCCTCATCGCTATTATGAGGCTGCGCATCTATCCTGATATAGTTGTCATAGGTAAAACCCATAGGTATAAACGCCTTGTTTTTATATAATACATAACGATTTATTACCTTATCCTGTTCAAAACCCTCTATATGCTTATTCAGATCTTCCGGTTCAACTTCGATACCTCCCGTAAGAAGAAGGTTGCAATAAAGATCATATTTCACCGAAAGGAAGCTGCACAATGCATAATTATCAGTATCAAATGTCAGATTGATCTTCTTGTTAAAATTATTTCCTGTTTCTCCCAGGAAACTGCTGGTATCTCCGGTTATCATGGAGTTAAAAGTTGCTATTGTGGGATACCCCCAGATCATTGATTTGTTTTTAGTGTTTGTCATGCAGTATGAAGTCCTGAAGAATTCATCATCATCTATCACTACAGGTTCAGAGCCATTCCACATAATGTCTTTCTGTTTTGGGATACTTTCAAAATAGTTTTCCTGTGCAAGAAAGAATGCCGTACCAAAAAATGGCAAAACACAGCACACACACACAAGCTTACGTATATTTCTTACAGAGATAAAGCTTACCTTATCCATAGGATAATGAAGAAGATACAGCACGATCATTCCAAACAGTGAAACAGCAGCCATGATGATCCAGGCTCTATTCCCGTAAATCCGCGGCTTTTCAAAGCAAGCCGTATATACACCGTATACGATCATAAATCCTACGATCGCCGCACATATCCGAAGTTCTTTTTTCGGCTTTGCATCTTCGATATTATCTATATATCTGCCGGTCATCATTATCATAACAAGCAGAGGCATAAAAAGCCAGCGCGCATAATACCTGTTATTGAATACTGCAAAAGAACTGTTGAGAACAGGTACACAAGCAAATATGATGCATACTTTCAACAGTACACTATACCACGCACGTTTTTCCTTCTTGAATATCATGTATACACCCAGTATCAAGAACAGGGGTATATACAACAGCGGCGGAGATATACTCAACTGACTGTTCCTGAAATACCAGTCGTTAGCACATAAAGCCGGCGGAAAAAACATTGATCTTATTATACACAGCACTACTCCGGGATTCTCATAAGCTATCAGACTGTGGCTGAATATCTTTCCGTCTGCACGGGCATTTCCCGAAAGAACGCTATAGAAAGGCAGCATCAACATAGCACTCATAAGAACACCGCAGCCGGTTTCAATTGCCAGACGCATGAACAGTTTCAGATCAAGTTTCGGGAAACTCTTTGTTGCGGTCCTGACGATGTAATATATCAACAGGAACAGACACGTCATCCAAGCAAAAACAGGACTTATAAGACAATAAATTCCAAGAAGTGCAGCAAAACAGAACGGCTTTCTGTTTATCACCAACTGATCAAAGCAATACAACATCAGCGGAAACATAAGATATCTTTCCGAAAACTGATATACCAGATCAAACAGCTGAAAACCGGAAAAAGCATACAGCAGACCGCATAAATAGGCGCTCTGATCTTTTTTGACATACTGACGGCAGTAAATATAAGCTGTTACTGCTGATAATCCGACTTTCAATGCCATAACAACAGTATGTATGTAAGGCATAACACCGGTCGGGACCGCGTACATCAGCCAGTCAAACGGAGAAAAAATGTGATCATGATAAGAGGTAAGAAAATCCATACCCAGGAAGGAATTCCAGTCAAAAGCCGGGAATCCCTGACCGCTGTGCAGCAGCTTGCTTATATATTCGGTAAATACAATAGTCTGTTCATTATAGTCTCCTGTCCACATATACACGCCCTTTGAAATGATGAGTATGGGAGAAATACCGACAAGAAACAAGAAAAAAGAAGTAAAAAACAATTTAAGTAAAGGGTGTTTGATCATGTTCTTTTCGTCAGGCATTAGTCATTCCTCCGTCATCACAAAGAAAGACAAGACAGTTTCCGTTACAGTATGCCTGTCCTCATCTGTCATTCCGTAATACATAGGAAGCCTGACCAGACGTTCACTTTTCTTTGTCGTATAAATATCTTTTCCGCTGAATCTGCCGTAATGTATACCTGCGGGAGCAGAATGCAGCGGTACATAGTGGAATACCGTAGTTATACCTGCTTCCTTCATATATTTTATGAACTCTGTCCTATGTTCAAGATCACGCAGCTTTATATAGAAAAGATGAGCATTATGACAGCAGCCATCCGGGATGTTCTGTATCTCTATAAGTCCCTTTTTTACCAGAGGTCCAAAGGCTTCTGAGTATATGCGGTGAGTTGTAAGACGATCATTGTTTATCTCATCAAGCATCTGCAGCTGTCCCTAGAGAAACGCCGCATTTATCTCGCTTGGAAGATAGCTGTCTCCGAAATCTACCCATGTGTATTTGTCTATCTCACCGCGGTAAAACTTGGAACGATTCGTTCCTTTCTCACGTAGTATCTCCGCTCTTTCAAGATAAGCATCATTATTTATGAGCAGCGCCCCGCCCTCGCCCATAGAGTAATTCTTAGTCTCGTGGAACGAATAGCACCCAAAATCTCCTATAGTACCGAGATATTTTCCCTTATAGGTGCTCATGACTCCCTGAGCTGCATCTTCTATGACCATAAGACCATACCTGTGCGCTATATCCATTATAGTATCCATTTCGCAGGCTACACCGCCGTAATGCATAACAGTTATGGCTTTTGTACGCGGAGTTATTGCTGCTTCTATTTTCGTTTCGTCGATATTCATGGTATCGGGACGAACATCTACAAATACAGGCACTGCACCGCCAAGTATAATAGCATTGGCGGTACTGGAAAAGGTATAGCAAGGTATAGCTTGGAAGAATGACCTCATCGCCCTCATTGAAACCGCATAAAAGTGCAGCCATATCAAGAGCACTGGTGCAGCTCGTAGTTATCAGTACGTGACGCGCATCAAAGCGTTTTTCCATAAGCCTGCTGCAGCGCTTCGTGAAATCACCATCACCTGAAATACGTCTATTTTCCACTGCTTCAGCTATAAATCCGAGTTCATTACCGACTACCGGCGGTACATTAAAACTGATCATATTATTGCCCCTGTTGTTATAAGTTTATTTTATGTTCTGTCACAGTATAATATATGCTGTGACCCGGTATTTTCATTTGTGATTTATTCATTGTTTCAACAAAGAATAATAACATATGGTAGTTTAATTATAATCCATTTCTCCAACCCGGAGTAATGACATCTTAGTTTAAATTTCAAATTATCTTAATACAAAACAAGTCTGTTATCAGTAAAAATGGTTCGCATCATTCCTTCATTAATATATATGTACCGTCAATAAACAGGAATGTGATTTTTGAACAGTTAAGCTTGCAGATCATTGATAATGTAAAAAAAGCGGTCAACCATAATAGCTGACCGCTTTGCTTGTGATATCCTAATTCAATTATTGAAGGGCTTAATATCTTAAAAAGCCACGACATATTATGATAACATCTGAGATCAAAAGCACCCATCCCGGCACGTCAGTGTATAGCTCCCGATCTATGCCGTTTATTATTTAAGTTTGAAATGAACAGGCATACCGTTCTTCATGGCGATCTTTACCTCGCCCTGTATCAGCGGCAGGAAATACTTTACAGCCTCGGGCATAACATCATTTCGTGCATGATTTACCCACTTCTTCGGAAAGAACTTCTCCTTGTTAGCTACCTGCGAAGCATCTGTAGTTTCAACGGTAATAACATAGGGTACATCGCTCAGGCGCTTGAAGTATACCATCTTGCCTGTTTCTCCGGCAAGTGCGCGTTTAACACCCTCACTGCCGATAAGCTCAGCTTCGTCGATATCGGTCTTTGAGCATATATGCGATGAACATCTCTGCATAACATTAAGTTCGATAGAACGTACCTTGCAGCCTATCCTTTCCTTTACCAGCTGCTCCAGAGTCTTGCCGATGCCCGAAAGGTATTCGTGACCGAAGTTATCAACAACGATATCCTTCCTGTTCTCCTCGGGTATGCGAACACCCTCGGATACTGCAACTATTACTGCCTTGTGCTTTGCCTGCATTATGCGTACATCTTCAAGGAACTTGTCAGCATCAAGATCGCATTCGGGCAGATATATAAGGTGAGGAGCAATCTCATCGTTAGCCCTGAGAACACAGGTGGAAGCTGTCAGCCAGCCTGCGTGTCTGCCCATTACTTCAATAATGGTAACAGAATCCACCGAGTATACAGAACTGTCCCTGATTATCTCCTGAACGGTGGCTGCCACATATTTCGCAGCCGAGCCGAATCCCGGAGTATGATCGGTAACGGGAAGATCGTTGTCGATGGTCTTAGGTATACCTATCACCCTGATATCCGAACCCGCAGACCTCAGAAAAGCAGAAAGCTTATCCACTGTATCCATGGAATCATTTCCGCCGATATAGAAAAAAGCTTCGATACGATGTTTTTCAAGATTTGTCTGTATCTTGCGGTACACCTCATCGTCTGCGTCAGCCGCAGGCAGCTTGTAGCGGCATGAACCGAGCACCGTCGATGGAGTCTGCCTTAAAAGCTCCATATCCTCATTGGATCTTATCACCATTTTAAGATCAATGAGTTCGTCCTTGATCATGCCCTCGATACCGTTGATAGAACCGAAAACTGCGTCTATCCCGGGAGTTTTCAGTGCTTCCTTGAATACCCCTAGCAAAGAAGCGTTGATCGCACAGGTCGGTCCGCCCGACTGAGCAACTGCAATATTCATTTGAATACCTCCGTACATCCTTATTTCCTTATTATCTGCGGACACCACTCCGCATTTCCAACAAAAATTATAGCACATTTTGATTTCAAATAAAATAGGCAATTTCAAATATTAATAATCTTTTCCGTTTTTCACAAAAATTTGTACTGTTATTAACGGTGTAAGTGTGTATCATGGGAATATTAAGCTCATGCGCCAAAAAGAATGCTAACAAATTTTAAAAAGTTTTTTAAAAGACTTGAAATGGAGCGCGAAATATGGTATGATTATGATATGAAAATGTGCAAACGTGATTTGGGCATGAATTTTTAGCATATAAAATAATGGAGGTACTAAAAATATGGTAACAGCGGGCGATTTCAGAAATGGTATGACATTTGAAGAGGAAGGCAACGTAATGCAGATCGTTGAATTCCAGCACGTTAAGCCCGGTAAGGGTGCTGCTTTTGTAAGAGCAAAGGTAAAGAACGTTATTACAGGTTCTGTAATTGAAAAGACTTACAACCCCACAGCAAAGTTCCCTACCGCTTATGTTGAGAGAAAGGATATGGAATATTCCTACAGTGACGGCGATCTCTACTACTTCATGGATTCTGAGACATTCGAGCTCATCCCCGTAAACAAGAGCGAGCTTTCCGACAACTTCAAGTTCGTTAAGGAGAACATGGTATGTAAGATCCTTTCTTACAAGGGTCAGGTATTTGGCGTTGAGCCTCCTTTCTTCGTAGATCTCGAAGTTACAGAGACCGAGCCCGGCGAGAAGGGCAACACCGCTACTAATGCTACAAAGCCTGCGACTGTTGAAACAGGCGCTGAGATCAGAGTTCCTCTGTTCATCAACACCGGTGACAGGATCAGGATCGATACACGTACCTGCGAGTACATGGAGCGTGCATAAGTCATAGTATCAATAACATCATAACCTGAAAAGGAGGCGGCTTTAATGGAGCTTACTAACAAGGCAGCTTATATCAAGGGTCTTATGGAAGGCATGAAGATCGATGAAACTACCGATCAGGGCAAGGTACTGAAGGCAATGGCTGAACTGATGGAGGAGATGGCTAAGGCTATCGAGGACGTTACAGTACTTGCTGATGAAACTGTTGATGTAGTTGACAGCATAAGCGACGATCTTTCCGATCTGGAGGACGACTTCTACAATGAGTTCTACGGTGACGATGATGATGACGAAGATTATGACTACGATCCGGATGATGACACTCTTTATGAGTGCGTATGCCCCACATGCGGCGAAACTATCGTAATGGACGATAAAATGGTCGAGAGCGGTTCGATAGAATGTCCGAACTGTGGAGAGAGTCTTGAATTTGATTTCTCCGAGGATGAGGACGAGGAATAATATCCTGCGATCTGTTACAGGGCATATATCTATAAATTAGTTTCAGGGGTGGTGAAAGTCCACACCGGAGGTGAGCAGCAGTTTCTGTTATGCTGTAAGTCCTCGAACGCCTCGCCAGTGTGCCCGGCGCCGAACGGGTGAGAAACCCGTACCGACGGTATAGTCCGGATGAAAGAAACGACATCATAAAAATCAAAGCCCCCGAGTTTTTCTTGGGGGCTTTATCATTTGTTTACGAATATAATTATTATCTGGGGGAATCAGAATGAGTACAAAAACAGCGGGTGCTTCCTCTTCCAAAAAAATGGATGTCAAGGAAATGACGATACTGGCGATGTTCACCGCACTTGGTTATCTGTGTCTGTTCGTTTTCAGATTCAAAGTCAGCTTCCTCACCCTCGAATTCAAAGACGTGTTCATCACAATGGCAGGATTTGTTTTCGGGCCATTGGCTGCTTTGGGTGTAGCCTTGGCAGAATCTCTGCTGGAGATGGTAACACTGTCCGACACAGGATTTCTCGGGGCGGTTATGAATTTTGGCGGAAGCGCCGCATTTGCCGTTACAGCATCGCTGATATACAAGTACAACAAAAGTTTCAAGGGCGCAGTAATTGGTCTTATCGCCGCCATGTTCAGCATGACTGCCGTTATGCTGGTGATGAATTTGTTCATCACACCGATATATGCACATACCACCATTGACGAGGTAATAGGCATGATAATGCCTCTCCTGCTGCCATTCAACCTTATCAAAAGCGCACTGAATGCAGCTATATGTTTTATGCTGTATAAGCCAATATCTCAGGCATTGAAAAAGCATTCATATGCTCAGCCGCCGCGATGACGGCTTCACAGTGACCCGCAATACGATCATAGGCATCGTTATCGCCGGACTTGTCATTGTAGGTTCAATAGTACTGGTCCTGACAGTATTCGGCGGAAATTTTGAACTTGTCAAATCCAAGTGATATATGCAAAAAAGCACTCCTGATTTTCACAGGAGTGCTTTTTGATAATTGCTTTTACTTGATCTGATTCTTGAGTTTGTTCTGTTCTTCTTCCATCAGCTTCATCAGATCTTCCAGAGATGCTCCGCTGTCTACACCATTTGCAGCAGAGGATACCGGACGTCTTCTGCGTCTTTGTCCTCCGGCAGGACGTCTTGCAGGTCTTGCAGCGTTACTGCCTTCTACCAGCTGTGATGCCTTCTCGTAGTACTCATCATCTTTCAGACGCAGGCTTCCGTTGTCAGCAGGCGCCTCATTGTTCTGAGCAGGAACATTGATATCATCAGATATATCATCTGCCTTTGCCGCTTTGAACTTCTGTGTATTGCTGCCAAAACCAATAGCCTCACCGAAGTCACGTTCAGCAGCTGCAGGCTTTTTGAGTTTGTTAACATCAAAATCAAAGTCAACGTCGCTTTCAGATGCTGCCTGAGTATTTGAAGCAGCCTTTCTTACTGTCAGCTCATCCTCTTCTTCAAACTCTTCATCCTCAGAAGAAGACTGCTTTTTCCTGCGTTTAGCTATCTGCTCACTTTCGCCCTTGCCGCCGAAAAGGAAATCATCAAGTTCAACGCTTTTGACGTTTTCTTCTTCCTCTTCATCTTCTTCATACTCTTCAGGTGAATGATTAGCTATTGCTATAATAAGCTCAATAAGTACAAGCAGGAACAGAGGTACTACTGCGCAGCAGATCATACCGAACTTCTGTGTGACAAAGTTAATTACCTTGCCTGCAGTAACAAAATAGCTTGCGCATACACCTACGATATTTCCGCTTCTTATAACATGACTCTGATTTCCGTTAGTAACAATATAATCTACGCCGTTCTCTTCATCCTTTGATTCGAGATTATCCAGCCAGAAAACGCCTGTGCCAACACCATCAACATCCTCACAGAGTATCGCAGAACCGATCTTATTTTTAGGCTCGGTCAGACCATCGCGGGCTATTACCAGCACATTCTTCGGAACAACCACAGTACCGTCTTTATCGGCCTTCACCAGGTCTTCTTTTGTCATGAACAGGCTGTAGCCCATAACGCTGGGTGTAACGTCCTTGTTCTTGAACACCTTGCCAATGCCGAATATCACCAGCATTTCCAATATAATGAATACGATGAAGAACACCAGTACGTTCTTGCCCGCACTCGACTTCTTACTTGTGGAGACAGCTCCCATTTTTCAACATTCCTTTCATTTATATAAGCAAAAGCAAAAATCTGAAATCACTAAACTCTATTATAACACATCTGCTCTGAAATTTCAACCTTGTTCACTGATTTTTCACTATTATTTTTTGTCACAGCAAGGAAAAATTTGACTATTTGAACTATTTCTTCAGCCTTATGGATATATTATAGGTTACAGAGTTGTTTATCACCGAATATCCCGATGGATCATAGCCTGCATCGGGATTCATCTCAGCCCCGTGTCTTATAATAGAAAACAGACTTTCGTTGCCGGAACCGTTCCCAAACACCCAGTTCAGTGTCTGATCAAAGCATTCCCTGTCAGCGCACTTTATCCTTGCGTACTCATCCCCTGCTGACATAGCATTCCATACAGCACGGCGGAAGGCTGCCTCAGCATTATCGGACTCCTGCGCAAAATAACCGTAATAGCGGTAAAAATCATTTTCCATGGCAGTGCAGACAGGTTCGTTTATATACTTGTTTTCATCGGGGATATGGTTTCTACCCATCTCCTCATCTGTGACAGAAAAGTAATCATAGCGCAGATAGTCCTCTGCACTTTCAAACACAGGATCATCCCAGGTGACATCGCAGGCATACCACTCGCCGTCAAGCATCACCTTGTTCCATATATGCCCCTGAGAGGTGCCGTCCTCGTTTACGCCCTGACCAACAACAGGCAGGCATGGTATATCCATCCTGTCGCACAGCATCATAAGCGCCTTTGAATAGCCCTCGCACACAGCATTTCCGCCCACAAGACATCCGTAGGCTGTGTAACAGTCGCTGTCAGCCTCGTAGTACAGGCATCCGTTTACGATCGCATCATGTATGTGCCTGTATTTCAGAAAATCAGTCCACTCGGGATTTATGCCCGCACATATATGATCTATTGCCTGATCAGTAAGTATGCGGCGCATCTCACGGTCTTCAGCTGTTTTGGTATACGTTACGAACAATGCCGAAGCATAGCCGTCAGCATCCACCTGGACCGAGTAGTTCGTATCTATATAGTCTATCTCAGGCGCACTTGTTACGCACATTACCATAAGCTGACAGATATCAGCCGAGCTGACAACATCCTTCTTGATGTATATCTCCTCTTCCATATCAGCAAGACCCTTGTATATCTGCCGACAGACAGTCTGCTCGTCATCAGTGAGTTGTTTTGCAAAATAGTTGACCGCATAAGGAAGACCGATCTCAGCCGCCTCGTCATCACTGATAGAAAGGTCCTCAGTTTCTGAGGATATCTCCTCCTTGACCACGACCTCTCCGCCAGCACCGGGAAGATCTACCTTGCTCTTTCGGGTAACTAACCTGCCCTCATCCTTGCCGGATATAACAACAGGTTTCCTGTCGTCAAGCGTCCTGTAGGCATAGTAGCCTCCGCCCGCCGCCGCCAGAAGCAGTGCCAGGCTCGTAACAGCCACCAAAATCTTTCCGCTCAAAGAAATCCACTCCTTCAAAGCTCCACAGAGCCTGTGCCGTCAGCAAAGCTCTGCCCGTATCTTGCCTATCCTTCTATCCTCTGCCTCAGTCACAGTGAACTTGATGTTCTCCCATTTTACAGACGGTCTTTCACCGTCATCTGGTATATGACCAAGCAGTTCTATCACCATAGCACCTATCGTTTCAAAGGGTGAATCCTCATCGGGTTCCTTGCCAAGGGCTTCCATAACGTCCTCATAACCCGCATTACCTTCTATCTCAAAAACGCCGTCGGAGATCTTTGTTATCTCCTCACTCTCATCGTCGTATTCGTCTACGATATCGCCCACAATAGTTTCTATAAGGTCTTCAAGTGTAACAACACCGGCAGTGCCGCCGTATTCATCCACAGCGACCGCCATCTGTACTTTTTTGGCAGTGAGCTCCTTGAAAAGCTCTCCGCACTTGCGGCTCTCGGGTACAAATATTACCTCACGCATAAAATCCTTTACTGTCCTGTCCTCTGCACTCTCATGGAACACAAGTGTAAGGAGATCCTTAGCATAGATAACGCCCTGTATATCGTCTATACTGTCCTTATAAACAGGTATGCGCGAAAATCCGCTTTCTATCGCCAGTTCAACAGCCTCACGTATAGGCGCACTTTCGTCTATAGCAGCTACCTCAGTACGGTGGGTCATCACTTCATCTATACCGATATCGTCAAACTCGAAGATATTGCTGATCATCTCCGCCTGACTTTCACCGATACCGCCTGTTTCGTTAACGGCATCCACCATCATCAGTATCTCTTCTTCGGTGACATGGTCCTCTGCATTGACATTTTTCACGCCAAAAAGCCTCAGCAAAGCAGATGTCACACCGCGGCATATAATCTCCAGCGGCATGAATAATGTGAGCCAGCCTCGGTATATCCCGGCTGTCCTAAGCAGGAAACGCTCACCCACCTTACCGGCAGAACACAGTTTTTTCGGTACATTAAGGCATACAGCAGCCACCCAGACTGTCATAACAAGAACGATAACAGCGGCAGCACAGATCCCGCCTGCAGCGTTTCCACCGCCGAACCAATTAGTGAACATTTTCTTAATGGGGAAATAGTCCCACACAAATACACAGGCAAATTGTACCGATATCAGTACAATACGCGAGATAATATCAAGTGCAGTATATCTGCCGGAATGTTCCAATATTATAAGTACATTTCGGGCTCGTTTATCATTTTCCGCCAATTTTTTCAGGCGCGAGTCGGGTATTTCGGCAGCACAGCATTCACAGGCACGAAAAACCCATATAAACACGCTGCATATAAGGGGTAAAGCTACACCCATAAGCGCCGGTTCGGGAACGTCCATCAAATCAAATTCCTTTCTTCATAACAGGTACGTAATTTTAGTATACAAAAAAATACACACTTTGATACACTTTGCTAACATATATCATAACAAACATTGAGATGATTGTCAAGAACATTTTATGCAACTTACGACATTTTTCTCAATTGACAAAAATAAGGATAAAGTTTTCGTGTTTTTTATTAAAATGTTAGAATCGCTATTAAATTATACAAAAAGTTCTTTAACAGGATACAACCATACTGATATACGTATCATAGTGATATAAAACAAGACCCCCGCCGCGCCATACGCGACAGGGGCGATAAGCGGATTACGAGACTCGAACTCGCCACATCCACCTTGGGAAGGTGGCGCTCTACCGGATGAGCTAAATCCGCATATAAAAAATGCCGATAAACTATCGGCATTCAGTGGAGCGGGTCACTTGAGTTAAACAAGTTTCTCCTCTCAGGAAGAAAGGTATTCTAGCGTTGAAATAAACCCGCATTAATTAATGTATCCCGATACCTAAGCATCGGGATACTGAGAGCGGATTACGAGGCTCGAACTCGCTACCTCCACCTTGGCAAGGTGGCGCTCTACCAGATGAGCTAAATCCGCAAATGGTGCTTCCGAGTGGAATTGAACCACCGACACGGGGATTTTCAGTCCCCTGCTCTACCGACTGAGCTACAGAAGCATATAAGCGACCCGGATGAGACTCGAACTCACGACCTCCGCCGTGACAGGGCGGCGTTCTAACCAACTGAACTACCGGGCCGTGTCAGAGAGTCGTGTGCAGATAAGTTCTGCACACATCTGACTGATGGGGACTACAGGGCTCGAACCTGTGACCCTCTGCTTGTAAGGCAGATGCTCTCCCAGCTGAGCTAAACCCCCATATTCTTTCCTGTGAAGTTCGTTTCGTTTTCGTTTCGTCCCTCACAACAGTATCTATTATACACCATATCACCCCATTTGTCAATAGTTTTTTTTGATTTTTTTTGAGTTTTTTTCACTTCGTTAATAGCGCTGTATTTTAATCGTCATTCTTGAAAACTATTGCAGATATTATACAAAGGTCAAATATCTAAACGCAGTTTTACGTTATAAATACGCTTCGCTGTGCAGGCAATTAAATTATATTCTGATTATCCCGTTTACACACCAATTAATTTGGTGTAATATAAGAACTAGAAATACTCGGCGGTTATCCTTCCCCCGCCTGCGGCGGGGGAAGGATAACATCAACACGATGATTCATTGTTATATAGCACTTTTTAATGGTGTGTTAAAGGGATAACCATGAATTATATTTCCCGCTTTATTTTGTTGTTGCAATTTCGGGTATCCGGTGTTATAATATACTTATCAAACATACAGGAGGTCAAAAATGTTATACTATATTAAGAGCACTCTTGAAAAGGCAGAGGAAACCATCAGCGGCAAGCAGGGCGCTAAATACGTAGCTGTACTTACTTCTGCAGAATGGATGGAGTTCAAGGATACTTTCGATATGGGCATTGAGATGGACATTGATCTTTCGGCTGTCCATTCAACCAAAGCCGAGGTCAACTACGATTCACTGACAGGTACCTTCTCTGTCCCTGACCGCAGAAACCTCTCAGGCACAAATACAAATTTCGCCTTCGCACTGGATGAGAAGGGTATAGTATTCATTGATGACAGCGGTATGGTCGAAAAGATCCTGCAAAGTATCATACGCACTAAAAAATGGGCACTGCCAAGTCTTGAAAGATTCATATACGATTTTCTGGAACAACTTGTCACCGGTGATCAGGCCATGCTGGAAAAGTATGACAAGGAGCTTGATACCATTGAATCGGATATACTTTCAGGCTCAGAAGCTGATCCGACGCCAAGGGTCAACCATATACGCAGTGACCTCAGAGATCTTCGCATCCATTACGAACAGCTTCAGGATCTGGCACAGGAACTTGAGGAAAATGAGAACGACTTCTTCAAAAAGGATAATGTAAGATATTTCCACCTGTTCAATCAGCGCATATCCCGTCTGCACGATATGACCTCCTCTCTGCGCGATTATTCCATACAGATACGCGACCTGTATCAGTCAAGACTCGATATCAAGCAGAACAGGATAATGACTCTGCTCACGGTTATCACCTCTATATTCATGCCGCTTACACTGATAGCAGGCTGGTACGGCATGAACTTCAAATATATGCCCGAGCTTGAGTATAAGATATCCTATCCTATCGTTATCGCGCTCAGTATAGTTATAGTAATTTTCAGCCTCATATTCTTCAAAAGGAAAAAATGGCTTTGATATGACATTATTTAAGGGACAGCTGACTTGTTCACAGCTGTCCCTTTTATGTTACCTTTATATTCTGATCGTCTTACATCTGCATCGCTTTAAAGTAGCTTTCGATAGCTTCCTTTGGTGCTGTAAAAGTTCCTTGTATCATCTGATCCGAGCCTCCGCCCTTTCCGCCCAGAGCCAAGTTGATATCCTTAGCCATGGCACGCAGCGGCAGCTTCTCGGATGCTATGATATAGCCAAAGCCTGCCGCATCCTCCGAAAGCACAGCCACCGCACCGTCAGTAAGCTTTACAGCATGGTTGGCTATCTTCTGCATATTGTTCCTGCCGATACCTCTTGTGAATACGCAGAAGCTTTTTCTGCTGTCATTTTTTATGCTTCCGATGATATCCTCTGCCGCACGGCGCTCGTTTTCCGCAAGCTGTTTTTTAAGCGCTGCGTTTTCGCCAAGCAGCTTTTCAACAGCATCTGCAGTTTTTTCAGGCTTAGCAGACAGCATACGCGATATAGCAGCATTACTTTCCATCCTCTGCCTTATCAGATCAAGCGCATCCAGTCCGCATATTATATGCAGCCTTGTTCCGCCGCGGTTGCTCTCAGCGGATATGACCTTTATTATACCTATACTTCCCGTTGAAGGAAAATGTGGCGCACAGCAGGCGCAGCGGTCAATGCCCTCAATGGTCACTATCCTGACATTTTCGGTCATTTCCAGCTTGCTGCGATATTCCATACAGGATAACTCCTCGCCATCAGGATAGCTTATGGTGATAGGTACATCAGCGGCAACAGCCTCATTGGCTTTCTGTTCGCATATCCTTATATCCTCAGCCGATATGACACCGTCAAGATCAAGAAGCACTTCCTCCGAGCCCATGTGGAATCCTACGTTCTCATAGCCCGTCATATTATGGATAAATCCCATAAGAAGGTGCTCCCCCGAATGGTTCTGCATCCTTCTGATACGTATATCCGCATCTATCTCACCGTATACCTTTTTACCGACCTCCAGCGATGACCTGCACAGGTGAATGACTTCACCGTTTCTTTCATAGGTATCTGTTACCTTTACTCCGTCAAGAGTACCTGCATCGCCTGCCTGTCCTCCGCCTTCAGGAAAAAAAGCCGTTCTGTCGAGTATGACTTCATATCCCTTTTCAGTTTCAGCACAGGCTGTCACTTGCGCATCAAAAGCAAACAGCGTGCCGTTATCAAACAGTTTCTCCGTCATATAATTACCCCTCTATATCTTTTCAAGTATCAGCTTGATATGAGTATGCTCATCAAGATCTGCTATCCTGTTTTCATCTATGTCCATAAACCAGACCTACGAAAATGATGATATGAAAAAATTATAGCATTTTTGCAGATAGTTGTCAATCTTGCAGCCCACAAAAAAGCTGCCGCCCGCAGGCAGCAGCGTAATATCATATACTGTAAAGATCAGCTTCATCAAAATCGCGTGCAACGATATCCGCGATAGTTATACCGTCTACTACATAATTTATGGCAGAATACAGCTTCTCCCAGATAAATAATGTAGGGCAGGCTTTAGCACGAGGACACAGATTTTCATCCGTTTCAAGACAGGCAACAGGTGCAAGGCTGCCCTCTGTCAGCCGCAGTATCATACCTACTGTGTACTTTTCAGGCGGATAAGCCAGCGTATAGCCGCCGCCTGCGCCCCTGACACTGCGCACATAGCCTGAGCGGCTGAGTATAGAAATAATCTGTTCCAGATATTTATCACTTATGTTCTGTCTTTCAGCTATTACCTTTATAGGTATATAGCCATCATCCTTATGTTCAGCAAGATCAGTCATTAATCTGAGCGCATATCTTCCCTTTGTGGAGATCTTCATAGCTTCCCTCCTTAGTTGGTTTAGTAATCCTATGGTTGTAATATGATTTTATTATAACCGATTTTCCACGGAATGTCAAGTCCCGCCGCTATCGTTATTTCTTTATATACAGTCTTTCTCCGCACTTCGGGCAGATAACTATATGACTGCCTTTGTCAGGCGGCACATCAAGCAGCTTTCCACACCGGCATCGAAGTCCTTCAGGTGCACTTTTTTTCAGCTGACTAAGGGGCGTGTACCCTCTGTTATCAGTAACATACTTACCGGGCTTGCCATTTTTACCTGTCAGCTTATTCAGAAAGAGTATGAACCTGATATTTTCAGCCTGACGTCTGCTTATCTGCTTTGAAAACACACGGGATGTATTGATTATCATAGCCAGCCCGGTCACTCCCATTATACCGCTGACAGATATGTGCGGTATGCGACACAGCAGAGTATTTGTCAGCAGAACTATTATCAGGCAGACCACAGTCACTGCGAAAAACAGCATATCAAAGCCGTAACGCCCTTTCATAAAGTCTGGTTTTTTCATAGCCATTTCTCCTTTATTGATATATCCACTCAAAACGGTCTTTACTTTTGTAGATCGTTCAATTAAGTAAAAACACCCTCGCCGCGTTTAAGCCGAGGGTGTGGATAAACTATTTATGTTGATCGTACCTATCAGTCGATCTCGACCATAATCTTCTGTCCGAGCTTGGAAGCAGCCGCTCTCATAACAACGCGGATAGCCTTTGCGATCCTGCCCTGCTTGCCGATTACTCTTCCCATGTCATCCTGTGCTACGTGAAGATGATATACGATAACACCTTCATCGTTAGGCTCGTCAACACTGACCTCGACAGCTGTCTTGTCCTCGACCAGATCGGTCACGATAGTTTTCAGTAATTCTTCCATCGCTAAAACTCCTTACCTCCCGCAAAAGTTATCGGTAAGGCAGATGCGGGATACTGTTACCTTACCGATCAGAGTTGTTTGTGCCTGATTCCCGATTACAGTGTGCCGTTCTTCTTCAGGATAGCCTTTACTGTGTCGGTAGGCTGTGCGCCCTTAGCGATCCAGCTCTTAACCTTTTCGTCATCGACCTTTACCAGGGAAGGCTCCTTGGTAGGATCATAATAGCCCAGCTCCTCGATAAATCTACCATCTCTGGGATATCTGGAGTCAGCAACAACAAGTCTGTAGAAAGGAGCCTTCTTAGCACCCATTCTTCTCAGTCTGATCTTAACTGCCATTTGTATTCACCTCCATAAACTTTCCTTAATATATCAAAGCGGGGAACTCCGCATTGAAAACATTATATAAAACAATACCGATCAACTTCCTCCGGGATGCATCCCAGCAAGGATCTTCAACTAAGCTCCCGTAAAACAAAGTACAGCACCTACAGCGATTATGAACGCACCGAGTCCCATATAGAACTTTCTTGCGCCGTCACGGCCGAGCACCTTTACCCAGAAACGTGCTTTGCTGCTGTTCATGAACCAGTCGTAGTCCTTGTACGCACAGAATATACAGAAGAAACCTGCCGCAAACCCAAATATTGCTGCTATCGTATTGCTCATTCTGTTACCTCACGTATCAGCCTTATTTAGGCTGTTTTCCTGCACCCAGACCTTTCAGCAGTGCAGCTCTCTTGCGTCTTGCTCCCTTGCCGTGGAGAAGTCCACCGCCGCCGATACCGAACTGTTTCATCATCTTCTTCATATCCTCATACTGCTTCAGAAGCTGATTAACATCTGATACCTGTGTGCCGCTGCCCGCAGCGATACGTCTTTTACGCTTAGGATCTATTATCGCAGGCTTCTTGCGTTCAGCCTTGGTCATGGAATGAATCATAGCCTCGGTCTTTTTCAGTGCAGCCTCGCCCATTTCAAGATCCTCATCGGATACTTTATTTGCACCGGGAAGCATCGAGATGATGTTCTTGATACTGCCCATTTTGTGGATCTGCTTCATCTGTTCCAAGAGGTCATTCAGGTCGAAGCCTTCCTCCTGCATCTTCTTTGCAAGCTTCTCAGCTTCCTCTTCATCAACCGTCTGGCTCGCTTTTTCGATAAGAGTGAGCATATCACCCATGCCCAGTATCCTTGAAGCCATTCTCTCGGGGTGGAAAGGCTCGAACTCGTCAAGCTTTTCGCCCATGCCCACGAACTTGATAGGCTTACCTGTAACAGCCAGCACTGACAGCGCAGCACCGCCACGTGTATCTGAATCGAGCTTTGTCAGTATGACCGAATCTATACCCAGTGCCTCATCAAAGCTTGAAGCCACCTTGACGGCATCCTGACCGATCATCGCATCGACTACCAGCATGATCTCGCTGGGTTCTGCTATCTTCTTGATATCCTTCAGCTCATCCATGAGCTCTTCATCAATGTGCAGACGACCTGCGGTATCGATTATGACCATATCGTTGCCGTAGTCCTTAGCCTGTTTAAGACCTTCCTTAACTATCTTGCGGGGATCGATCTGACCCATCTCGAATACAGGCACCTGCGCCTTCTCTGCTACTATCTTCAGCTGATCGATAGCTGCAGGTCTGTAGACGTCCGCAGCTATCAGCAGAGGTCTGCTGCCCTGGCGCTTGAACATCTTAGCCAGCTTTGCTGCATGAGTAGTCTTACCTGAACCCTGCAAGCCGCACATCATTATAACACAAGGCGGTTTGCTGGGGAAATTTATCTTTGAGTTTGCCTCGCCCATCAGCTTGACAAGCTCCTCATTAACTATCTTTATCACCTGCTGTGCGGGAGTTAGGCTTTTCAGCACGTCCTCACCGACACTTCTCTCGGTGACGTTAGCCACGAAATCCTTGACCACCTTATAGCTTACGTCAGCCTCCAGCAGAGCCATCTTGACTTCTTTCATAGCCTCCTTGACGTCTGCCTCGGTAAGTTTTCCTCTGCCTTTAAGCTTTTTGAAAACGCCGCCGAGCTTTTCGCTCAATCCTTCAAATGCCATAAGTATGCCTCCCTGTCCGTGGTGTGTATGTAAATGCCGTCATTCTGCGGCTTCATCAATAATTTCTTCAGTTTCGTATTCGGCCAGCTTGCTGTCAAGATTTTCAAGCAGTACTATCGTCTTTTCAGCGATAGGTCTTGAAAGACTGATGCGCTTACACTCGTTGAATATATCCAGCGCCTGCGCCTTGAATTCCTTCAGTTCCTCAACATAAGCCTTTTGTGCCTTCAGCAGACCAAGCTTTTCTTCGTACTCTTCAAGCGCCTTTTCACAGTGCTTGACAGCATCGTGTACGCCCTGTCGGGAGATACCGCACTCTGCTGCGACCTCACCAAGACTGAGGTCATCATTATAATACAGATCCATGATATTGAACTGCTTCTCTGTCAGGAGCCTGCCGTACAAATCGAGCAGAATATACATTTCAAAGCTCTTAGCCATACCATAGACCTCCTGTTCTGCAGGTTCTTCCATAATTGTCCGCTGTCCTTCACAAGGTACTGCGAACTTTTTTGGATACCTGTAAAGTTTCTCAGCTTTACAACATCACCTATTATATAACACTTTTCTCTGTTTGTCAAGGGGCTCAGAACAAAAACATAAAATTTTACAATTTATTATATAAATCACGCGATTTATATGTTATACTTTAAGGATAATGATTAGTAGGGATATATAATGAAACAAGAGGAGGTTATGACAAGATGCTGACCTGCACACTGAAGAACGAAAAATACGAGATAAAGATACCATGCCTGACATATGGCACGGCTAATTTTGAAAGACACGATAATGATGATGCTTATTTTTCCTGCCTGGATAAATATATCGAGCTTGGCGGCTGGTGTATAGACACTGCCCGCGTTTACTGTGAATGGATCGAAGGCGGTGCTGATTCAAGCGAATCTGTTATCGGCAGATGGCTGGAATCCAGAAAATGTCGTGACAAGGTTATCATCTCCACAAAGGGTGGTCATCACGACCTCGAAACAGGCGAGTCCCGTCTTGACAGGGCAAGCCTTGAAGCAGACCTTGCAAAGAGTCTTGAATGTCTTAAAACTGACTACGTAGATATTTATTTTCTTCATCGCGATGATCCGCATATTCCCGTTGAAGAAATAATGCCTATACTGAACGAAATGTATATATCCGGGAAGATACATTTCATAGGTGTATCTAACTGGACTACCGCACGTATCGAAAAAGCCAACCGCTATGCCCGCGAGAATGGACTTGAACCTATCCGCATCAGCCAGATAAACTATTCACTCGCACACGCAAGCACCGATATACTCGGTGATAAAACACTCGTATGCATGGATACAAGGGAATTCGGGTGGTACAGACGACACAATTTCCCTGTGATGGCATTCTCGCCCCAGGCTAAAGGCTTTTTCGCAAAGCTTGCGAGAGGTGATGCAGCTACAAATCTGCCGGAAAGCCAGTTTGCTTCTACAGCGAACCTTGCACGTCTTGCAAGAGTAAAACAGCTATGCGATAAAACAGGCACACCTCCTGCGGTAGTTCCTCTGGGCTACCTGAACAGCCAGCCATTCTTTGTATCATCTGTATTTGCCGTTACAAAGCTCTGGCAGATGGAGGAGAACATGGCAGCACAGGATATGGTCTATGATGAAAAGACCCTTGCATTCCTTGATAACAGAATATGACCATTCGGACCGTCGTTTCTGCGACGGTCTTTTTGTCACTCTTATAGACTATAGATATAGCAAAAAGCGGACAGCACAAAGCTATCCGCTTATTTCAGCTAATTATTTACGATCATGCCATTCCGCTTTCAGCGATCTGAGATTTCAGGAAAACGTTGCCCTGATCTATGGTGATCTTGGTAATGTACATATTGCCGCCGATCTGGAACATTATACCATCGCCCCACTTCTCGGGATCATCGGGATCGAGTGTGGAATTGTCGATAAGTGCATTGATCTCAGCCGCGGGGATAGTGAACTCAACAGACTTTACATCGTGATTGCCTATCTTTATGAATCCGTCAGACTTAACGAATACATCAGGCCATACCTGATCCGTCTTGGATGCTTCATCCTTGGTTTCGGGTGTTGCCAGATCTTCACCGTTAGCTACCACGTAATCTTTCAGGTTCGGATCATTCACTGCAGGATAGTCGGTAATAAGTCCCTCAAATGTCTCACCGAACTTGTTCCAGCCGTTAGCGTGACCGGGACCTATAACGATCTGCTGCTTGTGCTGATCTGTGATATCCTCCTCGATCATCTGATTGAACTTCTCGGTGTACTCAAACTCAACTACCATGTGTACATCCTTATCTCTGTCAAAGCATCTGCCGTCGACATAGTTATCACCGCTGCCGCCTTCAACAGAATATGAACCCAGACCGTTTGTCCATGCATCCGATATCTGGTCTGTCAGCTCGATAACAGTTTCGGTTGCTGTTTCATCGTAGCCTATCACCTTTGTTCTGTCAAATTCTGCAATCTCAGGTGCAGCCTCTGCCTCGCTTTCGGCAGGTTCTTCTGTCACTTCGGGAGCGCTTGTTTCTTCAGCTGCTTCCGACTCCTCAGCTGCCTCTGACACATCAGCCTGTCCCTCCGCAGCCTCCGATGCTGCAGCCTTTGAAGACGCATCAGCTTTGCTTTCATCCTTAGAATCACCGCACGAAGCAAACATCATAGCAGACATTGTCAGTGCGAGAGTCAATGCGAGAACTTTTTTCATTAAAACCCAACCTTTCTGAATCCGGGATATACCCTAATTCTGTCGCGGTGTCACCCACCTTATTTTCCAACGTCTTGATTATAACAGATTATCCCAAATTTTTCAATAATTTCTTATTATTTTTAGCAGAAAGTACAAATCTCAATTCGCAAAATAGTCAAATATCACAAACAAAAAGGCACTCCTTACACAGAAGTGCCTTTATCACATCAATCTCTTCTGAAAAGGTCACGGGTGTAGACCTTCTCCTGCACATCATCAAGACAGCTGTCATATCTGTTGGCGATGATAGCCGCAGACTCAGCCTTGAATTTTTCAAGGTCATTCACGACCTGACTTCCGAAGAATGTTTCGCCGTCCTTCAGGGTGGGCTCGTAGATTATAACTGTTGCACCCTTAGCCTTGATACGCTTCATAACGCCCTGTATGGAACTCTGACGGAAATTATCACTGTTGGATTTCATTGTCAGACGATAAACGCCTATAACAACATTCTTTTCACTGGTAGAATCCCACGAACTGTTCGACGAATAGTATCCTGCCTTTTCGAGAACTCTGTCTGCGATGAAATCCTTTCTCGTCCTGTTGGATTCAACTATAGCAGACATCATGTTCTGCGGAACATCAGCATAATTCGCAAGCAGCTGCTTGGTATCCTTGGGCAGACAATATCCGCCGTAGCCGAAGGAAGGATTATTATAATGCGTACCTATACGAGGGTCAAGACAAACACCGTTGATTATCTGCTGGGTATCAAGACCTTTCATCTCTGCGTATGTGTCAAGCTCGTTGAAATAGCTTACTCTCAGTGCAAGATAAGTATTTGCGAACAGCTTTACAGCCTCAGCCTCGGTGAAGCCCATAAACAGAGTGTCGATATCCTCTTTTATTGCGCCCTGCTGCAGCAGTGCAGCAAAGGTATGTGCTGCTTTTACAAGACGCTCATCCTCCATATCGGTACCGACAATGATACGGCTGGGATAGAGGTTATCATAAAGTGCCTTGCTTTCGCGCAGAAACTCGGGGCTGAAAATTATGTTTTTTGTACCGAACTTCTCGCGCACGCTCTTGGTATATCCAACAGGTATGGTGGATTTTATGACCATTATCGCATCGGGATTGACTTTCTGTACAAGTCCGATAACTGCTTCAACCGCACTGCAATCGAAGAAATTTTTCTTCGGGTCGTAGTTGGTGGGGGCTGCGATTATAACAAATTCAGCGTCCTTATATGCGCTCTCGCCGTCAAGAGTTGCAGTGAGGTCGAGTTTTTTTTCGGCAAGATATTTCTCTATGTAATCGTCCTGAATGGGCGATTTTTTACTGTTTATCATGTCCACCTTTTCGGGTACGATGTCAACAGCGGTAACAGAATTATACTGCGCCAGCAATACCGCCAGCGAAAGTCCCACATATCCTGTACCCGCAACTGCGATCTTCATATTACTTTCCTCCCATATAGAAATTCTTGTACCACTCCGCAAAACGGCGCAGACCTGTGCGCAGGTCGATTGTCGGTTTGAAACCGAAATCGCGCTCAAGTGCGGTGCTGTCCGCGTAAGTCACGGGGACATCTCCCGGCTGCATCGGTACTAGTTCCTTGTGCGCATCAAAATCATAATCCTCGGGCAGTACCCCTGCGCGGACAAGTTCCTCGCTGAGTATATGCACGAAATCCAGCAGATTTTCGGGAGTGCCGCCGCCGATATTGTACAGCGCATAAGGCGGTACAGGCAGACCGTCCTCACCATTTTTCTTTTCGGGAGCTTTCTGCATAACACGGACTATGCCCTCAACGATATCGTCAACAAAAGTGAAATCGCGCTTGCAGTTTCCGTAATTGAATATCTTTATTGTTTCGCCGTTAACAAGCTTGTTGGTGAATCCGAAATACGCCATATCGGGACGACCCGCAGGGCCGTAAACGGTAAAGAAACGAAGGCCCGTTGTTGGGATATTGTACAGCTTTGAATATGCGTGGGCAAAAAGTTCGTTGCTCTTTTTGGTAGCCGCATACAGTGAAACAGGGTGGTCTACCATATCATCAGTGCTGAATGGAACTTTCTTGTTTCCGCCGTAAACGCTGGAAGAACTTGCATAAACAAGATGTTCCACAGGATTATGACGGCAGGCTTCAAGGATATTATAAAAGCCGATCATATTGGAATTTATGTAAGCATCGGGGTTCTCGATAGAATATCTCACACCTGCCTGCGCCGCAAGGTTCACAACTATCTCAGGCTTGTGTTCCTCAAATATCTTCGTGATAAGTGCCTTGTCAGCAAGGTCGCCTTTATAGAATTTAAAAGTGCACTTGCTGTTCTTTTCAGCCTTTTCTATCTCTGCTATGCGGTACTCTTTCAGGCTTACATCGTAGTAATCGTTCATATTGTCAAGACCGATGATACATACACCGTCAAGCATACCGAACAGCTTTGTTACCAGATTCGAGCCGATAAATCCTGCCGCACCTGTAACAAAAACATTTTTTATATTATTGTCAAACATTTATATGACCACCCGATTATTTAATTTCTTTCAGATATCTGGCTACTGCGTCCTGCCATGTCGGCAGAGGCTCAAAGCCGTTTTCTGCAAGCTTGGACTTGTCAAGTCTGCTGTTGAAAGGACGTGCCGCCTTGGAAAGTCCGTACTCCGCAGTTGTCACAGGGGTGACTTTCGTATCATAACCCGCCTGTCTGAATATCTCGCAGGTGAAGTCATACCAGCTTATATATCCGCCCTCGTTGGTAGCATGGTAGTATCCGTACTTATCGCTTTCAGCCATATCCACCAGCAGACGTGCAAGGTCGAAGGTGTAGGTGGGTGTACCTATCTGGTCGTTTACCACACGTACCTCTGGGTACTTTTTGCCCACATTCAGCATGGTCTTGATGAAGTTATTTCCGTTCACGCCGAATACCCATGCTATCCTGACGATGAAATATTTTTCAAGGGTGTTGGCTACCGCAAGTTCGCCGTCAAGCTTCGACTGACCGTAAACATTCAGCGGTGCGTAGTCCTTGCAGTCGGGCTGCCAGGGAGTTTCGCCCTGTCCGTTGAAAACATAGTCGGTGGATATCTGTATCATCTTGCAGTCCAGCTTTTTGCAGACATTTGCGATATTCTGCGGGCCGTCAACATTTATCGCCCGTACTTTCGGGAGATTTTCCTCATCCTCTGCCGCGTCAACAGCAGTCCATGCGGCACAGTGTATCACAGCATCGGGTCTTACTTCCGTCAGCGTTTTTTCGACTGCTTCTTTGTCGGTGATGTCAAGCTTTCTGTACTCAACATCCTGTTCAACACCGTCGAAAATATCAGAACCCACAGCCTCATGACCGCGCTTTTTCAGTTCGTTTATAACATCATAACCGAGTTGACCACCAATACCAGTTACAAATATTTTCATATAAATCCTCCAAATGAAGTACTCTGCCTAAAAATGCAAACAGCTTTTCCCTGAGAAGATCGATAACTATACATACAGCAAAAAGCGCTATCGAATATACGACTATCGAGGAGATGACAACAGGCTGACTGTTGTGTGTCTCCATGAATCTCTTTACGGGATAAAAAACAAATGTCGGGTTTACCGTTATAAGGTAGACAGAAAGCACATATTTTGATATCCTGCTTGAAAATTCCGATACAGGTCCGTATGAATCCCAGAAAATAAACAGCAGGCAAAGTGCCACAGCACCTATTACTATCAGCGGATCGTTGTAGCTGTAAATATACCATGCCAGCGTGGAATGTGAATGTCTGTACATCACAAAAGCCGCAAAAGCAACAGCCCCCGAAGTTGCAAGATATATTCCCAGATATATCAGCTTGTTCTTGGGAAGCTTTTCACTGTTCTTGCGGCACAGCATACCTACGAAATACATATACAATCCGTGCAAAAACGTGTGTCCTCTGCCGATACCGTCCCAGTCGAATATAAAGCCGTATATCACAGCTACGACACTAAGGGTTATCAGCAGTTTTTTCTGCTTTTCCGCATCAAGGGAATCTATAAATCCATTAATGAAAGGCGCAAGTATGCAAAGCAGAAAATATGCGCCCATGAACCAGTACGTCGAGATAGGGAACGCCACATTGAAAAGATATTTGAGCGATTGTCCCGATTTCAGAGGAAACTGCCCTGTCAAAAGCATGACAAGGTACCATAAGAACAGGTAGAACACCATTTCAACGTACAGTAAGACTATTTTTTTTGATTTAAGTTTAATTGAGTAATAACCGCTTATGAAGAAAAATGCGTTAACAGCTATAATACAAAATGAGTTCAGCAAAAACAGTGAAAAATCGAACCTGTCGGCCGCAACACTGCCTGTCCCAAGCGCTTTAAGATCTAATGTATGAACGATAATGTGATGCGCAGTTATCATTATCATCAGTATACAACGAAGTAAATCGGTTGAATAATTGCGCTTTGCGGACATCTCAGACCTCCGCACGATTACCGTACATCTTCTCGTAGTAGTTCTGATATTCTCCGCTTATTATTGTTTCCCACCATTCACGGTTGTTCAGGTACCAGTCAATAGTCTTCTTGATACCGTCCGCAAACTTAGTCTCGGGCAGCCAGCCCAGTTCGTTGTGTATCTTTGTGGGGTCGATAGCGTAACGCATATCGTGACCCTTTCTGTCCTCAACGTGTATGATAAGGCTTTCGGGCTTGCCAAGTTCCTTGCATATAAGCTTTACTATGTCGATGTTCTTCATCTCGTTGTGTCCGCCGACATTGTAAACTTCGCCGACTTTTCCCTTGTGGATTATCAGGTCGATAGCGCGGCAGTGATCCTCAACGTACAGCCAGTCGCGGACATTCAGACCCTCACCGTATACAGGCAGGGGCTTGTCAGCCAGTGCATTTGCTATCATCAGGGGTATCAGCTTCTCGGGGAAGTGATAGGGACCGTAGTTGTTGGAACATCTGGAAATAGTCACAGGCAGACCGTAAGTTCTGTGATAAGCCATAACCAGCAGATCAGCACCCGCCTTTGAAGACGAATAGGGTGAAGAAGTGTGTATGGGTGTCTCCTCGGTGAAGAACAGGTCGGGTCTGTCAAGGGGCAGATCGCCGTAAACTTCATCGGTGGATACCTGATGATATCTCTGTATGCCGTACTTTCTGCAAGCGTCCATCAGCACCTGTGTGCCGAGAATGTTGGTCTGCAGGAATATCTCGGGGTTCTCGATAGAACGGTCAACGTGAGATTCAGCCGCGAAATTCACAACGATATCGGGCTTTTCTTCCTCAAACAGCTTGTATATAGCTTCTCTGTCGCAGATATCTATCTTCACGAACCTGAAATTCGGGTTCTTCATCACGGGTTCAAGTGTGGAAAGATTGCCTGCATAGGTCAGTTTATCCAGACATACTATACGATAATCAGGATAGGTATCCAGCATATGGAAAACGAAGTTTGAGCCAATAAAGCCCGCGCCGCCTGTTACAAATATTGTCATGGTATATTCTCCTTAAAATTCAATTTTAGATTCAGCCAGTGATGGGTGATGCTTGTCCTTTTCGCTGAGTATAAGTTCTCCGACATCCTTCCATTCAATGCCGATGGCAGGGTCATTCCACATGATGCCGCCCTCGTCCTCGGGATGATAAAGGTCATCGCATTTGTAAGCGAATTCTGCATAATCGCTCATTACAAGAAATCCGTGTGCAAAGCCGCGTGGTATCATAAACTGACGCTTGTTCTCCTCGGAAAGTACAGCGCCTACCCACTGTCCGTAGGTCTCGCTTCCCTTTCTGAGGTCAACTGCAACATCAAACACCTCGCCTTTCAGCACTCTTACGAGTTTCGCCTGTGGGTGAGTCTTCTGGAAGTGCAGTCCCCTGAGTACGCCCTTTCTGGAACTTGACTGGTTGTCCTGAACAAACTTATAGTCCAGTCCTGCCGCTTTGAAATCGTCTTCCTTATAAGTTTCCATAAAGTAGCCGCGCTCATCGCCGTAGGTCTTCACATCGATTATGTAAACGCCCTTTATCTTAGTTTCATTGAAAGTAAAATTACCCATCGTTAAATAGCTCCTTAGTATTTTATCCTGCCCTCTGCAACCTTTTTCAGATGCGCACCATAGGGGGATTTTCCGTATTTTTCGGCAGACTTCATAAGTCCGTCCTTGGTTATCCAGCCATTGATGAACGCTATCTCCTCAGGGGCAGATATCTCTATCCCCTGACGTGTCTGCACCATCTGCACGAAATTTGTAGCATCCACAAGACTATCCATAGTACCCGTATCCAGCCATGCAAAGCCTCTGCCCAGAAGCTGAACATCCAGCAGACCGTCATCAAGATACATCTCATTCAATGTGGTTATCTCAAGCTCACCACGCGCCGAGGGCTTGACCTCATTTGCTCTGGCTGAAACGCCATTGGGATAGAAGTAAAGACCTGTCACCGCATAGTTGGACTTAGGCTCCTTAGGCTTTTCCTCAATTGACACAGCCTGTCCTTTATCGTTGAACTCAACAACGCCGAAGCGCTCGGGGTCGGGGACATAGTACCCGAAGACCGTAGCTCTCCTGTTTTCCTCAGCATCCCTTACAGCCTCACGCAGCAGTCCGCCGAATCCGTTGCCGTAGAATATATTATCTCCCAGTACCATAGCGCAGGCATCATCACCGATGAATTCCTCGCCAATTATGAACGCCTGTGCAAGTCCGTCAGGAGAGGGCTGCACCTTATAAGAAAGGGTGATACCGTATTCAGAACCGTCACCGAGAAGCCTTTCAAAATTCGGCAGATCGGTAGGGGTCGAGATTATGAGTATATCCTTTATACCTGCCAGCATCAGCGTAGAGAGAGGATAATACACCATCGGCTTGTCATATACAGGAAGCAGCTGCTTCGATGTTACCATTGTAAGCGGATAAAGCCTGGTACCGGAACCTCCGGCAAGAATTATTCCTTTCATATCTTTTCCTCCCTGTCATTAAATTTATTACTCTGTTTTTTCAATAGCACCGAATTTCCGCATTTTCACATCCACACAACGTATAGAATGCAAATGCGAAACTATATTTATTTATATTATACTATTTTTTTACGCTCATGTCAAATAACGCTTGTAAACTTAAAATGAATTATGTGCAATACAACAAATTTCATCACATCAAACCACTGAAATCCGTATAATATTTCTTTATATTTCCTGTAATATGAACAAAAATTAATTTGACCAGTGATATATATACCTTTAAATTATAGCTGAGCAACAAATCATGCGATATGTAATTGTATATTTTTATCAATTGATCATCAGCAAAACTGTTATGTGTCACCACGATACTGATGCAGAAGATCACCCTGCAATATAACTTCAATTGCTGCATACTTTTTTCATCTCATATATACCTGCAAACTATAATAAACCAATAAAAACAGCAAAATACATTTGTTAAATATAATAATTGAAATCATTTGTTAAATATGATACAATGATCTTGATTAAGTGACCACAGTATATCCCTTATGTATTATACCCTTTAACTGTTGCCCCGCTGAATTGATCGGCATATTATTCAGAGGATGCGCCTTTTCGGTCATATGATCATCAACTCTTAAAGGATACGCTCCGGTCATAGGCAGCCGGACAAAAACGCTTTAATGTTATGGAGGTCTTTTCTATGAAAATTACAAAAGCAGCAAGCAAGTGCGCAGCTTTTCTATGCGCAGCAGCGATCATGATGCCCGTTGCAGGCGCTGTTCCGGCAACATTCTCAGTCAATGACACAGCAAACGCTTTAGCAGCTTCCGCAGATTCCGCCGCAGGTCTGACTGGCGACCAGTACTGCAAAGTAGGCGATACCTTTACTTTTGAGGTCACTCTGTATGACGACTATAAGGGCAGCTATAATTCCAGCGACTTTACATATCAGTGGTACTACAGCGATACTCAGTCTGGTACCCTTAACTGGACAAAGATCAGCGGCGCTACAAGTGCAAAGTATTCTGATACCATGACTTCGTCCAAGAACCTGAGACACTTCAAGGTACAGATAACAAATACCAAAACAGGCGAATCTCACGATACCGACTGGTATCCTATAAGAACAGTTACCTGCAACGCTGTTACTACAAAACTCGGTGCTGCATCCGTTGTCAATAACAGCAGCGGTACATGGATCAAGATCCCTGTAACTTTATCAGGTCTGTACAATCAGAAACTGACCGGTTATTACTTTGACATTAATCTCAGCTCCGGTGTTTTTGAAGATGCAGTATTCGATGATCTGAGCGGTATCGGAAGCATGGATAACTTCAGCGCATCCGATAACCAGTATGTAGTCATGGGCTACGGCATCGCTCCTGTGACCATCAGCTCCAATAACCCTCTGGGCTACTTCATGCTTAAGGTAAAAAACGGTGCTAACGCAGACGGTGCTAAGCTGTCCATTTCCGATCTCAAGTTTTCAGCTACCGGCGATGGTCTTGCAGGTGATATCGAGTACGGTGTGGCACCCGTAAACTACACTGTCAGCCTGTCTTCTTCAAGCACTAACAACGTTCCTGTTATCAGGAACATTGATTACAACACTCAGTTCCATCAGTTCAGACTTATCTGGAACGCTGTTCCCAATGCCCAGGCTTACGGTATAGCTTACTATTCCGCAGGCAAGTGGAGAGTTTATACTCAGAGCATCGCTCCTTCAACCACTTACTGGACTTCGCCCAAGCTGACTGCAGGCAGATCATATAAGGTGGCTGTTGCCGCAAAGGTCGGCGGTACATGGGATACCACCGGTGCTGTCAAGAATGCTATAACTGTTACTGTTAAGTAATATATCAGCGCATCCGAATACATGACCGACAGTTTGTCTGCAGACTGTCGGTCTTTTTTATCAATATCTTACTATATCATGATCGTAATATTATTATATAAATTTTAAGGTATTTTTTGCACAATTCAACTTAAATAAGACAATACCTATAAAAGGGCTATTTTTCAGCATATTATCGTCTGATATAAGGATGATAATTTTATTGCATACTGAAATTTAGTAAAACATCTAAAAGACGTAGAAAATAACTATATATTTTAACCATTGCAAAAAAACACCGTATATGCTATAATGCTATTAGTTATAGGGGTCATGTTGACGTGCAGATATGTTAAACGTTTTTACTTTTGTTCCGGCGGATCAACACCGCCAAGGCCCATGTACTAAAACAAGATCCTGTAACCGAAGGGTCAAAGACCGCATAAGGAAATATACGACAAATATTTTTAATGGAGGTTTTTAAATGAAAATTACAAAAGCAGCAAGCAAATGCGCAGCTGTACTTTGTGCAATGGCAGTCATGATGCCTGCAGCAGGCGCAGTTCCCGCAGCATTTGCAGGTTTTGGCAGCAACCCTGTTGTAGCCAGCGCAGAAGAGTACGACTGGAACGTAACAGCCATCTCCAATGACCAGTATGTAAAGCTCGGCGGAACCTTTAATTTCGAGGTCACTGTAGGCAGCTGGGTAAAGAATCCTACATACCAGTGGGAGATCGCATCCTATGGTTCAGGTTTCAATTGGCAGGCTATCTCAGGTGCTACTTCCAGCACTCTCCACGGCAAGATGACTTCTGCATACAGCGGTGCTCACGTAAGATGTAAGGTAACCGATTCTTCCAGAAAGATCACTGATTACTCTCCTGTCAGAACAGTATGCTCCACTGAAGCAGCTGCAAAGCTGGGTACTCCTGTAAAGCAGTCCAACGGCTACTACAAGATACCTCTGACTGTTACAGGTCTGTATAACAGATCTATCGGTATGTTCACACCTGAATTCACTTTCGATCCCAGTGCTGTTGCTGATATTGATTTCGAGTATAGCAGCAACATGAAGGAAGGCGATAACTTCGGTTTCGGCTTCACACAGGCAAATAAAGCCATCGATTCAAACAACGACGGTGAGACCGATAAGGTAGAGAAGGTTGCAGGTCACTATCTTGTAAGCTATGCAACAATGTTCACACCCGCTATCCTCGGCACCGATAATGTGTTCGGTTATCTGTATGTTAAGCCCAACAGCGGTGTAAGCACCATCAAGATCGGCCTCAGCTCACACGATAACACCGACGCTACTCTGTACGGTGATGCATATGAAGGCATCCTTACTTATGGTATGTCCTACACCGGCACTACCATCAGCACAGGCAGCACAACCACTTCTACAGTTCCTGTTGTCAAGAGCATCGACTACAATACTCAGTTCCACCAGTTCAGAGTTATCTGGGATTCTGTTCCCAACGCTCAGGCTTACGGTATAGCTTACTATTCCGCAGGCAAGTGGAGAGTATATACTCAGAGCATCGCTCCTACCACCACTTACTGGACTTCTCCCAAGCTGACTGCTGGCAAGGCATACAAGCTGGCTATCGCTGCTAAGGTCGGCGGCACCTGGGATACTACCGGCGCTATCAAGAACGCTATAACAGTTACTGTTAAGTAATAATACTGCAACATCACGACCGACAGCCTCGACCGGCTGCCGGTCTTTTTTATACCAATAAAAAAGACATCTGCCGCACACTCACGGAAGATGTCTTTTAGTATTATCACACTCAGAGCTTTTTTATAAGCGCTCTCAGGTTATCAGCAAATATATCGTATGTGAAATTATCAAGCACTCTTTCTCTGCCCGCGCTGCCAAACTTCTTTCTCAGTTCAGGATCATCAGCCAGCTTCTCAAGAGCCTCAGCATACGCCTTACTGTCCGAATTCGGGCATTCAAGACCCGTCACATCCTTGACGTTCACATAGTTTACTCCGCTTCCGGGTATAGTAAATGTCACCGCAGGCTTGCCGAAATACATACCCTCAGCCAGTGCTATACCGAAAGCTTCATTCTTTGTCACCGACGGGAAACAGAAGATATCACACGCTGTCAGGCAAGCTATAAGCTCTGTATCGCTGATCTTTCCGAGGAAATGCACCTTGCTGTCGCCCGATGCCTCCTTCATCAGCATACCTGTCAGTTCACCCTTGCCGCCTATCAGTATAGCGAACCTGTCATCAAGATACCTGCTCGCTTCTACCAGCTTTATAAAGCCCTTGTAAGGGATATGCCTTCCAAGTCCGAAGCAGATGATCTTGTCTTTATACTTTTTGCGTATCTTTGCCGCCAGTTCCTCCACCTCAGGTGTCACCTTCAGACGTTCGTTGTTGATGCAATTGGGTATTACAACACACTTGTCCTTAAAACGGCTCAGGAACGGACTGCCCTTAATATAGTTAGGGCTTGTGGCAACTATCGTATCCGCCCTTTCCAGCAGATCTATATTCTGCTTGTAGAACAGCTTTGAAAGCATCTTCTGCTTTGTGATATCAAGATGCCAGTAAACTACCAGCTTGAAATCCATCTTCTTGTATTTCAGAAGCATCTCAGCCACAAAAGGATTCGGATAATGGAACACGATGATATCGGGTCTGTAACTATCCATCACCTTTTTCAGTTCCTTGTGATAAGTCAGCGAAAGAGCCTGCGAAGCCACTTTAGCCACCGATCCGCAGCGAATGACTTCAATGCCGTCAAAATTATCCTGAACAGTCTCTCCCCTGTGTGTTGTCACACCGTCCGTGGTAGAATCCTCATTGAAACAGATGATCTTCTGCTCATAGTCCTCGCCCTTCAGCGCCAGAGTTATGTCAGCCGCAACTTCCTCAACTCCGCCTATAAAGGGATAATAATATTTTGAAATATGTAAGATCTTTTTCATTCTCCATAGCCTCAACTTTTATTATTTCATCGACATCTCGATGCTCTTAGCTTTTTTCAGCATGGGCTTTTCAACATACTTTGTCAGCACATATGCCAGACCCAGACTAGCCGCGAATTTTATGATAATGAACAGTATCAGCTTGATCACCGAACCGTTCGTATTAATGATCTTTTCAAGTATCAGCTGCGGTATATCCGCCGCCAGGAAGAATGAGAATCCCACACTTCCAAGCTTGTCCATAGCCTCAGATGATACCTTGTACTTATCCGCAAGCACGAACAGTGCTATGCCTGCCGCATACGCGATGATGTATGCCAATCCATTCTTTCCGTACGATAGGAAAACGCTCGGCACAAAAGCGATCGCATATATCTCAAGATATGATATCGGAATACTGCGGATATCGCCGTATTCCTTGTACTGTATACCTATCAGCCCAAGCAGTATCAACAGTCCGAAAGCAGTCGGAAAAGGTTTTCTCGTGATAAATCTAAGCAGTGAGATAAACACCGTAAATCCGCCGCCAATGATGAATATCCTCTCGATCATCTTTTCACTGACATACTCAAAGAAATCAGCCGAAAGGTAAGCCAATGCCACAAAGAAGCAAACCTGTATGGGCATCATCCAGCTTGTACCGATAATACAGTCCGAACCCAGAAACTGATTGAACAGTGTCATATTGAACAACAGGTCTTTAAAACGTGAAAATATACCTGCTCCCGCCAGAACTATCTTCGTGATATACGTAGCTATCAGTATCAGCCAGAAAACAGGGTACATCCTCACAAATCGGTTGTACAGATACTGTTTTCTCGTTCTTTTCTGCCTTGCCTGCACTGCCAGATATCCCATGATAAGAAAAAATATCGCAACGCCTGCCCTGCCGATGACAAATCCGACCGGTTCCGGCCACGGTATCGGCAGATGTGCCGCAAATACCAGCAGCGCCGCAAACCCTCTCAGGGTAGATATCCATTGATAATTATTCTCAGACGATGCACTCATTCTTTATTACCCTTGCCGTATTCACATTCGTATACGGTCTTGTCTTTCCTGTCGATATCCTTGCCCGTCTGCACTTCGATTATGGACATATCGGTATCAGCGATTATCATGTGTTTTACACCCGCCTTTGCACTCACCGTGTCGCCGGGTCCCACAACTCTCTCTATGCCGTCAATGATAAATCTGCCCTCACCGGAAAGTACAGTCCACACTTCACTGCGGTTCTTGTGGCTGTGGTAATTCATATTGTTGCCTGCATAAAGCTTTATCTTGACTGTAAGAGCCTCAGCCTCACTGTCCATGACAGTATACGTTCCCCAGGATTTCTCCGCAAAATGCGCTTCACCTGCTATCTTCTCAACATACGGCTTCATGTAGCCGCTTCGTTCCTTGTCCGATACAAGTATACCGTCACCGCTAACAGCTATGACCATATCACGGCAGCCCATACAAAGTACAGGTATGCTGAGCTCATTCACTACCTGTGTGTTCTCACAGGTATCATCAAGGGTAACATCGCCCTTGGTAGCATCCGCCATTACCTCAGCCATCATGTTCCATGTACCGACGTCTTTCCAGTCGCCCGAATAGCGCACTGCCTTTATGGAACTCTCCTTTTCTACTACTGCATAGTCAAAGGAGATCTTTTCCAGCTTCTCATAGTTTTCAAGGAGTTCATTATAACCGGTATAGCCCGTTATCTCATGTACCTTATCTATAAGGTATCCCAGCTTGAATGCAAACACGCCCGCATTCCACAAAGCACCCTTTTTCAGGTACTCCTCCGCTGTCTTTTTATCAGGCTTCTCCTTGAAAGACTTTACAAGGCTTACTTCAGCCTTTTCATCAGGTATGATATACCCGTACTTATCCGACGGATAAGTAGGCTCTATACCCATAAGTGTAAGCGCAGTGTCACCCTTCTGCACATGAGCTTCCAGAGATCTTACGCACTCATAGTAACTGTCATCAACATAAGGATCGACAGGACATACTATAACACACTCATCCCTGTCGGTATCCTTAACATCGTGAAGAAATTCCGCCGCCAGAGCTATTGCCGGGAAAGTATCCCTTCTGCAGGGTTCTATACATATAGATACCTTATCATTGAGCTGATTCTTTATCGCACTTACCTGTGAACGTGATGTGGCAATAGTTATACCCGCTCCGCTCACAGACGATATCTGACGATAAACACGCTGGAGCATCGACTCATAACAGCCATCGTCATTTTTGAAAAGACGGATGAACTGCTTACTTTGTACATCATTTGAAAGCGGCCAAAGTCTTTTTCCGCTTCCGCCCGACAGTAAGATTATCTTCATTACCCAACCTCCAAACAACCGCTTTGATATTTAAGAACAATACTCATAACACCGTGAGGTACTGATCAAAAAATATCATCTGCGGATCTCTATAACTAAGTACACTACTTGTTCTTTCTTGAGCATCACTGGACCTTTATATGTATATAATTGTACAACAATAACTAAATTCTGTCAAGTAATAGGCGGTTAATAGTAACGAATCACATTATCAATTAACAAAAATTATACAATGTGTGACTATAGTTATGCTGTTATACGTGTTATTTTTCTTCATTAATTGTTTATGAGAATGCAATTATGGTTATTCCATCTTCGTTCTGGAAAGAATGATATGAAAATATATAGTCTAATTTATGCACATAACATTACCAATAATTTAAGGATATTATTATTTTTGAAAATATAGTCATTTCGAAACGTGTTATATTATCTATAGTGATGAAAAAACGCAGATATATTGACTTTTGTCAGTTCTTGTGATATAATGATTTAACAAAAAGATATTTAACTTATTCTAATTCAAACGCACTGACTAACTGAAGACATCTTCGCACATATAAAAATATTAATTTTATCTTGTGCATGATGCCCAACCATTTCATAATACAGCAGGACATAAGTCCGGTGCTGTATACTCATCCAATGATGCAGGAGGAGAACGTTAAATACCGACTGCAGAACCATTAATTATCTAAGGATAATGGGGGATTAAAATGATCAATGCAAATGTACAATCAGAAGCAAGTGTTCTGGCAGCTAATATCGAAATGACATCTTACAGTGAAAAAGTACTTCACGAAAGCAATATTACCGTTACATCAGGCAAACTTTACAAGGACAAACCTGTGTACGATACTGTCAAGAGGGCATTTGATATCGCCTGTTCCTTTATGGCACTGACGGTACTGGCACCTATGATGTTGATAGTCATGGTACTCATAGTTATAGATGATTTCGGAAATCCGATCTATACACAGGAAAGAGTCGGCAAGAACGGTAAGCTTTTCAAGATATACAAATTCCGTTCCATGTATAAAAAAGCCGATAAGAAACTTGAAGAATTGAAAGCTATGGACGAATGTAAGGGCGCTACTTTCAAAATGAAGAACGATCCCAGGATCACCAAGATCGGATCGATCATCAGAAAGACTTCCATCGACGAGCTCCCTCAGCTGATAAATATACTCAAAGGAGATATGTCCATAATCGGTCCGAGGCCCTTCATCCCCAGAGAGCAGGCTAATCTTCCCGAGGACAGGCTTCTTGTAACTCCCGGACTTTCATGTTACTGGCAGATAGGCGGCAAAAATTCGCTGACTACCGAAGAACAGATCGAACTGGACAGAAAGTACATAAAAGACCGCTCTGTTTTTGTTGATCTCAAGATCATCATCAAGACCGCATTATTTGTATTCAAGAGCAGCAATTCATAATTTAAAGATCATAAAACGGTGCAGATCCGAAGTGAATTGCACCGTTTTTTCTATTTATATAAGTAGATGTTTTTGGTAAAATCACACGGATTTATTCATTAAATTTTATCATTTATTGCTTGAAATCCTCCATATACATCTGTTATAATTAAAAGAGTTTGTTTAATGCAAATTTTGGCAGAAATCATGTGTATCACATAACCACATTCAGGAGAAAACGGTATGAAAAAAGTAGCTGTTGTAGTGTGTCCAAATATAAGGAATTTCGGAAGTGTATTGCAGTCCTATGCAACACAGAAAGCTGTTGCCAGGCTGGGATATGACAACGAGTATATCAAATATGTAAAAACCAAAAAGACCGCCTACAAATACCTTATCCAGCTGCTTATACCTTCTATCATGGCTGAAAGATGGTCTTTCGTTAAAAGAAAGCTTTTCCAGAGAAAGCACAAGGATTTTATAAGCAGGCGAAACAAAGCTTTTGACAGGTTCGTTGAAAAGTATATGACAGCTTCCACAAAGTATGTGGGATATGATGCGCTCAGACGTGCCGCAGGCAAATATGACATGGCAGTACTTGGCAGCGATCAGGTATGGAACCCCATCAACAGCGGTTCGGATTTTTATACCCTAAACTGGCTTAACGACAGCACCAAGAGAGTAGCATACGCACCCAGCTTCGGTGTATCCGAGGTGCCTTCACTGCTTCGCGGCCATTATAAAAAGTTTCTTTCCAAGTTCGACCATATATCTGTACGTGAAAAAAGAGGACAGGTAATAGTAGATGATCTTATAGGCAAAAAAGTCCCTGTCGTTTGTGACCCGACGCTTCTTTTCAAATCGGAGGACTGGGACGATATACTTCCCGAAAAGCCCGTGGCTGAAGGAAAGTATATATTCTGCTACTTTCTCGGCAACAGAAAAGAGCCCCGTGAATGTGTTCTTAAACTTGCCAAAAAGACAGGGCTTCCTATTGTGATGATGCCCTTTTTCGGAGAGATATCGGAGCTTGACAATAAGCTCAACGCTAAGTTCGTCGATGACCCTGATCCTTCCCATTTCGTAAGCGCTATTAAAAATGCAGAGTACGTTTGTACCGATTCATATCACGGCACCGTATTTTCCATAATATACCATAAAAGAGTGCTGGTGTTCCGCCGTCACAGTGCCGACAGCAGCAAAAATACTTTCTCACGCCTTGAATCCCTGCTTTCGATCGCAGGCATGAAAGACCGTGTAGTAAACGATGTCTGGGAGGACAGGTTCCTTACCGATACCATAAACTACGATGAAGTTACCGCAAATATCGACAAATTAAGGAATTATTCCTGGAACTATCTTTCCGATTCCCTGAAGAACTGAATTGACAATAAGTCGGGTGATAAATAATGAATATACTTGAAAGTGTAAAAAAGGATTGCTGCGGGTGCAGCGCCTGTATGAACAGCTGCCCTCGCAATTGTATAACCATGCAGCCCGACGGTGAAGGCTTTTTGTACCCGAACGTTGATGAAAAGCTGTGCGTGGACTGCGGCAGATGTGTAAATGTCTGTCCTGTGCTGAAAGAGAAAAAGACTGATAATAAGCCCAAGGCATATCTCGTTAGGAACAGGAACAAAAATCTGAGAAGCACTTCGACATCGGGAGGCTTTTTTGCAGCGGCTGCCGAGTTCGTACTCGATCAGGGCGGCTGTGTCTTCGGTGCGGGATTCAATGAAAATTTCGACGTCGTCCACAGCTATATCGAAGACCCCAAGGATATCAGAAAATTCAACAGATCCAAGTATGTACAGAGCGAGATAGGACTTACTTACAGAAAAGTAAAGGAGTTCCTGGAAAAAGACCGTACCGTACTGTTTTCAGGCACACCATGCCAGGTGGAGGGTCTGCTAAATTACCTCGGACGCGATCACGATAAGCTGTATACTATGGATATAATCTGCAAGGGCGTTCCCTCACCGAAATTCTGGAGGAAATACCTTAGCTGGCAGAAAAAGAAAAGCAAAAAGGCTATACGCGAGGTAAGGTTCCGTGAAAAGACCTACGGCTACGGCAGCACTACCATGAGGGTAATATTCAGCGACGGCAGCCAATACGATGAACCCTATGATGTTGACCCAATGCTGCAGTTTTACAGCAAGGAAATGATATCAAGGCCGTCATGCCATAACTGTCACTGCAAAGGCAAATTCAGACGCAGCAGCTTCACCGCAGGCGATTACTGGTACGTAAGCGGCGCAGCACCACGTATGGATGACGGCATAGGCGTATCGCAGGTACTTGTCAATAACGAGAAAGCCGCAGCCGCATTTGAGAAGATGAAAAAATATCTGGATACCGAACCGCTGGATTTTGACAATGACAGCGCTATAAACGGAGGGATGATGGTAGGCTCTGCCAGACCCAGCCCACGCAGAGATGAAATGTTCGCTGACCTGGACAATATGTCGGTATATGCCCTGCAGAAGAAATATTTTCCATCCACCTTCAAGCTGAAAAACAGGATCAAAAGGCAGATACGTCCTATAATGTATAAAACTGGTCTGCTGAAGCTCTATAAAAAGCGAATGAGAAGGATACAAAGCGAGAAAAGCTTTGAACGCCAGAACCCGGAGGCATAGATATAATGAAAACGATCTCGGTGTATACCAGAGGCTTTACCCATGCGGCAAGCTATTACAGGATATTGCAGTATACCGAAAAGATAAAGGATGCAAAAATAACCAACAGGTTCACCATGACCGAGAAGATGTACCGCAGCTATACTGATGCGCCTAACCTCTTCAACAAGATAAGATACCACCTGATGTTCTTTTTCAGGAACCTGGCAAACTTCACTGCTGATATGGTATCAAAGCCTGATACTGTGGTGATATCCCGCGCAGCAGTACCAAAGGTCTGCTTTTTCCCGCTCAGCTTTATGTATGAACGGGTGCTTAAAAATTCAAAGGTAATATGGGACTTTGATGACGATATCTTCGGCATAAATGAGATAACCAAAACCGAAGCAAGACTTCTGCAGAAGTACAGCAGCGAGATCATCGTCACCAGCGATTATCTGAAAAATATGCTGAACAAAAAGTGCCGCGATAAAGTCACCATGCTGCCCACCACCGACGGTGATCTTATGGTGGATGAAGAAACAGGCAGGAACTGCCCGCGTGTGCAGACTTTTGACAAGCATATAAATATACTCTGGGTAGGGGCTTCATCGGGACTTAAACACGTACACAACGTTGTGGAGGCTCTCGATAAGGCGGCTGAACGTGTCTATAAAAAGTCAGGCAGGACTGTAACACTCACTGTTATATGCAACCTGCCCCTTGAACATGATACCGAATACCTTAAAATAAAAAATATCCGCTGGGCAAGGGATATCGTCCTTGATGAGATCCTGAAAGCACATATCGGCATAATGCCCCTGCTGAACATCAAGCGTTCACTTGGTAAGGGCGGCTTCAAACTTGTACAGTATATGGCGGCAGGACTTCCGTCCATAGCCTCAGATGTCGGCTACAACAGCAGCGTTGTGACCGATCACGAAACAGGTATACTTGTTGATGACAAAGATAATACCGATGGCTGGGCAGATGCCGTTGAAGAACTTTCCGTTGACCTTGACAGCTGGAAAGATTACAGCAGGGCTTCCAAGGAAAAATGGGAGGAAAACTTCTCGTTTGAACGCAATCTTGCGGTGTGGCATGATATGCTCACAAAATAGCCCCCCGCATAAAGGAGTTACTTTTGATGAAACTGGTTTTTATACACGACGGTCCGCTTTTCTATGATAAAGACGGCAACTACTACGAATTCGCCTATCATGAGCTTTATGAAAGATATTCATATATGGCAGATAAGATAACATTTCTTATACGCACAAAGCCAGTTGAAGGCAAGACCTTCACCCTTGTGCCGCCACAGATAGAGGTAATAAGCGTTCCTAATTTCAAAAGCCCGAAGACTATCCTTGTGAATAAGCCCAAGGCTGAAAAGATAGTTGAAAAGTGTGTAAGGGAAAATGACGTTTTCGTACTCAGGACACAAAGCTCCATAGCACAGCTTGCGGTAAAGTATATAAGGAAATATAACAAACCCTATATAGTAGAAAGCGTCGGCTGCTCGTGGGACAGCTACTGGAACCACGGTCTGCTGGGCAAAGCAGTGGCACCTTATATGTATTATAAGACTCGCAGCATAATCGGCAAGGCTAAGTACGTATACTACGTTACAGGCAAGTTCCTTCAAAGACGCTACCCCACAAAGGGATATACAGTAAGCTGTTCAAACGTCGTTATAGACGAGCCTGCTGATACCACACTGGTCAAGCGCCTTGAAAAACTCAAAGGCTTTGACCCGCATAAAAAGCTGATACTCGGTACAGCAGCAGCCCTCGATACCCGCTATAAAGGCCAGGAATACGTTATACGCGCCATTAAGCCCCTTACTGAAATGGGCTATGATGTTGAATACCACATGGCAGGCGGATATAACGGCACTAAGCACGACTACTTTCTCCGCGACCTTGCAAAGGAACTGGGTGTAACAGACAGAGTAAAGTTCGTGGGCAACCTTTCGGCTGATAAGATGCCGGAGTATTACGATTCGCTGGATATATACGTCCAGCCCAGCAAGCAGGAAGGACTTCCCAGAGCCGTGATAGAGGCTATGAGCCGAGGCTGTCCCGTGATAGGAACTAATATCGCAGGAATACCCGAACTTATCTCAAAGATATGCCTTTTCAGAAAAGGCAGCGATACCGAGGTCATCAAAGCAGTTGAGAGAGTTCTCGGCACCGACCTTGAAAAACTGGCTAAAAGAAATTTTGCCAAGTCAAAGGAATTCAGCAGAGAAAAGCTGATAAAAAAGCGTGAAGCATTCTATGATGTATTCCTTTCCGAATACGGTAAATGATACCTCACTAATATATCAAAGGTGGTTTTTATATGGCTCATGCCGCAGGGATAGTTCTTTTTAACCCTGATATAAAAAGGCTTGAAGAAAATATCTCAGCAATAAGCCCCCAGGTGGGCAGCCTTATCCTTGTGGATAACGGCTCAAAGAATATTGACGATATCAAAAAACTCATAGCAGGATACGGTAATATCACTTATATACGCAACGATGATAATTACGGTATAGCAAAAGCTCTTGACCAGATAATAAACAAAGCAGATGAACTCGGTGCCGAATGGGTGCTGACCCTCGACCAGGATACTGTCTGTGAACCCGATATCATCGAAAAATACGATACATTCACCAAACGCGCCAAGGATAATGTGGCTATAATAACCTCAAAATACAAGGACCGCAGCGTGGAAGTAGATTTCGGCATGACACAGGAATACGAAAAAGTCAGCTTCTGCATAACCTCGGGTGCCTTCAATAACGTAAGGTGTATAAAGGCTGTGGGCGGATTTGACGAAAAACTCTTTATAGATATGGTGGATTACGATATCTGCTACGCGCTCACAAGAAACGGCTATAAAATAATAAGGCTGAATTATACAGGTTTTCTGCATGAAGTCGGCAGAAGCACATCCAAAAAGTTTTTCGGCAAGGATATCATAATCTTCAATCACTCCCCTCTCAGGAAATATTACTGGGTGCGCAACAGCATCTACCTGAAGCGTAAGTATAAGCTGGGATTCAGATCTGATGTCAGAGTGGTAAAGAGGATGATACAGACCCTGCTTTACGAGGATGATAAATTCCACAAGCTGAAAAGTATGTTCAAAGGCGTGGCTGACGGCTACAGAATGTAAAGGAGAGATCTCATAAATGGCACCCATCGTAACGGTCTGCATCGTAAGCTTCAATCACGAAAAATGGCTGAGGAAATGTCTTGGCAGTATATGTACCCAGAAGACAGACTTTGAATACTCAGTGCTTGTCCATGACGACTGTTCAACTGACGGCTCTATAGCTATAATCAAAGAATTTGAAAAAAAGTATCCCGATAAGATACATACTATCATACAGGAAGAAAACCGTTACAGCAAGGGCATTAATATCGTGCAGAAGTACGTAATACCCGCAATACAGACCAAGTATTTCGCTATATGTGAGGGTGACGATTACTGGTGCGATGAAAACAAGCTTCAGAAACAGGTGGACTACCTCGAAGATCACCCCGAATGTAATATGACCTTCCACAACGCCAATGTCGTTGATACCGAGGATAATTTCATAAAGACCTTCTATCCCAGAAGGATGTGGAACGATAAGGCACTGTACAAAGCCCTTGAAAAGCCGGAAGGCACAGATATATCCGTGGAGGAGCTGATAAGACTGGATTTCACTCCTACTGCCTCGATCGTCGGCAGAACAGAGAATCTCCGTCCTATCCTTGATTTTTCAACCTCCCTCGATCTTGTTGTAAGGCTCGTCACCACCTATGACGGCTGTGCGCATTACTTCAATGAGATAATGAGCGCTTACAGAACGAATAATCCCAACTCAGCATCGGGCTCTATAAAGACATCTCCCGAAAAGCTTAAAAAGAACTTCTATGACCGCCATGTGGGACTGCTCAGAGAATTCGACGAATTCACAAAAGGCAAATTCCATGACGAGATAGAACACGTCATAAAACGCAAAAGTCTTATATATTATCAGCACCTCAATGACCTTAAAGGCATGAGATCGACAGGTGTTTTCAATGAGCTTCTCCCTTATGAAAAACTGAAATATGAAGTAAAGGATAAACTGCCCTTCATCACAAAACTCAGAAAGAAAAAATAGCGCGGCACAACCGCATCAGATGCTTTGACGCCGCCTGCAGATCAGGCGGTATCAAAGTATGTTCGATCTCTTACGTATGCCTACGGCAGATGACCCGTCTTCATTCATCTTCGGTCGGGATACGTAAGAAAAAACATATCATCAGATAAAGTCGGATAATAATTAATAATAGGAGAGATTTATGAGTATAGGCGAGAGTACCGTATTATATTTATCAGTATTTCTGCTTACGTGCCTTTTTACAGATTGGGCAGATAAAAATTTTGGTATCAACAAACGTGCTGCTGTATTTTTTTCCGTGATCGCATTGTTTATCCCGTCACTGCTCGCAGGTGTACGTGCTGATACCGTAGGTAAGGACGTTCTTGAATACGCTGTGCGAACCTTTGATCTGGCAAATTCATCCACATCCTACAGTTATATGAGAGAGTATACCACTGAGCCACTGGGCTATGCTACTCTGGCATATATCACGGCGCGTTTTTTCAATAATACAGGATACTTCCTGTTCACCTCACAGGTGATGGTAATACTTCCTGTATACATCATAGCATATAAGAAACGTAATCAGATCCCAATGTGGCAGACGATGTGCGCTTATATGTTCCTGTTCTATAACAACTCCTTCAATGTTATGAAGCAGAGCGTTTCAGCAGTGTTCATAATGCTGGTATACCTTTACATGAAGGAACACAAGAAGGCAAAAATGATAATATGCTTTCTTATCGCTTTCTCCTTCCATTTCTCGGCAGTATTCGGACTTGTTTTCATATATATGGCAAAATTCCTCAACGGCAAAAGAAACAAGAATACTAAGATCGCTTTAGTGGCAATAAGCCTGTTTGTCCTGCTGGATCTGAGGGGAATAAGCAGCTTCCTGCTGGCGAATTCACTGCTGCCTGAAAAGTATACCAGAAATATAGAAGCCGTGTTCAGTATGGATACCAATGTTTACCTCAGGATAGTCGGCTTCAATACACACGTTTTCTTTGACTGGGTATACAAATTATTCCTTGTATTTACACCGCTGTACCTTATGAGAAAGGTCGATATCAAAGTTGATAAAAACATTAAGATACTGCCTGTTATAGGACTCGCCTTCTACTCATATGTACTTATGATGTTCAGGACAATATACGGTGTCAGGATATCGCTTTACTGCGATATGTTCCTTATACTACTGGTACCCATGATCACCAAGGTGTTCAGGCGTGAGTCCCTCTCCGACAAGATCGCCGTAAACGGATTCTTTGTAGTATTCATGGGCGCATACTGGTTCGTATGGGTAATGATATACGGTTGGTCAGCATCCAACTATTTCCAATTCAGATTCTGACCATTATACCGCAAATATACTAAACGATATATTTATTTCTTACATTCAGTGCCCGCAGAACTGCGCTTTTGTGGCTGTGAGCGCTGGATGTCATGATGTTTTTTACCATAATACACAGCGCCGCGGGCGTTGAAAAAGAGGAGAATAGTTTTGAGTTTGGAAAAAGATAATGCAGAACTGGAAGTCGATAACAATACCGATGCTTCAAACAGCCAGGCTGAAAAATCAGTAGTTATCAAATCTCTGTTCTTTAAGTTTCTTGAACGTGCAGGCTATCAGGGCATAGCCTTTATTGTACAGCTTGTACTCGCCAAGATACTCGGACCCAAGCAGTACGGTATCATCACCCTGCTGACAGTATTTATAAGCATTTCACAGGTGTTTGTACAGAGCGGTCTCAACACCGCACTGATACAGCGCAAGGATGTCAAGGAAAACGACTATTCCTCGATATTCCATATCAGCCTGTTTATCGCAGTGGTACTTTACATTGTACTGTTTTTCACAGCCCCCTTTGTTGCGGCTTTCTACGATATGCCCCAGCTGAAAAACCTGCTGAGGGTGCTGGCACTGGTACTGATACCGGGTGCATTCAACTCGATACAGAACGCTAAGGTCGCACGAGAGATGCGTTTCAAGGAACTTATGTACTGTACCATCGGTTCGGTAATCATATCGGGTACTGTTGGTATAGTTATGGCTTTATGCGGCTGCGGCGTATGGGCACTGGTAGGACAGCAGCTCTCAAGCCGTATATCTGTATGTATACTGCTTCTCCTTATAGTTAAGTGGAGACCCAAGCGCATCATCGAATGGGACCGCGTTAAACTCCTGTTCTCCTTTGGCTGGAAACTTATGGTATCCGCTCTGATAGACGTTATCTACCGTGAGCTCCAGAATCTTGTAATAGGCAAAAAATATACAAAAGAAGAACTGGGATACTGTAACCGAGGCAAGCAGTTCCCCGAAATAATCATAAACAATATCAACGGCTCGATACAGGGAGTTATGCTGCCCGCACTTTCAAAGCACAACGGCGATAACAGCAAGATCAAAAGCATGATGCGAAGATCCATCGTTACCAGTTCCTTCCTGATATTCCCCGTGTGTATGGGCATAGCAGTGGTCGCAAGCCCCATGATACATTTACTGCTGGGCGATGAATGGATGCCCTGCGTACCCTTTTTGCAGGCATACTGCTTCGTGTACGCATTCTGGCCTGTACATACCGCTAACCTGCAGGCTATCAACGCACAGGGCAGGAGCGATATGTTCCTGAAACTGGAATTCATAAAGAAAAGCTACGGTATAATTATCCTTTTGATAACCGTGTTTAAATTCCACACACCTCTGGCTATCGTACTCGGTCAGTGCTGTTCAACACTGCTATCCTGCTTTGTTAACGCATCACCGAACAGAAAGCTGCTGAATTACGGCTATAAAGAGCAGATGACGGATATACTCCCCTCACTGGGAATCGCTACAGTCATGGGCGCACTGGTATACTCCATAACATTACTGCACATGAAAGATATACCCACACTGCTTATACAGATACCCCTGGGTGTGATAACTTATGTAGGACTGGCAAAATTATTTAAACTGGAATGTTTCGATTACATATTGAACATGGTGAAAAAGATTTTGGGAAAAAATTCGATCTCAAACGCAACATTGAAAGAAATATTCTCAGCACGTCTAAATAAGATCTTGAAAAGAGGAAAAAGAAAGTGAAAAAACTGTTATTGCTTGGCGGTTCAGCGCAGCAGGTAGTTGCCATTGAGACCGCAAAGCGTCTGGGCTGCTATACTGTTCTCTGCGATTATCTTCCCGATAACCCGGGTCAGTACGCTGCCGATAAATTCTATCTCGTAAGCACAACGGATAAAGATGCCGTGCTGGAAGTAGCAAAAAAAGAGGGCGTTGACGGCGTGCTTGCATACGCTTCCGACCCCGCTGCACCCACGGCTGCTTATGTAGCAGAAAAAATGGGTCTGCCTGGAAGCCCCTACCGTTCGGTGGATATCCTCTGCAATAAGGATAAATTCAGGGCATTCCTTGCTGAGAACGGATTCTGCACCCCTAAAGCAAGGGGCTATGAGGATACAGCCCCCGCTGAAAAAGACCTCAAAGAGGGAGTATTCACTTTCCCTGTTATCGTCAAGCCCGTCGATTCCTCAGGAAGCAAGGGTGTCGGCAGGATAGATACCGCTGAGGAGATATCCGAAAAGCTTGAATATGCTATGTCATTTTCAAGAGGTCATAAAATAATTGTGGAAGAATTTGTGGAAAAGTTCGGCTACCAGATAGCAGGCGACGGTCTTTCTATCGACGGCAAACTGGTATTCAGATGTTTCGCCAACGATCATTTCGACCCTAAGTGCGAGAACCCCTTTGTGCCTGTTTCCGCAAGCTTCCCCTACAATATGCCAGATGATGTCCAGACCAAGATACATAACGAGATACAGCGTCTGCTGACTCTCCTTGATATGGGCACTACCACATATAATTTCGATATGCGTATCGACAAGGACTATAATGTATACCTCATGGAGGTCGCACCCCGTGACGGCGGAAATTATATCCCCGATATCATAAAGTACTGCACAGGTGTTGATCTTGTAGAGTGCGCTGTTAAGGCGGCAATGGGTATGTCACTCAGCGATGTGAAGATGTCCCCCTATGACACATTCTACGCTTACTATGCAGTTCACAGCTATCAGAGCGGCATTTTAAAGTCGATAGATATCGTCGAAGATGCAAAAAATAAGATCGTTGAGGATCACATCATAGTAAAGCCCGGTGACAAGATCACCACTTTCACAGGCGCGAATACCACCCTCGGCATACTGCTGATGAAGTTCGACAGCCTTGATGAAATGCTTGATATGATGGATAATTCCGAAAAATGGATTAGTGTAAAGGTTGACTGAGATGAAAGAGATAGGCGGATATATCGAATTTGAAAACTACTTCGGCACAGTTTACCACGAAGGCGCAGTACCGCTGAACTGCGGCAGGAACTGCCTTGCCTACCTTATAGAAGCCGAGGGTATCAAAAAGATCAGGCTGCCCTATTTTCTATGCAGCTCGGTAAAAAATGTCTGCCTTAAATACGGCACCGAGGTCGGATACTACCATATAGATGAAAATTTCCGACCCGTAATTAACGACCTTGCCCCCGATGAATGGCTGTATATCGTCAATTACTACGGTCAGATCTCCAATGAAGAAGTTAGCGGATACAAGCAGAAGTTCAGCCGTGTGATCTTTGATAACTCACAAAGCTATTTTCAGCACCCCGCCGAGGACGTACCTACTCTGTATACCTGCCGTAAATATTTCGGTGTCCCCGACGGCGCTTTCCTCTACACGGACAACGACCTCACCCGCGATATCCCCCGTGATGAATCCTTTGAACGCATACATTACATATTGGGCAGGTACGAAAGGAACGCAGGTGAATTCTATAAGGAATCATCGGATAACAACCATTTCTTCGCTGATGAACCCATAAGACAGATGTCAAAGCTCACAGCGGACCTGCTCAGGTCTTACGACTATGACCGGATCATATCCCGCAGAACGGAAAATTTCAAGATTCTGCATGACCGTCTCTGCGGTATAAATAAGCTGAATATCACCGTACCCGAGGGTGCATTTATGTATCCTCTATATATCGAAAACGGATCGGAGATACGTAAAAAGCTTCAGCAGATTAAGATATTCGTACCAACTCTCTGGGGCGATGTATTCGATAACTGCCATGAGAACAGTCTTGAATATACTTACGCAAAAAATATCCTGCCCCTGCCTGTCGATCAGAGGTATGATGCGCAGGACATGGGATATATCCTTGAAAAGCTGGAAGAAACAGGAGTACTATAATGGATCTTAAAGGTAAAAGACTTCTGATACTCGGCGCAACTACCGTCGAGATCGAGATAATAAACGAAGCAAAGAAACTCGGTGTGTATACTATCGTCACCGACAACCACACCGACTGGTCACTGTCACCTGCAAAGTATGTGGCTGATGAAGCCTATGATCTCAGCTGGTCGGATATGGACGCGCTGGAAAAACTATGCAGGGAAAGAAATGTTGACGGCTGTCTTGCAGGATACAGCGAAAGACGAGTTGAGTGCCTGACAGAATTATGTAAAAGAATGGGCTTTTACTGTTACACCGAGGGTGCAGATCTGGGAACGATATTCAGCAAGGATAAATTCCGTGAAGCCTGCATAAATGCAGGTATCCCCGCAACGGCTGCATACGATATCAATGATGAAAATATCCGTTTTCCCGTTATCGTCAAGCCTGTCGATAATGCGGGAAGCAGAGGTGTATCTGTCTGCAAAGACCGCGAAGAACTGAATAAAGCATACGAGAACGCCTGCAAGAGCTCCATCAGCGGACGGGCTATCATCGAAGAATTTCTTGACGGTGATGATCCGAGATACGAGCCTGTATTTTTCTACACTATCCACAACGGCACAGCAACACTTTCCAACTCCCTTGACAGGATAATGGTAGATTTCGGTTTCGGCGAAGGTATAATAAAGCAGGCAGTCGGAAATGTATACCCCTCAAGATATCTTGAAAGCTTTATAGAAAAGCAGGACGCTCAGTACAGGGAACTGTTCCGTTCACTGGGTATGAAAAACGGCTATGCGCTTATGCAGGGCAAGATGAAAAACGGCAATTTTGTCACCGTTGATCTCGGTTATCGTCTTGAGGGTTCACTTACTTTCCATTACTCCGATTTCATCAACGGCATGAACGTTATACAGATGATGATACGTCATGCGCTTACAGGAACAATGGGCGATGACAGTATCATCAATGAGAAAGATGTTCCCCGCTTAGATAAAACAGGTGTTACACTTACACTGCTCGCCACTAAAGGTACGATAGCAAGTATCAGCGGACTGGACGAGATAAAGGACGAAAAGTGCGTTATCTATGTTTGTCCCAAAATGAAAGTTGGTACCGTGTGCAAGCTTCCTGCTGATTACTCCCAGGTATTTGCGCGGATCTATATGTGCTCGGATGACAAACAGGAACTCATGGATACTATCGAGAAGATCTACAGTACCGTAAAAGTACTGGACGAAGAAGGAAATAATATGCTGATAGGGAGATACGATGCAAATGAACTCAAATGATAACAACTATTCAAAGCTTATAGATAAGTACGTTACAGGCAAGATACTTGTAACACGTTCATCCATGCCGGGGTATGAGGAGTACTGCGAGGAGATACGCGATATATGGGATACACGCTGGCTGACCAATATGGGTTCCAAGCACAAGCAGCTCCAGGCAGGTCTTATAGAATATCTCGGGGTTGAGAAACTCGACCTGCTTACAAACGGTCACATGGCGCTGGAGCTCACAATGCAGGCACTTGGTCTTACAGGAGAGGTCATAACCACCCCCTTCACCTTTGCCTCCACCACCCATGCCATAGTCAGGAACGGTCTTACCCCCGTTTTCTGCGATATCGACCCTGAGGACTTCACCATGGATGTTACAAAGCTGGAGTCCCTCATAACCGATAAGACCTCAGCTATCGTACCCGTTCATGTATACGGCAACGTATGCAACGTTGAGGAGATACAGCGCATAGCCGATAAGCATGGACTTAAAGTCATATACGATGCCGCACATACCTTCGGTGAAACTTATAAGGGCAAAGGCATAGGCTCCTTCGGAGATGTTTCATGCTTCAGTTTCCATGCCACAAAGGTATTCAACACCATTGAAGGCGGTGCAGTATGCTTTAAGGATCAGGCTTTCGGTGACAAGATATACGATCTTAAAAACTTCGGTATACACGGTCCCGAGATCGTTGAATCCGTAGGCGCAAATGCCAAGATGAACGAATTCTGTGCCGCTATGGGAATATGCAATCTCCGTCATGTCGATGAAGAGATAGCAAAGCGCAAAGCAGTTGTTGAACGTTATCACGAAAGACTTGACAGCACCGACGGCATCATGCTTAACAAGATCTCCCCTGATGTAAAGCCCAATTATGCTTACCTGCCTGCTGTATTCGATGCTGATAGATTCGGCAGCAGCCGCGATGAGGTCTTTGACGAACTGGCTAAGCATAACATATTTGCAAGAAAGTATTTCTACCCGCTTACAAACACCTTCGACTGCTTCAAGGGTAAGTTCGATGCTAATGATACACCTGTTGCATTAAAGGTCAGCAAGTCGGTTCTTACTCTGCCGCTGTACGCAGACCTTACCACCGAACAGGTCGATGTGATCTGCGATATAATCCTATCGTGCAAGAAGTAAATGATGCAATTGAAATGACACATTTCAGACCCGAATAGGAGATCGCCATGATAATAACATCTCCTTTGTTATATACCTTGGTGAACTGACCAAAATATTCTGACAAATTAAAAAGCCGAAAGAACGTAAAACGCGCTCTTTCGGCTTTTCTGTGTTCAGTATTATTATGCCTGTTCTGTAAGACTTATTTCAGCCTTTCAGAAATCTTCAGCTCCAGAGTTTTTGTCTCATCAGCGATCATATCAGCAATTATCTCACTGCCTTTGACACTGAGGTGAGTGTTATCTATTGCTGTCCTGGATTCATCTAAGTAACAGTGCATCTCAGCAGTAGCTTCGGCACCGCCCTTGCTGTAAAGCTCATAATAAAGGTCTTTGGTCTTGGTAGTCATATCTATAACGGGGATATTGTACTTTTTGCCGAGCTTTACTATAGCATCTGCATAATTGACATGACCCTCGAAATCAGGTCTACCATCCTTGTGACGTCTGGTTATAGGTGTTACCAGTACGGGTTTTGCACCCTTTGCCTGTGCTACCCTGACGTACTTGTTCAGCAGTATCCATTCATAGGAATACTGTCCGTTATCATTTTTACCCTCATTGTCAAGGGTGGAGAAATCAAGATATGGGTACGCTGCATGATTAGGCTCTGCAGTTCTTTCATCATTGTGACCAAACTGAATGAACAGGTAATCGCCCTTGCCGATAGAATCACACATCCTCGTGTACTCGGGATCATTCATAAAGCTGCGTGAGCTTCTGCCAGCCCTTGCAAGGTTTGTGACCTTCACACCCTCGAACTGCTGTGCAAGCTTCATTCCCCAGCCGCAGCTGCCCTTAGCTGCAGTAGATTCGGGTTTGTACTCACATACAGTGGAATCTCCGACAATAAATACATTTCCTGAAAATACAAAATCGTCACTCTCATAAGCACCTGCAACCAGAGGTGCCTCGGGCTGTACTGTAACGGTGAATGATCTTGCATTTAGATTATTCAGTACCCACTTACCATCTACCTTAGCGACAATGACCAATGTGTAGGTCTTACCTGCTGTCAGCTTAGGTGAAATATAGCTTGTCCTGTCACCGGGGATATCCTGAGTGATAACCTTCCATTTTCCTTTAAGGTAAACGCCTATACCGTACTGCTGAGCACCCTTAACTGCTGTCCATGTGAGCTTGAACTGGTGTGTTGGTTCATTGTGTTCAACAGATTTGAGGATGGGATACTTACCTGCAGTGCTCTGTGGAGTTACAACGATAGCATTGGAAAAATCAGTTACCCATTTTCCTTCAGACATTGTAATTACTGATACCCAGTACTGTGTACCTTCGGTAAGACCGTTCAGTATAAACGAAGTATCATCACAATCATAAAGAAGAAGCCATCTGCCGCTGACATATCCTGCAATACCATACTTTTCAGCGCCCTCAACTGCATCCCAGCTGAGTTTAACGGCGTTTTCGCCCTTGGCATATTTCAAAGCAGGAGCAGTATATTTAGGCTTAGTGATCGTGATGTGCTCTCTGCTGATCTCTTCACCGCATTTGCTGCAGTATACTACCTTATCATAACTGCCATCATGGAAATAAGTCGGCTCGACCTTATTTTCCACAACTTCACTGCCGGCAGTGTGTCCAGCTGCTTTAATAACAGTATTCGCCTTGGTTATCTCGTTTTCACCGTTTTCATCAGCGAAATACTTATCGTTATCAGCATCATACCAGTATTCGATATTACCGGCTTCTGTACAGGTCGGATCGGAAGCTTCAACGTAAGAAAGACGAAGCATAGGAATATTAACGTACTTGGTGTAGCTGTAACCCTTGCCGTTAAATACCACCCTCGCATTATATTCTACCTTACCGTCATGTGTGTAAGTTGGTTCGCTTTCGATCTTCTTGGTTGCCTGAGTATCAAAAACTACTACGTCACCACAATTCTTGCAAACGAACTTAGCACTTATATTGACGTCATCGATCCATGTCCAGACAGGCGCAAAATAGCTGTGACCAAGTGCATCGACGGTCCATGAATTTTCAGCTATCTCTTTGTAAACACCGTCTTCCAGTTTATAGTACTTATTATCGGAACCGATATAATACTCGGTATTGCCCGACTCAGTACAGGTAGCTTCATGAGCATCTATCTTCGTATATGTTGCCGCAGGATTCTTCCATATAAAAACGTGATCCATACGTTTGATATATTTAGCGATCGAACTCTCTACCTTATCAGCACTTAAAACCGCCCAATAGAAATCATCGCCACCTATATAACGACTTTCAAAACGATCGGGACCAAGGGATGCATAATAATATGTGTCATTGTATTTAAAAAAGAAGTCACGACGACCATTATATGCAGGGGCTATGGCTGTGATCGTATCAATATTTGCAGCGAGCCATGATTGAGCCTCTTCGGGAGATATCTCATCGATCTTATCAAGAACACCTTCAGCAGAAGATATCTTGATGAAGCACAATTCAGCCTCTGAACCGTTCTCATCCTTTGGAACAACAACCGTATTTTCAGCATTTTTAGGCTCATCAGATTCATATTCATGAGCATCCTGCGAGTCAGTGGTTATCTGATCATCAGCACTTGTAGTCTCATCGTCGACCACATTCTGATCATCAGTATCATCAGGAACAATATCATCTTCTTCCTGAGTGGTAGCGTCCTCCTGAGAATCCTCACCGCCTGATGTTTCGGTGTCGGTTGTGATATCATCCGCTGCATCAGTAGTCAGATCATCATCAAGATCATCCCCGTAAATTCCGCTGCGATCTGCATCAGCTTCCTCAGCATTGACGGGTATAGTGCTGCCCGAGGACGTAAATCCGCCTGGGTTTGCAGGTGCTGTCAGCAGCAGTGCCATCATTCCCGCAATAATTTTCCTGAAGTAAATTCTCATTTCTTCCATATTTTTTCACATATCCTTTCAGGTCATAAGACCAAACTTACAAATCGGGATAATAACAGAACAACTAAAACTAACCATTGACCCAATAAATCATGTATATTATAGCACAAACATACATTCACGTCAATGAATCAATTGTAAATGACCAGTTTATAAAAGCATATTTTTTGTTACCTCTACATAAACAGATTTACAGCCGGTTATAAAAACAAAAAATATATAAATAAAAAGCACCGAAATGAAATACATTTCAGTGCTAAGGAAGCGCCACCTGTTGGACTCGAACCAACGACCCTGCGGTTAACAGCCGCATGCTCTACCGACTGAGCTAAGGAGGCAGATACACCAAAACACTCCGAAGAGTGTTTTGGGAGAGCCGGCGACAACTTATTTTCCCGGGCGGTCGCCCGCCGAGTATTTTCAGCGAAGATGAGCTTAACTTCTGTGTTCGGCATGGGAACAGGTGTGACCTCATCTCAATGATCACCGACTATAAATTAGAGGTAACAGTAACCTCAAAATTGAATAATGAAGGGTAATTTAAGGATTAACATAATTTAGGACAAGCCCTCGACCAATTAGTACACGCTAGCTAAATACATCACTGCACTTACACTTTGTGCCTATCAACCTTGTAGTCTTCAAGGGGTCTTACTCCATAAAGGATGAGATATCTTATCTTAAGGGCGGCTTCACGCTTAGATGCCTTCAGCGTTTATCCGTTCCGCACATAGCTGCCCAGCTGTGCCACTGGCGTGACAACTGGTGCACCAGAGGTGCGTCCATCCCGGTCCTCTCGTACTAGGGACAGCTCCTTGCAAATATCTTACGCCCACGACAGATAGGGACCGAACTGTCTCACGACGTTCTGAACCCAGCTCGCGTACCGCTTTAATTGGCGAACAGCCAAACCCTTGGGACCGAATTCAGCCCCAGGATGCGATGAGCCGACATCGAGGTGCCAAACCTCCCCGTCGATGTGGACTCTTGGGGGAGATCAGCCTGTTATCCCCAGGGTAGCTTTTATCCGTTGAGCGACGGCATTTCCATTCACATACCGCCGGATCACTAACTCCAACTTTCGTTACTGCTCGAACCGTCATTCTCGCAGTTAGGCTCGCTTTTGCGTTTACACTCTGACGCATGGTTTCCATCCATGCAGAGCGAACCTTTGAGCGCCTCCGTTACTCTTTAGGAGGCGACCGCCCCAGTCAAACTGCCCACCTAACAATGTCCCCCGACTTGATTCAAAGCCGCAGGTTAGAACTCCAGCACTTCAAGAGTGGTATCCCAACAGTGACTCCACATCAGCTGACGCCAATGCTTCCCAGTCTCCCACCTATCCTGTACATGAAATACCGAAATCCAATATTAGGCTACAGTAAAGCTCCATGGGGTCTTTCCGTCTAGTCGCGGGTAACCGGCATCTTCACCGGTACTACAATTTCGCCGGGCGGGTTGTTGAGACAGTGCCCAGATCGTTACACCATTCGTGCGGGTCAGAACTTACCTGACAAGGAATTTCGCTACCTTAGGACCGTTATAGTTACGGCCGCCGTTTACCGGGGCTTCAATTCGATGCTCTCACATCTCCTCTTAACCTTCCGGCACCGGGCAGGTGTCAGCCCCTATACGTCATCTTTCGATTTAGCAGAGACCTGTGTTTTTGCTAAACAGTCGCCTGGGCCTATTCTCTGCGGCTTGATCACTCAAGCACCCCTTATCCCTAAGTTACGGGGTCAACTTGCCGAGTTCCTTAACAACCCTTCTCCCGTTGGCCTTAGAATCTTCTTCCTATCTACCTGTGTCGGTTTGCGGTACGGGCACCTAAGATATTCATATAGCTTTTCTTGTCTCCGTCTATGATGCCTTCTCTACTTATTTTCGATCCCTTACGACCGGGTCAACCATCGCCCGGCTACATCACTTTCGAAGCGTCCCTATACTTAAATCTTTCGGTGGCTACGGAATTTCAACCGTATGTGCATCGGCTACGCCTTTCGGCCTGACCTTAGCCCCCGGCTTACCCTGAGCGGACGAACCTTCCTCAGGAAACCTTAGATTTTCGGCCATTATGATTCTCACATAATTCTCGCTACTCATTCCGGCATTCTCACTCGAATAAAGTCCACCAGCGCTTACGCTCTGACTTCACCCCTTATTCGACGCTCTCCTACCACTCATACTATTGTATGAATCCCAAGCTTCGGTGTATGTTTTAGCCCCGTTGAATTTTCGGCGCAGGGTCACTCGACCAGTGAGCTATTACGCACTCTTTTAATGAGTGGCTGCTTCTAAGCCAACATCCTGGTTGTTTATGCAACCCCACATCCTTTTCCACTTAAACATACTTTGGGACCTTAGCTGTGGGTCTGGGCTGTTTCCCTTTTGACTGTGAGACTTATCTCACACAGTCTGACTCCCATGAATCGATTATCCGGCATTCTTAGTTTGATAAGGTTCAGTAATCTTTCGACCCCTAGCCCATTCAGTGCTTTACCTCCGGTAATCTGTCATGAGGCTAGCCCTAAAGCTATTTCGGAGAGAACCAGCTATATCCGAGTTCGATTGGAATTTCACCGCTAACCACACCTCATCCCCGGCCTTTTCAACGGACGTGGGTTCGGCCCTCCATGGAGTTTTACCTCCACTTCAGCCTGGACATGGTTAGGTCACTCGGTTTCGGGTCTATTGCATACGACTTTGCCGCCCTATTCAGACT